>NZ_NRDF01000002.1:110336-305396 GCF_003130205.1 Aggregatibacter actinomycetemcomitans
GTGGTGGGCGATACCGGTCTCGAACCAGTGACCCCCTCCTTGTAAGGGAGGTGCTCTCCCAACTGAGCTAATCGCCCACGTCGTTACATTGACAACATTGAGAAACTTTGAAGTGGTGAGAACATCGGTTTCGAACTCTTGGCGCTTTTCTTATCAAGAATTCTCCTACCTAAGCTAACCGTAACCGCCCTCAGCGTTGTGAGCGAGCATTATAATTGCTCAATGATTTCAGTCAACAAATTTTTGCCAAAAATCCGTCGGTTGTTTCAAAAATAGGCATAAAACACTATTTTTCCTTATGAATTCAATGAACCCGTAGTACAATACCGCACAATTATTTGCATTAGAAAAAGGGTTATAAAATGAAATTAGAGGCATTATTTGATTTGGATCCAAATGTGAAAGTGCGTACCCGTTTTGCGCCAAGCCCGACCGGTTATTTACATGTCGGCGGTGCCAGAACCGCACTTTATTCTTGGTTATATGCAAAACATAACCATGGTGAATTTGTGTTGCGTATCGAAGATACTGATTTGGAACGCTCCACCCCGGAAGCGACGCAAGCTATTTTAGAAGCGATGGAATGGCTGGATTTGGCATGGGAACATGGTCCGTATTATCAAACCAAACGTTTTGATCGTTACAATCAGGTGATTGATCAAATGATTGAACAAGGCTTGGCATACCGTTGCTACTGCACTAAAGAACGCTTGGATGCGTTGCGTCATACACAAGAGAAAAATAAAGAAAAACCGCGTTATGACCGTCATTGCTTGCACGATCACGCCTATCACTCTGCTGACGAACCACACGTTGTGCGTTTTAAAAACCCGACGGAAGGTTCCGTTGTTTTTGATGATGCCGTGCGCGGACGCATTGAAATCAGCAACAGCGAATTGGACGATTTGATTATCCGTCGCACTGACGGATCACCGACCTACAATTTCTGCGTGGTGGTGGATGACTGGGACATGGGCATTACCCATGTTGTGCGGGGCGAAGACCACATTAACAACACCCCACGTCAAATTAACATCTTAAAAGCGCTCGATGCACCGATTCCGGTGTATGCCCACGTTTCCATGATTAACGGCGATGACGGGCAAAAACTCTCCAAACGCCACGGTGCGGTGAGTGTCATGCAATATCGCGACGAAGGTTATTTGCCGGAAGCGCTCATTAACTATTTGGTGCGCTTAGGTTGGGGACATGGCGATCAGGAAATCTTTACCCGTGAAGAAATGATTGAATTGTTCGATTTGCATTCCGTCAGCAAATCCGCCAGTGCGTTTAATACGGAAAAATTATTGTGGTTGAACCATCATTATATTCGTGAATTACCGGCAGACTATGTAGCGAAACATCTGGCATGGCAATATCGGGATCTTGGCATTGACACCGCCAACGGTCCAGCATTAACGGAAATTGTCGCCATGTTGGCGGATCGCTGCAAAACTTTACGGGAAATGGCATTGGCAAGCCGTTATTTCTTTGAAGAATTCGACGAATTTGATGAAGCCGCGGCGAAAAAACATTTCAAAGCCGGTTCCGTAGAGGCCCTCGAGAAAGTAAAAGAAAAACTGACCGCACTTTCCGGCTGGGATTTACATTCCATTCATGAAGCCATTGAACAAACCGCCGCCGAATTAGAGGTCGGCATGGGCAAAGTGGGGATGCCTTTGCGTGTTGCCGTTACCGGTGCGGGGCAATCGCCGTCAATGGATGTCACCCTGGTGGGTATCGGACGCGAACGTGCATTAAAGCGAATTCAACGTGCCATTGATTTTATTCAGGCACAAAACGCTTAATATTTAATCTGATGACATTGAATTGAAAATTTAATATTGACAGAC
This sequence comes from Aggregatibacter actinomycetemcomitans, assembly GCF_003130205.1. Taxonomy (GTDB): domain Bacteria; phylum Pseudomonadota; class Gammaproteobacteria; order Enterobacterales; family Pasteurellaceae; genus Aggregatibacter; species Aggregatibacter actinomycetemcomitans_A. The sequence continues at coordinate 112,190 of NZ_NRDF01000002.1, forward strand.
AAAGGGGCGGAATCTATTATAGCCGCCACTTACGGGGATATAGCTCAGTTGGGAGAGCGCTTGAATGGCATTCAAGAGGTCGTCGGTTCGATCCCGATTATCTCCACCAAATTTTATAGCTTTATCAATTAGTTAGTGATTGATAAGGTTTTTTCCTTTTTGTGTTTGTGCCAATTTTGTGGCAAAAAGTTGAACATTGTTGGCGTGGTTTTGTAAATGCTCAACAGATAAATGCGCATATTTTCTCACGGTGTCTGATTTACTCCACCCGCCCAACTCTTGCAGCACATATAACGGCGTTCCGGACATAATGTGTCTTGTCGCCCAAGTATGGCGCAAGTCGTGAAAACGGAAGTCTTTGATTCCAGCTCGTTGTAATGCCGCGCGGAACGCTTTAGTGTTTGCAATGCGAACCGGCTTGCCTTTATATGTGAACACGTTTTCTTTGTGCTTGCCAAATTGTGATACAATCACTTCAATAGCTTTGCCGTTTAACGGTACGCCAATGCTATTACCTGTTTTTGATTGTTCCGAATTTATCCAAGCCTGTCTTTTGGATAAGTCAATTTGCGACCATTTTAGCTGCGTGATGTTCGACATTCTCAACCCAGTCAAAATAGCAAATTGAACAATTGGCTTTAAGTGTTCCGGCAATTCTTCTATGAGCCTTATTTCTTCGTGTTCGGTCAACCATCGTACACGTCGTTTGGGCTCAGGTAATAATTTTATTGCAGGGCATTTATCCAACCAATCCCACTCAACCGCCGCTCTTAATATCACTCTTATCTGCTGCAAAACGGCATTAATTGTTCTTGCCTTAACGCCTTCCTTCGCTTTTTCATATTGGATGAATTTTATTAAAGTGCGGTCAATTTCGTTGAGTTTTTTATCACCAAGATATTTATCAAGCCATACTAACCCGTAAAGCATGTTTCTATCTTGTTTGCGCTTTGGCTTTTCATCAAGCCATTGTACTACGGCTTCTTGCCAGGAATAATTTGGGCGCTCACCAAGTTTAAATACTCGCCAGCATTCGTTATATTCCTTTGAGGCTAATTGCTGCGCTTGATTTTTGTCTGAAGTCCTAGCGCTTCGGCGTACGCGCTCACCATTTGGCGACGTGAACGAGTAATGCCAGATTTCCCCTCTTTTCTTGAGGGAGATGATTTGACGTGACATATATTCTCCTTATGCCCCGCCTCTTGCTCGGGGTGATCTTTATCCTTTTTCAAGAATTTTTCAAGCTCTTCAACATCAAATTTCCATTTTCTTCCGATCTTGTAAGCGGGTATTTCTTCTTTGTTTGCCATCTCCCGTAGTGTGACGGGGTGCATATCAAGTATTTTCGCCGCTTTATTTGTGCCTATTAATTCCATACTTTCTCCAAAAATAAAGCCCATTTGTGCGCTTATTATCTAATCAATATCACGGTTTAATATTTCGCTTATCTTGTCACCTGATTTCTGCTGAATGAAATCATTTATCACTTTATACAATCGCCATTTGTATTTAAGAGGTATATTTGTGCTTGGACCGTTTTTAATTGATATTTCCATTTCGTAGAAATATTGGAACCCACGAATTGTTAATTCTTTTGATTTATGCTGAAGGTAATAACCATCAAAATCCCATTCTTCACTATGCTTAGAAAGGCTAGCGCATAGCTCAAGATATACACCGTTAAGTGGATAGATAAAAGAACATAACCAAGATATAAAATATTTTAACATTTGAATTTCTCCTGTTTTGATAAAAATAAAAAACCGCACAAAAGTGCGGTAAAGTTTAAGAAGATTTTTTTATGCAAGTAGGGTTTGCTTGGGCTGTTCAAGCATTTGAGATAGTTTGCTTAATCCTTTTGTTGTGACTAAAACTTGAGGATAAACTTTTTCTGTTCCATCCTCTTGTGTAGCCCGATAAATTTTATGCTCTAAATAGCCGCATTTTAATTTGTCCTGATACGCTACCCATGATTTTCCGCCGGCGCGTCTGTAGATCCAACCATGAGCAAATAAAAATTGATTAAACTTCTTCGGAGGTATCTGTAAATGTTTTGCCGTTTCAGTTAGGTTCATAGATCCTTCACTTTTTGTGGCAATGCGATCAAAAGCATTTGCCTTTGGAGTAAGCTCAATGACTTTTTCGCAATAATTGGTTATTCGTCCAAGTTTAATTTCTGAACTGGATAAGCTAGCCAATACCCATCAATAACCTGTTTCAAATTTTTAAAGAGCAACTCAAAGTGGTTTGCTTTGATGTGGGTTATTCTACTTAAAGTAGATTTAATTGCAACCAAAAATTGCATAAAAGTAGAAATGTTTTCTATTAAAAGTAGTAAATATTTGATTTTTAATTGAATTTATTTTTGACCATTTACTGAATTTGTGACACAGATCACAAAAAAGAGAGTAGATGAGAGTGGGATTTTAAAAAGTGCGGTCGGCGTTTAGCACAAAATTGAGAAGAAAGGGCAAAATTGAACAAATGAACTTGTTCAGTGAACAAAATAAAGTGCGGTAGGAATTGTGTGCAAAAGAAGACCGCCACGAGGGCGGTTTGTTGATGTGGTTGAATGTATTATTAAAGGGTGATGTGCCCAGTTTCTTGATTCACTCTGTCGAAAATGTCATTGTTTAGCTTTTGAATTGCTAAAAAATTACACATAAAGTAAGGTAGAGAAAGAATAAGCATAGCCCCTGTATATAAAACAACATCAAATTTTAATGTTAGTTCTTGGTTGTGTATAAGTTTGATTACTGTCCAGTTTTCAGGTGCGGAAAAGCAAACGTAAGCCAAGGTAATTAAAAAAAATTCAACAAAAAACCGGTTTCTTACATCATTAATAGTACTGCGGATTTTAGCAATATAGGTTTCATTTCTCACCCCATTAGGTACGATCGTAATGATCAATCCAAGTCCCACACTAAACAAAATACCTGCTACGGTGTAAAGTACGTTTAGTGTAGCTGCGCTTGGACGATAAGTGCCAATGTTACAAATTAACAACGAAAGTAAAAATGCCAAGATTAATTGAGCGATAATTTTCACTGACTGATCTCTTGTAGATAGTGCGCCATAGCTTGTATTAGTTGCTCTTCAACGAGATACCCACTTTCTGTTTTTTCAATTTCAACAGTTTTTGTTTTGAGCAAATCCCTTCCTTTAACTATGCTCTTTTTATCTTTGGTTTTAAATTTCACATTCTCAATATCGCCTACCGGCTTAAGGGTTGCACCAAGGATTTTTTCATAGTCTTCCTGAACCATTTTACGCGGTTTTTTAAATTTCACCACCAATTCAGCAGAAATTATTTTAGCAAGGTCTTCAATTTCTTTAAAGTCTGACCTCTCTCTCAACAGTTTAGGAAGTAATTCCTTAATAACTGCAACATTAAGCCAACTGCGTTTTGTTCCAGTATTTTCCGCATGTTGAGCGGGAACGTTATTTGGGGTTTTATGGCTATGCGTATTTTGCTCTGATTGAGGTCGCGGAATATCGTTGAATTCAGGGTCGGCAAAAGTTGCCGAAACCAAATCACTGAGCTTACACTCTTTTGGAGGTGAAATCATTGGTGTAATTTCCAAAATTTCATTATTAAGCAACCATGCTAAGTAGGTTTGTAGCTGCTTAATAGTTTGATTTAAAGGCATGCAGGCAGTAACAAGATAATCGCCAAGGATGGAAAAATAGTAATGGCGTTGGTAAATACCGGCTGTTGCGATTGTACGTTGCTTCAAGTCGTTAATGCTGAATTTGTGCTCATTTAACAGCTCACTGGTAATATGTTGCACGCCGTTACCTAGCTTCATTCGCAACAATGTACAAAAGAGGGATTGTTGCTTTCCTTTGCTACTATAGTCCGAAATAAGGTCTTGTTCTTTATTGGCATCGTCAGGATTTAATATCAAACAACGCTGCTCGGCTGAATGTTCGCTTTCTAAAAAATCCTCGAGTTTTTCTCTTACTTGGCTCGTTGCTGTAGTTGCGTTTGGATTATTGATTTTAAAGGCTCGTAATACTACTTGAACCACTTTAATTTTCTCTTCTGTTAAAGCTTCTTTTTTAGGTTTTTTAGCCATATTTTTTCCTTAGGTTAGTAGTTATAGATCAACAATATCTAGTGTTAGTTTCTATAGTAAAACTGAATACCAAAAGACTTTCCCAATAACTGATATATCTTGCAGGTCTGCTATCTCATCTGGGTGTTCTTCGCTGTTATAACTGCGGATTTTCACTTGTTCGTTTGGCATATTGTAAAGTAGCTTTATGCGTAATAGCCCACCGTGATTTATTGCGTATATTTTCCCATCTCGGATTGTTTTATTACCAAGATCAATACCAACTGTTGTTCCATCCGGAATAACCGGTTCCATTGAATTTCCGTCAGCAATCACACATACCGCATTTTCGTACTGTACGCCTTGTTTACGTAGTGTTGCCTTGGAAAAACGCAATTTGAAGTTGTTATAGTCCGCTATGTCATCAGCAAAGCCGTTTCCAGCAGCAAGGCGAATGTCTTGATAAAACGGCACGGCGTATTCATCGCTATTTAGTGGAGTATTGCGATCCCATAAGTCGAATGAGCCAACGTCTTTCACATTAGAAGTTACTTGATTTTCTAAAGAATCGGCTGTTCCGTATTTCAAATGAGCAGGGGTAACTCCAAAGTACTTCGCCATAGCTTCAATTTTATTATCTCTCGGGGTTGCAGTGCCTAAAGTGTAGCGTCTAGCCATTTCATAGGTTACGCCAATAGCTTTTTGTAAATCCACAATATTTTTGCCTTGTTTAGCCATTAATTCATTAAGTCGGCTTGCTAAATCTGTCATAGACACTCCTTCACTTCTACTAAAGGTAGAAGATACAAAATTAAAATAGTTGATTCAATTCTATTTTTAGTAGTAGAATATCTCTACTTTAAATAGAATAAAGAGGTTAAAATGCTACCAATCGAAAAAGCTTATGAAATCGTGGGCGGTATTTCGGCTATGGCTCGACATTTCAATCTTACCCCTTGGGCTGTTTCCAAGTGGCGTGAAAAAGTGCCTGCGGAACGTTGCGCAAAGATTGAAGAACTTACAGCCGGAAAAGTTAAGAAATCCGAATTACGTCCTGATTTGTGGGATTAATTTACCAACCTTTACCCAAAAGAAAACCATAAAAACAAGGCAAAAATTATGGCAATGAAGAAAGTCATTATCGAAATGATAGAGAAGATACCTGGTGGTAAAAGTGCGGTTGCGGGATTTCTCGGATTTTCGGAAGCGGAGTTAAACAATCGGCTTTATCAGACGAAGGGGCAACGCTTCAAAAATGAGGAGTTGATCGCGCTACAACTTGAGTATGGATGCACTGATTTTATCGAGGAGCTTTGCCGAAATGCCGGCGGTCGTTTTGTGCCGGACGCAATAGTAAGTGAATTAGATGCAGTGGAAATCTCAACTCTGCAACTGCATGAGTTATCAGCGCGCGGATTGTTGTTTGAAGCATTGGAAAGTGCATTAGCCGACGGCGAAATTACCACCGATGAAGAAGACGTGATCCGCAAATTATTAAACAAGCATTTAGCGGCGACACAGCATTCAATTGAGTGCGTAATCACGCTGAATAAACGGCAATAAAAAACCACCGCTGGAACGGTGGCTGTTTACACTCACGAGGAGTTAATTAATGAATCAATTAATCGTTATTGATAATACAAAAATTAAACAAGATAGTCAAGGGCGCTATTGCCTTAACGATTTACACCGTGCGAGCGGCGGAAATCCTATCCATGCACCAAGTCAATTCTTGCGCCTAAAAGGCACAAAAGACTTTGTGTCGGTGCTGGATAACCACAATGCAAATCTGCATTCTGCCCTAGAAATCATCAACGGCGGAACAAATCAAGGTTGCTACGCCGTGGAAAAGCTAGTTTACAAATACGCCGCGTGGATTAATCCGGAATTTGAAGTAAAAGTCTATGATACTTTTGACAAGGTAGTAAAAGGCAAATTACAACCAAATCAGACCGCACTTATCCCGCAATCATTTTCCGAGGCGTTAATGCTTGCCGCTCAATTACAAGCGGAAAAAGAAAAAAACGCACCAAAAATTGAAGCATTTGATCGTTTAGCAACCGCAACCGAAGGCGCAATGAATCTAACCAATGCCGCAAAACACCTCCAAATGCAACCAAGAGCATTTACCCAATTTTTATTTGCTCACGGATGGATTTATAAGCGCACTGTTGGATCTGCTTGGATTGCTTATCAAGACAAATTGCAACGCGGTTATTTAGAGCATAAAGCGCACCCTGTCACACAACCTGACGGGACGGAAAAAATCTACCCTCAAGTATTAGTAACTGCAAAGGGTTTAGCCAAACTATCAACAATGCTTAATAAGGCGGTGGCGTGATGAGTAAAGCATTTAGCAAATCAAAAAGATTGTTAGTTGCGGATAAATGTAACTGGCATTGCGCATACTGTGGCGAAAAATTATCCAAAGAAACTATGGTAATTGATCACATTGTTGCTAAGTCAAATGGCGGTTCAAATCATATTGACAATCTATTCCCTTCTTGCCGCAAATGTAATAGCTCAAAAGGAGTGAAGACTCTTGAGCAATTCAGGATGTATTTGTCTTTCAAGAAGGCAATCAAGCAACCGGATTTTAACCAATATCAGATTGAATTTTTGGAAAAATCAGGGGTGTTTAAAACACTTAATATTATTAATGATCATACGTTCTTTTTTGAGAACTTGGAGGGTTGAGATGCGTTTTAGTACATACATCAACAGCGCAAAATGCCTCGAATGGGGCTTAAACGCTAACCAAGGCGCACTATTTGATTTACTTAACCAATCCTCCTCATGGGCGAAAGAAGTTGTATGTGACGGTGAAGTATTTTACTGGGTGTCACGTAATAGTGTTATTGACGAGTTGCCGCTTTTTTACTCAAAAAGTGACACGGTTTATAGACACTTTAAAGATTTAGCTCAAAAAGGCTTAATCATTTATAAAAACATCGAGAAAAAAGACCTGATCAGATTAACCCAAAAAGGGAAATCTTGGAATGAATTTAATCAGGTTGAAATCCGAAAAAACTCGGATTGAAATCCGAAAAAACTCGGAAATAGATCCGACAGATAATAATACTAATTATAAAAATACTAATAATCATAATACTTCTACGTCGGGAAAAAATTTCCCTCCGGCGAAAACGGGAAAGAAATTTGTTTACACCAACGATGATTTGTTGGCGGCTAATTGGATTTTTGGCTTGATTAAAAATTTAAGCCCTAACGTTAAAACACCTAATTTTGCGAGTTGGGTATTTACCAAGCGTCGGCGAGTTTGTGGCGTGGTGCAATGACGTTGACTATCACGCATTGGGATTGCCGACGGAAGCTGAACTAGTCGCCCGTCTGAAATCATTTAGCGGTCAAACACCGACACTACCGCGTTAGAGTTTTTAACTAAACATCTTTCTGCGGCAGCCGGTCGTGAAGTTGCGATTAAAGCGCTACCATCCAATTACGGTAATCGCGTGACAGACGGGAAAACTCGCGCGATGGTTAACGCTCGAATGTGCGGACGGGCATCAAGCCTATACGAAATCTCGGGCAACAACGACGCTTAAAGCCGGTGCAACAGATGAGCAAATTGTTCAAGAATTACAGAAAACCATGCCAAAAGTGCAGACGGGCGCAATAGACATTCCGAATCAGCGTAAACTTCCTCGCGGGCGTGTATTAAACGGCAACAGCCGGGATATTCTCACCAAGATCGCGCGTAATAATGGGGCGAATTGGTCTATTCAGGACGGTTCTTTGGTTTTTTTGCCGAAAGACAAGGTGTTGAGTGATGACGCCGTTTTGTTGTCGCAGGAAACAGGCATGATTAACGCACCGCAGCAAACTGATGATGGGCTTGAACTAACTTGTTTGCTTAATCCCGCATTGCAAATAGGCGGGTTAGTACAGGTGGAATCAATCTTAGAGTATTTTAACGGCGAATACAAAATCGTGAAGCTGGCGCATAGTGGAGATGGTATCGGCGGAGACTGGCAAAGCAAGCTCACCGCGATTGGCGGAAAGTTTAAAAAAGTGGAATCTAAAAAGAACAAGAAAAAATAACCGCACTTTGGGAAGATACGGTTATTTATCAGCTCCGTGCCGTAAAACTCTGTTCTTTAGGGTAGGATGTTAAATTAGATTACACCGACGCGTAACTCAGCGCCGCAAGCATTGGCATAACGCTGCAAAGTCAGAAATGAAGCGCGGCTGGCATTTTTTTCTAATTTGCTGATTGCCGGTTGAGTTACACCCATTTTTTCTGCAACTTGAGAAATAGTTAGACCTGCGCGAATACGCATTTCTTGGAGTAGTGATTGCAGTTCCTCAATACGTTTTTCTTGCAAATAAAGTGCTTTAGTTTCTTCATCTTGAAGTAAGGTATCTTTTACTTGTTTGTAGCTTATAGGTTTAATTTTCATCGGTCATTTCTCCTAAACGTTTTAAGGCTAATTGAATTTCTGATGGTGGGGTCTTTTGTGTGTTTTTAATAAATGTACGTAGAATATAAATTTTCTTACCTACTGCAAAAGCAAAAAATGTACGGGAAATATCTTTATTGCCGGCGCGCAGCTCAAATAGACCATTCCCCATTGCACGTGCATGTGGAAAACGAAGTTCACTGCCTAATGCTTCCAATTTCAGCAAATGCCTCTGGGTGAAATAATAATTTAAACATACAACCCTCATAACTTTTAAGTTATGTAAATAATAACACAGCTAAAACATAAATCAAAGGTTATATTTAATGAATTATGAACAATCGCTTGCTACCCCAGAGACGGCAACGGATCAACAAATCCAACAGGATAGACTAAATCTACATACCGCTCTGCCGGCTAAAGTTGTTAACTTCAACCCAGTAAAACAGACTGTTACGCTTGCAGTACAAATCAAAATGCAGCTTACGGACGGAAGCAGCGCCGACATCCCGCCGTTGGTTGATGTACCGGTGAGTTTCCCCCGCGGCGGGGGATTCGCGGTGACATTCCCGCTACAGGCGGGAGATGAGGGCATTGCCATCTTTTCAGAACGTTGCATTGATGGCTGGTGGCATAGTGGCGGAGTGTCGTTGCCGTTGGATTTCCGCTTGCATGATTTATCTGACGCTATGTTTATTCCCGGCGTTTGCTCGGTGCCCAAAGCGATTAATGGCTTTTTTGCCGGTGGTTTATCCATGCAAACCCTTGATGGTGGCACGTATATTCGCATTGTGAACGGTTCAATCAAGATTAAAGGGGATATTGAGCATGACGGCAATACAAAACAAAAAGGTGAGTTACATTCGACGGGGGCGATTAGTAGCGATACGGACGTAAAAGCGGCGGGTATTTCAGGCAAATCACACACTCACCGAGGCGACAGCGGCGGAGCGACAGGGGCACCACAATGACAACAAGAGTAAGACGGCTGGATAAAAATCACGATTGGACGTTTGGGCAAGGTTTTTCGAACTACGCCACTGAATCTGAAGCTATCGCGCAGAATGTGCAAACCCGCCTTTGGTCGTTTGCCAATGACTGGTTTCTAGATTTAGAACATGGCTTGCCATGGCTTGAGCAAATGGGGCGCGGTGTCAATCTGGCAGATTGGGAAATCAAAATTAAGCGTCATGTGTTGGAGACTGAAGGAGTGTCAAAAATCACCGACTATCAGGCTGATTTTGAACCCGATTCGCGCAAACTGACAATATCCATTGATTATCAGGACATTTACGGGCAACAACAGACCGCACGCTATACAGCTTAAAGTGCGGTCAAATCGACCGTATTTTTTAATGAACCGATAAATTAATTTCGCGCCCTAATTTTTTAAAGGCTTTTTCAACAAAATCAATTTTGGATGGGTGGCGAAAATCTAATAAGCGATCGACTTGCGGCATGTGAACATCAAGACGGCGCGCCATTTCAGCTTTTCGCACACCTTGTGCGAGCATTTCATTGAGTAAGAAGACTTTTAGTGAACGCAATAAGGAAAGCGGAACCGTATATTGCCCATCTTTTGGCTGGCTTGGCATTGGAATTGGGCGTTTATCATCAAAATAAAATTCAAGGGCGGTTTCTAAACCTTCTTCCGCTTCAAGTAGTGCGCTTTCAATATCTTCACCTACACTTGCCATTTCGGGAATGTCGGGGCAAGTGACAAGGAATGTACCGTTATCATCCGGGGTGATTTCAACAGGGTAGCGTAACATGGTTTCTCCTTAAATCGTTTGAGAAAACGCCCCTTTTCAGAGGCGAAAGACTTATTTTAAGTTTAAGTCTTTTTTGATTTTGTGAACTAAGCCGGTACCGATTTCTTTACTACCATGGTAGGGAAAGACAGTTTGGCACTCATTCAACGTTACCTTGCGATGACTTCCGCGCTTGGTTGCTTCGACTTTGCAGCCTTGCTCAAGCAAGTATCGCAAGAATTCACTGTATTTCATCGGGGTACCTCCTTTGCTATACAGTGAAGATAGAATACAACAAATTTGTTGTATGTGCAACATTTTTGTTGTGTTTTTTAAGTGATGATTTATTTGATAAGCTTTTTTCAAAAGCCTGTTTAAAACGTAGGTTTTTTTATAATGGAATCTGCGACGCAGATCGCAAAATTGAAATAAATTTGAGGTAGAACTTACGGAAATGTCTTGGGTTTTGTAGAATGGGCGTCTCTATTAAACCAAGAGGAATCCAAAAATGAGCGATCAAATTTTCAAAGAAAAAATATTAGCGCATTCTCAACATATTATGAGAGTTGGGCAACATTGTACAACCGAAGAAACAACGAAGCAGGCTTTGATTCTTCCTTTTCTTGATATTTTAGGATTTTCAGCCTATGACCCAACCAAAGTAAAGGCAGAATATGCCGCTGATTTTACTGGTGCTAAAAATGGTGAACGAGTTGATTATGCTTTATTCTGTCATAATGTACCGGTTATGTTTATTGAGGCTAAGTCTTATAACGAAGATTTAACCAATCATTCTCCACAGCTTGCCAGATATTTTAATGCTACGCCGGAAGTAGCTGTGGCTGCAATTACAAACGGGCGTGAATGGCGTTTTTTTACCGATTTAAAAGATAAAAACATCATGGATAATGCGCCATTTTTACGCGTTAATTTTGAATCGCTTGATGAAACAAAAATACCGCAATTATCTCAATTTTGTCATGATAAGTTTCAGCCGGAAGCATTGCGGACATTAGCGGAAGAAAGTATTTATTTATCAGCCTTTACTAAAACCATTTCATCTTCATTAAAAGAAGTGGATAGTGAATTTGTTCGCTATGTGGCAGGGCGCGCTAATATTGGAAGACAGCTAAATCAACGCTTTATTGAATCTATCACGCCAATAGTCAAGCAAGCGGTAGAAAAAGCAGTAAGTGACATGGTAGTTTCAGGATTGTCGAAAAAAGCTGTTGATACCGAATCTGTTAATGAGCCCGAATCTGAAATCATTGATGAGACTGCTCCGATTATAGATCCTGAAAACAGCAAAATAGTTACCACATATACTGAGAGACAAGTTTTGGAATATGTTTCCATGATTCTTGGAAGCGAAGCCGATTTAGTAGCAAAAGATACTGAAAGCTATTTCAGCGTCCTATATCAGGGTAAATCAAACAGATGGATTTTGCGTTATTTCGACAATAAACAACGACCATCTATTATTATTCCTATTGAATTAACCTCAGAAAATCAAAAAGAGATTGCTAGATCTGGGTTAGAAATTTCAGGTAGTCAAATTATTATTGATTGCCCTGAAAATATTTTGAGATTAAGCGGCATTATTCGAGATTGTTTTGAATATTGTATAAATGATGATAACTTTAGGAAAAAATCCTAATAAAATCATAAAAGCCTGTTTACAAAACAGGCTTTTTTTATTAATATCCCCCTTAAGGCGTCAGAAACCTAAATCACAAGCGGAAATCCGCACCCGTCAGACAAGCGGTTTTTTTATGTCCAAAATTTGAGATCACTTTCTCGCCATTAAAAAGTGATTTTAGAAAACTCAATGTCGAGAGGGCGGAGAATACAATACCCTAAAGGGGAATAATCCCGGCCGAACTTGTGACGGTTTCTGAACCTCTCGGCGCCCTATATGGGCCAATTAAACTTCAGAAAACAATCACAGGAGGCATTCTATGTCTAATCAATCTCAATTATCCACATTCAGCTTTGAATCAAATTCTATCCGAACTCTAGCCATTAATAATGAGCCTTGGTTTATTGCTAAGGATCTTTGCAATACGTTAAAAATCTCTAACGTAAGCGATGCATTATTAAAGTTAGATGATGACGAAAAAGCGACTATCGGTTTATGCACTATCGGTTACCCAGGACATTATCGCATTAGGGCGAGAGGTAGAAACGGCAAAGCTTGCTCAAAATAGCGATAATTACAGCACTGATAATGTTATTTCTTTAAATACGAATAACAAAATCAGCAATAAAAAATCTAATCCATTAGAAATTATTGAAAATGGTATTTATGCAATATCTTCAACTATTGGCATGAAGCCTAATGTTTGTGTAATCGCCGGGGACGTTTGGAAAGTTTTAAAAGAAAATGAAATTATCTTAGAGCGCATTAAATATACCCGCACCGGTATTTTAACCCCGGAAATATTTGCCGAGCTAATAGGCGTTAAGAATGTAAAAATTGGCGAAGCAGTACAACAGGTCGGCGGAAAGTTAGAAAAAATCTGGTCTAATTGTATTATCCTTGCCTATGTATCCGAGAAAGCAAAAAATAATAAAGGCAACATTTTTGACCCGTCTTACGGTTATACAGTAAGACGCAGTAAAGGGTTGTTTGTTGATACCTATTTTGAGCACGGTGGGAAGGTTCAGGTTGTGCGTTGTACTGATATTTATAAACCGCACTTATTGGGTAAATCAGCAGGCTATCTAATCAAGGATTGCCTTGCCGGTTAAAATCGTTCAAAATAGCCTCATTTAGAGGCTATTTTCATTTTTTCCCCAAGCCCGCGCCAAGAGGTTAGATTTTCTAAAAATACCCCGGAATCAGGTTGAATTATGTTGAATTTAGCGGACGAAAGGTTATATTGTAGGCAATCAGTTTAATGACTTTGTAAAATAGTACCCATTTAGGTACCCAATTCAATAATATCTATTTTATTTTTATTTGTTTATCAAATGGTTGTTTGTTTAGTTTGGTTGTGATTATCGCCGAAAGCTGATTAGACAAGCATGTAAATTCAACAAAATAGATTGTTTTTATTTCCCGGTTGTGTTCTAATGCGCTCCACGCTAGATAATCACTTCAGTAAGTTAGTTATTTCGGTTCTTCCTCATTCAAGTTTTAAATTTGCGCTTTGAAGATTCTATTTATCCATCTCTGTTTAAGTCAAATCGCTAGCGGTTCATGCTTTTGCAAGCATATAATTTCATTACTTTAAGAAGGAAGACAACATGTCTAAATTAAATGGCACCGTAAAATGGTTTAACTCCACAAAAGGCTTTGGTTTTATTGCTCCTACGGATGGTTCAAAAGATGTATTCGTACATTTCTCCGGCATCGTCGGTAACAATTTCCGTACCTTAAACGAAGGCGACCGTGTGGCGTATAACGTACAGGATTCCCAACGCGGTCCGACAGCGGTTGAAGTTGAAGTGGTTTAATTGACACATTTCCCAACGAAATTAGCCCTTTATTTAAAGGGCTAATTTTTTATCTATCGAATGGCTATGCATTAAAAACGCCGAGAAAAAACACCGCACTTTTAAGTCTGCTGTGCCAGGAAATCCAAGGTTTCCGCACGATGCGGAATCGAAGGCTGAGCGCCTTCACGGGTAACGCCGATTGCCGCCGCTGCGTGGGCAAAACGAATAGCGTCCGTTAATGTTTTTCCTTCTAGCAAGGCAACTACCAAGGCGCCGTTGAAGGTATCGCCTGCCGCCGTGGTGTCTTTTGCTTTCACGCGAAAACCGCCGATAATTTTCCCCTGACCATTTTCACTGACATAAACCCCTTTGGCACCCAAGGTAATCAGCACGATTTGCACACCAAACTGATGGAGTTTTTCTGCCGCCTGCGCCGCCGAGATCTCATCTTCCACTTTAATGCCCGTCAGGATTTCCGCTTCCGTTTCATTCGGCGTAATCATGTATAACCGATGGAACAATTCTTCCGGTAATGCTTGCGCCGGCGCAGGGTTAAGAATCACTTTCGTGCCCTGTTGTTGTTCGATTTGCGCCGCCAGGCAAATTGCCGAAAGGGGCGTTTCAAGCTGCATTAACAACGCATCCGCTTGTTGAATATGTGCGGCATAACGGGAAACGATATGTTCGTCCAAATAAGCATTGGCACCGGCGCTAATCACAATGCTGTTCTCGCCGCTGTCCGCCACTTGAATCATGGCGACACCGGTCATTTCCTGTTCAATTTGAGTCATGGTCGCCGTGTTAATGCCGTCGCTTGCAAAAGCGGCTTTCATAGCGTGACCAATATCATCGTTGCCGATGCAGGCGATAAAATCCACCTGCGTATTTTGATCCTTTAATCGCGCGGCGGCTACCGCCTGATTGGCACCTTTACCGCCGTAAGCAATGCGGTAACCGGCGCCGCGTAAGGTTTCACCGGCACGGGCAAAACGCGGGACACGAATCACATGATCGGCATTAACACTGCCGAGCACAACAAGTTTGGCGCACATAATTCCTCCTCTGAAAAGGAACGCACAGCGCGCTCCTCAAAAACGTTTGTAAAAACGACCGCACTTTTGCCGATAAACTGACTGTTGCACAACACAGCGACATCATCGCAACGCTGAAAAATTTCGTTAGTGCGGTAAAAAATATACACAATTCCGCTGATTTTTAACAGAAGTTGCTGTATTACGCCTCCGTTAAAACGGTACGCCGGAGTACAAAATAATGTTAGCGTATGGCGAGCATTCGCCGCTGCGCACGATGGTTTTGCTTTGTGCAGTGGCGTGTTTGAACTCCTCGTGGCTAACGTATTCCACGGCGATTCGGTTACCTTGTTGCTGTTCCGGTTTATTCAAGCGGGCTAAAAGTGCGGTCAGCATTTCGGGATTTTTTTCTTGGATTTCCTGCGCCGGTAATACCCGTTCGACAAACATCTCACTGACGATGGCATCTAAGTAGGCGAGGAAACTTAGGATGTTTTTGGTTAAGGCGAGATCGATATTTTCAACTTAGGTGGGGATCGGCAGACCCGCGTCGCAGAGGGTTAAACCGTCGGTGTGCCCCGGCGTGGCAATGCAATGAGAGCGTTGGGCGTTGAGGATTATGGTTTTTTTCATCACCACTCCTTTTGATAAATTAACATGCAATGAATGTAAATGTAGAAGAAATCGCCAAAAAGCGAAAATGGATAAACCGGGTTTTGTGAAGTGGATCAAAAAATGGCGTGGGGATTTGCCGCTTCGTTTTTGCCGTTTTATAAGAATAAGTTGTGCTAACGGGCAGTTTGTGAAACAATTCACCGTTGTTTGAATTTAGAAGATTAAAAGTAAGGATACGATAGTGATCGACTCCGATGGCTACCGTCCGAATGTAGGCATTGTTATTTGCAACAATAAGGGGCAAGTGCTGTGGGCGAAGAGATACGGACAAAACTCCTGGCAATTTCCGCAGGGCGGGATTAATTGTAGTGAAACGCCCGAGCAGGCGATGTATCGCGAATTGTTTGAGGAGGTGGGTTTAACACGCAAAGATGTGCGGGTGCTGCATGCTTCCAAACATTGGTTACGTTATAAGTTGCCGAAACGTTTGTTGCGTTCTGATTCTAAACCAATGTGTATCGGACAAAAACAACGTTGGTTTTTACTGGAACTCATCGGCGACAGCAAAAATATTAATATGCAATGCAGCAAAATCCCGGAATTCGACGGTTGGCGTTGGGTCAGTTTTTGGTATCCGGTGCGTCAGGTGGTGTCTTTCAAAAAAGAAGTATATCGCAAAGCCATGAAGGAATTCGCCTCGGTGTTATTTGATGAAAATAACAACAGTTTATTGCAACCGACGGAGCCAAGTGTGTCGGAAGAAAATAGGCGCGTTTCCCCGTCGAAAAAACACAACAATGCCAAACAGTCAAAACGCCCATCATATAAGTACAAAGGATAATTATGTTAACCTTTCTTCTCTTCTGCTTACTTGCCGGTTGTATCGCCGGCTTTTTAGCCGGTTTATTCGGCATCGGCGGCGGGTTGGTGATTGTGCCGATGTTGGTGTATTTATTGCCTATCGTCGGTGTGCCCGATTCGCTGCTCATGCCAACCGCACTTGGTACTTCTTTTGCCACCATTGTGATTACCGCCTTTTCCTCCGCGCAACGGCACCACAAACTGGGCAACATTGTGTGGTCAACTTTAAAATATTTTGCGCCCGCCTTAATGATCAGCGCTTTTGTCTCCGGTCAATATATCAGCAAATTACCACATGCAATTTCCAGTAAATTATTCGCCTGTTTAGTGATGTATTTGGCGGCAAAAATGGTGCTTTCCATTAAACAAAAACACATTGATCCCAATAAGAAAATCACCCCGTTAGCCTCCATTATCGGTGGCGGCCTCATCGGTATGGCAGCCAGCGTGGCGGGCATCGGCGGCGGCGGGTTTATCGTGCCGTTTTTAAACTCGCGCAACGTGGATATTAAAAAAGCCATCGGCACTTCCGCTTTCTGCGGAATGCTAATGGGCATTGCCGGCATGTTAAGTTTTATGGTGAGCGGCTGGCACGCGCCGGGTATGCCGCCGTATTCCATCGGTTTTGTGTATTTGCCTGCGGTGTTGGGCATTACCGTGACCTCATTTTTTACTTCCAAACTCGGCGCCAATGCCACCAATAAACTGCCGGTGCCGACCTTGAAGAAAGCCTTTGCCGCCTTTTTAATTGTGGTGGCGATAAATATGTTGTTGAAATAAGGAAAGTTATGAATTCAGATTATCTTATATTGCCCCATTTCGACCCCGCCATTTTTGAATTCGGTCCTATCGGTTTGCGCTGGTATGGCTTGATGTACCTGCTCGGGTTTATTTTCGCCCGCTGGTTAGGCGTGCGTCGCGCAAAACAACCGAACAGCGGCTGGACCGTGGAGCAAGTGGATTCCCTGTTATTTAACGGTTTCATGGGCGTATTTCTGGGCGGACGTATCGGCGATGTGTTCTTCTATAATCTCGACCATTTCCTGCAAGATCCGCTGTATTTATTCCGCGTTTGGGAAGGCGGCATGTCCTTCCATGGCGGGCTAATCGGTGTGATTATTGCTATGATTCTCACGTCCAAAGCGCAAAAACGCAATTTCTGGGCGACGGCGGATTTTGTGGCGCCGTTAATTCCTTTCGGCTTGGGCATGGGGCGTATAGGTAACTTCATTAACCTGGAATTGTGGGGGCGCCAAACGGACGTGCCTTGGGCGATGATTTTCCCGACGGATCCGTTGCTGCTGCCGCGTCATCCGTCACAGCTATATGAAGCCTTTCTGGAAGGGCTGGTGTTATTCCTGATTCTCAATTGGTTTATTCGTAAACCGCGCCCGATGGGTTCCGTCGCGGGCTTGTTCCTTATCGGTTACGGCTGCTTCCGCTTTATTATCGAATACGTGCGCGAGCCGGATGTGGAGCTGTTCCTTGATGTGATCACGCGCGGTCAACTCCTTTGCCTGCCGATGATTCTCGGCGGCATGTTAATCATGCTTTGGGCATACAACAAAAGTGCGGTGAAAAAATGAAACAATATTTAGATTTGTGCCGACGCATTATTGACGAAAGCGTCTGGGTGGAAAACGAACGTACCGGCAAACGCTGCCTAACGGTGATTAACGCCAACTTGACGTACGACGTGGCGAACAACCAATTCCCGCTGATTACCACCCGCAAAAGCTACTGGAAAGCCGCCATCGCCGAATTTTTAGGCTATATTCGCGGCTATGACAATGCCGCCGATTTCCGTAAACTCGGTACCAAGACCTGGGACGCCAACGCCAACGAAAACCAAGCCTGGTTAAACAACCCGCACCGCAAAGGCACCGACGACATGGGGCGCGTGTATGGCGTGCAGGGCAGAAGCTGGCGCAAACCGAACGGCGAGCATTTGGATCAGCTACGCAAAATCGTCAACAACCTGAGCAAAGGCATCGACGATCGCGGCGAGATTTTGACGTTCTACAACCCGGGCGAATTTGATCTGGGCTGCTTGCGTCCTTGTATGCACACCCACACTTTTTCTCTGCTCGGCGACACCCTTTACCTCACCAGCTACCAACGCTCCTGCGATGTGCCGCTCGGCTTGAATTTCAACCAAATCCAAGTGTTCACGTTTCTTGCTTTGATGGCGCAAATTACCGGCAAAAAAGCAGGACAGGCGTTCCACCAAATCGTCAACGCGCACATTTACGAGGACCAGCTGGAACTTATGCGCGACGTGCAATTAAAACGCGAGCCGTTCCCGTCGCCGACGCTGGAAATTAATCCGGACATCAAATCCCTGGAAGACCTGGAAACCTGGGTTACTATGGATGACTTTAAAGTCACGGGCTACCAATGCCACGAACCGATTAAATATCCGTTTTCCGTATAACGAGAAAGTGCGGTTGGTTTTTTAAGATGTTTTTTTATTTTCCTCTCGCCCGCTTGCGGGAGAGAGACCGACGAAAATTGTATTCAGCAATTTTTGTCAGAGAGAGGGGAGGCGAAAGTTATTTTCCCTCTCCCTCCGAAAATCCCACGGATTTTCTCCACCCAATACTCGCTTCGCTCGCCCCTTCGGGGTCGTTGGCAGAGCCAACGCTCAAATGCAAGCATTTGTCCCGCAAGCGGGCGAGGAGAAAATGAGCGTCAATCGCGAGGAAAATAAAAAAACACCTTAAAAACCGACCGCACTTTAACCCCAAATGAACTCAACCATGACTGAATCCCAAATCTACCTTGACGAGAAATTTATGCGCCATGCCCTGATGTTGGCGGAGAAAGCCGAAGCCTTGGGCGAAATTCCCGTGGGGGCGGTGTTGGTGAGCGAGGGGGGCGAGATTATCGGCGAAGGTTGGAATTTATCCATTATCCATTCCGACCCCACCGCACACGCGGAAATCGTCGCGTTGCGTCAAGGCGGACAAAAGCTGCAAAATTATCGCCTGCTGAACACCACCTTATACGTCACCCTTGAGCCTTGCACTATGTGCGCCGGAGCGATTTTACACAGCCGTATTAAACGCTTGGTGTTCGGCGCTGCCGATTACAAAACCGGCGCGGTGGGTTCCCGTTTTCATTTTTTCGATGATTACAAAATGAATCACGCTATCGAAATCACCGCCGGTGTGTTGCAGCAAGAATGCAGCGAAAAACTCAGCGCTTTCTTTCAAAAACGCCGTGCACAGCAAAAAGTGGCGAAATTGGCGCTACAAGCAACTGCCGAAACCGCTTCGGACGCTTAAAAGTGCGGTGCTTTTCAGGCGCGTTTTTAATACCCCTCGTTAAATTGCCCGTAGAGTGATACAATCGCCGGTCAATTTTATTAGCCAAAAGAGATCATTTATGTCCCGTCAGAAAAAGACCCGTCGCCTTACGGATATTATGCCGGCCCGCAAATCCGATAAGAAACCGGAGCAACCTCATTCAGGTCGCAAAGCCACACGTTATGAACTCGACGCGAAAGCGCGTGAAGAAAAGAAAAAGCGTAAACACAAAGGCTTGAGTTCGGGCTCTCGTCACAGTGCGGCGGAAAATAAAAATGCCGAACAGGTAAAAGAAGCGCAGGATCCGCGTCTCGGCAGCTGTAAAAAAGTGCCGTTAATAGTGGAATTTGTGAATAAACCGCAAAAAGCACCAACCACTTCCGCCGCGAAACCCGAACCGAAAGCAAAATTGGATCCGATGCTGGAATTGGAACAGTTGGAAAATAACGAATGCTTAAATCAGTTGTTGGATCAATTAGATGAAGGCAAAAAATTGTCTGCCGAGGATCAACGATTTGTGGATGAATGTTTGGCACGCGTCGAGCAATTAATGACCGAATTGGGTATTGCGGAAGATGAGGAAAATGACGAAGATTTATACCGCACTTTCGAGCGAATCGACATCAATCAATTCAAATAAACGTTTTAGATTATGTGGAAAATCCTTTTACTCATTGCGGCCGTGTGTATTGTTGCCGGCATGATCGGCTATGCCGTGTATTTATTACTCGCCTTGCAAAAGCAGAAAAAAGCCTTGCAGCAGGCGCGCCGAAACCGTATCAATCGCATTAAAGAAAGCCTTGAAATTATTGTCAAAGCTATGTTGAGCAGTGATTGTAATTTGTCGGAAGGCGTGCTGCGTTTGAAAATGTTGCTGGAGCCTGTGGGCATGGCGCTTAAACATTATCCTGCCATGTGGCAATTGTATGAAACGGTGGAAGATATGCCCACCCACGATGAGCGTAAAGAATTGAAAAAGAACGAAAGAATGCGCCTGGATTTGCACCGCGAAAGCGCTGAAGCGGAACTTGAAAGTAAAATTAAATTAGAATTAAATCGGCTGTTGACCGATATTCAAACGTTATAAAAAGTGGGGGAAAAATGTAATGTCCGAGATTATTTGGGATTTAGCATTAATTCAGAAATATAACCAATCCGGTCCGCGTTATACCTCTTATCCGACGGCGCTGGAATTTAGCGAAAATTACACCAATGAAGACTTCATTGCAGCGGCGCAACGTTACCTCGAGCGCCCGCTGTCCTTATATGTCCATATTCCGTTTTGCCACAAACTTTGCTATTTCTGTGCTTGTAATAAACTCATCACACGCCATCAGCACAAAGCGGATATTTATTTGGATTTTCTGGAAAGGGAAATAAAAGTGCGGTCGAAATTATTTGCAGATCGTATGGCAACCCAAATGCACTGGGGCGGTGGCACGCCGACGTATTTAACTGAAGCGCAATCTTCCCGCTTAATGCAAATGTTACGCGATCATTTCAATATCGCCGACAACGCGGAAATCAGCATTGAAATGGATCCCCGTGAAATCGAACTTTCCATGCTTAAACATTTGCGTCACATCGGTTTCAACCGTATCAGCATGGGTGTGCAGGATTTCAACAAAGAGGTACAGAAAGCGGTCAATCGCGAGCAGGATGAGGATTTTGTCAACGCGCTGTTGGTGCGCGCCCGCGAGCTGGGTTTTCAATCCACCAATCTGGATTTGATTTACGGTTTGCCGTTCCAAACTGTTGACGGTTTTATGTTCACGTTGCAAAAAGTGATTGAACTCAACCCCGATCGCCTAAGCGTATTCAACTACGCTCATTTGCCGAGCCGTTTTGCCGGACAGGCGAAAATCAAGGATTGGCAGTTGCCGAAACCGTCAGCAAAACTGGAAATTCTGCAAAAAACCATCGAAACCTTGGGGAACGCCGGCTACAAATTTATCGGCATGGATCATTTCGCCAAACCCGATGACGAACTTGCCATTGCGCAACAAAAAGGCGTGCTGCACCGCAATTTCCAAGGCTACACTACGCAGGAAGAATGTGATTTGCTGGGTTTGGGCGTGTCGGCAATCAGTCTGCTCGGCGACACTTACGCACAAAATCAAAAAGACTTAAAAGCCTATTATACGGCGGTAGATACGCACGGCATTGCATTACACAAAGGCTTCGCCATGACGCAAGAAGATTGCCTGCGTCGTGATGTGATTAAGCAATTGATTTGTAACTTTAAACTCGCTTACGTGCCGATCGAACAACAATATAATATTCATTTCAAACAACATTTCGCCGAAGATTTAGCACTGCTGGCGCCTTTAGCCGCCGACGGTTTACTGGACATCGGCGAAGCCCAAATCACCGTTTCCGCCAAAGGGCGTTTGTTGATTCGCAATATTTGTTTGTGCTTCGACACCTATTCCCGCGCACAAGCCAAACAACAGCAGTTTTCGCGGATTATTTAGGGTGTAGGTTCGCCCTTACGTCAACAAAAGTGCGGTGGAAATTCATTGTAAATTTCCACCGCACTTTTTCTCTCATCAGCCTGCCAAATTCAATTCAAACACCGATTTTTTCGGGTTTAGGCGGAAGCCTTCCTGTTCCAGCAAATGATGTTGTTGCCTGTCCTGTTCTACCACCAAGCGGGTGGATTGGGTGTAGCTGACGAATTCTTTGGCTTTGGCGATAAGTGCGGTGTAAATGTCGTTCGTTTGATTGCCGTCGCGCACGAAAATATCCGTTAATTGCCAGTAACGTTGTAATTGAAGCGAGGAAAGGCGGGGGTAAAGCTGAATAAAACCGACTGCCTGTTGGGATTGATCGAGCGCGAGGAAAAAAATACTTTCGCCGAAGCGAATACGATTGGAAAGAAAGGTAAGCGTCCGTTCGGGGTTTTCCGCCATGCCGTGGGAAAGACGGTATGCCTCAAATAGCGGCAGGAGTGTTTCTACGTTCCATTGTTCAGCTTTGAAAATTTTAATCATGGGCAATTGGTCATTTTTTGTTAAATTTATACAGTAGATTGTATCTTTTTACCCCAAAAGAATCATCTGTTGCAAAGAAAATTTTTTAGAACGGTGATTTTTTTACCGAAAAAGCGGGCAATTTTTGTTATAGTAGGCGCAGTTTTTTATTCAATTAAATTAAGGAGAAAAAAATGGCTCGTCGTCCTTTAGTTATGGGTAACTGGAAATTAAACGGTAGCAAAGCGTTCACCAGAGAATTAATTACCGGTTTGAAGGAAGAATTGCACGGTGTAACCGGTTGTGATGTGGCAATTGCCCCGCCGGTGATGTATTTGGCGGAAGCGGAAAAATTATTATCTAACTGCGGTTGCAGCTGCGGTGGCGAAAATATCATTCAATTAGGCGCACAAAACGTTGATGTGAACGTGAAAGGCGCATTCACCGGTGACATTTCTACCGAAATGTTAAAAGATTTCGGCGCGAAATATATCATTATCGGTCACTCCGAACGTCGTACTTATCACAAAGAAAGTGATGAATTCGTGGCGAAAAAATTCGGCGCGTTAAAAGAAGCGGGCTTGGTGCCGGTGTTGTGTATCGGTGAATCCGAAGCGGAAAACGAAGCGGGCAAAACCGAAGAAGTGTGCGCCCGTCAAATTGACGCGGTGATTAACCTGTTAGGCGTGGAAGCCTTTAACGGCGCGGTAATTGCTTACGAACCGATTTGGGCAATCGGCACCGGCAAATCCGCCACTCCGGCACAGGCGCAAGCGGTACACGCGTTCATTCGCGGTCATATCGCGAAAAAATCCCAAGCGGTTGCCGACCAAGTGATTATTCAATACGGTGGTTCCGTAAACGATGCCAACGCGGCGGAATTGTTCACCCAACCGGATATTGACGGTGCATTGGTGGGCGGCGCGTCCTTAAAAGCTCCGGCATTTGCGGTCATCGTAAAAGCGGCGGCAAAAGCGAAAAATTAATTTCCTTTCTTCTGCTCAGGGTCGGTCAATGCCGACCCTTTTCATTTTCAGATTTCACAAACTTCCGCTATAATGACCGCACTTTTTTAACCTTAATTTACAGGAATTTCTCATGCAAAATCCAAAAGATGATGTGCTTTACGCGCCGGTAGAATGGAACGATCACAGTGCGGGCTACACCGATATTCGTTACCACAAATCCACCGACGGCATTGCCAAAATCACCATCAACCGCCCGGAAGTGCGCAACGCGTTCCGTCCGCAAACCGTGAAAGAAATGATTAACGCCTTTGCCGACGCGCGTTTCGACGAAAAAATCGGCATCATCGTGTTGACCGGCGAAGGAGAAAAAGCGTTCTGTTCCGGCGGCGACCAAAAAGTGCGCGGCGACTACGGCGGCTACAAAGACGACAGCGGCGTACATCATTTGAACGTCTTGGATTTTCAACGCGACATCCGCACCTGCCCGAAACCGGTAGTGGCGATGGTGTCGGGTTATGCCATCGGTGGCGGTCATGTGTTACACATGATGTGCGATCTCACCATTTCCGCCGATAACGCCATTTACGGGCAAACCGGACCGAAAGTAGGGTCTTTCGACGGCGGCTGGGGCGCAAGCTACATGGCGCGTATCGTCGGTCAGAAAAAAGCGCGCGAAATCTGGTTCCTGTGCCGTCAATACAATGCGCAGGAAGCCTTGGATATGGGCTTGGTGAACACCGTTGTGCCTTATGCCGAGCTGGAAAAAGAAACCGTGCGCTGGTGTCGTGAAATGTTACGCAACAGCCCGATTGCCTTACGTTGCCTGAAAGCGGCGTTAAATGCGGATTGCGACGGTCAATCCGGCTTGCAGGAACTCGCCGGCAACGCCACCATGTTGTTCTACATGACCGAAGAAGGGCAGGAAGGGCGCAACGCCTTCAACGAAAAACGCGCTCCGGATTTCGGCAAGTTCAAACGTAATCCATAATTTCCCTGCTTCGTACGGTTAACTCATTAGGAATAGAATATGCAGCAAGATGATGTTCGTTGGAAACAACGCTTTGAAAATTATAAGCGAGCGTTAAATCAACTTGAAACCGCACTTCATGAGTATGCAGATACCAACCTTGATATTATTAAGGAAGGCATTATTCAGCGTTTTGAGTTTACCCATGAACTGGCATGGAAATTAATGCAAGATATTTTACAGGCGGAAGGTGTTGCGGATATTTTGGGTTCCCGTACCACCACTCGCATGGCGTTTAATCGCGGATTGATTCAACAAGGTGATATATGGCTTGAAATGGTGAAAAGTCGAAATATCACCGTACATACCTATGATGAAAAAATCCTGGCTCAAGAGTTTAGTAAAATTATGACACTTTATTTACCCCTTTTTCTTCAATTTAAACAACGGGTTGAAAAATTATGTCAAAATTTGGATTAAGCGATAAATCCATTGAGCAGATCCATTCGATTTTGAGAAAATATCCTGAGATTGAAACGGCAGTTATTTATGGTTCCAGAGCGAAGGGAAACTATCGGGAAGGTTCCGATGTTGATTTAACCTTAAAAGGTGAAAATCTTACTTATTCTGTGTTGTTGAAGATTGCGGGTGAATTAGATGATTCCTATTCGCCGTATTTATTTGATTTATCTATTTATCATCAACTGTCAAATCCTGATTTCATTGAACATATTGATCGTGTAGGTCAAGTCTTTTATCAAAGAGAAAACTATGACGAATCGAAGTTATAATCTTTACCGCTATTCCATTCCCGTCGATTCCCAACTGATTTTACGTAATCGTTTTTTGAAAAAACGCGAGGGCTTATTGGTGAAAGTTTGCTGTGGGCAAAATGAAGGTTGGGGCGAAATTGCGCCGTTGCCGGAATTTAGCCGTGAAACCTTGGACGAAGCGCAAGCGCAGGCGATCGAATGGCTGGAGAAATGGGATCAATCCCGCAGCTGCAATGTGAAATTGGAACTCACACCGGATTTATACCCTTCCGTGGCGTTCGGTTTAAGTTGTGCGTTGGTGGAAATGAAAGGCAGATTGGGCGATGAGGGGAATTATCAGGTGGCGCCGTTGTGTTATGGCGATCCCGACGAATTGTATGAGCCGTTGGATCAAATGCAGGGCGAAAAGGTCGCCAAAATTAAAGTGGGCATGTATGAAGCCAACCGCGATGGTATGATTGCGGATATGTTGTTGGAAGCCATTCCCGATTTGCAACTTCGCTTGGATGCCAACCGTAGCTGGACGCCGGCCAAAGCGCAGCTTTTCGCCAAATATGTGAAGCCCGAGCATCGTGCGCGTATCCAATTTTTGGAAGAACCGTGCAAAACTCGTGAAGAAAGCCGTCAATTTGCCGCCGAAACGGGCATTAATATCGCCTGGGATGAAAGCGTGCGCGAGCCTGATTTTTGTGTGGAAAAAGAACCGCACTTGGCGGCGATTGTGATTAAACCGACCTTGGTGGGCTCTATCGAACGCTGTGCCGCATTGATTGAACAGGCGCACGCACTGGGAATTAAAGCGGTGATCAGTTCCGGTATCGAAAGCAGTTTCGGGCTGACTCAACTGGCGCGCATGGCGCAACAATATACGCCGAATGTTACGCCGGGGTTGGATACGTTAAGTTTAATGGATTATCAATTGGTGAGACGCTGGCCGGGTTCCGATTTGCCTTTGGTGGGATTGGATTCCGAATTTGTTAGCGTAGTTAAAGTAGATTAAAAGTGCGGTGGGTTTTCGCGACGTTTTACAGATTCATGCAGTCGAAAAGTGGAAAATCCTTAGTACGCAAAATGAATGAGAGGAGTAGAATATGTCATCAAAATTCAATATTTTGCTGTTAAATGGTCCGAATTTGAATATGTTAGGTGTGCGTGAACCGAGCCATTACGGGCATGTATCTTTAGGCATGATCGAAGCCAAAATGCACCAGCTGGCGGGGCTGCAAGGCGTCACATTAACCTGCTTTCAAGCCAATAGCGAAGAAAAGTTAATCGAACAAATCCATCAAAGTTTTCAAAAAGTGGATTTTATTATCATTAATCCTTCTGCTTACACGCATACCAGTGTTGCCTTGCGAGACGCGTTATTGGCGGTGGCGATTCCGTTCGTGGAAGTGCATTTGTCCAACATTTATAAACGCGAGCCGTTCCGTCATCATTCTTATTTCAGCGATGTGGCGGAAAGCGTGATTTGCGGCTGTGGCGCACAGGGCTATGAGTTTGCTTTGCAGTTCGCGTTAAGTTATTTGGCGGAAAAGCGAAATTCAGCGAAAATTGACGAAAAATAACAGAATTTTGTCGCCAAAATGATTATTTTCAGGTAATCTCTCGGGCGAAAATTTAAACTTAATCCGGACCGCACTTTTTTCACGAAAAGTGCGGTTGAAATTTGCATCTTTTAGGAAACAATTATGGACATTCGTAAAATTAAAAAATTAATCGAACTCGTTGAAGAATCGGGCATTATGGAGCTTGAGATTTCCGAAGGTGAGGAATCGGTTCGTATTAATCGCGGTTCTCCGGCTTCCGTTCAATATACCGTGCCAATGGCGGCATCGGCTGCGCCTGTTGTCGCACCGGCGCCATCCGCACCGGCAGCAAGTGCTGCTCCGGCTGCAGCGCCTGCGGCTTCCGAAGAAGTTGCCGGACACAAAATCCGTTCTCCGATGGTGGGAACGTTCTATCGTAGCCCAAGTCCTGAAGCGAAAGCGTTCGTTGAAGTGGGGCAAAGCGTGAAAGCGGGCGACGCTCTTTGTATCGTTGAAGCGATGAAAATGATGAACCGCATTGAAGCGGATAAAGCAGGCGTAGTTAAAGCTATTCTGGTAAATGATGGTGACCCTGTTGAATTTGATGAGCCGTTGATTATTATCGAATAATTAGCACAACAGACCATAATTTAAACAAAGAATGGATTGATTATGTTAGAAAAAGTTGTCATTGCCAATCGCGGTGAAATCGCACTGCGAATTTTGCGCGCCTGCAAAGAATTAGGCATTAAAACCGTCGCCGTACATTCCACCGCAGACCGTGAGTTGAAACACGTTTTGCTTGCCGATGAAACCGTATGTATCGGTCCTGCCCAATCGGCAAAAAGTTATTTAAATATCCCGGCGATTATTGCCGCCGCCGAAGTGACCGGTGCCGATGCCATTCACCCGGGTTATGGTTTCCTTTCTGAAAATGCCGATTTCGCCGAACAGGTGGAAAGTTCAGGCTTCATTTTTATCGGTCCTACCGCCGATGTGATTCGTTTAATGGGTGATAAAGTATCTGCCATTAACGCCATGAAAAAAGCCGGCGTGCCTTGCGTGCCAGGTTCTGACGGTCCGTTAAGTTCCGACATCGTGAAAAATAAAGAAATCGCCAAACGTATCGGCTACCCGATTATTATTAAAGCCTCCGGTGGCGGTGGCGGTCGTGGTATGCGCGTGGTGCGTAGCGAAGATGCCTTGGAAGAATCCATTGCCATGACCAAAGCGGAAGCCAAAGCCGCTTTTAACAACGACATGGTTTATATGGAAAAATACCTGGAAAATCCGCGCCATGTGGAAATCCAAGTGTTAGCCGACACCCATGGCAACGCGGTATATCTTGCGGAACGTGATTGCTCCATGCAGCGTCGCCACCAAAAAGTGGTGGAAGAAGCACCGGCACCGGGCATTACCGAAGAAGTACGTCGCGACATCGGTTCCCGTTGTGCGAAAGCCTGCGTCGAAATCGGTTATCGTGGTGCGGGCACTTTTGAGTTCTTGTATGAAAACGGTGAATTCTATTTCATTGAAATGAACACCCGTATTCAGGTAGAGCACCCGGTGACTGAAATGATCACCGGTGTGGATTTGGTAAAAGAGCAATTGCGTATCGCCTCTGGCTTGCCGATTTCTTTTAAACAGGAAGATATTAAAGTGAAAGGGCACGCTATTGAGTGCCGTATTAACGCGGAAGATCCGAAAACCTTCCTGCCTTCGCCGGGCAAAGTGGTGCATTTACACTCGCCGGGCGGATTGGGTGTGCGTTGGGATTCCCATATTTACGCCGGTTATACGGTTCCGCCGCATTATGATTCTATGATCGCTAAGCTCATCACTTACGGTGACGCCCGTGAAGTGGCGATTCGTCGTATGCAAAATGCACTATCAGAAACCATCATAGACGGTATTAAAACTAATATCCCGTTACATGATTTGATTTTAGACGATGAAAACTTCCAAAAAGGTGGCACCAATATTCACTACTTGGAGAAAAAATTAGGCATGCACGAATAAGCCGTATATTTAGCCTTAACTTAATTTAATAAAGTGCGGTCAGAAAAAATAACGTTTTTTCAATGTGTTAAAGAACTTTTTAGGGATGGGTAAGCAAAGAAATGAGCTTATGAATAAAATATTCCGGTTTTTTCGCACTTTTATTAATTTTCAATAAACGTATTTTGTTTATTGTGTTAAACTGCCCAGGCAGTTCATGCGATTACGTCCACTTAAAAATTTCAAGCAGTTATAAAATTTAGTGGATTATTAATTAAATATCAGACTATTACGTTAATTTCTAAGGAGTTTTTTTATGAGTAATTTTAAACACTCAATTTCAAAATTGAGTCTTATTGTATTAACGTCATTAACCGTTGCAGCTTGCGGCAGTGGTGGCGGTGGTTCCGGTTCTCCGGCACCTGTAGTTAATACTGGCGCTGTATTTTCAGTTTCAGAAAAAGGTAATGTATCAAAAACTTCAATAAATAGTAATTCAAATCTAAAAGCGTTAGATATTGGTGGACATAAAATTAATCTACTTGAAGATTCTGATAGTTATAGTTTTATAGGCGAGAACAATAGCCTTTATCAGTATGGTTATTTATTTTCTAAGACAGAAGATTTGCCTAATGATCAAGTATTTTATAATGGTAAAACTGCCAAAGATATACCTAGTGTAGGCGAAGTTAAATACTTAGGCAGTGTGGTTATAGCTGGTCAGAAGAGAGATGGTGCTCCTATCGGGGTCGGTGATCAAATTACAAAAGGTAAAGCAGAAATTAGAGCTGATTTTGGGTCTAAAAAATTAGATGGTAAATTTATTTTTGGACCAGGAACTTTAGAACGTACAGGGATGTCCGCTGATTCTCAAGTAATTAATATGAATGCGACTATTTCTAACAACAGTTTTGAGGGAAAAGCTAAATCTGAGCATTTATCCGGTGAAGCTGCCGTGGAAGGTAAGTTCTATGGTAATAATGCAGAGGCATTGGCTGGCGCATTTCATAGATCAGGAGAGAAACCTTGGTATGGTGCGTTTGGTGCAAAAAAAGATGACAGTGCTAAACCTAATCCATAGTTCTTAATGAATAGAATAAAGCAAGCCACGGCTTGCTTTATTCATTTCTACAAATTTATACGCAATGAAACTTAACCATTCTTTTTTATTTTTTGCTTTGTCACTTGCAGCAACAAGTATGGTCTACGCCGAAGAGAGACCGGAACCGAGAAATAATTTGCCGGAAGAGCGCATTCAGGTGGCGAAACCTCAGCTTGCGCAACCGCAGCCGGTGCAAACAGAGAGTAGCGATAATAAGCACACGCTTTCCATCACCAAAGAAGAGCTGGCGAAGCATCCTGATTTAATTATTCGCGGATTGATTCCGGCAGTGCTGCAGAATAATACGGAGGCGGTGGAACTGCTGTTGCCGTTATACCAGAATCTGCCACAGCAGGATCCATTTTTGTTAGCTTGGGCGGAGGCCATTATAGCGACCAAACAAGGGAATTATTCCCGTGCGGTGCAGGAATATCGCACTTTGTTTGCACAACGCCCCGATATTTTGCAGTTGCGTTATCAATTGGCGCACGCGTTATTTTTGAATAATGATAACGAAGCGGCAAAAGATCAGTTTCAAAAACTCCGTGCGGAAGTGAATGACGAACAATCACAGCACGTGATCGATCAGTATTTAACGGCGATCAACCAACGTGATCAATGGAGAATCAGCAGCGGTATTAGTTTTTTAAATGAATCGAACGTCAGTAATGCACCAAAAGCGGGCACACGTATCGGTGGCTGGCAGGCGTGGCAGCGCGAATCGGCACACGGGCTTTCTTATTATCTCAGTAGTGAAAAGAAATGGTCGCTGCCAAAAAATGTCTTCGCCAAATTTATTTGGGACGGACAAGGCAAATATTATTGGGATAACAAGAAATATAACGAATTCAACGCCCGTATCGGGGCAGGCTTGGGCTATCAAACGGCAAATACCGAAGTGGTGTTGTTGCCTTTCACCGAACGTCGTTGGTATTCCGGCGGATCTTCCGGCAGTGATGCTATGAAGCAATTTTCTAAAAACTCCGGTGTACGTTTTGAATTAAGCCATTGGTTCCATAAAATGTGGCAAATTTCCACCGCACTTGAGTATGGCGAACAGCGTTATGTGAAGCGCAAACATTTAAGCGGCAATAATTATTTGTGGTCGAACACCTTGTTATTCTTGCCTTACAGCGGTCAATATTGGTTTGCCGGGGTGGATTACAACCGTGAAAATACCCGCGATAGCGATAATGCCTATCAGCGTAAAAATCTTCGTTTGGGCTGGGTGCAGGAATGGCCGTTGGGCATTTCTACCCGCATTTCCCTTGCCTATGCCAGACGAACTTATAACAACATTGATTTCTTTAGCATTCGCCAAAAAAACAACGAATATCAAGCCGCACTTACTGTATGGCATCGTAACCTGTACTTTTTAGGCATCACTCCTAAACTAACCTGGTCGTATCAAAAAAACGACAGCAATCATCCGTTTTATCGTTATGATAAAAACCGGATTTATTTAGAAATGAGCAAAACTTTTTAAGGTTTTCAATGAAGGATGATGTAATGGATTTACAACAACGCTATAAACAAGCCACGAAAGAAGCGCGGTGGTCGCTGGGTTTAACGCTGCTTTATGTGGTCGGTTGGTGCTTATGCGCGTATTTGCCAAAAGGTACGCACGGTCCTATGGGTTTTCCGTTGTGGTTTGAACTTGCCTGTATTTATCTGCCGATTCTGTTTATTGTGGTGGCATATTGGCTGATTAAAATTGTATTTCAGGATATTCCGTTGGATGTGGAATCCCAAACGCAAAACATGACGGAGAATAAACAGTGAATTTAGGCATTATTTTTCCGTTAGTGATTTATTTGGCGTTTGTATTCGGCGCGGCGATTTACGCTTATGTTAAACGCCAAAAAAGCGGCGATTTTCTTTCCGAATATTACGTGGGCAACCGCTCCATGACAGGCTTTGTACTCGCCATGACCACCGCCTCCACTTATGCCAGCGCCAGTTCTTTCATCGGCGGACCGGGTGCCGCGTATAAATACGGCTTGGGTTGGGTGTTGCTTGCCATGATTCAAGTGCCGGCAGTGTGGTTGGCGCTCGGTGCTTTGGGGAAAAAATTCGCATTACTTTCCCGCAAAACCAACGCTTTAACAATCAACGATCTGCTTCTGTATCGCTACAAAAACAAATATTTAGTGTGGATTGCCTGTGTGGCGTTGCTTATCGCCTTTTTTGCCGCCATGACCGTGCAGTTTATCGGCGGCGCCCGTTTATTGGAGACTACCATCGGCATTCCTTATACCCAAGCCTTGTTGATTTTTGCCCTGACAGTGGGGATTTATACCTTTGTCGGCGGCTTCCGCGCGGTGGTACTGACGGATACCATCCAAGGCACAGTGATGATTTTAGGTACCATTGTGTTATTGGTCGGTGTGATTTATCAGGTGGGCGGCGTAGAAAGTGCGGTCAAAAAATTAACTGAAATCGACCCAGGCCTGGTTAGCCCGTACGGACCGAACGACATGCTGGATTTTCAATTCATGGCGTCCTTCTGGATTTTGGTGTGCTTTGGTGTAGTCGGCTTGCCGCACACGGCGGTACGTTGCATGGCATTTAAAGACAGCAAAGCCTTGCACAGTGGTATGCTTATTGGCACTATTGTGTTGACGGTGGTTATGTTAGGTATGCACTTGGCGGGTGCATTAGGTCGTGTTGTAGTGCCGGCTTTAACAGTGTCGGACAAAGTCATTCCAAGCCTAATGTTACAAGTGTTACCGCCTATCGTCGCGGGCATTTTCCTTGCTGCGCCGATGTCGGCAATCATGTCTACGGTGGATGCGCAGCTGATTCAATCTTCTTCCATTTTCGTGAAGGATTTATATTTAGCGACAAAACCACAGGCGGCGCAAAATCAAAAACGTATCGGGCGAATCTCCTCAATAATTACGTTAATTTTGACCGCACTTTTAATCTTCGCCTCCCTCAATCCGCCGGATATGATCATTTGGCTGAATCTGTTTGCCTTCGGTGGGTTGGAAGCGGCATTTTTGTGGGTCATCGTACTCGGCTTATATTGGGATAAAGCCAATGCTTACGGAGCGATCAGCTCCATGTTAGCAGGTTTAATCTCATTTATTTTGCTCACCCAATTCGGCATTAAATTATTCGGCTTCAACCCTATTGTCCCGGCGCTGGTTTTCGGCTTGGCGGCGTTTTGGGTGGGAAATAAAATAGGAGGAATTGCTGATAAAGTGCGGTGAAAATAACGGGTGAATTCAATGAAAAAAACAGATCAGCACAGTTTAGAAAATGCTTACCGCTTGTTTGAAACGGGTGATATTCATCAAATGGAAGTGGGAACTACGCGGGGATTGCAGCAGATTCATCGCTATTTATTTCAAGATTTGTATGAGTTTGCCGGCGTGATTCGGGAACAAAATATTTCCAAGGGAAATTTTCGTTTTGCCAACTCGCTTTATTTAAAGGAGGCGTTAGGGAAAATAGAGCAAATGCCCGAAAGCAGTTTTGAAGACATTATTAACAAATATGTGGAAATGAATATTGCGCATCCGTTTTTGGAAGGAAATGGACGTTCAACCCGTATTTGGTTAGATTTAATTTTAAAGAAAAACTTAGGCAAAGTGGTTAATTGGCAAAATGTAGATAAAACGTTGTATTTACAAGCTATGGAGCGCAGTCCGATTAATGATTTGGAAATTCGCTTTTTATTACAAAGTAATTTGACTGATGATGTGAATAACCGTGAGATGATTTTTAAAGGTATTGAGCAATCTTATTATTACGAAGGTTACGGGAAATAATAAGGAATAAGTATGGCTTGGATTCAAATTCGCCTGAACAGTACTAACGAAAAGGCAGAGCAACTCAGTGATTTCTTAGAAGAAATCGGATCGGTATCAGTGACTTTTATGGACAGTCAGGACACGCCGATTTTTGAGCCGCTGCCGGGGGAAACCCGTTTGTGGGGTAATACGGATGTGATTGCTTTGTTTGATGCGGAAACCGACATGAACGCGGTGGTGACGCAGCTTAAACAGGCAAAGTATTTGGACAATCATGCCGCTTATAAAATCGAGCAAATCGAAGATAAAGATTGGGAACGTGAATGGATGGATAATTTCCACCCGATGCAATTCGGCAAGCGCTTGTGGATTTGTCCGAGTTGGCGTGAAGTGCCTGATCCGAATGCGGTGAACGTGATGCTTGATCCGGGGCTGGCGTTCGGTACGGGAACCCACCCGACTACGGCGTTATGCCTGGAGTGGCTGGACGGCTTAGGTTTGCAAGGCAAAACTGTGATTGATTTCGGTTGCGGTTCCGGCATTCTTGCTATTGCGGCGTTGAAACTGGGGGCAAAAAGTGCGGTAGGTATTGACATCGATCCGCAGGCGATTCTGGCAAGTCGCAATAATGCGGAGCAAAACGGCGTCGCCGATCGTTTACAGCTATGTTTGTCTGATGAAAGACCGTCGGATTTAAACGCCGATGTAGTGGTGGCGAACATTCTCGCTGGGCCGTTAAAAGAGCTTTATCCCGTGATTAGCCAACTGGTGCAACCAAACGGCGATTTGGGGTTGTCGGGCATTCTGGCAACCCAGGCGCAGTCCGTGTGCGATGCTTATGCCGAGGGTTTTGTGTTGGCGCCGGTGGCAGAACGTGAAGAATGGTGTCGGATTACGGGCAAGCTGAGATGTTGAATCATGCCCTATGACATAAAAGTGTGGTGGTTTTTAGCGGTGTTTTCAAGCGCTGAAAAACAGTGAAAAAAATCACCGCACTTTTTGTTTTCCCCCTTCAATTACTTCAAAATCCATATAAAATTTATGGATAATGTCAAGCCTTTCTTATGATTTTTTTTCAGAAATTTGACGAAGTTAAAAGAATGAAAAAAATTTACAGATTGTCTAAAAAATACACTTTTCAAACGCCTTAAAAGTGCGTATGATAGCCCACCTTGTCGGTTGGCAAGGGTATTTGGTCAAGTTGCCGGAAAGTAGTGGGGTCGCGGTGCGCATTGGTTATTATCAATTAAAAAATCGCATTTTATTGGCTCCTATGGCAGGTGTTACCGATCTGCCTTTTCGGCGAATTTGCGCCAATTATGGTGCAGGTTTGACCTTCTCCGAAATGATGTCAACCAATCCACAGGTATGGCATACCGAGAAATCGAAACTGCGCTTGGCGCATCACCAAGAAGCAGGGATTAATGCCGTACAAATCGCGGGTTCCGATCCTGATGAAATGGCGCAAGCCGCTCAAGTGAATGTGGAATACGGCGCTCAGATTATCGATATTAATATGGGCTGTCCGGCAAAAAAGGTGAATCGTAAAATGGCGGGTTCCGCCCTTTTGCAATATCCTGACTTGGTTCGACGGATTCTTGAGGCTGTGGTGAAAGCAGTTAAGGTTCCGGTAACCTTGAAGATTCGCACAGGTTGGGATATGGAAAATCGAAATTGTGTAGAAATCGCCAAAATCGCAGAACAAAGCGGAATTCAAGCGCTCACCGTGCATGGTCGTACGCGCGCCTGTAAATTTGAAGGTGTGGCGGAATACGATTCCATTAAAGCGGTGAAGCAAAATGTTTCCCTTCCGGTGATTGCCAACGGCGATATAACTTCTGCCGAACAAGCCAAATTCGTTCTCGATTACACGGGGGCGGACGGCATAATGATCGGACGTGGTGCATTGGGGCGACCTTGGTTGTTTCAAACGGTGGTCGGCTTAATTGAGCAACATTCGATCGTTGCGGAACCAAGTTTAGAAGAAAAATGTAGTGTGATTTTGCAGCATATCCGCGATCTTCATCGG
The DNA here is from genome assembly GCF_003130205.1 of Aggregatibacter actinomycetemcomitans. Classification (GTDB taxonomy): domain Bacteria; phylum Pseudomonadota; class Gammaproteobacteria; order Enterobacterales; family Pasteurellaceae; genus Aggregatibacter; species Aggregatibacter actinomycetemcomitans_A. The sequence goes on from NZ_NRDF01000002.1 coordinate 147,772, forward strand.
TTTTACGGCGAAGAAAAAGGGTATCGCATCGCACGCAAGCATATCGCTTGGTACTTACAGGATATTCACCCCGATTCTGTTTTTAAGCAACGTTTTAATGCGCTAACCTCTGCGAAAGAGCAATTACACGCGTTAGAGCAATTTTTTAAGTTAATTGATTTACATGGATAGAACAATGTTAGAACAACAACGCAATCCGGCTGAAGCGTTAACGGTTTCAGTATTAAATTCTCAGTCACAAGTAACCAATAAACCTCTGCGTGATTCGGTAAAACAGGCTTTAAGAAACTACTTGTCTCAATTGGATGGTCAAGATGTAAATGAGCTTTACGAATTGGTCTTGGCAGAAGTTGAACATCCGATGTTAGATATGGTGATGCAATATACCCGTGGTAACCAAACCCGTGCGGCAACAATGCTTGGCATTAACCGCGGTACATTGCGTAAAAAATTAAAAAAATACGGTATGGGTTAGTTTTTAACTCATTTTTTACCATCGCCCTTGTCCTGTTGGCAAGGGTTTTTCATTGAATAAATACGTTTTTTATGGGCATCACAATAAAACGTACACTTGCTTTCTGAAGTACGTTTGGTTTTTCCGGAATATTAGAGTAGCAATGTAGTACCCCATTTTATGATATCAAAGAAGAATCTATTTTCACTGGTAGCAACTCCTTGATCCGAATTCTCTCCACTTTCGGTTTTCTTTTCTTCAATCATACCATTTTTATATTTACCTTTAACTACATCTAAATCATCGCGGGCATTAGTACGTAAGGTTTGGCATTTAAGATTATCTAAATACTCAACTTCTTCAAACTTAAATTTCTTATATTGATAAGTAGCGTATAACATAGATTTTTCATCATTTTGAATTATTTTTAAGTATTTTTCTCCGATGATGTTTTCTAATGGATATAAAAGTATGTATTGAGAATAAATATAAGTATCTTCTCGAGAAAAATGTTCTTTTTGTATTCGGGTTAAATTAGGGTAAATACACTGTTCTGCTTGTTTACTATCAAAGGCCCAACGTTTTGCATCAATGTCGGATAGTAGATAATCGGCGCCGGCAAATTCCCCTGGGATTGGTGTTATAGGATCATCTGCACATCCGACTAATAGTAGCGTAACTACAGAAAAAATAATTTTTTTTAACATTCCTTAGCCTTATATAAATTTAAAGAAAGCGAAGCTGTATTCTAGCAATAAGTTATCCATTGATAAATGGCTTGTTTGTAGGAAAGAACAAGGGGGGAAAAATTAGAAACCGCACTGTGAAAAGTGCGGTCATTTTCACAGGTGTTTTTTATTCATTAAACGAATCTTTTAAGCGTTCTTCTGCGCGGCGGGATTCACTCTTGTGCTGTAGCTTATTGAGCTGTCTCTCCAATTTTTCTTCTACGTCGTTGATGGCTTTGTACATATCTTCCTCTTCGGCACTGGCAATCAGATTGCCGAACGGGGTGCCGATGGAAGCATCAACAGAGAAGCCCTTAGGGGTTTTATTTAAAATAAAGTGAGGATTTATCAGTTGGGTATGCCATTTTTTCAGTTTGCTGAGCCGTTCTTCAACGTGGGCACGGATTGCAGGGGTGATATCCATTTGTTTGCTTGTGATATTTAATGTCATAGCATTTACCTCTTATTGTTGTGAATGGGTCGAAGACCCGGTTAAAATCCTTAGTTACAACATAGTTATGTTGATCGGACTTTTCAAGGTTTTTTTTGATGGTTGGAGGAGAAAATCCGAAAAATATGATCTGGGTCTGATACTTGAAAAAAGAAACCTTTTTTGTGAACTAAACTTGTTATGATAAAGTGGATATTGTTTTTGAATATCCACTTTTACACCACTACATTACGCCATTTCATCCAGGTCGCGTTTATTGGTTTTCAAACGGGCAAAATAATCTTTGGTTTCCTCAATCACCACTTTACGTAAGCCGATTAACGCCACCAAATTCGGGAAAACCATTAGACCATTGACGATATCTGCCAGAATCCAAATGAGATTTAACTGAATAAACGCCCCGTAGCCCACCAAGGCAATGAACACGGCGCGGTAAAGCTTAATGCCTTTGATCCCGACCAAATACACAAAACAGCGTTCGCCGTAATAACACCAGCCGAGAATTGTCGTAAAGGCGAAGAACAGCAAGCCAATGGTCACAATAGTCGCACCGATGGAGGAGTTTAAACCGCTGGAAAAGGCGAAATTGGTGACGGCGGCGCCTTCCATGCCGGGCGATTGCCAGGCGCCGGTAAGCACCAACACAATGCCTGTCATGGTGCAGACAATGATCGTATCAAGGAATGTGCCGGTCATGGAAATTAACCCTTGGCGCACCGGCTCTTTGGTTTGCGCGGCAGCAGCGGCAATAGGCGCACTTCCTAAGCCTGATTCATTAGAGAAAATCCCCCGCGCCACGCCCGATTGAATAGCTTTCATGACGCTAAAGCCCAGCGCGCCGCCCAATGCCGCTTCAGGATTGAAAGCACTGTGAACGATTAACTGAAGTGCGGTCGGAATTTTTTCTAAATTTAACAGCACAATGACGATGGAAGTAGCGACATAAGATAATGCCATAAACGGCACGATGTAAGAGGACACCAAAGCGATACGTTTTACCCCGCCGAGAATAATCAAGCCCACTAAAATGGTGATAACCGCCGCCGTCGCAGGAATCGGAATGCTGAAGGTGTCGTTCATGGCGTGGGTGATGGCGTTTACTTGCGGGAAGGTGCCGATACCGAAAAATGCCACCAACACGCCGAACATGGCAAACAGCTTCGCCAACCAGCCTAAACCGAGTCCGCGTTCAATGTAATACATCGGACCGCCCGCCATAAAACCATTTTTATCCCGCACGCGATATTTTACCGCCAGCAAACATTCGGCGTATTTGGTCGCCATGCCGAGCAACGCCACCAGCCACATCCAGAAGATCGCTCCCGGTCCGCCCGCCTGTATGGCAGTGGCAACGCCCACGATATTTCCCGTGCCGATGGTGGCGGCAAGGGCGGTGCATAGCGCGGCGAAAGAGGACACGTCACCTTTTTGTTGAAGCCCGGCATCCCGTTTGAATAAATAGCGCAATGCGCGCGGCAGTTGGGTGATTTGAATGAAGCCAAGACGCAGAGTTAAATATAATCCCGTGCCGGATAACAAAATGAGTAGGGGCGGTCCCCATACGAAAGTATTTATTGCAGATAAAACGTCTTCTAGTGACATTTGAGGTTCCTCGTAAATAACCAAATTACAAGGAGGCGAAAAGAATGTTGCGGATCAATAAAATAAAAATTAACTCAATTGCCTTGAGTTAACGCTAACCGAATATCTCCTGCCCCTGTCCTTTTGCCTGAGCGTTTGAAAAGCGTTGTTTGATTACGCTTCTTTGCGCCTTCGGCGTCCATTAGCACTTAAAAAGTCGCTACCTTGAAAGTAGGCGCTTTAAAAGTACCTTGGATCTCTCCAAGGGTTCGTCCAGTAACAGTCCCTGCCATCGCGCCTGAAAGATTTTACCTCGTCGGCGTGGGGTCGATTCCCCGCTCTCCAGCTACCTTCGTCCGAACAATTTATGTTTGCACATAAAGTGCGGTGGATTTTAGCAAGATAATGTCAAGATCTCAATCCTGCGCCTGGTCGCGCTGCCATTTTTTTGCAATGTAGCTACAGGTCGGTTTGAGATTGAGCCGTTTTCCTCGAACGAACGCCACCAACGCCTGATATAGCTTATCCGCCCCGCCTTGCCCGCGCAGGGCTTCCGACACGTAGGTGTGGTTGGCGTTAATGGTGTTGTCGTCAATGAAAAAATAGGTGAGTTCGGCAATGCGTCGCTGCTGCTCGTCTAAAATAAAGAATGCGCCCTGTTCCGCATTTTGCTCGTGTTGAATGTGCATTAGTGTTTTACCCAATCATTGTCTTCGTTTAACAAACCGTTTGCCGCGAAATCAGCGGTTTCGCATGGAATGGCTTTTTCTTCCGCCGCCCATTCGCCTAAATCAATTAACTGACAGCGTTTGCTACAAAACGGACGATAAGGGCTTTGCTCCGACCAGACTACCGCTTTGTGGCAAATCGGGCAGGGCACAGTAAAGGTTTCATCGCTCATTGAATGTCTCCGCAAGTTGTAAATAGAGGTGGTGCAAGTCTAGCACTTTTTGCTTCAGTTGAGGCAGGCTTCGGGCTAAATCCTCGTCATTATTAATTACGTCATCGGCGTGTGTTAAGCGTTCCGTGCGGCTGACTTGCGATTGCATAATATTTTTAATGAGTGCCAACCGATTGTTATCCCGCCGACTTGCCCGTTCCAATTGGGTTTGCTCACTCACATCCACCACCAACACCCGTTGGCAGAAGGTGGTCAGGTTATTTTCAATTAACAACGGTACCACAAAAAGACAATAAGGCGCACGTTGCGCCGCCAACTGCTTTAACATTTCGCAACGAATGGCGGGGTGCAATAGTTGATTTAACCACTGTTTTTGCGATTCATCGGCAAATACCTTCTCCCGCAAGGCAGCGCGATTGAGCGAACCGTCGGCAAGCAAAATTTCCGCGCCGAAATGTTTTGTGATTTCCGCTAATAACGGCGATCCTTTTTCTACCACCTGACGCGCTACCACATCCGCATCAATCACCGGCACGCCAAGTTCGGCAAACAAATCGGCAACCGTGCTTTTGCCACTACCGATCCCGCCGGTTAACCCGACCACATAAGTCATGTTGTTTCCTTTGTTTAATCAATGATAGTGCGATCATACGTTCATGACATCAATTAAGCAATAAACAGACCACGCCGGCGAGGGACATAAAGGGGCCGAAAGGCACGGCGTTGAGTGCACGGTGTCGGTATTTGGCGTAGGCGGCATATAGTAAGCCGAAAAAGCAGGCGAGGAATAAAAAAACGGGAAGTCGGTGTACCGGGAGAAAAACGCCTAAGCCCAGTGCCAGCCAATAATCGCCGCGTCCGAGGGCTTCCTGTCGGTAGTACCATTTTGCGGCGTGGTAGATGGCATAAAAAACACCGAAAAAAATGACCGCACTTTGCAGGCTTTGCGCCAACGTTAATGTGCCGATTTGCCAGTATGCTGCGCCTAAGCCGAGGGCGAACAGGGCTTGGCATAAGGCGGGTGAAATTAGGCGATAGTGCCAATCCACCAGGGAAATGGCAATTAATAAGGTGCCATACAGTGCAAAGCAAAGGGCTTGTAATGGTTCATTGATGGCGTAACAAATAATGAACAATAAGGCAAATAAAAGGCGATAAAGGCGTGCGGAGAAATGCCGTTTGAGTGGTTTCAGAATAGACTTTTCCACCATAAAGTGCGGTGGATTTTGCGGGTAAATTTCCGTGTAAGCGGTATAAACTTCGCGGTTTAGGTTGTCGGCGAAATGTTCCACATAATGATGAACGCGCCAGCCACATAGTACGCCGCCAAGCAAAAAAAGCAGCCACATCATTGTACCAGCGAGCCCATGTTGAAAATCGGTAAATACATACCGAGCATAATCAAACCGATCAGCCCGCCGATAATCACCATTAACAACGGTTCCAGCATTTGTGATAGCAGATCGATTTGGTGATCCAACTGTTGCTGATGATCGTTAGCGATAAATTGCAGCATTTTCGGCAACTGACCGCTTTGCTCGCCGACTTGCAGCATTTGTTGTGCCGCCGGTGGGAAGATTTGTCCGCTTACGCTGGCGGAGAACGGATAACCCTGTTGGATCCAATGCAGCGCCGATTGTACTTCCGCAATTAATAGCCAATCGCCTTGCTGTTGCGGTTTGGTTTGCCAGCTTTGTTGCCTCGGCAGAAAAGATTGCAGCGCCTGATGCAGCGGAATGCCTGTCTGTAACATTAGAAATAAACTGCGACTGAAACCCACCAGGCGGGAGAGTTGCACAATGCGATTGAGCAACGGAATACTGTTAATTAACTTGGTTTTTTGTCGGTTAAGCCAAGGCGAATGTTTGAGTCGAAAACGGACTAACGTCACGGTCAGCGTAATAAAAATGAGCAAGGCGAACCAATAATCCTGCAAGCCTTGGGAAAGGGCTAGTAAAACCTGCGTGAACGCGGGCAGTTGCGCGTTGCTGTTGTCATACATGGCGGCAAATTGCGGCACGATAAACAACAATAAAAGTGCGGTTAAAATGAATGAGATGCCGAGCACCAGCAAAGGATAAAGCAGGATTTTCTGAATCTTGCGTTGCAACGCCAATGTTTGTTGTTTATGTTGCGCGATTTCTTGGCAAACGGCAGCAAGTTTGCCTGTCATTTCGCCCACCTGAATCAGTTGACGCTCCTGATAGGTTAAGTATAACCCTTGTTGTTCCAACGCATGGGAAAACGCCAAGCCGCTTTCAATGTCCTGTAATAAGCGGCGAAGCCAGTGATTCAGGGCAATATTGGTGCAGTTTTGCAACAGAATTTGCAGGCTGTTTTTTAACGGTACGGCGGCTTGTAACAGCGTCGCCAGCTGGGAAAGCAGCGTGCAGATGTCGGCATTTTTCGGTTTGTGGCTAAATTGCCAGTTTTGTTGCAATTTGATGTTTTGCAACCCGCGGGAGAGCAATTGCTGTTGCGCCGTCGCCTCGCTTTCCGCCACGATTAAGCCTTTTTGCTTTTGCTGCAAACGGTTAACGGCGCGCCATTGAAACAGTTTCAATTTAAGCATGGGTTTGTCCTAACACCCGTTGGATTTCGGCTAGATCCGTGGTGCCGTCTTTGAGTTTTTCCAAGGCACTTTGGCGTAAATCGGCGAAATCCGTTTCATAGCTCTGCGGATGTTGTGAATTCGGTTGTAAGAATTGATAGACCCCGACACGCCCTTTGTAGCCTTGATGGCAATCGCAAAAACGCGTGGCATTTCCACCGCACTTTTGGCAGCGTTTGCGCCCCAAACGTTGGGCAATCACCAGCAACAAACTGCTGTCGATTTCATGGCGTTGAATGCCGAGTTGTTGCAGGCGGGAAATGGCGGAAGGGGCGTCGTTGGTATGCAGCGTCGAAAGCACCAAATGCCCCGTTTGCGCGGCGCGTAATGCCATAGCGGCGCTTTCTTCATCACGAATTTCTCCCAACATGATAATGTCCGGGTCCTGGCGTAAAAACGTGCGAAGCAATCGGCTGAAATCCAACCCGATAGGCGGATTCACCTGGCTTTGAATAATGCCGGGGAGCTGAATTTCAATGGGATCTTCCGCCGTCATAATGTGTTTTTCGGGCGTGTTTAAGTGCTGCAACGCCGTATATAAAGAAATACTTTTGCCGCTGCCTGTCGGACCGGTGACTAAAATTAATCCTTGCGGTTGGCTTAACGCACGACGAAAACGCTGTTGCTGTGATTCCGTCATACCCAGTTCACCGAATGCCAGTTGCACGGGACGATTTTGTTGCAAACGCAAGACCGCTTTTTCTCCGAACTGGGTGGCAAGGGTGGAAAGGCGAAAATCCAGCGTATCGGAAAAGGTGGTTTTAAACTGAAAGCGTCCGTCTTGCGGCAGGCGGGTTTCGCTAATATCCAGTTTCGCCAATAATTTCAGGCGTGAAATCAGTCGGCTCGCCATGGATAACGGAACGGTGTTTTGCACCTGTAGTACGCCGTCAATACGAAAACGGGTTTGCAGGCAGTCTGCTTGCGGTTCCAGATGAATATCGGAGGCTTTTTGTGCCGTCGCGCTTTCAAAAATATCGTTTAACAGCCGAATAATCGGATCGTCGGACGGTTGTGTAGGCTGTTCCTGTGGCAGGGTGGAATAAAAGAGCGGTTGATTTTCTTCGACTTTTTCGACGCGTGGGGATAAATCCTGTAATGCGGTTTTTAGGGTTTGGCTTTCAATTAAAACCGGCTCAATAGTTTTGCCGGTGAGAAAAGAAAAGGCTTCGCAGGCGCTCAGGTTGGTTAACGAGTCCAACCCGAGCCACAAGGTTTGCCCGTTTTCTGCTAGGGGTAGCGCGAGATAACGCAACAAGACGGTTTGTTGTTGCTGATTTTTAAGCCATAGCTCGGGCGCAATGGTAAATTCCCCGTGATTTTGGCTGTGAATTGAATAACCTTGCGCCATCGGATTTTGCATAGATCATTGCCCCGCTGCGTTAGCGATTAAGAACAGAAACCTGCCGGGAAAATGTCGGCATTATTGCCGCAAGCGGCGCTCCAGCTGACTCCGCTGGCAGCGGTGCCCGAAGCGGTAAGGGTGTAGCTGATTTTATCCAAACTGCCTTTGCCGGTAACGGTGATGACCCCGGCTTTGACCGCGGTGGATTTCACATATTTTTGTTTCGAAGCATCCGCAACATCTGCTTGAATGCCGTTTTGTCCGCCGCTACAATTTTCAGCCTTACCGGTATTATAAATACAGAGTTCCACTTCGGAACGTAATGGCGCGGAGGCTTGTAATAATTCGGAAACCGCCGCTTTTTTGGTGTAATTTTGATAAGATGGCACGGCTACGGTGGCAAGAATGGCAACGATAGCAATGACGATCATTAATTCGATTAATGTAAACCCTTTTTTAACGGATTTTAGCGAAATAAACGTGGATTGAATTTTCATAAAAATACCTTTAGTAAAAAATAATGTGTACCAAATTAGGTGCCGCATTTTGCCTGAGGTAAAAAACACCGTGAAATTCCACCGCACTTTTATGGGATCTGGATCGCAAAAAGAAAATCTTATGATGGAAAAACAACGACAAATTAAAGACGGTTGGTTGCTTGATGAAAGACAGGTGCTTTCTCCGCACTTTGACCAACGCCCCGACCCACAGGACATTTCCCTGTTGATTATTCATTACATCAGTCTGCCGCCGGAACAGTTCGGTGGCGGTTATATTGATGATTTTTTTCAAGGCAAACTGGATGTGCAGGCGCATCCGTATTTTCAGGAAATCAGCCCGCTGCGGGTGTCGGCACATTGTTTGATTGAACGCACGGGGTGCATTACGCAATATGTGAATTTTAACGACCGCGCGTGGCACGCGGGATTATCCTGTTTTGAAGGGCGGGAAAAATGCAATGATTTTGCCATCGGCATTGAATTGGAAGGTAGCAATGAACAGCCGTTTACCGCGCAGCAATATGACGCGTTACAGCGCTTAACGCGGCAAATTATGCAGGCGTATCCGCGGATTACCAAAGAACGCATTGTTGGGCATTGTGATGTGTCGCCGGGGCGAAAAATCGATCCGGGGCAATACTTCGATTGGCAGCGTTATTTGCAAGATTTGTAATTTGAACAATAAATGTACAGTATGAAACGGCATTTTTCATTAACAGAAAAATGCCGTTGTTTTTTTAGCAGCTGATTGATGAATAAAGGAAATTTTACTTCTGATTTCACTCCAAAGGGAGTTTATGGGATTTATTTCAAGTTATACCTTCGCTAAAACACAATTTTATCCACAGAAATACTGAATAACTCACAAGGGGGTTAAGAAATATGGCAAGGCAAATTGAGTGAAAAATTGGTTGGTTATTTGCTAAACAGGATTTGTGCAAAAAATATTAAGGAAAATGAATGGAGTGGCTGACCGATTATTTTTGCTGAAGATTTGAACATTGATAGACAGATGGCTTTCGCATAATGGGGCATGAAAAACGACTCACGGATTATTTCGCGGTTTTCCGAAATTTGTCCCCAAACTTATGCACAGTCGATGAGTAACAAAAAATACCTCAAGAATAGGTTTGAGGTATTTAATGATTTATTTGATTAACGCCACGGGGATTTTCACCACCAGTTTTTTTAATTTAACCGCTTGTCCGTTGACGTTGCAGCCCGGGCGGTGCGGTTCGTACGGGTAAAATACCACGAACATTTTCGGTCTTAAGGTCAGGGTATTTTGCTGTTCGATAACCGGGCAAAGTTGATAGTCGTCGGCATCGTTGTAATCGGTGTATTGGCTTAAATCAGGGGAGGTCACGCCATAATCAATACTTTCGGCGCCGCTGATTAACACTTGTATGTCTAAATATTTTTGATGTAATTCTGCTTGTTTATTGTTTGCCGGGACGGTGTCAAATTCCATAACGTTCATGTAAATTTGGTCGGTAATGTCATGGTGTCCATTGGTTAACGCGGTTAAGTCTAATTCGTTTAAATAGTCACAGATTTGTGCAATAACGGGCGGTAAGCCCAATTTTACATCTGCGCGGGTAAGATCTCCTATAATCATGATTTTCTCCTTTCCTTTGTTATTTTTGATGTGTTTATTTAATGCGAGGAAAATTTTATCACCGGCGTGTCAAGGCGGGTAGTAATAAATATGATTTGATTAAAAAAATTACCCAAGGGGGCAAAAGCCTAGTATAATGTGCCGGTTTTATTTTCTGAATTAGCGTGCGGCTAACAAAAGTAATTTTCCGCGTGGTAGCCAATGAAAGTGCGGTCGGTTTTAAGATTATTTTTGCTAGTCGCAAATTGGAAAATAAAACATCGTTATTATTTATTTTCAAAAAGGAAAACATTGTGAATCCAATTGTTAAACAGTTTAAATACGGTCAGCATACCGTAACTTTAGAAACCGGTGCGATCGCCCGTCAGGCAACCGCAGCGGTTATGGCAAGCATGGACGATACGACCGTATTCGTGACCGTGGTTGCTAAAAAAGATGTGAAAGAAGGTCAGGATTTCTTTCCGTTGACCGTGAATTATCAAGAACGTACTTATGCCGCCGGTCGTATTCCCGGCGGTTTCTTCAAACGTGAAGGTCGCCCGTCCGAAGGTGAAACCTTAATCGCCCGTTTAATCGACCGTCCGATTCGTCCGTTATTCCCGGAAGGTTTTTTCAATGAAATTCAAGTGGTTGCCACTGTGGTCTCGGTAAATCCGCAAATCAGTCCGGATTTAGTGGCGATGATCGGTGCGTCCGCCGCCTTATCTTTATCCGGTGTGCCGTTTAACGGTCCTATCGGTGCAGCGCGCGTCGGCTTTATTAACGGTCAATTCGTATTAAACCCAACCATGAACGAGCAAAAACAAAGCCGTTTGGATTTAGTGGTGGCGGGTACTGATAAAGCCGTGTTAATGGTGGAATCCGAAGCGGATATTTTAACCGAAGAACAAATGTTGGCGGCAGTGGTTTACGGTCATCAGCAACAACAAGTGGTGATTGAAGCCATTAAAGAACTTGTTGCCGAAGCGGGCAAACCGCGTTGGGATTGGGTTGCGCCCGAACCGAATACGGCGTTAATTAACAAAGTGAAAGCCTTGGCGGAGGCCCGTTTAGGCGATGCTTATCGTATCACAGAAAAACAATCCCGCTATGCGCAAATAGATGCTATTAAAGCGGATGTGATTGCACAAATCACCGCTGAAGATGAAGAAATCAGCGAAGGCAAAATTATTGATATTTTTACCGCACTTGAAAGCCAAATCGTGCGTGGTCGTATTATTGCGGGTGAACCACGTATCGATGGCCGTACGGTGGATACCGTGCGTGCATTGGATATTTGCACCGGCGTATTACCGCGTACCCACGGCTCCGCGATTTTCACCCGTGGTGAAACCCAAGCCTTGGCAGTCGCGACCTTAGGTACAGAACGTGATGCGCAAATTATTGATGAATTGACCGGTGAACGTTCCGATCACTTCTTATTCCACTATAACTTCCCTCCGTACTCCGTGGGTGAAACCGGTATGATCGGTTCACCGAAACGTCGTGAAATCGGTCACGGTCGTTTGGCAAAACGCGGTGTAGCGGCAGTTATGCCAACGCTTGTCGAATTCCCTTATGTAGTTCGTGTGGTATCCGAAATCACCGAATCAAACGGTTCTTCTTCTATGGCGTCCGTATGTGGTGCCTCTCTTGCCTTAATGGATGCCGGTGTGCCGATTAAAGCGGCAGTAGCAGGTATCGCCATGGGGTTGGTGAAAGAAGAGGATAAATTTGTGGTGCTTTCCGATATTCTTGGTGATGAAGATCACTTAGGCGATATGGACTTTAAAGTTGCCGGTACCCGTGAAGGTGTGACCGCATTGCAAATGGATATTAAGATTGAAGGTATTACTGCAGAAATCATGCAAATTGCCTTGAATCAAGCGAAAAGTGCGCGTATGCACATTCTTGGTGTGATGGAACAGGCGATTCCGGCGCCGCGTGCGGATATTTCCGATTTTGCACCGCGTATTTACACCATGAAGATCGATCCGAAGAAAATTAAAGATGTTATCGGTAAAGGCGGTGCGGTAATTCGTGCGTTGACCGAAGAAACCGGCACTTCCATCGATATTGATGACGATGGTACGGTGAAAATTGCTGCAGTAGATAAAAATGCAGTACAGGATGTAATGGCGCGCATTGAAGACATCACTGCCGAAGTAGAAGTCGGTGCAATTTACAAAGGTAAAGTTATCCGTTTGGCCGATTTTGGCGCATTTGTGGCAATCGTCGGTAACAAAGAGGGTTTGGTTCATATTTCACAAATCGCTGAAGAACGTGTGGAAAAAGTGAGCGATTATCTACAAGTAGGACAAGAAGTGATGGTGAAAGTGGTCGAAATCGATCGTCAGGGTCGTATCCGTTTAACTATGAAAGACCTTGTGCCTAAACAAAATACTGTTCACCAACCTGCCGACGACATGTTTGAAACAGGAGTGATTTAGTTTAGGATTAATGTTACGGCGCATGTGTCGTAACATTATTTTTCAACAAGCAGACCCATGCTTTAAGGCTGGCAAGAAATGACACAACGTCGGTTGTTTAATTTCACGGTGTTTCTACCTGGTTTATTTTTCACTTTGCTGCTGTCCGGTTGTGTCGGAACCAATCAAAGCTTTGTGTCTAAAAATTCTGTGGTATTAGCCGATCAAAACCCTGCTCAACATTTTGAACGGGAAGTGATGATTGTTCGGATTAGCCAAGTTTTGCTGGTTGGGAAAATGAGTAATGAAGAACGTGCCTCCCTGCATTTTGAACGGGGTGTGCTTTACGATAGTTTGGGGCTTTGGGCTTTAGCACGTTATGATTTTACTCAGGCTCTTGCACTGCAACCGAAAATGGCTGCGGTGTATAACTATTTGGGACTTTATTTATTACTTGATGAAGATTACGACGGGGCTTTGGAAGCATTTAATGCGGTGCTTAGCTTGGATCCCGACTATGAATATACGATGTTAAATCGTGCTTTGGATTTCTATTATGTGGGGCGTTATAACCTTGCCCAACAGGATTTTCTGAGTTTCTATCAACGCAATAAATCCGATCCCTACCGTGTTTTATGGCTGTATTTGAATGAATTAAAATTCAAGCCTGCCGAAGCACGAAAAAATCTGGCTCAACGTGCAATTGGGCTTTCTCATGATTATTGGGGTACCTACATTGTTCAATACTATTTGGGCAAACTTTCAGTACGGGAATTACAGGCTAAAGCGGAGCAGTTTTCCAAGCAAACTTCTACGCAATATGCGGAAATTCTTACTGAAACCTACTTTTATCTGGCAAAACAAAAACTCAATATGGGACAGGTTGATGAGGCGGAGGCCTTATTAAAACTGGCTATTGCAAATCAGGTGTATAACTTTGTGGAGTATCGTTTTGCGGTGTTTGAGCTACTGAAATTAGGACAACAGGTTCAAACGGAATAATGGTGAGCATGGCTTAACCGATAACATGTGGTAAGACGTAAAACGGCGCACATTGTGATTAACCTGAAAGCACTTTATTGAGCTTTCCTTTATATAATTCGAGTATTTTTAATGACTGAAACTAAAATAACTTTCATGGATTTAGGCTTGCCTGAATTCATTCTTAATGCTGTTTCCGATCTGGGTTTTGAGACCCCTTCCCCGATTCAACAAATTTGTATACCGCACTTACTGGAAGGGCGTGACGTATTGGGTATGGCGCAAACCGGCAGCGGCAAAACAGCGGCATTTGCCTTACCGATTCTGGCAAAAATTGATCCTCATGAAAAACATCCGCAATTATTGGTAATGGCGCCGACCCGTGAGCTGGCGATTCAGGTTGCCGACGCTTGCGAACAATTTATGAAATATGCCAAAGGCATCAATATCGTGACCTTATATGGCGGTCAACGTTATGACATTCAATTACGCGCCCTCAAACAAGGCGCGCAAGTGGTGGTGGGAACACCGGGACGTATTCTGGATCATATTCGTCGCGGCACATTAAATCTGGCGGAACTCAAAGCTATCGTATTGGATGAAGCGGACGAAATGTTGCGCATGGGCTTTATTGAAGATGTGGAAACCGTGATGGCGGAACTGCCTGAACATCACCAAACCGCCTTATTCTCCGCCACCATGCCGGAGCCGATTCGTCGTATTACCAAACGTTTCATGAAAGATCCGCAAGAAATCAAAATCAAAGCGACCCAACAAAGCGCGCCGGATATTGCGCAAAGTTGTTGGTATGTACACGGTTTCCGTAAAAACGATGCCTTATTGCGTTTCCTGGAAGTGGAAGATTTTGATGCAGCGATTATTTTCACTCGCACTAAAACCGGTACGCTGGACGTAACCGAATTATTGGAAAAACACGGCTTTCGTGCCGCTGCGTTAAATGGCGACATGACCCAGCAGTTACGTGAACAAACCCTTGACCGTTTGCGTAGTGGTAGCTTAGATATTGTCGTTGCCACCGATGTGGCGGCGCGCGGCATTGATATTGAACGTATCAGCCTGGTGGTTAACTACGATATTCCACTGGATGCCGAATCCTATGTTCACCGTATCGGACGTACCGGTCGTGCGGGGCGTTCCGGTCGGGCATTATTATTTGTTGAACCGCGTGAACATCGTTTATTACGTAATGTAGAACATCTCATCAAGAAAAATATTGAAGAGGTGGAATTGCCGAATCATGAAGTATTGCAAGCCTGCCGTCGTAAAAAATTCAAAGATAAAATTACCACTCAATTGGAACATCATGATCTGGAACTTTATCGTGAGTTACTGGAAGACATGTTCACGGCGGATCAATCGCAGGAAGACATTGCGGCGGCAATGATGATGTTGTTGCAAGGCAAACAGAAACTGATTATCCCACCGGATCCGGTCGTAGATAAAAAAGCCCGTCGCGAACGTGGTGAGCGTGGCGATCGTCGTGAAAATCCGCGTTCGGCGGAGCGTCGCGGGGAACGCAAAGGTTACGGTACGCCGCAACCGATGGATTTATACCGTATTGAAGTCGGACGTGGCGATGGCGTGGAAGTGCGTCATATTGTGGGCGCGATTGCCAACGAAGGGGATATTAACAGCCGTTATATCGGTCACATCAAACTTTATGACGATTATTCCACCATTGAATTGCCGCAAGGCATGCCGAAAGAATTGTTACAACAGTACGGCAAAACCCGCGTGCTGAACAAACAAATGCGTATGTCTTTCATCGGTGAAGCCAAAAGCGAACGGGGCGGCGATAACTTCGGCGGCAAGCGTCGCGGCGGACGTTCTGGAGATAACAACTTTAAAAGCGAACGCAAATTTAAAGAAAAATCGCACCGCACTTTTAAAGAAAAACGCGAGTTCAGAAAATAAGAAAGAGCCACCACACAAAAAGTGCGGTGGGTTTTTCGAATGAATTTACGGCTTATCCATGGATAAGCCGTTTTTCCGTTATTCTTCCAAAATCACTTTGCCGATATAGCCCAGATTACGGTGCTGTTGGGCATAATCAATGCCGTAGCCCACTACGAATTCATCGGGAATGGTAAAGCCCACCCAATCCACCGGTACCTGCACTTCACGGCGTGACGGTTTGTCGAGTAAAGTACAAATCGCCAGGGACGCCGGTTCACGCAAATTCAAAATTTCGCGTACTTTTTCCAGGGTGTAACCCGTGTCGATAATATCTTCCACAATCAGCACGTCTTTGCCTTTGATGTCGCCGTCCAAGTCTTTGCTGATTCGTACATCGTGATTGGTGGTCATGCCGCTACCGTAGCTGGAGGTCGTCATAAATTCAACTTCTACCGGTAAATGCAGTTCGCGCACCAGATCCGCCATGAACATAAAGGAGCCGCGCAATAAGCCTACCACAACCAAGCGGCTGATATTTTTGTATTGATAGAAGGCGGTGATTTCTTTACCGAGTTCCCGGATGCGGGAGCGGGCTTCCTGTTCGGAAATCAGAATATCAACGTGGTGTTTTTTCATTTAGGGTTACCTTTGGCAGAGGAGAATTTCGCTATTCTAACAAAAAAAAGACTGAAGCTTAAACTTCAGTCTTTTCAAATACCCTAACGAATTTACTTTCTACTCTACCTGTTTGGAGTACTATGCAGACTTCCAATGACTACCGTTCATCTTCATTGCAATACTTAACAGATGTGGCTTATGTTAGCAGAGTTTTAATTGTTGTCAATAAGAATTATTATCATTTAGCAAAAATATTTTAATTACCGGAAATTTTCATATTTTCCAAGAGAATAGAACCGGTTTGAATATTTGAGCGGTGTTCAATATCATCCCCCACGGCAACAATGTTGCGCAACATTTCAGGTAATTGACCGGCAATGGTGATTTCTGCCACCGGGTATTGAATCGCGCCGTTTTCCACCCAGAAGCCCGCCGCCCCGCGTGAATAATCGCCACTAACCGGATTAACGCCTTGCCCCATCACTTCCGTAACCAGCAAACCGCGATCCATTTGACGTAAAAGTGCGGTGAGTTTTCCCGATGAATTTGCTTTCACCAACCAGTTATGAATGCCGCCCGCGTGCCCGTTGCTTTGCATGCCGAGTTTGCGACCGCTGTAACTGGTAAGCAAATAAGTCTGTAAGATGCCATTGCGGATGATGTCCATATCCTGCGTTCTTACGCCTTCGCTATCAAAAGGCGTTGACGCCAACTGACCAAGTAAGTGTGGTCTTTCCACGATGTCAAACCAATCCGGCAACACCTGCTTGCCTAAATGATCCAATAAGAAACTGGCTTTGCGATATAAACTGCTGCCGCTGATGGCTGCCGCCAAATGGCTGATTAAACCTGTTGCCACATCATTTAAGAAAATGACCGGCGCTTGTTGGGTCGCGAGTTTTTGCGGTTGCAAACGGGCAATGGCTTTTTGCGCGGCATGTTCACCGACCCATTTTGGCTGCGCTAATTGCGTAATATCCCGCGCGACGGTGTATTCGTAATCCCGTTCCAGTTGCTCGTTGTGTTCGGCAATCACCGAGCAGGAAAGGGAATAGCGACTGGATAAATAACTTTGCAACATACCGTGGCTGTTGCCATAAACCCGCACGCCGGTATGGGCATTGAAAGAAGCGCCTTCGCTGTTGACGATACGCACATCATGTTCCAACGCCGCTTTTTCGGTTTCCAGCGCGAGTTGCACGGCGTGATCTACCTCTATTTCAGCGGCGTGATACAATGCTAAATCCGGTGCGTCAAATGCTATCAGCTCTTTATCTGCCAAGCCGGTGCAATCGTCCGGAGAAGTATATTTGGCGATGGCAAGGGCGGCTTGGACAGTGCTTTTGATGGCGTCCGGCGTTAAATCGGAAGTGGAGGCGTTGCCTTTTTGTTGTCCCAGATAAACGGAAATGCCTAACGCGCCGTCATTGTTAAATTCAACGTTTTCAATTTCCCGGAGGCGGGTAGAGACGGACAACCCGCCGGATTTGGTGACGCCCACTTCGGCGGTGGCGCCCGCTTTTTGCGCGATTTCAATGGCAAGGCTAACGGCGTCACGTAATTGTTGTTCCTGTTGGCGTAAAAGTGCGGTAGATTTTTTAAGTGTTTTTTGTTGCATTGTGGTTTTCCCGATTGTGAAATTTCGGCAATTTTAGCCTATTTTTCTTTTTAAGGCGAACCATAGATTCTGTGCTAAAATGCACCGCACTTTTAAGCAGAACGGTTGGAAAAAACATGGCAAAACGTAAAAAAGACGATTTTGACTGGCAGGACGACGAACAGGAAGAAATCATTTGGGTCAGTAAAAGCGAAATTAAACGGGACGCGGAAGAATTAAAAAAACTGGGTGAAAAACTGGTTAAGCTGACCAAAGCCAAATTAGATAAAATTCCATTGGAAGAATCTTTGCTGGAAGCGGTAAATTTGGCGCAGCACCTGCAAAAAGAAGCGCGTCGCCGCCAGTTGCAATATATCGGCAAATTATTGCGTAGTATGGACGTTGAGCCGATTCAGGACGCCTTGGATAAACTGGAAAACAAACATTTGCAACAGCAAGCCATGTTACACAAACTGGAATTACTGCGTGATGAGCTTATGGCAAAAGGCGATAGCGCATTAATGGATTTTTTAGCGGATTATCCCCATGCCGATCGGCAACATTTACGCAATTTGATTCGCGCCGCCAATAAGGAAAAAGAACAAAATAAACCGGCAAAAGCCTATCGTGAAATTTTTCAGTGTTTAAAGGATATTGTGCCGGAGGATTAATTAGTCCAAAATAAAACAGCCCCTTAATAATGCGCTAATTAAGGGGCTGTTTTTTTATGGTTAATTTAGTTTAACCAGAAGAAGTAGCCAACGGTGGCGATAACAAAGATACACGCGATATTCAGCACGGAACCGGCTTTCACCATTTCACTTTTTCAGACCTTAAATTAGAAGCCGAATTTTACATTTAATCCTGCTCGAAATCTTCCAAATCCAAGGCTTCTTGCGACAGGATAATGCCGGTTAAATCGGCATAAACAAAATCTTCCGGGAAGAAAGTGACGCCGCCGAAATTCACCGGAATATCGGTTTCGCCATGATTAGAACCGTCCGCACCAACCGGAATCGGAGCCAACGCATGAATACCGATGTCGATATTTTCCAACTGCTGAATTTGACGCACCGCACCGTAAACGATAATGCCTTCCCACTGGTTGTCTGCCGCTAATTGGGCGAGTTCTGCGTCAATTAACGCACGGCGCACCGCACCGCCGCCATCCACCAATAACACCCGGCCTTCGCCGTTTTCTTCTAAAATTTCAGCAATCAGACCGTTATTTTCAAAACATTTCACGGTGGTGACTTTGCCGTGGAAGGAACTGAGTCCGCCGAAACTGGAGAAAATGGGCTCGACAACATCGACCTGGTCGAGATAAATATCGCAAAGTTCAGAAGTATCAATGTACATAAAAGACCCTATTTTTAAGATGAATACTGCGGGCTAGTATAGTCCGATTATCAGCCCAGAAGCAAGCCAAAACTAAATAGCCCGTTGATTAGCAACGCCAATAACGACATTTGCGCCAACATCGGACGCAGCGCCGTCGGTTCCTTGTGAGTGAAAACGAAGAAGGCGTGTTTCAGTAATAACGGGTAGGTCAGCAAAAACACAAAACTCAACGGATGGCGTAAATTCATGGCGGCAAATAAGAGGTAAAACAGTGCGGCGACGGCAAGCAGAATGCAATGATAAATGCGCCCGTTATGCGCGCCCAAACGTACCGCCAGGGTATTTTTGCCCGCTTTGCGATCCTGTTCAATGTCGCGCAAATTATTGATATTCAATACGGCGGAGGCTAATAAACCGCTGGCGACGGCAGGCAACAGAATTTCCGCAGAAAACGTGTGAACCTGTAAATAATAAGTGCCGCCCACGCCCAATAAACCGAAGAAAATCAGCACGGAAATATCGCCTAAACCCAAATAGCCGTAAGGCTTACTGCCTACGGTGTAAGTGATGGCGGCGATAATGGCGAGTACGCCGAGGACGGAAAAAGCGATTAAGTCGCTCAAATTTTGGTATGCCGTGCCGATTAATATGGCGCCGCAAACAAAACTCAAGGCAATCATCAAATATAACCCTTTTTTCAACTGTGCAGCGGAGATCGCGCCTTGTTGAATTCCGCGTAACGGACCGATACGCTCGGCGGTGTCGGAACCTTTTTGGTGATCGCCGTAATCATTGGCGAAGTTGGAGAGAATTTGCAGAAATAAGGTGGTCAGCAAACATAACACGGTGACGCCCCAATGGAAACTGCCTGCCCAATAAGCCAGCGCCGAGCCCGTTAAAATGGTCGCTAAGGCTAACGGCAAGGTTTTCGGACGTGCCGTTTCAATCCACATTTTTATTGTATTTTTTGTCATAATTTCCACATTTACAACGAAGCAGCGCAATGTTATTTATTGGCTGCCGTTTGATCTTCCCGGCAAAACCCATGTTGAAAAACATTGCTTTTTTTCACCGCACTTTTAGCTAAAATAGTGCGCTATTCTACAAGGTTATTTCGCAGATTTTAACTGTTTTAAGGAAAATATGTCCGATTCTCTCACATTGCAGCCCATTGCCGTCATTCATACTCCTTACAAAGAAAAATTTTCTGTGCCGCGCCAACCGAATTTGGTACAGGATGGCACGGGAGTCATTGAATTATTGCCCCCTTTCAATCAAGCGGAATCCGTGCGCGGTTTGGAGCAATTCAGCCATCTTTGGCTGATTTTTCAGTTCGATCAGATCCCGCAAGGCAAATGGCATCCTACGGTCCGTCCGCCGCGTTTAGGCGGTAACCAACGTGTCGGCGTATTTGCTTCGCGCGCCACCCACCGCCCGAATCCTATCGGTTTATCCAAAGTGGCATTGCGACAAGTGGAATGCAAAAACGGCAAAGTCTTGCTACATCTTGGTTCTGTGGATTTGGTGGACGGCACGCCGATTCTCGACATCAAACCGTACCTGGCTTACGCCGATAGCGAACCCGATGCTATCTCCGGCTTCGCCCAAAGCCAACCGAGCCCGCCGCTAAAAGTAGAATTTACGCCGGAAGCGCAAAGTGCGGTCAAAAAACACAGTAAAAATCGACCGCACTTACAACGTTTCATCACCGAAGTCATCCAACAAGACCCCCGCCCCGCCTACCAACAAGGCAAAACTACCGAGCGAATTTACGGCATTTCGTTGTATGAATTTAATGTACGCTGGCGGATCAAGGCAGGAACTGTGGATATGGCGGAGGTGATGAGCTTGTCTGTTTAATTAATTTACATTTTTTGAAAATGCCTTTATTCTGTGTAATACATTCTGCATTACATTAAAGGAGGTTGTTAATGGCAACATTAAATGTTCGTTTAGACAATGAATTAAAACAGCAGGCTTATGCTGTATTGGAGCAATTAAATATTTCCCCAAGCGAGGCAATTCGTCTTTATTTTCAATATATTACAGAAAATCATAGTTTGCCGATAAAATCTGTTATTATCACGGACA
This sequence comes from Aggregatibacter actinomycetemcomitans, assembly GCF_003130205.1. Classification (GTDB taxonomy): domain Bacteria; phylum Pseudomonadota; class Gammaproteobacteria; order Enterobacterales; family Pasteurellaceae; genus Aggregatibacter; species Aggregatibacter actinomycetemcomitans_A. The sequence goes on from NZ_NRDF01000002.1 coordinate 168,914, forward strand.
AAGAACAAGAATTGTTAGACACGGTACGTTATCGCTTAGCTAATCCACAGAAAGGAATTAAGGTTAGCTTAGATGAGCTATGAATTAGAGTTTGATCCTCGAGCTTTGAAAGAGTGGTGTAAATTAGATGAAACAGTTCGTCATCAATTTAAGAAGAAATTGGCAGAAGTTCTTATTCATCCGGAAATTACCGGAAATAGTTTAAGTGAGTTCAGAAACAATGCTTTGATTGATTAAGGCTTTCAGCTGAATCAGGCGTTCTTTGCCGCCCGTGCCGTTTTGTTCACGTTTGGCAAGCACAGCGCGCACGGCATCGTAAAAGGCGATTTCTTGGCTGAAGGCCTCCGCTTCTTTTAGCGCACCACATAAAGCATAGCCTTTTTTCAGGCTGGAAACCGACTTCAAAAAGGCTTTTTTGCGCGGCTCTGGGTCGGTGGAATTTTGCCAATGCTGATTATGCGCTTTGCCGTCATCGGGCAGTTGATCGAGCGTGGCGATATGGTTTGCCGCCAAAGCAATGGCTTTTAGCAGCGCTGCCGCTTCGCTTTGCCCAATCGCTGCGTTCACATCAAACGCCTTGCCGTCAATTTTGGTGGCAAACAAAGTGCGGACAAATTCCAGCTGTTCTTTCATTTTGAAGAACACATCTTGCACATTCTCCGCCAGCTTGCCTTTGCCTGTGGAGTTGGTGTATTGCAAAGTGGCATCTTTCAACTCTTCCGCCAAGCCCACATAATCCACAATCAGCCCGCCGTTTTCACGGCTTTTATTGGCGAACACACGGTTGACGCGCGCAATCGCCTGCATCAGATTATGCCCTTTCATCGGTTTGTCTAAATACATCGTATTGCAACAAGGTGCATCAAAGCCCGTCAGCCACATATCGCGCACAATCACCACTTTAAGCGTGTCGTTTGGGTCTTTAAAACGGCGTTCCAGCGTTTGTTTTTCGGGCTTGCTGTAAACGTGTTTCTGCATTTCGGGCGCATCGCTTGCACTGCCTGTCATCACAATTTTAATCACGCCTTCATTGATGCCGTCTGAATGCCAATCAGGGCGCAGTGTAATGATTTGATTGTATAAATCCATACAAATCTGACGGCTGGAAACCACAATCATCGCCTTGCCGTCTTGCTGCTCATTGCGCTTGGTAAAATGGGCGACAAAATCCGCCGCCAAATCGCGCAATCGCGCTTCCGAGCCGAGCAATTTTTCCCGCAAGCGCAATTTCGGGTTGTCTTCGCCCTCTAAAAGCTCGTCAATTTCGGCAAACAAGGCTTCGTGGTCGGCTTTTTCGGTCAGCTGAATTTGGCGCGCTTCATAAATAATCGGCACAGTTGCGCCATCTTCCACCGCATCTTGCAAATCGTAAATCGACACATACCGCCCAAACACTTCCTGCGTGTCTTTATCTTCCAAACTAATCGGCGTACCTGTAAAGCCGATAAAAGACGCATTCGGCAAGGCATTGCGCAAATAGCGCGCATAACCTGCTTGGAATTTTCCCTTGTTCAGTTTTTGCGTAAAACCATATTGGCTGCGGTGCGCCTCATCGCTAATCACAATAATGTTGGAGCGGCTATTTAGCACGGGGAATTGATCTTCCTCATCGTCCAAACCGAATTTTTGAATGGTGGTGAAAAACACACCGCCTGATTCCCGTTCGCTCAATAATTGGCGAAGGGCTTCGCGGTCTTCCACCTGCTGCGGCGTTTGTTTGATTAAATCTTTACCGCTGCTGAAAGTTTGGAACAGCTGCCCGTCCAAATCGTTGCGGTCGGTTACGACTAAAATCGTCGGGTTTCGCAATTCAGGTTGCGAAAGCAATTTGCCCGCATAAAACAGCATCGAAATCGACTTGCCCGAACCTTGCGTATGCCACATCACGCCAATGCGTTTGTCGCCTTGCTCGCTTGTCGCAAACACGGTGGATTCTACCGCTTCATTCACGCCGTAATACTGATGATAGGCGGCGATTTTCTTAATCAATGCCCCATTAGAAGCCCGCTCAAACAACACAAAATAACGCACATAATCCAACAGCTTTTGCGGTGTCATCAAGCCGTTTAGCAGATTTTGTAATTCATCGCCAAAATCCAACCGCTTGCTTTTCGCTTTTTCGTCCACCACTTTCCACGGTGTAAAACGTTGAAAATCCGCCGAAAGCGAACCCAAGCGCGCATTTAAGCCATCGCTAATCACCAGCGTTTGGTTATACACAAACAAATCGGCGATTTCATCTTTATAGGTTTGCAGCTGATTACTCATTGAGCCGTTGGCGAGCAAGAGTGCCATTTTGCCGTTGGGCGAAAGGTGGTAAATCATATGTTGCAGCCACGCGAAGTTGGCGTTGCCTTTGGGTGGTGTGCCGTATGCCCAGCGCGGGTCGTCGGCAAGGCTTTCGCTCCACCAGTCGCTGATGTTGAACGGTGGGTTCGCCATAATGAAATCCATCTTTTTATCCAGATGTTGCGGCTGGGCGAAGCTGTCGGCGTTGTGTTTGCCGAAGTCGTAATCAATGCCGCGAATTGCCATATTCATCGCGGCGAGCTTCCACGTTGTCGGGTTAAATTCTTGTCCGTAAATGGAGACTTGGTTGATGTTGCCTTGATGGGCGGTGATGAAGCGTTCGGTTTGCACGAAGAAGCCGCCGCTGCCCATTGCGGGGTCATACACGCGCCCTTTGTAGGGTTCGAGCATTTCCACAATCAGGGAGACGATGGATTTTGGCGTGAAATACTGCCCGCCGCGTTTGCCTTCGGCTTGGGCAAACCGCCCGAGGAAGTATTCGTAAACGTGTCCGAGGATGTCTTTTGCGCCTAAATGCACGGGCTGCCCGTTGTAGCTTGGCGCGGTGAAGTTGGTGTCGGAAAACAGCATAATCAGCCCGCGTATGGTGTCCTCATTCACCGCATAGCCGCTGATACGTTGCAATACGCCTTTGAGTTTTTCGTTGTCTTTTTCTATTGTCTCGAAGGCATCATCAATCAAACGCGCCACGCCTGCAAATTTTCCACCCCAAGGCAATTCCGCCCCTGTGTTTAAGATAGAGACTTCCTGCAAGGCTTGCCAACGGGCTTGAGCGGGAACCCAAAACACGTTACCGGCGGTGTAGTAGTCGCGGTTTCCCAGCTCAACAGCAATGGCTTTTTGATAGGCTTCGTTGGAACTGTAAAAAGTGCGGTCAAGATAAAGGGGATTTTCAGGATCGGAAAGCTCGGCACGGATTTTGTCTTGCTGTGCGGTGAAACTGTCGGAGATGTATTTTAAGAAGATTAAGCCAAGCACGATGTGTTTGTAGTTGGCGGCGTCAAGTTGCTGGCGGAGACGGTCGGCGGAAGACCAAAGTTTTTCGTCGAGGTCGTTTAGGAAGGCTTGTTGTGTGGCTGAATTTTCAACATAATCTTGGTGGCTTCTGGCTTCTGGCTTCTGGCTTCTGCATAAAATTTGTCCTTTGTAAAGTGAGTAAATAAAAAATGTGTCTATTTTATAGGAATTGTGTATGTTTAAAAGATAAGCGTAAGAGATTTTTTAATTATATTTTTACTTGAAATTGTAATGAAAAATTACCGCACTTTTCACTCACTCAAGCCCTCCAAAATCGAACATTCCGGGCAGTCGTTGCCTTGGCAGTTATCGTGCCAGCGTTGCAGTTCGGCGACCATTTTTTGTAGCGCCTGAATTTGGTCGTTTAAGGTTTCGATGTGCCGGGCGGTGAGTTTTTTCACTTCGCGGCTGTTGCGTTGCGGGTTGTCTTGTAATTGCAACAGCTGGGCGATTTGTTGCAGGGAAAAACCCACGTCCCGTGAGTGGCGGATAAAATGCAGGCGTTTTAAGTCGCATTCTTCATAATGCCGATAACCGGCGAGGGTTCTTGCGCTGGGTTTTAATAGACCGCGTTTTCCGTAATCGCGGATTTGTTTGGCGGATAAACCGCTAAGTTTGGCTGCTTGGCTGATATTCATAAAAAATTGTTTGACCTTAACCTGACGTTAAGGTTTATAGTATTCCTACCGACGAACCTCGGCAAGGTTTAACTTATTCTTGAAGGAGCAAATTATGCAAAACGTAACGTTAAAAATCGACGGAATGACTTGTGGCGGTTGTGTGAAAAGCGTAACCCGCGTGTTGAGCGAATTGGATGGCGTGTCGCAAGCGGAAGTGAGTTTGGAAAAAGCGCAGGCGGTGGTCAGTTTCGATGAAAATAAAGTGCAGCCTGCGGCATTGGTTGAAGCAGTGGAAGATGCCGGATTTGATGCGCAGGTGGTGTAAGTTTTCATTGTAGGTGCAAGACGCGCTTATCAATATGCTGTAAAAACAGAGCTAAAAACGACCGCACTTTGCGTGCAACGAGGATGTTATGCAAAAAGTATCTCTTCAAATTAGCGGAATGACGTGCCAGTCTTGCGCCAGCCGTATTGAAAAAGTATTGAATAAAAAGGATTTTGTGCAGCAGGCAGGGGTGAATTTTGCCAGCGAAGAAGCGCAGGTGACTTTCGATGAAAAGCAAACTTCCGTCGATCAGCTCATCCAAATTATTCAAAAAACCGGTTTCAGCGCGCAGTTAAAACCGGCGCAGGCGGATTTGCCGCAAGAGCGGAAAATCTCTTGGCGCTTGATTTTACTGTGGTTGATCAATGTGCCGTTTTTAATCGGTATGCTTGGCATGATGATCGGGCGACATGATTGGATGTTGCCGCCCATGTGGCAAATGGTGCTCGCCACGATTGTGCAATTCGGTTTGGCGATAACGTTTTATCGCAGTGCTTGGGGCAGCATTAAAGGCGGTTTGGCGAATATGGATGTATTGGTCAGCCTTGGCACGCTCACCATTTATTTTTATTCGGTATTTATGCTGTTTTATACGCCGCATATGGGGCATGAACATGGCTCGGCAAATATTTATTTTGAAGCTGCCGTGATGGTGCTGGGCTTTGTGAGTCTGGGAAAATTCCTGGAAGACCGCACCAAAAAGCACAGCCTGAATAGTCTCGGTTTATTGCTGCAACTGACACCGAAACAGGTGCGCGTGCAGCGTGACGGGCAATGGCAAACCGTGCCGTTAAATCAGGTTTGGGTGGGCGAGGTGTTACGCGCCAATCAAGGTGAACGCATTGCGGCGGACGGCGTGGTGGAAGACGGTTCGGGCTGGTGCGATGAAAGCCATTTAACCGGCGAATCCGTTCCTGAAATGAAAAAGCCCGGCAGTAAAGTGTTGGCGGGCGCGATGGTGACGGACGGCAGTCTGGTTTATCGCACACAACAGCTGGGCAGCCAAACCCTGCTGGGCGATATGATGAACGCCTTGTCGGAAGCGCAGGGCAGTAAAGCGCCTATCGCCCGTTTTGCCGACAAAGTGGCGGCGGTATTCGTGCCGACGGTGATTGGTATTGCGTTAGTGACTTTTGTGCTCACGTGGTGGATTCGACAAGATGTGGTCACGGCATTAATTCACGGTGTCGCCGTGTTGGTTATCGCCTGTCCTTGCGCCTTGGGCTTGGCGACGCCGGCGGCGATTATGGTCGGTATGGGCAAAGCGGTGAAACAGGGCATTTGGTTTAAAGATGCCGCCGCGATGGAGGAATCCGCCCATGTGAATACCGTGGTGTTGGACAAAACCGGCACGTTGACGGAAGGCAAACCACAAGTGGTGGCGTTTTGGCGCGCAAAAAGTGCGGTCAATTCCGACGATGAAATTTATGCGTTGGTGGCAGCCATTGAACAAAATGCCGCCCACCCGTTGGCGAAAGCGATTGTGCAGGCGGTGATTGCGAAAAATGTCGTTTTGCCTGCCGTGCAGCATATTCAGGCGGATGTCGGGCAGGGTATTCGGGGCGAAATTGAAAATGTCGGCACGGTGAAAGTAGGCAAGCCGACATATTGCGGTTTAACCTTGCCGACGGGGCTTGATCCTGCATGGAATATCGCCAGTATTGTGGCGGTTGCCGTCAATGACGAACCTATTGCCGCCTTTGCCTTGGCAGATGCGTTAAAACCGGACAGCCAAAAGGCGATTTCCCGTTTGCAGGCGCACAATATCGAGGTGTATATCATGAGCGGGGATAATCCCAATGTGGTGCAATACATCGCCGATCAGCTGGGCATTCAAAATGCGCAGGGTAATATGTCGCCGAGAGACAAAGCGGGCGCCGTCAAAGCGCTACAAGAAAATGGTAAGGTGGTTGCTATGGCGGGCGATGGCGTGAACGACGCACCGGCATTGACGGCGGCGAATGTCAGTTTCGCCATGCACGACGGCGCCGATGTGGCGCAACACAGCGCTTCGGCAACCTTAATGCAACATTCGGTAAATCAATTGGTGGATGCTTTGCTGATTTCCCGTGCGACACTGAAAAACATTAAGCAAAATCTCTTTTTCGCCTTTATTTATAATGTGTTAGGCATTCCTCTGGCGGCGTTCGGATTGCTCAGCCCGGTGATTGCGGGGGCGGCGATGGCGCTAAGTTCCATCTCCGTGTTAAGCAATGCGTTACGTTTGAAAAAAGTGAAAATTGAATAGCTTAGACAATATTCAACCTGAGGATCTTCGGGCATAATAAGCGACATTTTGTATCTTAATAAGAAGAATAAAATGTTAAATAAAATCGATTTATGGCTAATGAATCATCAGCCTGATCCTCAGTTGAAAGGAATCAAACGTTTTTTTGTGGAATTCTGGTTTTTCGGCTTAAAAGAAGCCAGAGCCTGCCTGTTCGCCGGTGTGTTTTTTATCGCCGTGTTCCTTATGCCGAAAAACGGTATCGCCGGCATTCCGCGCTATGATTTATTGCTGATTTTTGCCTTAGCAGTGCAATATTTGATGTTCCGATTCAAGCTGGAAACACTTGATGAAATCAAATCCATCACCCTGTTTCATGTGGTGGGTTTTGCGTTGGAATTGTTTAAAACCTCCTCTTCCATTCAATCCTGGGCGTATCCCGATTTCGCGTACACCAAAATCTTCGGCGTGCCTTTATTCACCGGGTTTATGTATGCCGCGGTGGGCAGTTATATTATTCAGGCGTGGCGTTTATTCGGGTTGAAAATTCGAAGCCACCCACCGTATTTTTTATCTATGCTCACCGCCATTCTCATTTATCTGAATTTTTTCACCCATCATTATATCGGCGATTACCGTTGGTATCTGGCGGCTTTCGCGCTTAGGCTTTATGCCCGTACCATGGTGTACTTCACGCCCTACGACAAACCGCGCCGAATGCAGTTGCTGTTGTCTTTCATACTGATCGGTTTCTTCATTTGGCTGGCGGAAAATCTCGGCACGCTTATTGGCATTTGGCGTTACCCCAATCAAATCGGCGCGTGGTCGTTAGTGCATGTCAGCAAATGGAGCGCTTGGGCGTTGCTGGTGGTGATGACATTTACCATCGTGGTGAACCTCAAACACATTAAACAGACAATTCGGGTGTCGAGGGATTAGGTGGAAAAAGTGCGGTCAAAAAACACCATGGATTTTGACCGCACTTTGACATATTAAATGACGCGCAGAATGAACATTGGCATTATAGTTTATTTTGGTATAAAATTTTATACATTATGAGTGGGCAACAAATAGAACGGAAACCGATTCATTGGATTGGTTCCAGTTTAGAGGATGTTAAGGCGTTTCCGGATAATATAAAACGGGAATTGGGTTTCGATCTTGACCTTGTTCAACAGGGGTTATCGCCTCGGGATTTTAAGGCAATGCAGAACCTGGGTTCCGGTGTAATGGAAATTCGGGTGAGGGATATTTCAGGGGCATATCGTTTGGTTTACATTGCCAAATTAAAGAAAGCGATTTATTGCTTGCATGCCTTTCAAAAGAAAACACAAAAAACATCTTCACAGGATCTTGCCGTAATTAAAGCGCGTTATGCTGCGTTAAAGGAGTTAGATGATGAATAATATTGATACAAAAATTCGCCATACGACAAAAGCCGATGGCAATGTGTTTGCTGATTTAGGTTTTTCTCAACAGGAAGCGGAGAGATTAAAATCGGCAAGTCAGCAATTAATTGAGAATAAACTTCTTTTACTTAATGTGATGAGTGACTGGATTGCCGATAATAATCTTAAACAAGCGGAAGCGGCTGCCATTTTGGGCGTGAGTCGTCCGCGAGTTTCCGATATGGTGAACAAAAAATTAGAGAAATTTACGTTGGATACCTTGGTGTCTTTTGTTGCCAAAACAGGTCGAATGGTGCAGCTACAGTTGGTATAAAGCGTTTTACTTAAGAAAAAGTGCGGTCAAAAAACACAATGGATTTTGACCGCACTTTTTTATTCGTTGGAATAAATTAATTCCGGGGATTGGTTGTCGTTGATGACGTTTTCGTTGACCACGACTTTTTTCAAACCTTCCAGGGATGGCAAGTCATACATGGTGTCAAGCAAGACGCCTTCAATGATGGAGCGTAAGCCACGGGCGCCGGTTTTGCGGGCAAGGGCTTTTTTCGCCATCGCGGTTAAGGCTTCATTGGTGAATTCCAGCGCCACTTCTTCTAAGCCGAACAATGCCTGATATTGCTTGCAGAGGGCGTTTTTCGGTTCGGTGAGAATGCGTACCAAGGCTTCTTCGTCCAATTCGCTTAAAGGCGCTACCACCGGCAAACGTCCGATGAATTCCGGGATTAAGCCGTATTTCATTAAATCGTCAGGTTCCACCTGTTTGAATAAATCGGTCAGTGTCGCTTTGTCTTTTTCGCTCTTGATTTCGGCGCCGAAACCGATAGCGGTGGCGACGCTGGTGCGTTTTTCGATGACTTTATCCAAGCCGGCAAACGCCCCGCCGCAAATGAACAGGATTTTTGAGGTGTCGATGCGTAACATTTCCTGTTGCGGGTGTTTGCGTCCGCCTTGTGGCGGAATGGAAGCTATGGTGCCTTCGATGAGTTTTAATAAGGCTTGTTGTACGCCTTCGCCGGAGACGTCGCGGGTAATGGACGGATTTTCCGATTTGCGGGTGATTTTGTCGATTTCGTCGATGTAGATAATGCCTTGTTCCGCGCGTTCAATGTCGTAATCGCAGTTTTGTAGCAATTTCTGCAACACGTTTTCCACGTCTTCGCCTACATAACCTGCTTCCGTTAAGGTGGTGGCATCCGCCATGGCGAAAGGCACGTTTAACATACGCGCCATGGTTTCCGCCAATAAGGTTTTGCCGCTACCGGTCGGGCCGATAAGCAAAATGTTACTTTTGCCCAGTTCCACATCGTTCGTCTGATGTTTGGTGCGCAGGCGTTTATAGTGGTTATACACCGCCACCGCCAGCACTTTTTTGGCGTAATCCTGACCGATGACATAATCGTCCAAGTGGGCGCGGATTTGGTGCGGTGTCGGTAATTCCTGTTGCGCTTTTGCGGTTTCACTTTCCGCCTCTTCGCCATGTTCTTCGTTGAGCAACATATCGTGGCACAGTTCGATACATTCGTTACAAATGTAACCGGAGGTGCCGGCGATGAGTTTATTCACTTCGTCTTGTTCTTTGCCACAGAAAGAACAGTGTAATTCTTTATCTTTTGCCATTTTCGTCTCTTAGCGTTTTCTGAACACTTTGTCAATTAAGCCGTAATTTTTGGCTTCCTGCGCCGACATGAAATTGTCGCGGTCGGTGTCTTTTTCGATGGTTTCAATGGGTTGTCCGGTGTGGAAAGCCAGGCGTTCGTTTAGGGTGCTTTTGATTTTCAGAATCTCTTGCGCGTGAATCTGAATATCCGATGCCTGACCACGGAAACCGCCGAGCGGTTGGTGAATCATCACGCGGGCGTGCGGTAATGCGCCACGTTTGCCCGTTGCGCCGCCGGCTAATAAAAATGCGCCCATGGAACAGGCTTGACCGATACACAGGGTGCGAACATCCGGTTTAATAAATTGCATGGTGTCGTAAATCGCCATACCGGCAGTGACGGAGCCGCCTGGGGAGTTGATATATAAGTTAATGTCTTTATCGGGATCTTCCGATTCTAAGAAAAGCAGTTGCGCCACAATCAGGTTTGCCATGTTGTCTTCTACTTCGCCGCTGAGAAAAATCACGCGGTCTTTCAGCAGGCGGGAATAAATGTCATAGGCGCGTTCACCGCGGGAGGTTTGGTCAACGACCATAGGAATTAGACTCATATGCTCCTCAATTTCGTCATAATGGGGTGAAAAGTGCGGTCGGAAAAAACGGTGTTTTTGATGTCGGGCGAACCGACGATGCCGCAGAGGCGAATTAACTTCGCAAAAAACGGCGGCTATTTTACCTGAAAATTTGCCTTTGCTGAATTGCTATTCCGCGAAAAATCAAAAATGCCGATATTCGTTCGGAAAAATGACCGCACTTTTGGCATGCGACAAGAGAATTTCTTCCGTTGCCAAAGGCTATTTCTTCGCCGGATCTTCCTTCAGCGAGTTGTAATCCACCAGCGCCCGCCAGTTAAACACTTTAATCGGTTGCGGTTTCGGATTGAAAAAATCCTCCTGACTCAAATGGGTTTCTTTGATGCCGAGCCATTGGGCAAAGCCGTTAATAAAATTAAAGGCACTTTGCGGATTTTTAATGACGGTTCTTTTGGTGTCGTCGCTGGAAAAACGGATAAAAGGCACCGCATAACTTTGTTTGTATTCTTTATTATTTAACATGGACAGATTTTTGCCTTCGCCCAAATGTGCTAAGCCGTGATCGGAAAAATAAATCACCGAATAGCTTTGATTTTGCGCTTTCAGAATTTGATTAATTTCCGCTAATAGGGTGTCCGTTTGTTTTAAGGTATCCAAATAACAGGACATTTCACGGCTGACCAAATGGAATTTCGGTTCTTCACCGTTTAAATGGGCGCAAAATGTCGGGTGGGAGCCGATTAAATGTAACACGATTAATTTGGTTTGATCTTTGTCTTTGTTTAAAAGTTGTTTCAACGGTTCCAATAATGCCGTGTCCGGCGTGTTGCCCGAATCATAGCCGCCTTTTTTGGTAAAAAAGGATTCGTCCGCCTGAATGCCGATGCGCGATGCCATGGTGTCCCATTCGCCCACTTTGCCTTGGTTGGACAGCCAGTAGGTTTTGTAGTGCGCTAACTTGGCAAGGGAAATAATGTTGTCGGTGTAAACCGTTTCTTCATTGTTGCTAGTGGAACGATAAAGGGTGCGTTGTAAGGAAGGCTGGGTGTTCGGACCCGCCGCCACATACAGATTAAAAATCAAGCCGTTCACCTGTTCTAAAAACGGCGTGGTTTTTTGCGGATAGCCGTATAACGAGGTGTAATCTCGTCGCATACTTTCGCCGATAATTAACACATAATTTTGGTATTTCGGTTCGACGGAAACAATATCCCATTCCGGGGTTTTGGTTAGGGCGTCGTTTAATAAAGCACGTTGGGTTAAATAGGTGTTATTCACTTTCACCGCATTGGAAATAAAACTCATCGGGTAAAAATCCGAGGCTTTAAAAAATTCGGCGGCAGTAAAGGGTTGGGCTTTATCCGTGTGGTTGATGAGTTTGTTGACGGGAGTGTATAAACTAAGAACAACGGCGGCTAAGTAAAGGGAATAGTAAGCCGGTCGATATTTTTTATTGCTATGGATATGGCGATTAATCACCAATAATGCGATGAATAAAACGACATAAAGTACGGTGAAAAAATAAATTGAAATGGGCATAGCGCGAAAAAAGCCCAAGGTTTCGCTGAAATTCGTTTCATAAACGGAGGCAATCACGCCGATAGATACCGGACCGTATAATATGCCTGACGGCACATAGCCGAAGGAAATGGCAAAAATGAAAACAAAAGCAACAAGAAATAAGCGGTTGTCATGCTTTTTGAAGGTAAACAGCAACACGCCCAAGGCGAAGATACTCAGAATGTGATTGGCATAATGATCTAAAATGCCAAGGGTAATGTGTGACAGAAAGGCGAATAACAGCAATAATAGGAAGAAAGATATATCATTGTAAAGAAAATGAAATTTTTTGGATTGAAACATTGCCATTACCATTATTGATTTTTTATTAAAGCAAAATTTTAGTCTCTTTGTTACTTAAATTGAAGTATTTTCATGGTAATACATGAAGTTATCACCGTTCCTTATGAGAAATACGATTTTTTTATTTGCATTTAGAGGCATTAATTTTAATAATGTGGTTGTTTTTTGAAAAATGTATTCCGACTGTAGCAAGAAGTAAATTTGTTTTTCAACTCGGATTAAAGGAAATTTTATGAATATTCAGCAGGTTATAAAAGAAAATCGCTTGGAACTGTTGTTCCGGCAAGGTTTTTTCGGTATTGAAAAAGAAAGCCAACGCGTGCATGCGGATGGTTCCGTTGTGGTGAGCGCACACCCGAAATGTTTTGGTAGCCGAGCTTACCATCCTTATATCCAGACGGATTTCGCCGAAAGCCAGCTTGAATTAATTACCCCGCCGAATAAAAAAATTGAAGATACTTTACGTTGGTTGTCCGCCATTCATGAAGTGGTGTTGCGCACCATGTCGCAAGATGAATACGTCTTTCCGTTAAGTATGCCGGCAGGCTTGCCGCCGGAAGAGCAAATTAAAGTAGCGCAATTGGAAAATCCGGCAGATGTGGCATATCGTGAGCATTTGGTGCAATCCTATGGCAAAAGTAAACAAATGGTGAGTGGCATTCACTATAATTTCCAACTGGATCCCGCTCTAATCCAACAGCTTTTTAACGGGCAAAATGAATATCAAAGTGCGGTGGATTTTCAGAATGATTTATATTTGAAGGTCGCCCGCAATTTCCTGCGTTATCAATGGATTCTCGTTTATTTACTGGCGGCGACACCTACCGTTGACGCTAATTATTTCCGCGGCGGCTCGCCATTAAAAGCGGGGCAATATGTGCGTAGTCTGCGTTCCAGCCAATATGGCTATGTGAATGATCCGAGCGTCAAAATTTCTTACGACAGCCTGAAGGATTACGTCAATACCTTGGAACACGCGGTAAACAGCGGGCAATTAATCGCGGAAAAAGAATTTTATTCCAACGTCCGTTTACGTGGCGCCAAGCACGCCCGCGAGCTGTTGCAAAACGGCATTCAATATTTGGAATTCCGTCTGTTCGATTTAAACCCGTTCGAACCTTATGGCATTGCGCTAAATGATGCAAAATTCGTGCACTATTTTATTTTGCTTATGGCGTGGCTGGACGAAGAATCCACGGAAAGTGCGGTGGATTTGGGCAAAGAAAAATTAGCGCAGGTGGCGTGGGAAAATCCGTTGTCACCAACCGTTTTCCAAGCTGAAGGGGAGCGTGTTTTACAGCAATTGTTAGTCATGTTGGCGGAAATTCGCGCCGATGCGGAAATCGCAACAATCGTAAAAGAGAAGTTGGCGCAATTTGCAGACCCGAAACTTACCCTCGGCGCGCGTTTGGTCAATGCCATTGAGGAACACTGCGGTTATCAAAAATTGGGTGCGGAACTGGCGATACGCTACAAACAACAGGCGTTTGAGCGTTTTTATGCCCTGTCCGCCTTTGATAACATGGAACTTTCCACCCAAGCCCTGATGTTCGATGCCATCCAAAAAGGGCTGAAAATCGAAATTCTGGATGAGCGGGATCAATTCCTCAGCCTGCAGTTCGGCGATCATTTGGAATATGTGAAAAACGGCAACATGACCTCCCACGACAGCTATATTTCGCCGCTGATCATGGAAAATAAAGTCGTGACCAAAAAAGTATTGGCGAAAGCCGGTTTTAACGTGCCGCAAAGTGTGGAATTTACGAACGTGGAACAGGCGGTTGCCAATTACGCGTTATTTGCCGGTCGTGCCGTGGTGATTAAACCGAAATCCACCAATTACGGCTTAGGTATCAGCATTTTCCAACAAGGTGTGCATGATCGCGAGGATTTCGCCAAAGCCATTGAAATCGCTTTCCGCGAGGATAAAGAAGTGATGGTGGAAGATTATTTAACCGGCACCGAATACCGTTTCTTTGTGCTGGGCGATGAAACCCTGGCGGTGTTATTGCGCGTGCCGGCAAATGTCATCGGCGATGGTGTGCATACGGTGGCGGAATTGGTGGCGCAGAAAAACGATCACCCGTTGCGTGGCGACGGTAGCCGTACGCCATTGAAGAAAATCGCTTTGGGTGATATTGAGCGATTACAGTTGAAAGAACAGGGTTTGACCGTGGACAGCGTACTGGCAAAAGATCAGTTGGTGCAGTTGCGCGCCAATTCCAATATCAGCACCGGTGGCGATTCCATTGATATGACAGATCAAATGCATACAAGCTACAAAGCACTCGCGGTGGGCATTACCAAAGCCATGGGCGCGGCGGTGTGCGGCGTGGATTTAATCATTCCCGATTTAACCAAGCCCGCCGAGCCGAACCTGCAATCCTGGGGTGTAATTGAAGCCAATTTTAACCCGATGATGATGATGCACATTTTCCCTTACGCCGGGCAATCCCGCAGAGTGACACAAAACGTGTTGAAGATGTTATTTCCTGAGTTGAAATAATTTTCTATTAACATAAAAAATAAAGAGCGAATTCAGAGATTCGTCTTTGATTTTTTATTTTGCTAGTGCGCAAAAAGGCGCTTTAGATTATAATCGTGCAAATTTTTGCGTCATTTTTATAGGATACATTTCAATGGTAATGGAAAAACTGCACGGAGCTTCAAATAACTGGGCTTCCAAGTTTCTTTTTGGTTTTATTACGGTCACCTTCGTTATTAGTTCTATGGCAGGCTATCTTTACTCCAGAATTGATAGTTCGGCGGCGAAAGTGAACGGCGAAGAAATTTCACAGCAAGCTTTTCAAAATCAATATAATATCGCCTCTCAAAATCTTAGCCCGCAAGAAGCGGATTCTCCGACTGTCGTCGCCAATTTAAAAAGACAGGTTCTATCTTCCCTGATTGATCAGGAATTGCTGCGCCAATATGTTAAAGACCTCAAATTGGGCGTAAGCGATGAGCGTATTAAGCAAGAAATCGTCACCACACCAAGTTTCCAAAATAACGGTAAATTTGACAATGTGTTATATCAGCAGTTATTGCAAAGTAATGGTATCAGCGCCGAAACCTATGCCGGTTATGTCCGCGAAGCCCTGCGTTTGGAGCAATTGCAAAGCGGTTTAGGCATCACGGCGTTCACCGTGCCGGTGCAGCAGGAAACCTTGGCAAAACTTTTCTTTCAACGTCGTGATGTGCGTTTAGCGACCCTGTCTTTAGCGGATGAAATTGCCAAACAAACGGTCAGTGCCGAAGAAATTCAGGCTTACTATGATGCCCATAAAGCGGACTTTACCCTGCCGGAATCGGTGAAAGTGCAATATCTTGATTTGTCCGGTGCCAACATGGAGAAAAACATCAATATTAGCGATGTGGAAATTGCGCAATATTATCAGGACAATAAATCCCAATTTACGACCCAGGGGCAACAGCGCCTGGCGCATATTGAAGTGAAAACCGAACAACAGGCACAGGATTTATATCAGCAACTCCAAAACGGCGCGGACTTCGCCACGTTAGCGAAAAACCATTCCATTGACCCGATTAGCGCGGAAAAAGGCGGCGATTTAAGTTGGGTAAGTGCGGGTGAATTTCCGAAAGTTTTTGAGGATGCTGCAAATGCGTTAGAGGTGGGTAAGTTTAGTCAGCCGGTTAAATTAGATAATAGCTACCATATTATTTTAGTGGAAGAGCGTAAAGATTCGGCGGTGTTGCCGTTGGAACGCGTGAAACCTCAAATCGTTGCGCAAATTCGTCAAAATTTAGTGAATAACCAGTTCTTTTCCGTTGAAAAACGCGTCGCGGAAAAAGCCTTTGAAGATTCTTCCTCTTTGAACACGGCGGCGGAAGCCGGTGGCGTGAAAGTGCAGGAAACGGGGTATTTCTCACGCAAAGATATTCCGGCAGCGTTAAATTACCCAAATGTGGTTTCGGCGATTTTTGATTCCGATATTTCTCAGGGCGGTAGCAATTCCGAGCCAATGAGCATCGGCGATCAGCATTCGATTGTTATTCGCGTGTTAGAGCATAAAGCAGAAAGTGTGAAAAGTTTAGACGAAGCAAAAAATGACATTACCGCCCGTCTGAAACGTCAAAAGGCGGAAGCGGTGGTGTTAGCCGAAGCCAACAAGTTAGTGCAGGAATTAACGGTGGGTCAAACCGTGGATAGTCTGAAATTCGGTGCGACACAAAGCTTAGTATTCGCAGAAAATAACGATCCGATGTTGCACAATGCCGTGTTTGCAATGCCTAAACCGGCGGAAGGAAAAGCGGTTTACCAAGCAACCAAAGAAAC
Organism: Aggregatibacter actinomycetemcomitans; assembly: GCF_003130205.1. Classification (GTDB taxonomy): domain Bacteria; phylum Pseudomonadota; class Gammaproteobacteria; order Enterobacterales; family Pasteurellaceae; genus Aggregatibacter; species Aggregatibacter actinomycetemcomitans_A. The sequence goes on from NZ_NRDF01000002.1 coordinate 185,172, forward strand.
GAAAGGCGATATTGTGGTGATTGCCTTGGATAAGGTTGTTGACGGCGCATTAAGCGAACAGGAGCAACAACAATTTACCGTGCAACTGGTGCGTGCCGATCAGATTGCGTTACAGAATAACCTGTTGAATGCGTTACGCGCCAAAGCCAAAATTGAAATAAACGATTCGGTGGTGGATCAGGAGCAATAATTGCACATAATGCCTATGACATCATAGGCATTATTTTTGTCCGCAATACGCTATTCATTAAAGGTATTTTCATTTACAATTCCGCGATTTAATTTTTCGCGTCTAACCATCCAGCAAAAAAAGAAGGAGACATACGATGAAATTAGTAGAAGTTAAACATCCGTTAGTAAAGCATAAACTAGGTTTAATGCGGGCCGCCGATATTGACACTAAGAAATTTCGTGAATTGGCGATGGAAGTAGGCAGCTTGTTGACCTATGAAGCGACCTCGGATTTAGAAACGGAAAAAGTGATTATTGATGGTTGGTGCGGTCCGGTGGAAATCGATCGTATTAAAGGCAAAAAAGTGACCGTGGTGCCGATTTTGCGTGCCGGTCTTGGCATGATAGACGGCGTGTTGGAGCACGTTCCAAGTGCGCGTATCAGCGTAGTGGGGATATATCGTAATGAAGAAACGTTGGAACCGGTGCCGTACTTCCAAAAACTTGCCAGTGATTTACATGAACGCTTGGCAATCGTGGTGGATCCGATGTTGGCAACGGGCGGTTCCATGATTGCTACTATCGATTTACTTAAACAAAAAGGTTGCCAACATATTAAAGTATTGGTTCTGGTGGCGGCACCGGAAGGGCTTGCCGCATTGGAAAAAGCCCATCCGGATATTGAGTTATATACGGCTTCTATTGACGATCACTTAAATGGAAACGGCTACATCATTCCGGGTTTAGGTGACGCGGGCGACAAGATTTTCGGTACGAAATAAACCTGATTTTATACCGAATCAAAGGCGGATTTTTATCCGCCTCTTTCACGGTCGAAAGAGAGTCAAAAACACTTGAAAAAACGACCGCACTTAAGTTAATTCAGACAGAGAGTTGAAACTTACATGACAACAGAAACACAATTAGACGCCTCACAAGCGCGTCAAAGCGTCGGCAAGCAAGCGTTTGTCGGTTTACAAATGTTATTCGTCGCGTTTGGCGCGTTGGTTTTAGTGCCTTTAATTACCGGTCTTGACGCCAATACGGCATTGCTTACCGCCGGTATCGGAACCTTACTCTTCCAACTTTGCACCGGAAAACAGGTGCCGATTTTCCTGGCGTCCTCCTTTGCTTTTATTGCACCGATTCAATACGGCGTCGCCACTTGGGGGATTCCTGTCACCATGGGCGGCTTGGCGTGCGCCGGCTTGGTTTATGTGGCGTTAAGTGTACTGGTGAAACTGCGCGGCGCGGCGGCGTTGGAACGTATTTTCCCGCCGGTGGTGGTTGGTCCGGTGATTATTATCATCGGTATGGGCCTGGCGCCTGTCGCCGTGGATATGGCACTCGGTAAAAACAGCGACTATCAATATAACGATGCGGTGCTGGTTTCCATGGTGACTTTAATTACCACCTTGTGCGTCGCGGTGTTCTCCAAGGGGTTGATGAAATTAATCCCGATTATGTTCGGTATCGCCGTGGGCTATATTTTATGCCTGTTCATAGGATTGATTAATTTCCAACCAGTATTGGATGCACCTTGGTTCAGTATACCGAATCTCACGGTACCGGAGTTTAAACCGGAAGCGATTTTATATTTACTGCCGATTGCCATCGCACCTGCGGTTGAACACGTGGGCGGGATTATGGCAATCAGTTCGGTAACGGGCAAAGACTTCATCAAAAAACCGGGATTACATCGCACATTGCTAGGAGACGGTATCGCCACAGGTGCCGCGTCATTATTAGGCGGACCGCCGAATACCACTTATGCGGAAGTGACCGGCGCGGTGATGCTGACCCGTAACTTTAACCCGAATATCATGACTTGGGCGGCGGTTTGGGCGATTGGCATTTCTTTCTGCGGCAAAGTTGGCGCCTTTTTATCCAGCATCCCAACCATCGTGATGGGCGGTATCATGATGTTGGTGTTCGGCTCCATTGCGGTGGTCGGCATGAACACCTTAATTCGCGCCAAAGTGGATGTTACCGAAGCACGTAATCTGTGTATTATTGCGGTGGTGATGACCTTCGGTATCGGCAATATGTTCGTTGATGTGGGCGGTGTTTCTTTGAAAGGAATCAGCCTGTGCGCCGTGGTGGCGATTATCTTGAATCTGGTATTGCCAAAAGCGAAAAACGACACTCTTCAGGATTAAGAGAAAATGCCATTGGCGGATATAAAAACGAAGATAAAAATATCCGCCAATGGCTTTCTAAATGAAAAAATTTCGTTTATTCTTACCGCACTTTACTTCAGCATTTTTCGGTATTTGATTTGAGCGAGCTACATTTTCAACTTTCTTTGCCCATTTATCAGCTTGATGATGATACGTTGGAAAATTTCCACGCGGAAAATAATCAGCTGCTGCTCAATTCCCTGCAAAAAAATTTCTCCCATCTTCAACAGCAATTTTTCTATATTTGGGGCAATCGCGGCAGCGGTAAAAGCCATTTATTGAAAGCCATTTGCCACCATTATTTAACCCAACAACGCCCCGCACTTTATGTTCCGTTGAATAAGGCGCAATATTTTTCCCCGGCGGTGTTGGAAAATCTTGAACAGCAGGACGTCGTGTGTTTGGATGATGTGCAGGAAGTGATAGGCAATGCGGAATGGGAACTGGCGATTTTCGATTTAATTAATCGCATTCGTGAAACCGGAAAAACCCTTTTGTTAATGAGCGCCGATCAATCGCCGGCGAATTTAGCGGTACGCCTGCCCGATCTCCATTCCCGTTTGACTTGGGGTGAGGTGTATCAATTAATGCCGTTGGATGACGCACAAAAAATTGCCGTATTGCAAGAGAACGCCCACCAGCGCGGTATCGAATTGCCTGGTGAAACGGCGAATTTCCTGTTTAAACGTTTGGAACGGGATATGAAAACCTTATTTGAAGCCTTAGAAAAATTGGATCAAGCTTCTTTGCAGGCGCAACGCAAACTGACTATTCCCTTCGTCAAAGAAATCCTGTCTTTATAATTCGTTTACAACCATCTGCGGGTACGGCGACAATATTGGGTAAATTGCTCTCCAAAAATGTTCCGCAGGCTGTCTTCTTCCCGTTTAATCTGAAACTCGGTGATGTACCAAATGAATAATACAATGCCGAAAAAAGCAGATAACGAACCTAAGTAACACATCCAACCTAACAAGATAAAAACTAAGCCTAGGTACATGGGATTACGGGTGAATTTATAGATTCCGGTAGTAACCAATTGTGAAGCGGTTTCTAATTGCAGCGGATTCACGGTGGTTTTTGCCAGTAAAAATTGCAACACACTGCCCGCGCCGATGAGGCAGCCTAAGGCGCCGAAAATGATGACCAATCCCCAGGATGTCGGAAATTGCCAAAGGGGTGGCAACAATTTCATCAGTAATGCACAAAAGACAAAAATGAGTGGCGGCGGAATGGGAAATTTCGGTTTATTTCTTGACATAGTAAGCCTTGGATTGGGATAACAGAAAGGCTTGGGGAAACCAAGCCTAAAAACTATAAATTATTTAACCGCACTTGAATGAGCTGTTGCTCCAATGCGCCGGCATTTTCCTGCGCTTGTTGGTAGCTTCTCTTCGCTGCTTCTTTATCACCTTTAGCTAATTGAATATCGCCTGCCAACAGGTTTTTCGCACTGTTCCATGCTTGCTCTTTGACTAATTTAAGGCTCTCCAACGCGGGATCCAATTGCCCCAGTTGGAACTGCACGGAAGCTAAACGCAAGGCACTGACGGAAGATAAAATGTCATCGTTAGATTGCGCCATTGCCTGTTTCAGTGCCTCTTCCGCCAATGGGAAATCTTTGTTTTCCACTGCGATTTTCGCTTTGTCGAGCAAGGCTAAAACGGCATAACTGGTTTTTTCATTATTTTTAATGAATTGATCAAATTGTTCCGCTTGTGCTTTTGGATCTTTTTGATAATTAAACAATGCCTGTTCATATTCGGTGGAGACATTATGTATTTTTTGTATTTGATGAGACTGCCAGTAATTCCAGCCGAACACGCCGCCAAACGCAATGACAAAACAAACGATAATAAATTTGTAGTTTTCATTCCACCAGGCTTTGATGGCGCTCAGTTCTTGTTCTTCTTCAATGGTATAAGCCATTTTTCTTTCCTTATTTAAATGTATTTTGAATATGAGTGGTAATGTCGCTTAATGCCACCATCGCTTGTTCGCTGTGTTGTAGCAAGTCTTTCACGACCACTTGTTGATTTTTCACTTCGTCTTCACCGATCACTAAAGCCAATTTCGCGCCACTTTTATCGGCACGTTTGAATTGTTTTTTGAAGTTTCCGCCGCTGCAATGCAATAGCGTGCGTAAGTGCGGTAATTCCGAACGGAGCTTTTCCGCCAGGCTAAATGCCGCCACTGTGGTGTCTTCACCTTGATAAACGATGTAAATATCCACCGCACTTGGTAGCGTAATCTGCTTATTGACTTCCTGCACGAGCAACACTAAGCGCTCCAAACCCATGGCGAAGCCGACACCGGAGGTGGCGTGCCCGCCAAGCTGTTCCACCAAGCCGTCATAACGACCGCCACCGCATACCGTGCCTTGCGCGCCCAACGCGGAAGTGACCCATTCAAACACGGTTTTATTGTAGTAATCCAAACCGCGTACCAGTTTTTGATTGATTTCGTATTTGATGCCCAAATTATCCAGCAAGGCGCATAATTGCGCAAAATGTTCGCGGGATTCTTCATCAAGATAATCGTGTAATTTCGGTGCATCGTTTAACACCTGTTGAACGCGCTGATCTTTGCTGTCCAAAATCCGCAACGGATTGGTGGTTAAACGGCGTTTGCTGTCTTCATCTAAAATATCGAGATGATTTTGCAGGAAATCCACCAACGCCTGGCGATAATTTTTACGAGCTTCCAAGGAACCGATGGAATTAAGTTGAAGCGTCACATGGTCAAAAATACCCAAATCTTTCCATAAACGGGCGGTTAAGGCGATGAGTTCCGCGTCAATTTCCGGGTTTTGAATGCCGAAAATTTCCACGCCGACCTGATGGAATTGACGATAACGGCCTTTTTGCGGGCGTTCGTAACGGAACATCGGTCCCATGTACCACAAACGCTGTTCCTGATTGTATAACAAACCGCGCTCAATTCCGGCGCGCACGCAACCTGCCGTGCCTTCCGGGCGGAGCGTTAAACTTTCGTCGTCACGGTCGTTAAAGGTAAACATTTCTTTTTCTACCACATCGGTCACTTCGCCGATGGCGCGTGCGAATAAGGGCGTGCTTTCTACAATCGGCATCCGAATTTCGGCGTAACCATACGCCTGTAAAACCGACCGCACTTTATTTTCAACCCACTGCCACAAAGGGGTTTCCGTTGGTAAGCAATCGTTCATACCACGAATTGCCTGAATAGTTTTTGCCACAATAAATTCCTGTAATAAAGATTAAATAATGCGATTTTTCGGGTCTTGCTGCGCAACGCGGGCGCGAATTTTGGCTTCCAGCTGATTGATTAAATCCTCATTGTCAAAACGCTCTTTTTGACGTTCGCCGGAAAGATAATAACCGCTTTTCTTGTTACCGCCGGTTACACCCAAATCGGAAACCAGCGCTTCACCCGGGCCGTTTACCACACAGCCGATAATGGAAACGTCCATCGGCGTGATAATGTCTTCCAAGCGCTGTTCAAGGGCGTTGACCGTGCCGATGACGTCGAATTCCTGACGGGAACAGGTCGGGCAGGCGATGAAATTAATCCCGCGCGAACGAATGCGTAAGGATTTCAAAATGTCGAAACCGACTTTGATTTCTTCCACCGGATCCGCCGCTAAGGATATCCGTAACGTATCACCGATCCCTTCGGACAGCAGCATTCCCAAACCGATTGCCGATTTCACCGCCCCCGCACGAGCGCCACCGGCTTCGGTAATACCTAAATGCAAGGGCTGTTTAATGGCTTTGGCGAGCAAGCGATAGGCTTCCACTGCCAAATAGACATCGGAGGCTTTGACGCTCACTTTAAATTGATCGAAGTTCAAACGATCCAGAATTTCCACATGACGTAATGCGGATTCCAATAAGGCTTGCGGCGTAGGTTCGCCATATTTTTCCTGAATATCTTTTTCCAGAGAACCGGCATTGACGCCGATCCGAATCGGAATATTTTTATCTTTAGCGCAATCCACTACGGCACGAATACGATCTTCCCGCCCGATATTACCCGGGTTGATACGCAAACAGTCCACGCCGTATTCCGCTACTTTCAACGCAATGCGATAGTCAAAGTGAATATCCGCCACCAGCGGCACGTTGACTTGTTGTTTGATCAATTTGAAGGCTTCTGCTGCGTCCATGGTTGGCACAGAAACACGCACAATATCCGCGCCCACCCGTTCCAAGGATTTAATCTGCGCCACAGTGGCTTCCACATCGGTGGTACGCGTATTCGTCATTGATTGCACGGCAATCGGCGAATCACCGCCGACAGGCACCTTTCCCACATAAATCTTCGTTGATTCTCTACGTTGAATCTTTGGTTTTTCTAACATGAGTTAATTCATTATTGAGGTAATTTAAATTTTGCCACGCGTCCGTCAACGGTTAACGGGAAGGCTTGACCTTTATAGGTAATTCTTACATTGCCCGGTGCGCCGATAATTAAGGAATAAGGCTCTTCTTCGTTGAAGCTTAACACGTCGCCTTGTTTATATTCTTTTTGCGCCAATACTTTGCGATTTTTGTCTTTTACGCTGATCCAGCAGTTACCGATGACTTCAATGTGTAAGTTATCGTTTGTGGCTGCCGCAGAAACGCTAGGATTTTCCACCGCACTTTGCGGCTCGGTAGCGGCTTGTGCGTCAGGCTGAACGTTAGCTAACTGCTCGTTGACCCCGATTTTTTCCATTTCCGATTGCAGCACATTGGCGGTTGCCGCTGTGCTTGATGCTTGAACGACGGGTGCCGTATTAGTTGCCGCCGGTGGCTCTGTGAGCGGCTTGGTCTGAATTTCGATACGGGTGCCTTTCGGCGCATTATCCGTTAAGGTATTTTCGATTTTGGCGGTAGGCTGCAGCACCGGAATTTCATTACCTGCGGGCTTGGCTGGCGCGGTGTTCACTTCCGTTGTCACCGCTGCGGACGGCGTGTAGGAATTGACTAACACATCCCGTTCTGCGTTAGATTGCTGGTGACTTTCCCACCACCAGATTCCAGTCATGCCGACCACGATCAAAATAACCAAAGCGCTGAGGTAACCAATCCAGTTATTGTGTGACGAATATTGGTTAACGGAGCGGGTCGCGCGGGCGTTTTTGCCCAAATCGTTTTTCTGTTCGTTGCCGAAATGAATGGCATTGACCCAATCGCTGTCCGGAATACGCAAAAATTTCGCATAACTACGCACATAACCGCGCATAAATGTGGCGGGAATGGTTTCGTTGGTAAACTGGTTATTTTCGATGAGATGAACAAGGGCGGGACGTAAAGAAATCTCTTTTGACACTTGCTCCGGCGTAAGATTGAGGGCCTCGCGGGCAAGGCGGAATTTATCGCCTAAAGTGATTTGCTGTTCGTTACGGGATTGTGCTTCTGATGTATTTTGCATATTCATAAACGGACGATAGTTCTGACTAAAATTGAGTGCTAAAGTTTAAGGTTGTAACGCCTGTTTTGCAACTGTTATATGGCGTTATTCTGCGATTGAAAGGAAATTTACGGGTAAAAACGACCGCACTGTTGTCTGTGGAAAACTCTTATTTTATCTCTTGGAGCAATTTCGCCGCCCGCGCCGGAGCAATTTTCATCAATAATGCGAGATTTTGCTGATAAACGGCGTGGTTTTTCGCAGATAAAGCACATAATGCCAGATTTTCATAAGTATCTGCCTGATGATAATAATTCGGGGTCTTGAGGGCGCGTTCAAATTGCACATAGGCAGAGTCAAATTCCCCTTGCGCACAAAGAAATGCACCGTAATTGTTGAACACATCCCCTTGTTTATCATCTAATTTTATGGCGTTCAAATAGGCGGCACGGGCTTGTTCAAGATCGCCCTGTTGTTGATAGAAATAGGCAAATGCCGCCGACACCAAATAATAATCGGGGGCGTAAGAACGGGCTTTATCCAGGTTCAGCTTGGCTTGTGCGGAATCTTGCTGTTGCAAATAACCTAATGCCAGTTCCACGCGAGCTTTGGCGGCTTTTTGCTTGTCAAAATCTACCGCACTTTGTTGGGTGACGCAGGCGGAAAGCAAAAATAGAAAAATAAACGGTATTGCACGATTATACCGTTGAAATTTGACCATTTATTTTTTCTCCTCAGTAGGGTTATTGAACTTGAACGGCGATGTCTTGCCCGAAACGTTTTTTCTGTGCGGTGCGTTTGGTGCGGTCGATCACATCGCCGGCTAATTGCCCGCAGGCGGCGTCAATGTCATCGCCGCGGGTTTTGCGCACAATCACGGTTAAACCGTATTCCATTAAGGTTTTCTGGAAACGGTCGATTCGGGTATTGGAGCTTTTCGCATAAGGCGCTTGGGGGAACGGGTTCCACGGAATCAGGTTAATTTTGCACGGCGTATTTTTCAGTACGGCGGCGAGCTGGTGGGCGTGCTCCACATGATCGTTAATGTGATCCAACATCACATATTCAATGGTCACTTTGCCGTGATTGGCGTTGGAGACGCTCAAATAACGGTTCACCGAATCAATCAGGGTTTTAATGTTGTATTTCTTGTTTAACGGCACGATTTCATCGCGCAATTCATCGTTCGGCGCGTGCAGGGAAATCGCCAACGCCACATCGATCATTTTGCTTAAATTATCCAACGCAGGCACGACACCGGAGGTGGATAAGGTGACGCGGCGTTTGGACAAGCCGTAAGCAAAATCATCCAGCATGATTTCCATTGCCGGCACCACATTAGCCACATTTAACAAGGGTTCGCCCATGCCCATCATGACGACATTGGTAATCGGACGCACGCCGGTGACGCCGAAATTGCCGATAATTTTCGAGGCGCGCCACACCTGACCGATAATTTCCGCCACCGTTAAATTGCGGTTGAAGCCCTGTTGGGCGGTAGAACAGAAGGTACAAGCCAAGGCGCAACCCACTTGCGAAGAAACGCATAAGGTGGCGCGATCCGCTTCGGGGATATACACGGTTTCCACTTGCTGATCACCCACCTGCATCGCCCATTTAATGGTGCCGTCGGCGGAACGTTGCTCAACCGCCACTTCCGGCGCTTTGATTTCCGCTACGGTTTTCAGTTTTTCCCGTAACGCTTTGTTCAGGTTGGTCATGTTGTCGAAATTGTCTTCGCCGAAATGATAAATCCATTTCACCAACTGATCGGTGCGGAATGGCTTTTCGCCTAATTCGGCGAAAAACTCACGCATTTGCGCGCGGGTTAAATTCATTAAATTGACTTTTTTTGCCGGTTCGGCAACAGCTTGTTCTAACATGGGAGCCTCGTTATTACACATTACGGCGGAAACCGAAATCGACGTCCTTCCATTTGAAGTGACGACAGGATAAAAATGAGGTGCGATTGTACTGATTTCGGTTCCATTAAGCCAGTGATTTTACGCGCGGAAATAAAACGCTGTAAAAAATGACCGCACTTTTTTGTGATCAGGATCGAAGAATTGGAAAAATCCCGCTGAAAAATCAGGAAATAACACTGGTTGGTTCTTTTGCTTGAGCACTTTGTGAGTAAAATCCGGGTAGCGTTAAATGTTAATAAAGAGGAATCATTATGAAGTTAAGAAAATTAACCGCATTCACCGTATTAAGTTTAGCCTGTTCCGCCGCCTATGCGGCAAATTTGCCGAACATTACCATTTTGGCAACCGGTGGAACCATTGCCGGAGATGGTGAAACAGCGGTCAGTTCTGCCTATAAAGCGGGGCAGTTGACGGTGGAACGCTTAATTGAAGCGGTGCCGGAAATGAAAAATCTTGCGGAAATTAAAGGCGAACAGGTGGTGAATATCGGTTCACAGGATATGAACGATGAAGTGTGGCTGAAATTAGCCAAAACCATTAATCAACAATGCGCCGATACGGACGGCTTTGTGATTACGCACGGCACGGACACCATGGAAGAAACCGCCTATTTTCTGGATTTAACGGTGAAATGTGAAAAGCCGGTGGTGTTAGTGGGCGCCATGCGTCCGGCGACGGAAAAAAGCGCTGATGGTCCGTTAAATTTATATAATGCCGTGGTGGTGGCGACAGATAAAAAATCTGCCGGTCGCGGTGTGCTAGTGGCGATGAACGACAAAGTGCTGGGGGCCCGCGATGTAACCAAAATGAGCACTACGGCAGTGCAAACCTTTGTGGCGCCGAACTTCGGTCCGTTAGGCTATATTCATAACAGTAAAGTGGATTACGAACGTTCGCCGGAAAGCAAACACACCACCAATACGCCGTTTGATGTGTCGAAACTGGATGCTTTGCCGAAAGTGGGAATCGTGTATGCGTATTCCAATATGCCAACGGAACCGTTGCAAGCCTTATTGAACGCCGGTTATCAGGGTGTCATCAGTGCCGGCGTGGGTAACGGCAATGTGAATCAGGCGAATTTGGATTTATTGGAAAAAGCGGCGAAAGACGGCGTGGCGGTGGTGCGTTCTTCCCGCGTGCCGACGGGTTATACCACCCGAGATGCGGAAGTGGATGACAGCAAATACGGCTTCGTAACCTCAGGTTCATTAAACCCGCAAAAAGCGCGCGTGTTGTTGCAACTGGCGTTAACCAAAACCAAAGATGTGAAGGAAATTCAGCAGTATTTCGATGATTTTTAACGATGTCCCGTTTGAGGGTATAACCTCCGTTTAAACAATAACCCCATACGGTAAGTATGGGGTTACATTTAAAAAAACACCGTGAAAAATTACCGCACTTTTATGAGCAAACCACTTTAATCGCCAAGCCGCCTTGCGAAGTTTCGCGGTATTTGGCGTTCATGTCTTTACCGGTTTCGTACATGGTTTCGATCACCTTATCCAGACTGACGCGCGGGCTGGTGGTGCGGCGCAATGCCATGCGGCTGGCGTTAATGGCTTTGACGGAGGCGATGGCATTGCGTTCGATGCAAGGCACTTGCACTTGCCCGCCCACCGGGTCGCAGGTTAAGCCAAGGTTGTGTTCCATGGCGATTTCCGCCGCAATACACACCTGTTCAGGGCTGCCGCCGAGAATTTCCGAGAGCCCCGCCGCCGCCATGGAGCAGGCAACGCCCACTTCTCCTTGACAGCCCACTTCGGCACCGGAAATGGAAGCGTTCATTTTATACAACGAGCCGATCATGCTGCAGGCGAGCAGGTAACGTTCGACGATTTCATCGGTGAGTGCGCCGACAAATTTCTCATAATACGCCAGCACCGCAGGCACGATACCGCAAGCCCCGTTGGTGGGCGCTGTGACGACCCGTCCGCCGGCAGCATTTTCTTCGTTCACTGCCAAAGCGAACATATTTACCCAGTCGATGACACTCATTGGATCCGTTGAAAGCTCACTGTTCGCTTTCAGCATGCGATAAAGTGTTGCCGCACGACGAGCTACTTTTAACGGACCGGGCAAAACCCCTTCAGTGTGTAAACCGTGTTCGATACAATCTTTCATGGTCTGCCACACTTGATGCAAATGGGTTTTTAATTCGTCTTCGCTATGTAGTGCCAGTTCATTTTGCATCATTAAACTGGAAATGGATAACCCGCTTTCCTGACAGCTACGCAAAATATCCGCCGCAATGTGGTAGGGATAAGGCACGTTCATTTCATTTTTTTCGGTTTGGTTGAAATGGGCGTCGTCTACAATAAAGCCGCCGCCGATAGAATAATAGGTTTGTTTATATAATTCTTGATCCCGGTGAAATGCGGTAATGGTCATGCCGTTTTCGTGCAGCGGCAGGAAGGTTTGGTGAAAAATCATGTCCGTTGCCGGGTTAAATTGTGCAAGTTGTTTGCCTTCGGCAAGAGGCAGTTTGGCGGTTTTTTTCACTTCTGCAATAAAAGCGGGAATGCGTTCAATTTCCACATTATGCGGTAAATAGCCTGCCAGCCCCATGATGATAGCGATGTCGGTGCCGTGTCCAAGGCCGGTCATTGAGAGTGAACCGTAAACATCCACTTGAATTTTTTGTGTTTTTTCCAAGAGATGTTGCGTAATTAAATCGTCAATAAACTGTTTCCCCGCCTTCATCGGACCCACCGTGTGCGAGCTGGACGGACCGATGCCGATTTTAAACATATCAAAAACACTAATCATATTTCACTCATCATTTTTCATTATCGGAATGCCTCACGCATGAGGTGAGGCATCGGGTTAAATTTTAAAGGAAGCGCATTCTACGTGAAATTTTAAAATAATCCATAGACTACCGCTGAAATCGCAATGGATCCCATGACCACCACAAATATGTTGCTGAGTCTGCCTCTGTAACGTCGCATGGCGGGTACATTACGAATGGCATACATTGGCATAATGAACAAAATCATGGCAATAATCGGGCCACCCAACGATTCAATTAAACCGAGGATGCTCGGATTGCGAATCGCCACCAGCCAAAGGGTGATGAGGAAGAAAAGTGCGGTGCCATAATTCAGTGTTTTTCGATTGATGGTTTTGTTACCGGTCATTTTTAAGTAAAGGCCTTCCAATCCCTCACGGGCGCCCAAATAATGTCCGAAGAAGGAGCTGGTAATGGCTAAAAACGCCACTAACGGGCCGAGGTAGGAAATATACGGGTTGTCGAATTTATTGGCTAAATAAGACAAAATACTGATGTTTTGTGCTTTCGCTTCGGTAAGCTCCGCCGGGGTTAAAGTCAATACGCAGCTGAACACAAAGAACATGACAAAGAATAACAAAATGGTTGCCGTGCCTTTCAATGTTTTGCTCGCGTGCTTTTCCGCCAAAACGGGATCTTGGTATTCCCGTTGTTGCGATTGCGAAAAGGCGGAAATGGCAGGAGAGTGGTTAAAAGAAAACACTAATACCGGAATGGTAAGCCACAAAGTCATGATAAAGCCTTGAGTCGTTGGCATTTCCTGTAGCATAGAGGTGTTCCAGTTCGGAATCAGGTAAACCGATAAAGCGACAAGAATGATAACCAGCGGATAAACCAAGAATTCGGTGATTTTCAGCATCACTTTTTCATTCATCAGCATAATGGAAATTAATGTGGCGATGAGAACAAAAGAGAGCAGTACCCGATTCGGCGATGGCATGCCTAGCTGGTGAACGATAAAGGAGTCCACGGTGTTGGTGATGCCATTGCCATAAATTAACAAAATCGGAAAAATCGCAAAAAAATACAGCAAGGTGATTAATTTCCCTGCAGTTTTACCGAAATGTTCCTCTACCACTTCGGTAATATCACTGCCCGGTTTGGCAGATGACAGCACGAATCGGGACAAACCGCGATGTGCCAAGTAAGTCATTGGTCCTACTAAAATCGCCATCACAATTAATGGCCAAAATCCCCCCATGCCCGCATTAATCGGCAAAAACAGTACACCTGCTCCTACCGCCGTGCCAAACAGATTAAGCATCCAAATAATATCGAATTTACGCCATTTTTTTTCATTTTGATTTGACATATTGTCTCCTTTTATAAGTTATATTTATTTTGGCGCAGATAGTAGTACTGTTACGGAGGGAGTGCAAAAGGAATTTCGAAGATTTGTGATCGAAGTATAACTTTTATCGAAAATTTTGATAGTTTTGTAACACGTTTTAATTTGCCCTGTTAATATTTAAACAACCCAATTTAGCCGGGTTTTGCATTTACGGCAAAAATATACTGCACCATCACGTTGAATTTTATTATGACGACGAATATTTAATTGATAGGTTTGACAGGCGCAACGGTAAGTGAAGGTTTTGCCTTGCACGGAGGTTAAATCAAATTGATGACACACCTCTGCCGGCAGATGAAAAATCTCGGTCATTACAAATTGCCATTCTTTGCCGTGCGGTTGTACTCTGCCGTAGTGTTGATATACCACCAAATGCGCCAATTCGTGCAGCACCACTTGATGAATAAATTCTTCGGTGTTTTCCAGTAATAAAGTGCGGTTAAATTTGATGGTGTTTTCTTGCAGGTATGCCAGCCCCGCTTTGCTGCCTTTTAATTCATAATTAATTTGCGGCATGGAAAAGGGTTGGTTGAAATGCGCTTCCGCCAGCTGTAAACCATGTTGTAAACGGCGCAGAATCTGCATTTTCAGGATGCGAAAATTTTCTTCAGTTTGCATATAAAAAAGTGCGGTTAAAAAACGCGTTATTTTTTAACCGCACTTTATCACAAATTAATGATTTAATGTATTATTTTAATCCTGCCGCCGCACGTAAATCTGCCGCACGATCGATTTTCTCCCATGGGAATTGCTCACGCCCGAAGTGACCGTAAGCCGCCGTTTGGCGATAAATCGGTTGGATTAAATCTAGCATTTTGATTAAACCGTACGGACGCAGATCAAAGAATTCACGTACCAATTTCACCAATAGTTCATCCGCCACTTTACCGGTGCCGAAGGTTTCGATCATGATGGAAGTCGGTTCGGCAACGCCGATCGCGTAAGAAAGTTGGATTTCGCAGCGATCCGCAAGACCGGCGGCAACGATATTTTTTGCCACATAACGGGCGGCATAGGCGGCGGAACGGTCAACTTTCGACGGATCCTTACCGGAAAATGCACCGCCACCGTGACGTGCCGCGCCGCCGTAAGTATCCACGATGATTTTACGACCGGTTAAACCGCAATCGCCCATCGGTCCGCCAATCACAAAACGACCAGTCGGGTTGATGAAATATTTGGTGTCTTTGGATAACCATTGGCTTGGCAGAATCGGTTTGATGATTTCTTCCATGACGCCTTCATGTAAATCCTTTTGGCTGATGGCTTCGGAATGCTGGGTGGAAAGCACCACGGCATCAATTCCGACGATCTTGTTGTCTTCGTATTTAAAGGTCAATTGGCTTTTCGCATCAGGGCGCAACCAGTCTAATTTCCCGCTTTTGCGCACTTGTGCCTGACGCTCCATTAAACGATGGGCATAGGTGATGGCGGCTGGCATGAAGACATCGGTTTCATTGGTGGCGTAACCGAACATGATGCCTTGGTCGCCCGCCCCTTGATCCAATGGATTTTCGCGATCTACGCCTTGGTTGATGTCGGAAGATTGCTTGCCGATGGCGTTTAATACTGCACAGGAACGACCGTCAAAGCCCATTTCGGAGCTGGTGTAACCGATGTCGCAAATCACTTCGCGGGCTAAATTTTCAATATCCACCCAGGCGGATGTGGTGATTTCACCGCCCACTAACGCCATGCCGGTTTTGACATAGGTTTCGCAGGCAACGCGGGCTTTCGGGTCTTGTTTGATGATTTCGTCTAATACCGCATCAGAAATTTGATCGGCGATTTTATCCGGATGTCCTTCGGAAACGGATTCGGATGTGAATAAATATTGGCTCATTGCGTTCTCCGGAATGATGTTAATTCGGTGTAAATGTTAGGGTGTTTGGAAGTATTTCCATCTAGACGGCTATAATACGCGTTTAGCTTAAAAATGCAACTTGGAAAGGAGGAAATTTTGTCAGTTTGGTGTAAATAATAACGTGTATAAAAAAAGAAAACCCCCAACAAACGTTGAGGGTTTCTATTAAAATAACAACCTAAAAGATTAGCGACGTAAACCTAAACGAGCGATTAAGCTGCTGTAAAGTTCAAGATTTGTACGTTTTAAGTAATCTAAAAGTTTACGACGACGGGAAACCATGCGTAATAAACCGCGGCGACCGTGGTGGTCTTTTTTGTGTTCCGCAAAGTGTGCTTGCAAATGGTTGATTTGCGCGGTTAATAAAGCGATTTGAACTTCGGAAGAACCGGTGTCTTTACCATCGCGACCATATTCAGCAACGATTTTTGCTTTTTGTTCGGTACTTAGAGACATAATAACTCCTGATATGAGGTGGTTAATGATACATCGTTAGCCGATCTCTAATTCAGCTACGACAATAAGGAATGCAGATTCTAGCCATTACGCGCTCAAAAAGCAATGAATTTATCCCGTAACAAGGCATTTAATTGTGCGGCAAATGCCGTTGGATTTTCCTGATGGGCGTTGTGCCCGGCGTCGGGAATAATCGTCAGGTTGAGCCGATTTTCCTGCGCCATCTGTTTGAATTTATGATCCCGCTCACCACAGAAATAATAAATGGGATAAGGGCTGTTTTTGACGGCAGCTCGTAAATCCGGCTGTTTGGCAAGGGAGGTTGCCAGCAGCATTTGTGCGATATTCTCGCCGCAGTTGGCGCGGCGTTTTTCGATGAGGGCGTTGCGTTGATGTTCGCTCAAATGGGCAAACACCGCCTGTTGGTACCAATCGTTCAACACGGATTCCGCCGTTTCATGACGAAAACGTTGCGCCCAAAACACATCATTTTTCCACCGCACTTTTTTCGCTTGTTCGTCGGTTAGTCCTAGGTTGCCACCTTCAATAATCAAGCCCCGCAGGTTGTATTTCTCTAATTTGCTGTGGAGCGCATAATACAGCGCAATCCGTCCACCGAGCGAGTAACCGATTAAAAAATAAGGCTGATTTCCCACCGTCAATCGGATTTGTTGCGCCACATAAGCGCAGGTTTCGTCAAAATTTTTCACCGGGTGATTTTTGGCGCTGCCGTGCCACGGCAAATCCAAGGCGACGCAGTGAAAGTGCGGTAGATTTTCCGTGAGTTTTTGCCAGTCGGCTTGCGTGCCGAGCAAGCCGTGTAAAAAGACGAGATACGGTTTCATAATGGTTAAAAAAGCAAATTATCGTGAAATAATTTGCTTTTGATGGGGGTGTTTATTCGCCGACGACGGCATAACTGATTTGTTCAATCAGACGTTTATAAACGGTGCTGCCGTCGTTCGGCGCTACTTTGATTTCGATGATGGTGGCTTCACGGCGTGAATAGGCTTGCTTCAGCACGGAACTCAAATCCGCCCAGGTGTAAGGGCGGGCATATTTCAAATCGAACATGGACGCTACTTGGGAAAATTCCGTGTGATGCGGCATTCGGTAGAATTTGTCTTTCACCTCTGCCTCCACCGGCAACATATCAAAAATCGCCCCGCCGTTATTGTTGATGATGAAGAGAATCGTTGGTTGGGTGATTTTTTTGAACAATGCCAGCGAGTTTAAATCATACAACGCGGAGGTGTCGCCTACTAACGCGACCACCGGCTGATTGGAGCCGATACCGATGCCGGCAACGGTGGCAAGTAAACCGTCGATACCGCTGGCGCCGCGATTGGTGTAAATTGGATAGCCTTCCGGCAATTTGGTCAGCGCATCCACCAAACGCACAAATAAACTGTTACCCAGGAAAAGTGCGCCATTGTTCGGCAGCAGGCGTTCAATATGATGAGCCAAAGAGGCTTCGTTCAAATTGCCGCCCACTTGTTGCTCAATGAATGTGGCGCAGAATTTGGACAGCGCCAACGCTTCCAACAGCCAAGGTTTTTGTCTTAACGGCGGGTGGGCGCGTAACCAATGGTGAATTTTGGCAACAAAACGGGTATGCGAGTGATGATACGGATCCACGGCTTGCGGGTTTTCGTCCACAATCCAATATTCGTTTTTAAATTCTGATAAAAATTGATTAATGCGTTTGCTGATAAAACGGCTACCAAGCTGAATGACAATATCCGCCTGTAACATTTTTTGTTTAACCGTTTGATTGGCAAGCCAAATATCGGCGTAAGGCAATGATGCTTCCACACCCGATTGAATGTCCGTCAACAGCACCCAACCCATAGTATTTGCCCAGGCGGCGATACCCATGGCTTGTTCCGCCGGCATTCTGCCCGCCACGATAATACCGCGCTTGGTACGCCAGTGATCCCAATGCTCGTGAATGATCACTTCTTGGTGCAAGGCAGGATAAGTCGTCCAGCTTTTATTTTGGCTTAACCAACGCTGAACCTGCGCCAGCCACGGGTGCACGTCAATTTCTTCCACATTGGCGTCATATAACGGCTCGGCGAATGGCACGTTAATGTGTATAACGCCGCCTTCCTCCGTTTGCTGATGACAAGCCTGTTCGATTTTGGAAATGAGCCAGCCTGCCGCATAATCCTGACTTGGGCGCGGTAAGTTCAGGCTCGCCAACGGATAATTGCCGAACATATTTTCTTGTAAAATCGCCTGATTGGCGCCGCATTCCCATAATTCCGGCGGGCGATCGGCGGTGAGTATGATGAGGTTGATATGGCTTTGGCGCGCTTCGATGATCGCCGGGTATAAATTTGCGGCAGCCGTGCCGGAGGTGACGATAACGGCAACGGGTTTTTTGGTGGCTTTCGCCACACCAAGGGCAAAAAAGCCTAAGCCGCGTTCGTCGAAGTGCGTGTGGCAAAGGGCGCGGTTGGCGTTTTGCAAACGAACGGCTTCCAATGTCAGCGGGGTCGAACGCGAACCGGGCGCGATACAAAAGTGGGACACGCCTTGACGCACAAGGGTTTCCAAGATCACTTTCGACCAACAACGATTAAATACGCTTACTGACATTTTTTCTCTCCGTTTTTAGATTCCGTTATTTGTAACAATGAGATTAAACCGGCGGCTTTACGCTCAATTTCCTGCCATTCTAGCAAGGGAACAGACCCTTCAACAATACCGGCGCCGGCAAAAACGCGAATTTTGTCCGCTTCAATAAAGGCGGAACGAATGGTTACGCAAAATTCGGCTCGCTCCCGATTAAAAAAGCCCAGTGTGCCTGCATACCAGCTCCGATCGTAGTTTTCAATTTGTGCCAGTAGGGTTTTGGCGGTTTGTTGCGGCAAACCGGCAACGGCGGCGGTAGGGTGGATTGCTTTCAAACAATCCAAATCGGTGCAGTTTTCCGTTAAAAGTGCGGTGATTTCACGGCGTAAATGTTGTACCCGACGCAGTGGCTTCAAACCGATTTCACCGAGCTGAATTTGTTTCGCAAAAGCACTTAAATTAGCGCAAATGCCCTCGGCAACCAGCTGATTTTCGTGAATATTTTTCCCATCCTGCAAGAGCCATTGCGCCTGTTGACGGTTTTCTGCGGGATCGTCGGTCATCAACGCCGTGCCGGCAAGGGCTTCGGTGGTGAGCTTGCACTGATGGCGTGCGTATAGGCGTTCCGGCGTGGAACCAAGAAAGATGGAAGAAGGGCTTTTCGCCAATAAAAAATGATAACAACCGTGGTTATGGGCTTCGCTTTTGGCGAGAAAATCCTGCGCATTTAATGGCGCGTTAAGCTGAAATGTGGTTTCGTTCGCCAGCACCAGTTTGCCCACATAGCCATTTCTAATTTGCGCTAACGCCTGTTCAACCCAATGTTGCCAACGGGATTGGTCGGCTTGCCGGTGGATTTGGGTCGCCTCACTTTGCACGTCTAAAAGTGCGGTGGTTTTTTCCAGTGTTTTTAAGGCTGCCAATGCCTGCTGCTTGCTTTTTTGGAAATCGGCGTGATCGATAAAGACCTTCACCGTAAGCCGATGTTGCGTTTGTTCCAACAGCAGTTGCGGCAGAAAAAAATAGGTGTCGCCGTTAAAGGTCATGCCGCCGAATAAAGAGACGTCGGCGTGTTCGATAAAATGTTGGGCGGCAGCTAATTGATCAAAGGAGCGCACTTCACCGATGGTGGCAAAAGCCGATTCGCCTTGTTGTAATTTGAAATAGCATTGCGGATAGTGCGGTTGCGCTTTTAACCAGGCAAGCAAATTAACGTTGCCTTCGACCTGCGCCGAGCAAACCGAAATGGCATGTTGTTCTGATTCTAATTGGTGAATTTGGCTAATTAATTGCGCTTTTATTGATTGCAAACTATCCATTTTGAAAAAGCATTGTCTTTAATGGGAAAATAAGTTAAAAATAGGTCGCAATTCTACCGCACTTTGCGGGAATTTTTTACAAAATATTTCATTTCTTAATCACTAAGGTCGAAACTATGGAACGCTTTCCGAAATCCGATAAATTAGAGCACGTTTGTTATGATATTCGCGGACCCGTGCACAAAGAGGCACTGCGTCTCGAAGAAGAAGGGCATAAAATTTTAAAACTGAATATCGGCAACCCCGCGCCGTTCGGTTTTGAAGCGCCTGATGAGATTTTGGTGGATGTGTTGCGTAATTTGCCGTCGGCGCAAGGGTATTGCGATTCCAAAGGACTTTATTCGGCGCGCAAAGCCATTGTGCAATATTATCAATCGAAAGATATTCGTAACGTAACGGTAAACGATGTGTATATCGGCAACGGCGTGTCCGAGTTGATTACCATGGCAATGCAGGCGCTACTGAATGACGGCGATGAAGTGTTGATCCCGATGCCGGATTACCCGTTATGGACGGCGGCGGCAACTTTGGCGGGCGGCAAAGCGGTACATTATTTATGCGATGAACAGGCGGATTGGTTCCCCGATGTGGAAGACATTAAAAGCAAAATCACCACGCGCACCAAAGCCATTGTGATTATTAACCCGAATAACCCGACGGGCGCGGTGTACAGCAAAGACTTATTGTTGGACATTGTGGAAGTGGCGCGCCAACATAATCTGATTATTTTTGCCGATGAAATTTACGACAAAATTCTATACGACGGCGCGGTACACCATCATATCGCCGCCTTGGCGCCGGATTTATTAACGGTGACGTTGAACGGGTTATCCAAAGCCTATCGTGTTGCCGGTTTCCGTCAAGGCTGGATGATTCTGAACGGACCGAAAAAACACGCCAAAGGTTATATTGAAGGCTTGGATATGTTGGCGTCTATGCGTTTGTGCGCCAATGTGCCGATGCAACACGCCATTCAAACCGCCTTGGGCGGCTATCAAAGCATTAACGAATTTATCCTGCCGGGCGGGCGTTTGTTGGAGCAACGGAATAAAGCCTACGAATTAATTAATCAGATTCCTGGCATCAGCTGCACCAAGCCGATGGGTGCGTTGTATATGTTCCCGAAAATCGACATCAAAAAATTCAATATGTATGACGATGAAAAAATGGTGTTTGATTTGTTGGCGCAGGAAAAAGTGTTGTTGGTACACGGTCGCGGTTTTAACTGGCACTCACCGGATCACTTCCGTATCGTCACCTTGCCGTATGTGCATCAAATTGAAGAAGCGTTGGGCAAATTCGCCGGATTCTTGTCTCATTATCATCAATAAGAACCGTCAAACAGAAACCCCGATAATTCGGGGTTTCTTTTCTTTTGAACTTGAAAAGTGCGGTGGTTTTTATCAGTGTTTTTCAGCATGATAAAGAAAAAATACCGAAAAAAACTACCGCACTTTTATGTATACTCGCCGAAATCTTTCGGTAAAAATTCCTGCATTTTCGTCCATTGTGCGCTGCTTTCTTTGCCATATTTTAAAATGCAAGGAGCGACTTCTTCGATGGTTTGGCGTTGGCAAATATCCCTTAGGTTGAAGTAAAACCGTCTTGCTAATTCGCGTGCTTCGGCGCTTTGAAAATAGAATAAACCGATTCTGGTATATAAGCTTTTAAAGCTGTTCAAAATTAGTCCGTAAACGGGATTATCGGAAGCAAAAGCCAGATTGCGGAATACGTCATAGTCGAATTTTGTATAGGTTTCCGCGGTATCTTCCAAGTTGTCCATCGGGTGAAGGATATGCAGAGAACGCTCGGGTGCGCGTTTAAAGGCTTTCGGAATGTAGATCATGGAAATGTCGGTGCGCGCGGAACGCATATTGGCAATCAGCGAAGGCAGGCGTGAACCGTCAAGTTGGATCATGGTTTCCAGAATGTTTAAACCTGAAGTTTCCCAAATATCATTAACTTTGGTGGGTTTGCCATGTTGGATATTTAACCAGCCGTCACGTGCCAATCGTTGCAAAACTTCACGCAGGGTGGTGCGGGTAACACCGATTTTGTCGGCCAATTCACGTTCAGCCGGCAAATCCGAACCGGGTGGGAAATGATTATTCCAAATGCTTTTTACAATGTATTCTTCTGCTAACGCCGCCGGGCTTTGTGCTTTCAGAAGGGGGGAATTGTTATTCATAGTAATTCGGTATTATCAGTAGTTATCAAATAAAAAAACGGCTTTATTATCGTTGAAACGACTATACATTACAATTAGATAATTATTTTTTAAATTCGTTGACATCATCTGCTATTTTTGACACAGTTTAGCGCTGAACTACCTTGAACGGTATTAGGTTAATATATTATTAATTAAGAAATTAAGGTCAACTTTATGGATAGTAATTATACACAGGCACTTCTTAAAAACTTTCTCGGTTCCAGCCCGGGCTGGTATAAAATAGCGATCGTCGCATTTCTTGTCATTAATCCCGTCTTATTTGCGATTTCACCTTTTTGGGCGGGTTGGTTATTGGTCATTGAATTCATTTTCACCTTAGCCATGGCGCTAAAATGTTATCCGTTACAGCCCGGTGGGTTACTTGCCATTGAAGCGGTATTTATAGGAATGACAAATCCTGCTCACATTAAAGCAGAAGTGCTGGCAAATTTTGAAGTGATTTTGCTCTTGATGTTTATGGTGGCAGGGATTTACTTCATGAAACAATTGTTGCTTTTCGTGTTTACTAAGCTTCTTCTTAATATTCATTCCAAATTGGTGCTTTCCTTATCTTTCTGTTTTAGTGCCGCGTTTTTATCTGCTTTCTTAGATGCGTTAACCGTAGTGGCTGTCATTATCAGCGTGGCTATGGGGTTTTATGGGGTATATCACAAAGTGGCATCGGGTGGTACATTCTACGATCCTACCGATATTACTAATGATGAGAAAATAGGTAAAGATCGTGAAACTTTAGAGGAGTTTCGCGCATTTTTACGTAATTTGATGATGCATGCCTGTGTGGGTACTGCGCTCGGTGGCGTAATGACCATGGTGGGCGAACCACAGAATTTAATCATTGCGGAACAGTCGGGTTGGAATTTTGTTGAATTCTTTTTTCGTATGGTGCCAGTGACGATTCCGGTCTTTTTATTCGGGCTACTAACCTGCGTAGTAATAGAAAAGTTTCATCTCTTTGGTTATGGCGCGAAATTACCAAATCAAGTATGGATGGTTTTATCTGAATTTGATAAAGCCAGTATGAAAAAAATGACCAAGCAGGAGCGTTTAAAGCTTATCGCGCAGGCAATTGTCGGGATTTGGTTGATTATCGGTTTAGCATTTCACTTGGCGTCTGTCGGTTTAATCGGTTTAAGTGTCATTATTTTTTGCACCGCACTTTGTGGTGTTACCAGCGAACATGCATTGGGTAAAGCATTCCAGGAATCTTTGCCGTTTACTGCATTATTGGTGGTGTTCTTTACCGTAGTTGCCGTGATTATTGACCAAAAACTGTTTGCGCCGATTATTCATTACGTTTTATCTTCAGAGGAAACTGTTCAATTAACTTTATTCTATGCCTTTAATGGTTTGTTATCCGCTATTTCCGATAACGTGTTCGTTGCAACGGTTTATATCAATGAAGCAAAAAATGCCTTAACTGCTAATGTGATTCCGCCACATCAATTTGAATTATTGGCGGTAGCGATTAATACCGGTACCAACCTGCCTTCTGTAGCGACACCAAACGGACAGGCTGCGTTCTTGTTTTTATTGACTTCCTCTTTGGCGCCCCTAATCAACCTCTCTTATGGTAGAATGGTTTACATGGCGTTGCCTTATACCATTGTGTTGTCGTTAGTGGGTTTGTTCGCCGTGGAATATATTTTGCCGCCGATGACTATTTGGCTGGCAAACTTAGGCTTGATCATGCCGATTTAGCATTTTTTAGGAGGAAAGACGCAATGCTAAAATTTTTCAAAACACTTTCCGTGCAACGTACCGGTTGGTTGTTGTTGGTTATTTCAGCATTGGCGTTAGAAGGCACGGCACTTTACTTCCAATACGGCATGGAACTACAACCCTGCGTCATGTGTATTTATGAACGGGTTGCCTTATTCGGTATTGCTTTTGCCGGCATTGTCGGATTAATTGCACCGCGCTTTTTGGTTTTCCGTTTATTGGCATTACTTATCGCGTTTTTCAGTACCGTGAAAGGGTTATTAATTTCCCTTAAGCACGTCGATTATCAACTGCATCAGGCACCTTGGAATCAATGTTCCTATTTGCCGGAATTTCCGCAGACCTTGCCGCTGGATAAATGGTTTCCGGCATTATTCCAACCCACCGGTTCTTGCAGCGATGTGGTTTGGTCGTGGTTAGGGCTTTCCATGGCGCAGTGGATTGTAGTGATATTTGCCGTGTATTTGATTGTTTTGGTGTTAGTGTTAATTGGCCAATTTAAACGTCTTGATAATAGAGGAAGAAGACGTTTATTTAATTAACTTAACCATAAATGGTGCAGCTTAAAAACTGCACCATTTTTTGTTTTATATATCCTGCACGACAAATTGTAAGGCATGGCGGGCGAATAGCTTGGCTTTGCGTTGTTTTAAATGTTTCAGGCGCAAAGCACGGGCTTGTTGTTGGTGAAAAAATTTCTTTTTAGCCGGTTTTAGAAAACGTCTTCTAAGCATGATTACCCCCCTTATTTACTTTGTGTTTTCGTCTGCCCTGTGGCAGTTTCCGTGGTTTTATCGTTTTGTTTTTCCTGAATGCGGTAATAATTCATGATACTGTTCATATAGCGCCGAATATTTTCCACATACTGAAAAGCTTCATAACCACGGGCATAACCGTATTTCAGATTACGGTAATATCGCTTTTCTGCCAACAAAGGCAAGTTATTTTTCACATCCAGCCAATTATCCGGATTGCCGCCTAAATTTTTGGTTAAACGGCGCACATCCAATAAATGCCCTAATCCCATATTGTAAGCGGCAAGGGCGAACCAAATACGATCTTCACTGTTAATGCTGTCGGGAATCTGTTCGATTAGCCAATGTAAGTATTCGGAACCGGCTTTAATGCTTTGTTCCGGGTCGGTTCTGTCGCTGATTTTCATGCGTTCTGCGGTGTCTTTGGTCAACATCATCATGCCACGCACGCCGGTGGGCGATGTGGCATCCGGGTTCCAGTGGGATTCCTGATACGCGATTGCCGCCAATAAACGCCAATCCAAATTGCCTTTGTGTTTGGTAAAGAGCGGTTCAAATTTCGGGAGAATCGTTTCAATGGAATTCAAATAGGATTTGATGTCCACATAGTCAAACTGACGAAAATGATTAAAATATTTCTCTTCGATGTTGGCGATTAAGCCCGAATCAATTGAGCTGTTCATGAAGCCCAGCAATGCCGATTGTAATTCACTTGAAGAATTGTTCGGCAAATACCAATGTACGCTCATTTCATCGGTTAAATCGAAAGCCACGGCAATTTGCGGTTTAATTTGCTGGGTGGCAGAAATATCTAAAGAATTGGCGATGGTATAATCAATTTTCCCTTCCGCTACCTGTAACAATAATTCTTCCTGCGTTAATTTACTGTCTACCGTCCAGCTTAATTTCGGGTTTTTCAGCTGCGCTTCTTTTAAAATTTGCTGCAATTCGGAGCTGTCGGGAACCACAAGGCTGCCGTTAATTTGCGCTAACGAACGCGGGCGATTTTTCCCTTTACGATAAGCAATTTGCCAAGAAGCAGAATAATAGGACGGACCAAGCTGAAAATGCTCGGCTTTGGTCGGATGATAAAATAAATTGGCGGCGGCAATATCAATTTGATGATCGTTTAACGCGGAAAAAAGATCATCCGTGTTATTCATCGGCTGCATTTCAAGTTCCACGTCCAAATAATCGGCGAAGGCTTTGCTTAATTCGTACTCCAAGCCGGATTCGCCTTCGGCATTGATGAAATAAGAAATAGGATTATTAATCGTCCCCACCACCAGTTTGCTGCGATCTTGAATGGCATGATAAGCATTTTCTTCCGAATGCATAATTTGCTGCCACGGAAACACCATATCAATTGCCCATAACAACAGGCACAAGCCCGCAATAATGCGTAAAAATAAACCTTTCAAATTGTTTTTTTCTCTGATTTTTAGCGACCACGCTCAATAATAATACCGACGTTTTCCGCTTGCGCGACGGCTTTCGGTTTACTTAATTTGAGGCGAAGCCACGAAATTTTAAATTGTTGTTGTAATTGTTCCGCCACTTCATTGGCAACCCGCTCAATTAACAAAAACGGTTTGGATTGCACATAATCAATAATGAATTGGCTGACTTCCGCATAATTTAATGCAAATTGAACGTCATCGGCAGCTGCCGCCTGACGACTATCCCACGCCATTTCGACATCAAAAATGAGTTTTTGTTTAATTTGTTGTTCCCAGTTATAAATGCCGATTTGCGCAAATGCCGTTAAACCTTCGATAAAAATCAGATCTTGCATGGTGTTCCTATTGTTATTCCTAAAATTTTTGTGGGCTTATACTACCAACTTTGGGTACAATAGACGAACTCTTTTTCTCCAGTCATAGGAAGTCCAATGAGCCTTTTCGCCCTTTTTTATATGCTATTGAGCTACTTGCTCGGTTCCGTTTCCGGTGCGATTGTATTATGCCGAATCACTGGCTTGCCGGACCCCAGAACCTCCGGTTCCCATAACCCCGGCGCAACCAACGTGTTGCGTATCGGTGGGCGTTGGATTGCCTTGGCGGTGCTTATTTTCGACATCTTAAAAGGCATGTTACCGGTGTGGTTGGGCTATTATTTGGGGTTAACGCAATTTGAATTGGGCATGGTGGCGTTAGGGGCGTGTTTAGGGCATATTTTCCCGATTTTCTTTAAATTTAAAGGTGGCAAAGGTGTCGCCACCGCTTTCGGTGCTATCGCGCCTATCGCTTGGGGCGTCTTATTTTCGACACTTGGCACCTGGCTTGTTGTGTTTCTCATCAGCGGCTATTCCTCCCTCAGTGCCGTCGTCACCGCATTACTGGTGCCGCTTTATGTGTGGTGGTTCAAGCCCGAATTCACCTTTCCCGTCGCTTTGGTTTGCTGTCTGCTGATCTATCGCCATCACGAAAATATCCAACGTCTCTGGCGCGGACAGGAAGATAAAATATGGCGCAAGTTTAAAAAGTAGCACCATATGAAAAACACCGAAAAAAATAACCGCACTTCAATTTTAAATTTAAAGTGCGGTCATTTCCCAAAACATTTTTTAAGCCAAATCTACAAGCTTTTCGGCAAACGAATTTTTTGCCCCGGGAAGATTTTATCCGCGTCTTTAATCACTTCTTTATTGGCTGCCACGATGGCGGTGTATTTGCTGCCGTTGCCGTAATGTTTTTCGGCGATTTTCCAAAGGGTGTCGCCTTTTTGAATCACGTAAAATTCATCGTCGCCGGCAACCTTTTCACCATTTTGCACGGTCACTTCATCAATATTGACCTCGCTGATACCGACAATATTGCCCGCCATTAACACGGCTTTTTCCAGCGCGGTGGCGGAATTGGCGACACCGGTGATTTTCGCCACGCCGTTTTCCACTTTTACTTCCACATCGGCAACGCCGGGATTGTCTTCGTTAATGTGTTTGGTAACGGCTGCGGAAGCCTCTTCTGCTTTGCTGAAGATTTTTTTACCTATGTCGCCGACAAAATCAAATAAACCCATTTTTTCTCTCCTTATTGATGAATGAACGGGAATCACAACATAACCAATTCAATCAGATAAGTCTAGAAATAAAACAGTAGGCGAGAAAAAGGTTATGGATTAGAATGGCGCAAATTTCACTTAATCAATAGGAAGGGTTATGCGTTGGCAAGGGCGTAGAGAAAGCTCAAACGTGGAAGACAGACGTTCATCAGGTGGTGGTTTCGGTGGAGGCAGACCTACCGGCATTCTCGGGTTAATCATTATTTTAGTGGGCGCTTATTATGGCGTGGATTTATCGGGCTTGGTCGGCGATATTGATATGGAGGCAACACAAACCACACCTTTGCAATCGCAGCAGGAACAAGAGCTGGCTGGGCTTTCCAAAGTGGTGCTGGGTGATACGGAAGATGTTTGGAATGCATATTTTGCCAAACATAATAAACGATATATCGAACCGACGATGGTGTTGTATAACGGCGCGACACCGACTGCGTGCGGCACCGGTCAATCGGCAATGGGGCCTTTTTATTGCCCCAATGATCAACGGGTGTATTTAGATTTATCCTTTTATAACGACATGAAAAATGAGCTCGGCGCGGCGGGCGAAGCGGCGTTTGCCTGTGTGATTGCCCATGAAGTGGGGCATCATGTGCAAAATCTGTTCGGCACCTTAGCGCAGGTTCATCGTCTGCAACGACAAACCTCCCGTACGGAAGCTAATCAGCTTTCCGTAAAGCTGGAATTACAGGCGGATTGTTACGCGGGCGTGTGGGCTGGTCAGGCAATCCGAAAAGGGTTGTTTGAAAGCGGCGATATTGAAAAGGCGTTCAATGCGGCGGAATCCGCCGGCGACGATCGTTTGCAAAAACGCAGTCAAGGTTATGTAGTACCGGACAGCTTTACCCACGGCACATCGGCACAACGTTTGCAATGGTTTAAACGTGGTGTAAATACGGCGGATCCGGCGCAATGTAATACGTTTTAAACGATGTGATAAAAAAGTGCGGTTGTTTTTACCATCATTTCCTAAACCTGCAATAGGGCACCCACCGTAAGTCAGGTAATAATTCTAACTTGCGGCGTGTAGCATGGATTTTTCTACGAACCGATTAATGGATAGAAAAGGTGGTAGAAACCCGTATTGAAAGCTTCAGACCACCTTTACACCGAACAGAGGAAAACCGAGTTTATTCTTTTTTACCTGCCAGACCGATTTCTTGAGTTCCCTTACCGGTTTTGATCTCGGCTTTACCGGCGATTTCTTCTGCCTTGCTGCCGAAGATTTTTAGCGTGTAATTTCCTTTTTCCACGCCATTTTTCACAGCTTTACCACTCAACCCGGAACCGTTTCCCATTGCGCGGATGTCTGTTTGCGCCAAATCTACGTTATAGTCGCCACGTAGACCACTGATGCTACCGCTGCCTTGTTTTTTGGCGAAGTCGATAGTGTAGGATAAACGACCTCCACGGTCATCGCCGGTAAATGCGATGCCGCGATAGTTTACCTGTCCCGAAGCCGGCAGATTATTAAAGGCGATGTCTCGCCCTTGAATTTCGTTGACATGGAAATCAAAGGTAGAGGAGCGTGTACCATCTGCGTTGGTTTTCTGTTTCGCTAACGTAGCGGCGACGATGGAATTATTCTGTTTATATATCAGAAAATCGCCTCGTTCCAATTCGATTATTTGACCGTTCACGTTGATTTTTTTGACGTAATCGTAGTCAGAGACCTTATCGGTTCTCAAATAGCCTGTATCCAGAACGCCACCTTTATGCAAGATCCGAGTTTTGCCGCCGCGGTCGGTTAGTTCCAAAGTGCCGTTATCGGGAACAGATTCGGAGATGGTTAACTGCTTCCAGTCTTTTGCTTTCGGATCGAACGGTTTCAGTAGACCATCCGCCAAACCCCCGGCAGCTTGGCTGCATGCGGATAATGTGCAGGCGACAGTCAGCGCCGCCAATAAATATTTCGTTTTCATTTGTTTCCTTCCTTTCGTTATAACAGGGTAAACCGCCGTATCTCCTGTTAAATAAACAAAGTTAACAATTCATAAACCGAACATCTCAGTGGTTTCTGATACGGCTGACGATTTATCCTATAATAATTTTATAACGATATTTGTGACTTAAATCAAAAATTCATAAATTTGTTCTTCCACGTGGCTTGACAATGTAAGCAACCCTGTATTCTTTATCAATATAATCGGAACAAATTGAAAAGAAAGGGATTATCCATAGCCGTTAAAAGCAGACATTATCCCCAAAGTGCGGTGGGTTTGAAAAACGTTTTTTAAACCCACCGCACTTTTAGGTTTTTATCAGTAAAGAAAAGCTGCCTGAAGGAGCAAATTTTCAGGCGGCTTTGGAATTTATCCGTTTAGCGAATTAGTGTGGTGTATCGGCTAAGATTTTTTCAAAACGTTCATTGGCGAAATCCCAGTTCAGTACGTTCCAGAATTCTTTGATGTAATCCGGGCGGCGGTTTTGGAATTTCAAGTAGTAAGCGTGTTCCCAAACGTCTAAACCGAAAATCGGCACACCGGAGCAGCCGGCGTATTCTTTGCCCATAATTGGATTGTCTTGGTTGGCGGTGGAAACTACGGCAAGTTTACCGTTTTCTAAAACTAACCATGCCCAGCCGGAACCAAAACGGGTTGCTGCCGCTTTTTCAAATTCTGCTTTGAAGTTTTCAACGGAACCGAAATCGCGTTCGATGGCATCTTTCAATGGGCCTTTTAAGGTTGTGCCTTTTTTCAGGCTTTTCCAGAATAAGCTATGGTTTAAGTGACCGCCCACGTTGTTGCGTAATGCCGGGCGTTTTTCCGGGGTGATTTCGCTTAAGTGCGCCAATAATTTGCCCGGGCAGCCTTCGGAAAGTGCTTGTAATTCAGGGGGATTTTCTAGCGCCGCATTCGCGTTGTTAACATATGCTTGGTGATGTTTGCTGTGGTGGATTTCCATGGTTTGTGCATCGAAGTGGGGTTCTAATGCATCATAGGCATAGCCTAATTCAGGTAAAGTATAAGCCATAACGTTTTCCTTTTCTTAGGGTTGATTGAGTATAAAATGCCAAAATGATAGCACAAAGATTGATTGGAATCATTAAACGTTACAATTTATTAACAAACAAAGAAGATGGTGATTAGCCATCTTCTTTATTTTTTGTTAAGTCGTTATTGGGCCTTGGCTGCAGCAATCGCCACCATGTTGATAATACGGCGAACGGAAGATACGGAGGTCAAAATGTGCGCCGGTTTGTTCAAGCCCATGAGAATCGGCCCTACGGTGGTCGGTGTTGCCGTGCCTTGTAACAGGTTCAGGCTGATACGCGCCGCTTCCATGTTTGGCATCACGAGCAGATTTGCCGCGCCTTTTAACG
The DNA here is from genome assembly GCF_003130205.1 of Aggregatibacter actinomycetemcomitans. Taxonomy (GTDB): domain Bacteria; phylum Pseudomonadota; class Gammaproteobacteria; order Enterobacterales; family Pasteurellaceae; genus Aggregatibacter; species Aggregatibacter actinomycetemcomitans_A. Next base: position 216,268 of record NZ_NRDF01000002.1, read on the forward strand.
GGCTGTCCGGCATCACTTCGTCACGTAAATGTTGAGACAATGCCACGTCACAGTGCATTTCGCCATCAATGTTGAGTTCCGGCGCTTTTTCCCGCACTAAGGCTAAAACGTCGCGCATTTTGACCGCACTTGGGCTGTTGTTGCTGCCGTAATTGGAATGTGAGATCAAGGCGATTTGCGGTTCGATACCGAATAAACGCACTTCTTTTGCCGCCATCATGGTAATTTCGGCAAGTTCTTCCGCGCTCGGATCGTTGTTCACGAAGGTATCGGTCAGGAACAGGTTGCCGGTCGGTAATACCAAACCGTTCACCGTTGCCGGCGTGCGTACGTCTGAACGTAAACCGATGACGTTTTTGATGGTTTTTAAGTGGGACGCGTAATGTCCGACCAAGCCGCACAACATGGCGTCGGCATGACCTAAATGTAACAACACGGAACCGATGGCAGTCGGGTTATTGAACATTTCGCGTTTGGCAATACCCGGTGTGATACCGGCGCGTTTAAGCATATTGTAGTAGGTGGTGCAGCATTGGTTGTAGCGTTCGTCGTTTTCGATGTTGATCAGATCAAAATCACGTCCTGCCTGAATGTGCAAGCCCAGTTTTTTAATGCGTTGTTCAATGACGCTCGGACGACCCAGTAAAATCGGGTAAGCAATGCCCAATGTGGCGATTTCCTGGACGGCGTGTAATACGCGGGTTTCTTCGCCGTCGGTGAGCAAGACGCGTTTTTTGTCCTGTTTGGCTTGCGCGAATACCGGTTTCATGAACAGGTTGGTTTTATAAACGAATTGCGTTAGTTTTTCGATATAAGCATCGAAATCATCAATCGGACGGGTTGCCACGCTGGAATCCATGGCGGCTTTTGCTACCGCAGGCGCGATACGCACGATCAAACGCGGATCGAACGGTTTCGGAATGATGTATTCCGGGCCGAAAGACAATTCGCTGTCGCCGTAAGCTGAAGTGACCACTTCGCTTTGTTCCGCCAACGCCAAATCGGCAATGGCGCGCACCGCCGCCAATTTCATTTCTTCGTTAATGGTGGTGGCGCTCACATCTAACGCCCCACGGAAAATGAACGGGAAGCACAGGACGTTGTTGACTTGGTTCGGATAGTCGGAACGTCCGGTACACACTATGGCGTCCGGGCGCACGGCTTTGGCGAGCGGCGGTAATATTTCCGGCTCAGGGTTTGCCAATGCTAAAATCAGCGGGTGTGCCGCCATGGTTTTCACCATATCTTGCGTCAACGTACCTGCTGCAGAGCAGCCCAAGAAAATATCCGCATTCGGAATAGCGTCGGCTAACGTGCGTTTGCCGTTGTCATCAATGGCGTAAAGTTTTTTGGTTTCGTCCATACGGTCGTCACGGTTTTTATAAATGACCCCTTTGGAATCGCACACCGTGATATTTTCCCGTCTCATACCGAGAGAAACCAACAGGTTCAAACAGGCGATAGACGCCGCGCCCGCACCGGAAGCCACCAATTTCACGTCTTCAATTTTTTTACCGACGATGCGTAAACCGTTCAACACCGCCGCCGCAGAAATAATCGCCGTGCCGTGTTGGTCATCATGGAAGACCGGAATATTCATTCTTTCGCGGAGTTTGCGTTCAATATAGAAACATTCCGGCGCTTTAATGTCTTCCAGGTTAATCCCACCGAAGGTCGGCTCAAGGGAAGCGATAATATCCACCAATTTATCCGGATCCTGTTCGTTGATTTCAATGTCGAACACGTTCACCCCGGCGAATTTTTTAAACAACACGCCTTTTCCTTCCATCACCGGCTTACCAGCTAACGCGCCGATATTGCCCAACCCGAGCACCGCGGTTCCGTTGGAAATCACTGCAACCAAATTGCCGCGCGAGGTATATTTATAGGAATCAGCAGGATCCGCCTGAATTGCCAAACAAGGTGCCGCCACGCCCGGTGAATATGCCAACGCTAAATCGCGTTGGGTCGCAAGAGATTTTGTCGGAGTAACTTCAATTTTCCCCGGAATCGGAAATTCATGAAAATCGAGAGCGGCTTTTTTAAGTTGTTCATCCATAAAATAAATCCTCTTTTTTGAATAACAGGGTGAAAAAACACCAAGTATTATAATTAAATTCCAAAAGAATTCTGTGATATTTCACACATTCCTGACGATTTTCTTGGTGGATGGTTGTGCATGGGGGAAAAGTGCGGTGGTTTTTCCAAACGTTTTTCATCAGGCAGAAAAATCCATTTGGGTTTATAATGCGGGCAAGGAAAATAAAAGGATCATTATGCGATTAGATAAATTTTTAGCGGAGCATACAGGGCTGACCCGTTCACAGGCGACGAAGGTGTTGCGTCAAAGTGCGGTTACGATTAACGGTAAAATTGAGAAAAGTGGGGCGACCAAAGTATCGCCGCAAGATGCGATTTATTTTGACGGTGAATTGCTGACGTGGATGGAAGCCGGGCAATATTTGATGTTTAACAAGCCACAGGGGTATGTGTGTTCCCATGAGGAGGGCGAGCATCCTTCCATTTATCAGTTTTTCGATTATCCCTTATCCGCCCGCGTGCACAGCGCAGGGCGGCTGGATGTGGATACCACGGGCTTGGTGTTGTTAACCGATGACGGGCAGTGGTCGCATCGCATTACTTCACCAAAACATCATCAGCCGAAAACCTATTTGGTGACGCTGGCAGATCCGGTGGAAGCTAATTATGCGCAAGCCTGCGCCGAAGGCATTTTGCTGCGCGGCGAGAAAGATCTCACCAAGCCGGCAGCGCTTGAAATTTTAGATGATTACAACGTGAATTTAACTATCAGCGAAGGGCGTTATCATCAGGTGAAACGGATGTTTGCTGCATTGGGCAATAAAGTGGTCGGGTTGCATCGTTGGAAAATCGGCAATCTGACCTTGGATGACAATTTAGCAGAAGGCGATTTTCGTGCGTTAAGCGCGGAGGAAATTGCGTATTTTTCCGGAGAGTAAGCCGTTGACTTCAAGCAAAACCGTTAAAACGAATGTTATTTTTGTTGCTGTCTTAGGCATTTTGTCCATGCTGCCGCCGTTAAGCGTGGATATGTATCTGCCTGCATTTTTAAATATCGCGCAGGATTTTCAGGTGAGCAATGATCAGGTGCAACATACGTTAACGTCCTTTGCTTATGGCTTGGCGCTCGGACAGTTATTCTGGGGGCCGTTCGGTGACAGTTTCGGGCGTAAACCGATTATTTTATTGGGCGTGACCGTGGCGGCATTGGTGGCATTGATCCTGACGCAAATCCATGCAATCGGTAATTTCACCGCACTTCGTTTCATTCAAGGCTTTTTTGGCGCGGCACCGGTGGTGTTGGTGGGCGCGCTGTTACGGGATTTGTTCGATAAAAACGAGCTGTCCAAAATGATGTCAACCATCATGCTGGTGTTTATGGTGGCACCTTTGGTGGCGCCGATTCTGGGCGGTTATATCGTGTATTTCTTCCATTGGCACGCGATTTTTTATGTGATCGCCATGATGGGCTTGTTAAGTATCCTGCTGGTCTTTTTTGTGGTGCCGGAAACTCATCATAAAGAAAAACGTATTCCCCTACGGTTGAATATTATTGCCCGTAATTTCATGGCGTTATGGAAGCAAAAACCGGTGCTGGGGTATATGTTCGCCGCCTCTTTTGCATTCGGGGACTTATTTTCTTTCGTCACGGCGGGGTCTATTGTGTATATCGGTATTTATGGCATTAAGCCAGAAAATTTTGGTTATTTCTTCATGTTGAACATCGCGGTGATGATCTTTGGTTCCTTCCTGAATGGGCGATTGGTGCATAAAGTCGGCGCGGAAACCATGTTGCGCGTTGGTTTGACGGTTCAGTTTTTGGCAGCGAGTTGGCTGGTTCTAGTAGTGTTGCTGGATTTGGGCTTTTGGGCAATGGCAATCGGCATAGCGATTTTTGTGGGGCAAAACTCACTGATTTCTTCCAACGCCATGGCGTCTATTTTAGAAAAATTCCCGAACGCCGCCGGTTCGGCAAATTCGATGGTGGGCAGCGTGCGTTTCGGCACCGGTGCCTGCGTGGGATCGCTGGTTGCCCTTATGAATATGCGCAGCGCAACGCCAATGTTGCTGACCATGACGGCTTGTTCGGTGATGGCGGTAGTTTGCTACTATTTTTTAACCGCGCGCAATTTATAATTTTAAAAAGCGCATTATTGTAATCCGCAACGGACAGATAAATTTGTTCTAAATCAAAAATATCTCAAAGTACCGCGAAAGAGTTATATGATTTTGCACTTTCCTGCCTACGCCGTTCCTTCACCTTATGATAGAATGCCCCGCTAAAATCGGTTTGAATCACAAATTATCATGCACCATCAACTCAATCTTGAACAACTTGCCTGTCAGCGTGGTGACAAAGTGTTATTTCACCACCTGAATTTACATATTCGGGCGGGCGATTTTGTGCAGATTGAAGGGCATAACGGTATCGGTAAAACCAGTTTGCTACGCATTATTGCGGGGCTTGCAACGCCGCTGGAAGGAAAAGTGCGGTGGAATTCCGAGGAGATTTTAAAACAGCGTGAAGCCTTTCATGATGATTTGCTGTATTTGGGGCATCAAAGCGGCATTAAACCCGAATTGACGGCGTGGGAAAATCTGCGTTTTTATCAGCAAATCGGACGCTGCCGGCAGGGCGACGACATCTTGTGGGAGGTGTTGCAAACCGTGGGCTTGCTTGGTCGTGAAGATATTCCGGCGGCGCAGCTATCTGCCGGGCAGCAAAAACGCATCGCTCTGGCGCGTTTGTGGTTGTCGGAAACACCGTTGTGGATTTTAGACGAGCCTTTCAATGCCATCGACAAAAAAGGTGTGGCGGTATTGACCGCACTTTTTGAGCGACACGCGCAACATGATGGCATCGTGATTTTAACCAGCCATCAGGAAGTGCCAAGTTCGCGGTTGAAAAAAATCCATTTAGAACAGTTTAAATGTGCAGAGTAATGGCATGATTTTTTGGCAGATTATTAAACGCGAATTACAAATCGCCATGCGCAAACAGGCGGAAATTTTAAATCCGTTGTGGTTTTTCCTCATCGTGATTACGTTGTTTCCGCTGGTTATCGGACCCGATCCGAAATTGCTTTCCCGCATTGCGCCCGGTGTGGCTTGGGTGGCGGCGTTGTTGTCTGCATTGCTGTCTTTTGAGCGCTTATTTCGCGACGATTTTATTGACGGTTCTCTGGAACAACTCATGCTCACGCCGCAACCGTTGATGTTGACGGCATTGGCGAAAGTGTTTGCTCATTGGTTACTCACGGGCTTGCCGTTGATTTTGTTATCGCCTGTCGCCGCATTATTGCTGTCATTGGAAAGCGCAATTTGGTGGGCGTTAGTGTTGACTTTGTTATTAGGTACGCCGGTGTTGAGCTGCCTTGGCGCCATTGGCGTGGCGCTTACGGTGGGGTTGCGCAAAGGCGGTGTGTTATTGAGTTTATTGGTGGTGCCGTTATTTATTCCGGTGCTGATTTTTTCTGCGTCGGTACTGGATGCCGCCGCATTGAATTTACCTTACGGCGGGCAATTAGCCATTCTCGGTGCGATTTTAGCCGCCGTTGTTACCTTATCGCCTTTTGCGATTGCGACGGCGTTGCGGATTAGTTTGGATCAATAGAGGATAATTTATGTGGAAGTGGTTGCATCCTTATGCAAAGTCGGAAACACAATATCAATTATGCGGTAAGTTTAGCCCTTTCTTTGCGATTTTGACCGCACTTTTATTAGCGGTCGGTATCGTTTGGGGGCTGGCGTTCGCACCGGCAGATTATCAACAGGGCAATAGCTTCCGCATTATGTATGTGCACGTGCCGACGGCGATTTGGTCTATGGGCGTTTACGGCTCTATGGCAATTGCCGCGTTGGTGGCATTAGTGTGGCAAATTAAACAGGCACAGTTGGCGATGATTGCCATGGCGCCGATTGGGGCGTTATTTACCTTTTTAGCCTTGGTTACCGGCGCCATTTGGGGCAAACCCATGTGGGGTACCTGGTGGGTGTGGGATGCCCGTTTAACCGCCGAATTAATTTTGTTTTTCTTATATTTAGGCGTACTTGCCTTATATTCCGCCTTTCAGGATCGCAATGTGGGTGCAAAAGCCGCCTGCGTATTATGCCTTGTAGGCGTGGTGAATCTGCCGATTATCCATTTCTCGGTGGAATGGTGGAACACGTTGCACCAAGGGGCGAGTATCACCAAGCTGGAACGCCCGTCTATCGCCACACCGATGTTGATTCCGCTGATTTTGTGTATCTTCGGTTTTATGGTTTTATCTATTTGGTTGACCTTAGTGCGTTACCGCACTGAATTATTAAAAGAAGACGCCAAACGCCCGTGGGTAAAAGCGTTGGCTGAAAAACTTTAGTGTTTACGGGGGGAAATATGTTTTTTCAATCTTGGGGTGAGTTTATCAACATGGGCGGCTACGGTTTTTATGTGTGGCTTTCTTATGGTTTAAGTTTATTGGTAATTGGGGTGTTAATTGTGCAAAGCCTTGCCGGCAAAAGTGCGGTGTTAAAATCCATCAAACGTGAACAACAACGTGAAACCCGTTTACAACAATTGAAACAAAAAGGAGAAACGCTATGAACCCAAGACGTAAATCCCGTTTGTCTGTTGTTTTATTTGTTCTGTTAGGTGTGGCAGTGGCTTCGGCGCTGGTGTTGTACGCGTTACGTCAAAATATCGATTTATTCTATACCCCGTCGGAAGTGGTGTACGGCAAAAATGACAATGCCGACCAAAAACCGGAAGTGGGGCAGCGCATTCGTGTCGGCGGCATGGTGGTTGCCGGCACGGTGCAACGGGATCCAAAAAGCCTGAAAGTGCGATTCGATTTAAATGACATTGGTCCTTCCATCAGCGTGGAATATGAAGGTATCTTGCCGGATTTGTTCCGTGAAGGGCAGGGCATTGTGGCACAGGGTGTGCTAAAAGAACCGACCTTGTTGGAAGCCACCGAAGTGTTGGCAAAACACGATGAAAACTATGTACCGCCGGATCTGGAAAAACAAATGCAAAAAGTCCATAAACCGATGGGCATCTCTGATCTGAAAGGCGAAAGCGAACGCGATCGTAAGGAAAAAATGAAAGAAGGTCGGTAATGATTGCAGAATTAGGAAATTATGCCTTAGCCCTGAGTCTGGCGATCGCCGTTTTACTGGCGATTTTCCCTTTATGGGGCGCGGAAAAAGGCAGTGCCCAACTGATGTCCTTAGCACGCCCGATGACCTATGGTTTGTTTGCTGTATTAACCTTCTCATTCGGCGCCTTGTTTTATTTGTTCGCCATGAATGATTTCAGTGTGCAATATGTGGTGAACAATTCCAATACCACCTTGCCTATTTGCTATCGTTTATCTGCCGTTTGGGGTTCCCACGAAGGTTCATTGTTATTGTGGATCTGGTTGTTGTCGTTGTGGAGCGCGGCAGTCGCCTTGTTTAGCAAACACTTACCGCAGGAAGCCACCGCCCGTGTGCTCGGCATTATGGGCATTATCAGCATCGGTTTCCTGCTTTTCGTGTTATTTACCTCCAACCCGTTTAACCGCACTTTCCCTGATTTTCCGGTGGACGGCAAAGAGCTGAATCCATTATTGCAAGATGTCGGTTTAATTTTCCACCCGCCGTTGTTATATATGGGCTATGTGGGATTTTCCGTCGCCTTTGCTTTTTCCATCGCCTCTTTAATGACCGGTAAACTGGATACCGCCTGGGCGCGTTGGTCACGCCCTTGGACTATGGCGGCTTGGATCTTTTTAACCCTGGGTATCGTACTTGGTTCCTGGTGGGCGTATTACGAACTGGGCTGGGGCGGTTGGTGGTTCTGGGATCCGGTAGAAAACGCCTCTTTCATGCCTTGGTTGGCGGGCACGGCATTGTTACATTCTTTAGCGGTGACGGAAAAACGCGGCTCCTTTAAAGCCTGGACGGTGTTGCTGGCGATTTTAGCCTTTTCGCTGTGTTTGCTCGGTACTTTCTTGGTGCGTTCCGGTATTTTGGTCTCGGTACACGCCTTTGCCTCCGACCCGACCCGCGGTTTATATGTGTTGGCATATTTAATCGTGGTGATCGGCGGTTCACTGACCTTATACGCCTACAAAGGTAGCCAAATTCGTTCCCGCGACAATGCGGAACGCTATTCCCGTGAAAGTTTGCTGCTGTTAAATAATATTTTATTAATGACCGCACTTTGTGTGGTGTTGCTGGGGACGTTGCTGCCGCTTGTGCACAAGCAATTAGGCTTGGGTTCCATTTCCATCGGCGCGCCGTTTTTTGATCAAATGTTCCTGATTATTATGACTCCGTTCGCCTTGTTATTGGGTATCGGACCGCTGGTTAAATGGCGCCGTGATCAATTCTCCGCTATTCGCACGCCGGTGATCGTCAGCTTGATGATTATGCTTCTTGCCGGTTTTGCCTTGCCGTATTTGCTCCAAAACAAATTAACCGTCAGCGCCGTGCTAGGCACCATGATGGCGGTGATCATCGTGCTGTTGAGTCTGTATGAAATGCAACAACGGGCAACGCATCGTGAATCTTTTTGGCGCGGCATAACCAAATTATCCCGCTCCCATTGGGGCATGATTTTGGCGCATTTAGGTGTCGCCATGACCGTTTGGGGCATTGCCTTCAGCCAAAATTACAGCGTAGAACGGGATGTGCGGATGCAGGTTGGCGATACGGTGCAAATTGCCGGTTATGATTTCACCTTCAAAGGCATCAGCGATGCCAACGGACCGAACTACATCGGCGGCAAAGCGCAAATTGATATTCATCGTGACGGCAAAAAAGAAACCACGCTTTATGCGGAAAAACGCTTATACACCGTGAGCAAAATGCCGATGACCGAAGCCGCGATCGATTGGGGTTTCAGCCGTGATTTATACGTGGCGTTAGGTGAAAAATTAGACGACAATTCCTGGGCGTTGCGCTTGTATTACAAACCGTTTATCCGCTGGATATGGCTTGGCGGGTTGTTTATGGCGCTCGGTGGGATATTATGTATGTCCGACCGCCGTTATCGGTTTAGTAAAATTTTAGACAAAGAAACCGTACAGTAAGCCCTCATAGAATCATCGAGTATTGATAATGAAAAAGAAATTATATTTACCCTTAATTATTTTCTTCGTTTTGGTTACCGCCTTTCTGGTGCAATTACAACGCAATGCGCTGGGTGGTGATCCGAAAGCATTGGAATCGGCGTTGGTGGGTAAGGCGGTTCCAGCGAAGATGTTGCAGGATTTATTGTCGGATAAAACCTATGATGAAACGCTGTTTAAACAGGGCAAACCGCTTTTACTCAATGTATGGGCGACATGGTGCCCGACTTGTTATGCGGAACACCAATATTTGAATAAACTGGCGAAGCAGGGCGTGCCGATTATCGGCTTGGATTATAAAGATAACAGTGTCAAAGCGACGAAATGGCTGAAAAATTTAGGCAATCCTTATCAGGCTGTGTTAAAAGATGAAAAAGGTTCATTTGCCTTGGATTTAGGCGTATATGGCGCGCCGGAAACTTTCCTGGTGGACGGCAACGGTGTGATTCATTATCGCCATGCGGGTGATGTGAACGCGAAAGTATGGCAGGAAACCTTGCAGCCCATTTACCAAAAATTAGGCGGTGCGCAGTAATGAAAAAAACACTTTTATTTATATTCATAAGCTCACTTGTTCGCTTATTCACCCCTTCGGGGCCGTTGGCAAAGCCAACGTTCAAAAAACGTTGTTTTTTGTTAACCGCACTTTTTTTCAGCATCAATGCATTTGCCGCCATTGACGCGCTGAATTTCAGTTCGCCACAGCAGGAAGCCGACTATCATGCCTTAACGCAGGAACTGCGCTGTCCGCAATGTCAGAATAACAATATCGCCGATTCCAACGCCGCGATTGCTGTGGATATGCGCGCCAAAGTGTTTGAATTGCTACAGGAAGGCAAATCCAAACAGGATGTGGTGCAATACATGGTGGATCGCTATGGTAATTTTGTGACTTATGATCCGCCGTTGACCGTTGCCACCCTTGTTTTATGGGTTGCGCCTTTTGCTTTGATTTTATTCGGGCTGGTATGGCTTTTCGGGCGTAAAAGAACGATGTCGAGTGGGGCGGATGCCATGCCACAGGCGTTAAGTGAAACGCAGCAGCAACGCCTTAATACTCTGTTAAATAGGGAAAATAAATAATGAATTTGTGGACAAGCATTTTTGTGTTAACGCTGATTGCCGCGTTAATTTGTTTTTTCCCGTTGCTGTCTGCACGTTTTGTGCAAACCCAATCAACCCGTCGCGACGATCTCAATAAGGCGTTTTATTTTGAACGTTTAAAAGAGCTGGAACGGGATGAAAAACAAGGCTTGTTGGAAAACGTCGAACAGCTCAAAACCGAATTGCAAAAATCCTTATTGGAAGACATTCCACCACAGCCGGAAAGCGCGGCGCGTAGTGAAAAAAACTACGGCAAACTGTGGTTTGTTTCCGGTTTTCTGGCACTCGGCATTTTGTCTGTGTCGGCGTATTTTGTTGTGGGATCCTGGCAGGCGGAAATTATGCTGGAAAAAAGCGCGGAAAAACTACCGCACTTCTATGAGCGCTTAAAAAGCGAAAGCACAAATCCGTTAAACGATGCTGAAATGCAGCAATTTGCCACGGCGCTGCGGGTGGATTTGCAAAAAGATCCCGATAACGCCAAAAACTGGTGGCTGTTAGGGCAAATCGGCATGAATTTGGAACAGCCGAGAATGGCATTAGACAGCTTTGCCCGCGCCAATAAATTAGAGCCGAAAAATAATCTGTATAAATTGGCGTACGCCCGCATTTTGATGTTCTCCGAGGATGAAATGGATAAATTGAAAGGGGATATTTTATTGCGCGAAGTCATTCGTGAAGATCATACCAACGTTGAAGCTTTGAGTTTGTTGGCATTCCGTTATTTTGAAACGGAAGATTACAAAATGGCAGCGGTCAGCTGGGCGATGATGTTGAAACTGTTACCGAAAGATGACCGGCGCGTTCCGATTATTGAGCGAAGTATTCGCTCCGCGCGCGATGCACTGGAAGCACAGGAACAGGAAAAACACCAACAACTTACGCCACAACAGGAAAAATAATGACGCCTTTTTCGGGTTTTGCATTGACGGGAAAACAATTTACTTTTTCCCGTGATCCTGATAACGTACCGCTTGAGATTTATACAATTTTATAATTTATCCTCTATTTCATTTTTTCCTAATGAGGTTCCAATGATGCTTTTCAAAAAATTAACACTCGGTCTGAGTTTTACTTTCCTCTCATCATTGGCTTTTGCAGAATCTTGGTCTATGCATATTTCCGAAGATGGCGTGACCACCGATAAAAACGCTCAACAGCCTAATTCGGCAAAATATGCTGGAGCTGTCCACAAACAACAATTTTCTTTTTCTGACAACGGCGGACAAGGTAAAACCACTTACATTAATCAAAATAACGGCAAAAAATTCGATCCTAAAAATGCCGCCGATGTGAGTGAATTGGGTAAAAGCATCGCTTTTGAAGTATTTGAAATTAAAGAAAATAAAGATTCTCACTCGGTATTTGAATCCGGCGCAGGCATTTGCTACGGTTTCAAATATACCGATGGCGTCGCGTTCACCGATTCTACAACCTATTATGTCGATAAATCCAAGCAGCAATATTACGCCAGTATCATCGGTGCCACCGTATCTTCTGACGTGGAACCGAAAAACGTGCAATATGCGCCGGTGTTTAATATTCAGGATCCCGAATTAGATAAAGAAGTAAAATCGGAAGAACAACGAAATGGTAAAATCTTGATTAATAAAAATTTGCAAAAGAGCAGAGAAATTCTTTCTAACGTAGTTTGTAAGTAAAAATAAGGTGGTAAATTATGCAAAAATTGTTACTCGTCACAGTGATCAGCGGTGTTTTAGTTGCTTGTTCTTCTAAGGCTCCACAAGTCAACCAAGCTCCTTTAGATAGGCAGACAGTTGAAGCTTATCAAGCGAAAGTGTATAGCGGTAATACGGTGTCGAAGAAATATCAAGTAAGGGACGTTAAACCGGAAGACAATGTGTTAAACGCTAGTGATTCGGAACCGAAAACCGTGATTTATCGCGAACGTCAGCCAAGACTGGTTGTAACACCGAGCATTGGCTATTATCGCGGTTGGCACTGGTAGACCCTGACAAAAATAATGCTTTTTGAACGTTGGCTTTGCCGGCAGAGTCGGGGATACAATTAAATCTTCAAGATTTATGAGTAAGAAATCAACCGCACTTTTGTAATAGAACATCAAATCATAAAGCCGAATTCATCTCGATGAGTTCGGTTTTTTATTGCCTGTAAATAAGGTATTTCTTCTTCGGTAAATATTCAAATAAAAATAATTCTTTTTTTGTAGCATAAAATGCAAATATACCTCTTTATAGTTATATGTTTCTGCTCCATTTAACTTTTCCCTTTAATGATCTTTTTCTACTAATAAATAGGTAGTTGACGCATTTTAGGAGAAATTTACATGCTACAAAATGTCACCAAAATAGAAAATTAGATTGGAAAAATTGATCAAAAACAAGAAAATGTAAAATAACCATGGAATGAGCACGGATATTTGGTTATGTTAAACTCGTTTAACCCCCTTTTATACCTTATATCGCATTGTTTTTGATGATAAAAGTTATCATTTTTATGATGCGGGCGGTATAGACATCTTCTTAACAAAACTACAGTTAACCTGATTGGAGTGATTATCGTGAACGCATTGAGCAAAAGCCTGGTAGTGGCAGCTTCTTTCGCAGCTTTAGGTGTGTTTAATTTGGCAATGGCCGAATTGGTGTATAAACCGCTTGAGCAACCTGTGGAAGCACCAAACCCGAATCTAAAAATTAAAGCGGTAAACGAACAGTTTGCGGCGAAATACCCGAAACAATTTGAGTCTTGGAAAGCCACCGAAAAAGGCGACAAGATCATTTATGCCGATGAAGAAAATCCACGTTTAATCATATTATGGGGCGGTTATGCGTTTGCGAAAGAATATAACGCGCCGCGCGGACACATTTATGCCATCAAAGATTTACGCGATATTTTGCGTACCGGTGCGCCGAAAACTGCTAACGACGGTCCGCAGCCGATGGCGTGTTGGACTTGTAAAGGTCCGGATGTGCCGCGTTTAATCGCAGAATGGGGGGAAGAAGGTTATTTCAGTGGTAAATGGGCGAAAGGTGGCGCGGAAGTGGTGAATTCCATCGGTTGTGCCGACTGCCACGATACCACCTCAAAGGAGTTTGCCGAAGGTAAACCGGCGCTGCGTATTGCCCGCCCACACGTTCTTCGTGCCTTGGATCATTTAAACAATGCGTTGCAAGCCCGAGCGAAAGCAGAAGGCAAAACGCAGCCTGATTTAAGTTTCGGCACCGCCGCCCGCACCGAAAAACGGGCGGAAATTTGTGCGAACTGCCACGTTGAATATTATTTCGCGGGTGACTTGAAACAAGTGACTTTCCCGTGGAATAACGGTCAAACCGTCGATGACATGGAAAAATACTACGATGACATCGGGTTTACCGACTTCACTCATATCTTATCCAAAGCGCCGATCTTAAAAGCGCAGCACCCTGACTTTGAAATTTGGTCTTTAGGCATGCACGGTAAAAACGGCGTGACCTGTATCGATTGCCACATGCCGAAAGTGCAAGGGGCGGATGGTAAAGTTTATACCGACCACCAAATTCAAAATCCATTTGATGCCTTTGATAGCACCTGTGCCAACTGTCACGATCAGAGCAAAGAGAAGTTGAAAGACATCGTAGCTTCCCGCAAAAAAGAAGTGAAAGACATCATGGGGCGCTTAGAAAATCAAGTAGTTCGTTTGCACTTTGAGGCGAAAGCCGCATGGGATACCGGCGCGACCAAAGAGGAAATGGAACCGGCGTTAATGGATATCCGTCACGCCCAATGGCGTTGGGACTACGCCGCAGCCAGCCATGGCGGTCATATGCATGCACCTGATGTGATGTTGCGCGTGTTAGGCTCCGGTCTTGACCGCGCCGCAGATGCCCGCGCCAAACTTGCCGCCATCTTAACTAAACATGGCGTGAAAACACCGATTGAACTGCCGGACATTTCTACGGCGGAAAAAGCCTGGAAAGTGGTGGGCATTGACATCGAAAAAGAACGCAAAGCCAAAGAAGAATTCTTAAAAACTGTTGTACCTCAATGGGAAAAAGAAGCGAAAGCCGCCGGCAAATTAGCTGAAGATTCCGCAACAAAACAATAGAAAAAAGCACCGCACTTTTGCTGTGAGAGAAAAAAGTGCGGTCATTTTCAAACACAAATTTGAGGTAATCAGAATGAATTTAACTTCCTTAATCCGTAAACCGGCAAAAGCGCTCGCACTGCTCACCATGCTTGCGGCGCTGCCGATGGTGGCGCAGGCGGAAATGCCATCGGCTGATAATCCGTTGAGTTATGAACCGCGGTTGGATAATCAACGGGATCCGAATCAATATTGCGCCAAATGCCATAAGTTTGACAAAGTGGATAAAAACCAAATCTTGGATCAATCTGGCGGCGAATTGCATTTCGGTAAATTCCACGGCACCCATTTAAGCCAGAAAAATCCGAATAACGGTAAACCGATTAATTGTGTCAACTGCCACGGTAATATTTCCGAAGATCACCGTCGTGGCGCGAAAGACGTGATGCGTTTTGAGGGCGATATTTTCGGCGAGAAAAAACCGATGTATAGCGCGCAAGAACAAAATCAAGTGTGTTTTTCTTGTCACCAACCGGACAAACTTCGCGAAAAATTCTGGGCGCACGATGTGCACGCCATGAAATTGCCTTGTGCAAGCTGCCACACATTGCACCCGAAAGACGATGCGATGAAAGGCATTGAGCCGAAAAATCGCGTGAAACTTTGCGTGGATTGTCACGGAGAACAACAAAAACGCAAAGCGCAGCAAGAACAAACTCCATCAACCGAACAAAAGGATAAACAATGACAGCCTGTTCACGCCGAAACTTTGTTTCCGGCATGGGGGCGTTAATCCTTATGACGGGGACATCAGTCACCTCTTTGGCAAAAGAGGAAAAGGCGGATAAACCGAAACGCTACGCCATGGTGCACGATGAAAACGCGTGCATCGGTTGCACCACTTGTATGGATGCCTGTCGTGAAACCAACCAAGTGCCGCAAGGTGTTTCCCGCTTGGAGATTTTGCGCAGCGAGCCGTACGGCGAATTTCCGAATCAGGAATATGAGTTTTTCCGCCAATCTTGCCAACACTGCAGCAACGCGCCTTGCGTGGCGGTTTGCCCGATCGGCGCGTCATTTATCGATAAAGACACTGGTATTGTGGACGTGCACAAAGATCTGTGCGTCGGTTGTCAATACTGTATCGCCGTTTGCCCGTATCGCGTGCGTTTCATTCATCCGGTGCATCGTACCGCCGATAAATGTAACTTCTGCCGCGATACCAATCTGGCACAAGGCAAACAACCGGCTTGCGTTGAAGCCTGCCCGACCAAAGCCTTAACCTTTGGCGATATGAACGATCCGACCAGCGCAGTGGCACGCAAGGTAAAAGAAAAACCTGTTTACCGCACAAAAGTGGAATTGGGGACCCAGCCGAATCTTTACCACATTCCATTCCAACACGGAGAACCGAGAAGATGACATTAGATTATCCTGTTCCGTTTCATACGCCGAACCTCGTATGGGATTCCAGTATTGCCATCTATTTGTTCTTACTGGGTATTTCTTCCGGTTCCTTATTGCTTGCGGTGCTTTACAAACGCAATCGTCAGTTGGAAAAACCAAGTGAAAACTGGATCATTCGCAGCGCCGCGATTTTGGCGCCGGGCACGGTGATCATCGGTTTATTGCTGTTGATTTTCCACTTGGCGCGCCCCTGGACGTTCTGGTATCTGATGTTTAACTACCAGTTCAATTCCGTGATGTCCATGGGGGTACTGTTATTCCAAGTCTATATGGCGGCGGTCTTCCTCTGGATTGCCATTATTTTTAAAAACGAAATCGCCGCTTTGCTCGATAGATTTTTACCGAAATTAAAATTTATCATTAAATGGATTTCCGCCTGTGAACGCTCCACGAATCCGTTGGAATTGTTCCTGTTGCTCCTCGCCGTATTATTAGGGGCCTACACCGGTTTCTTATTGTCGGCATTAATCAGCTACCCGATGTTAAACAACCCGGTGTTGCCGGCATTATTCCTGGCATCGGGCACGTCTTCCGGTATCGCGGCGGTATTTCTAGCCATTTTGATTGTAGGCAAATTAAAAGGGCATTCCGACGAAGTGCATTTTATGCACAAATTTGAAGTGCCGATTATGCTCGCCGAACTCTTTTGCATCGTCTGCTTCTTCGCCGGATTGTATTTCGGCGGCGGACAAAAAGTAGTCGCCATGCACAACGCCCTAAGCGGTTTCTGGGCAAGTATTTTCTGGATCGGCGTCATGTTCATCGGCATCCTCATCCCGCTCGCCGGTAACCTGCTGGTCAGCGACAAGCTAAAATATAATCGTCATTTCATCATTCTGGTATCCGTGTTTGATTTAATCGGCGTATTGTGTTTGCGGTATTTTATTTTGTACGGCGGACAGTTGACGGTTGCGTAGGGATTAGTTTTTTATTATTGATAAAGGCGTATAATGCACGCTTTTTTGTTTAGTTGTTCCTACTTTCTTGCTTGTGCAAGAAAGTAGCAAAGAACACATCCCAGCTTCACCGCTGATCTTCGCTTGGTTGCAATTTTTTTAACGGAAATTTTCGAACTCGCCACTATGTGGCTCAAACAAAGCGAAAATTTCCTAAAAATTGCAAGTCACTCAGGCGGTTCAGATGGGGCCCCGTGGTGCATTATTAAAAGTGCGGTGGTTTTTAAAATAGTTTTTTAATGATAAAAATGCTTGAAAAAATGACCGCACTTTATTCGGAGAAAGAAATTGGATTCCCTTCTTTGCCGCCCTTGTGGAATTGAATTTGTAGGAAATTTTGTACTGTTTGAGCGAAGCGAGTTTACAAAATTTCCGTGAAGCAAATTCAATGGAACAAGGGAAACAAGGCAAAGCAGGGTCGCCTTTCTTTTGGTTACTTTTCTTTGGCGAAGCAAAGAAAAGTAACTCGCCTTCGGCGAAAACCGAACTTGTTATACCCAATAAAATTAAATCAATTATAAAATGGCAAACAAACGTAGAACCCAACATTATGCTTACTGAACTTGGTTTTATTTCCCTTCTTCTCGCCACCATGAGCGCGTTGCTCCTCGCGGTGGTACCGCAGCTTGGGCTTTGGTTGCGTAAGCCGGCGCTTACCCAACTGGCTTGGTGGCTGAGTTATTGCTTTGGTTTGTTTACGCTGGTTTCCATTTCTGTGCTTGCCTATTCCTTTGCGGCGGATGATTTCACGTTGGAATACGTCGCCGCCCATTCCAATTCCCAACTGCCGACCTTTTTTAAAATCGCCGCAACCTGGGGCGGGCATGAAGGTTCCATGTTGTTTTGGTTGTTTTCGCTCTCGGTTTGGGTGGTGTTGTTTGCGTTATTTAACCGAAAAAACGACCGCACTTTTGTGGCACAGAGTTTGGTGATTTTGGGGTTGATTTGCTTCAGTTTCGCCGTGTTTATCGTCTTTTTCTCTAACCCGTTCGGGAGAATCTTTCCGGCGCCGTTGGAAGGGCGGGATTTGAATCCGATGTTGCAGGATGTCGGTTTGATTTTTCATCCGCCGTTGCTTTATCTCGGTTATGTGGGCTTTGCGGTGAATTTCGCCATCAGTATTACCGCCTTGCTTCATCAGCATTTGGAACGTCAGATTGCCCAAATTATGCGGGTTTGGGTGTTGGTGTCATGGTTATTTTTAACCTTGGGCATTGTGCTCGGCGCTTGGTGGGCGTATTACGAACTGGGCTGGGGTGGTTGGTGGTTCTGGGATCCGGTGGAAAATGCGTCGCTCATGCCGTGGTTGCTCGGCTTGGCGTTGCTACACAGTTTAATCGTCAGTGAAAAACGCGGGATATTTAATTACTGGACGACCTTATTTTCCTTGTTGGCATTTGCTTTCAGCGTATTAGGCACGTTTATCGTGCGCTCTGGCGCGCTTACTTCCGTACATGCTTTCGCCGTGGATAGCCAACGCGGTTCGGCGTTATTGCTGATTTTTTTCCTGCTCACCGTGGGTTCCCTCGGTTTATTCGCGTTCAAAGCCAATTTGCAGCAACGCCACGCCAAATTAACGCTGCTTTCCAAAGAAAGTGCGGTGCTTTTTTTGAATGTTTTACTGAGTATCGCCACCGTCAGCACCTTCCTCGGCACTTTCTATCCGATGTTGTTTCAAGCCATGAATTGGGGTTCCATTTCCGTCGGTGCGCCTTATTTCAACAGTATTTTCTTGCCGCTCCTTACCTTACTTTTGATCGCCATGGTGCTTTCCCTCGGCTTGCATTGGGCGAAAGCGGACAAGGGCGTTTTGCTTAAACGCACGGCATTATTGCTGCCGTCTTTATTGATTGCCTATTTCGCCATCGATCAGGTAATGCAAAACGACAGCGCTTTACAGTTTAACCTGACGGCATATTTTCTGCTTACGTTGGCGATTTGGTTGTTATTAGCGACCTTATGGCAAAATTGGCGTCGGTTAAATGTTTCCCGTTACGCCATGATTTTTGCCCACAGCGGCGTTGCCATTGCGACCATGGGCGCAGTGATGAGCAGTTACTTCGGCAGTGAAATCGGCGTGCGTTTGTCGCCGCAACAAAGCCAAACCTTGGGGCAATTTGATTTTCGATATACGCGTTTTTCCAATGAAATCGGACCGAACTTTACCGCTGAAGTGGCAAATTTTCATGTCACGGCGAACGGTAAATCTTATGCGGATTTGCAGCCGGAGCGTCGTTATTATGATGTGCGTACCATGACTATGAGCGAAGTCGGGCTTGCCGGCGGGTTTGGGGGCGATTTGTATATTGTGATGGGTGATCCTCTCGGCAAAGGTGAGTTTACTTTCCGCCTGCATTACAAACCGCTGATTCGCTGGTTATGGTTTGGCGGTGTGTTAATGGCGTTCGGGGCGTTGTGTTCCATGTTGACGATGAAGCGAAAAGGAAAGCGTGATGAATAGAAAAGTGATTTTTTTCCTGCCGTTAATCTTATTGCTCGGCGTGTGCGTGTTATTGCTGGCGGGCTTGCATCAGGATCCGAAAAAAATTGCCTCCGCCTTAATTGATAAGCCCGTGCCGGAATTTTATCAGGCGAATCTGCTGGATAACCGCCAAACGCTCAGCCCGAAGGATTTCCCGAAACGTCCCTTTTTGATAAATATTTGGGGCAGCTGGTGCGGTTATTGCCAACAGGAACACCCGTTGTTGATGGAATTGGCACAGGAAATTCCTATTGTTGGCGTGGATTATCGCGACAAGCCGCAAAACGGCATTGCTATGTTGCAACGCATGGGAAATCCTTATACCTTAGTGATTGATGACAGTCGTGGCGAACTGGCGTTGAAGCTGGGTGTGGACGGCGCGCCGGAAACCTATTTAGTGGACGCCGACGGCATTATTCGTTACCGGCATTCGGGGTTATTGGATCGTGAAACCTGGCAAAATACGTTTGTGCCGCAACTTAATCGGTTAATGCAACCATGAAACGATTTTTCGTGTTATTTTTTTTATTGATCAGCGTCGGTGCTTTTGCCGAAATGGTGGATACCTTTGAATTCCACGATCCGGCAGATCGCGCGCGCGCGGTGGCATTGGCGAAATCCCTGCGTTGCCCGCAATGTCAGAATCAAAATCTGGTGGAATCCAATTCGCCCATCGCCTACGACCTGCGCCTTGAAGTGTATAACATGGTCAATGAAGGCAAAACCAATCAGCAAATTATTGATGCCATGACGGCGCGTTTCGGAAATTTTGTGAATTACAAACCGCCTTTTCAATGGAACACGGCATTGCTTTGGTTATTGCCGGCGGGGTTGTTGTTAACGGCGTTTGGTTTGATTTGGAATTCTGCAAAAGCCAATACTTTCCTTCCTTCGCTTGCGGGGGAAGATGCCCAACGGGCGGAAGGGGGCGATGTTCTCCCCCCCTCAGCCTTCGGCAGCTCCCCCCGTAAACAGGGGGAGCCAAGAATTTTATCCATAAGGTTAACGCTTTTTATTTTTGGATTAGTATTTATCGTCCCCCTAGCTTATTACTTCTCCCTGGATCGCTTCACTCGTGCGCAACAAGGGGAACAGGCACAAATCGCGCAGTTAAATCATCAAATTGAAACGCCGGAAGAAAATAAAACGGAAGCCATTATCGGCAAACTTCAGGATAAATTGCGACAAAATCCGAATCATGGGGAAAACTGGATTAAGCTGGGCGATGCCTATATGCAGAATAATGATTTTGACAGCGCCTTAATTTGCTATGCCAACGCGGAAAAAATCGAAGGGCGCAAACCGACCATTTCAGGGTTAATGGCGATGGCGTTATATCTTCAGGCAAATCAGCAGGTTACATCGCAGGTGCAACAGTTGGTAGAGGAGGTTTTGACGCAGGATTGCAAAGAGGTGTCGAGTCTGTCCCTTTTGGCAGCGGAAGCCTTAAAAACGCGCGATTATTCCACCGCACTTGACTATTGGCAGCAAATTTTAGATTCGGGCAATGCCGCGGTGGATCGTCGTGCGATCATTCAGAAAATGAAAATGGTAGATTTTATGCAGAAAGGGAATATGCAATGAGCCGATCCGTCAACCATCAAACCCTCATTATCGGCGCCGGGGCGGCAGGCTTATTCTGTGCGGCGCAGTTGGCAAAGCGCGGCGGAAACGTCCGGATTTTAGATAACGGGAAAAAAGTCGGGCGGAAAATTTTAATGTCCGGCGGCGGGTTTTGTAATTTCACCAATATGGAAATGTCTTCGGGACGCTATCTCAGCCAAAATCGGCATTTTGTGAAATCGGCGTTGAAACGTTTTACCCAATGGGATTTCATCGGATTGGTGGCGGACTACGGCATTGCTTACCATGAAAAAGAACCGGGGCAGTTGTTTTGCGATAACGGCGCGGAAGACATTGTCAATATGTTGCTGGCGGAATGTAAAAAGTACGGCGTGGAGATTGCGCTACGCCAAAACATTTCTGCCGTAGAAAAAACGGAGGACGGTTTTTGCGTCACCACCAACGGCGAAACCTTGCCTTGCCGAAATTTGGTTGTCGCGACGGGCGGTTTATCCATGCCGGGGTTGGGCGCAACGCCTTTCGGTTATCAGCTTGCACAACAATTCGGCATCAATGTCATTGCGCCCCGCGCAAGCTTGGTGCCTTTTACCCGGCGCGAATGCGATAAGTTTTATGCCGCGTTATCGGGCATTTCCTTAGATGTGGCGGCGACCAATCAACACCAAACCTTTACGCATCAAATGCTGTTTACCCATCGCGGTTTATCGGGGCCGGCGATTCTGCAAATTTCCAATTACTGGCAACCGGGGGAAAGCATCCATCTTGATTTATTGCCTTATCAGGATATTCGCCATTATTTAGATGAACTGCGTCAATCATCGCCGAAATTGCGGTTAAAAACCGCATTAATCCGCTTGCTACCGAAAAAATTGGTGGAGCTTTGGCTTGAACAAGGGCTTTTACAGGACGAAGTGCTTGCCCAACTCAGCAAAGTGCGGTTAGAAAATTTGGTAAATTTAATTCACAACTGGCAGTTCGTCCCTAACGGCACGGAAGGTTATCGCACGGCGGAAGTCACCATGGGCGGTGTGGATACTCATGAGATTTCCTCGAAAACCATGGAAAGTAATAAGGTGAGCGGCTTGTATTTTATCGGTGAAGTGCTGGACGTGGCGGGCTGGCTCGGCGGTTATAACTTCCAATGGGCGTGGAGTTCCGCCTATGCCTGTGCGCAGGCGATTGCTGAGAAAGCATAAAAAAATGCCGTCGTGATGACGGCATTTTTACTATACCAGCATATGAAACCATACGTTACACATATGAAATCGAAGCACTTAAAGCGGTCAAAATGAAAAATCCCCGCTATCTAATAACTGCACATTTTACGTGCCGATTGTTATTTTTAGAAACAGGATTATTTAATTACGCCACACGCCATACGCGGACCGCCACCGCCAAGTGGGGCAGGGTGATCGGAGTGGTTGTCGCCACCGGCGTGGATCATGAGGGAGTGACCGCGTACGTCGTCTAAGTGTTTAATGCGAGGGGCTAAAACCGGGTTAGCGGCTGTGCCGTCGTGTAATACGGTTAATGCCGGCAAATCACCTAAATGGGCGTCATCTTGCCATGGGTAGCCGTGTTGTTTGGTGTCTTTCGGATCCCAGTGACCACCTGCGCCAAGACCTGCGGTAAGTTTGCCGTCTTTTTCTTTTGGTTCACAGCTTGGGTTTTGGTGAATGTGGAAACCGTGCAAACCTTCCGCCAAGCCTTTTAAATTCGGGGTGAATACCAAGCCGTAGCTGGATTCGGTGATAGTGACCGTACCCACATCTTTGTTGCCGTTGACCGGATCTAATTGCTGTATTTTAACTTCAATAGATGGTCCTTTAAGAGGCATCATCATGTTGTCATGCTTATGTTCATGGGCATTAGCAATGCCTGCAGAACAGATTGTGCCGATTACTATGGCTAAAATAGTTTTGATTTTCATTTTTAGCTCCTATTTATGTAAGAAAACCTTTATCATTATAACCAAACTTAGTAATAAAACCGATAAGTTTTAATAAAATATTAACTATTAAATCATTTACTATTTTAATGTGTTGGCTTTTTATGTTTAATAAAAATCATATTTATTTATAATGTAAGCCGTTTGACGTTATTAAGGAGAAAGCAAAATGGGTAAAGAAGAAGTCGGTCATAATTTTTTAGCGCGCTTAGGCAAAACCCGTTTACGTCTGGGCGGTCGTAAAGCGACGGATTGGCTGATTGCCAGCGGTGATTTTAGTCAAGATAAAAAGGTGCTTGAAGTGGCGTGCAATATGTGTACCACGGCAATTGGGCTGGCGAAGCAATACGGTTGCCACATTGAAGGCGTGGATTTGGATGAAAACGCGTTAGAAAAAGCTAAAGCTAATATTGAAGCGAATAACTTGCAGGATAAAATTCATGTGCAGCGTGCCAATGCCATGAAATTACCTTTTGACGATGGTACGTTTGATATTGTGATTAACGAGGCAATGCTCACCATGTTACCGGTGGAAGCCAAAATGAAAGCGGTTGCCGAATATTTCCGTGTGTTAAAACCGGGTGGTTTTTTGCTTACCCATGATGTGATGTTGGTAGGGGATGATCACCAGACGATTTTAACCAATATGCGCGATGCCATTAATGTCACGGTGACACCGCTCACCAAAGAAGACTGGAAAAAGGTCTTTACCGATAGCGGATTCCGTAATATCGAAACTTTTTCCGGTGAGATGACGTTGTTGTCACCGAAAGGCATGATTTATGACGAAGGCGTGTTCGGTGCGTTGAAAATCGTTAAAAATGCCATGAAAGCGGAAAATCGCGAGCAGTTTAAGAAAATGTTTAAGACCTTTAATGATCCTGAACATAAATTGCATTTTATTGCGGTTTGTAGTCAGAAATAAACCGATGGTCTTATAACAATATTATTTTCCCCGCGTCTATTTTAAAAGTACGGTGCTTTTCCGGTTGCATTTCATTGAGTTGATTTTGTGTGATGGCGGTGACAAAAACTTGGGAGCCGCTGTTTTGCAGACGTTCCGCCAACAGACGTCGTTTGGTTTGATCCAATTCGGAAGCGAAGTCGTCAATTAAGAAAATACAATGACGTTGCTTTTGCTGCATTAAGTGTTCCCCTTGGGCGAGGCGGAGAGCGCACATGAGTAATTTCAGCTGCCCGCGCGATAACACATCTTCCACCGGTAACCCGTTTGCTTTAAAACGAAAATCCGCTTTTTGCGGGCCGGAAACCGTATAGCCTAAGGCGCGATCCCGTTCAAAATTGCGTTCCAGTAATTCCGCGTAATGCTGTTCTTTTTCCCAGCCTTGATGAAAACTTACACTAACTTCTAATTCGGGTAAGAATAAACGGCAGGTTTGTTCAATTTCCGGTTGTAGGGCTCGGGCATAGTCGGCACGCAGTTGGCTGACTTGTTCGGCAAGTTTGACCAATTCCACATCCCAGATTTTCATTTGCGAATAAGCGGAGGTTTGTTGTAAGGCGGCGTTTCGTTGCTTGAGCAAACGGCTTAAACTCGCCCACAAATTATAGAAAGCTACATGATGATGAAATAAGCCCCAATCCAGAAAGGCGCGGCGATAGCTTGGTCCGCCGTTGAGCAGGTTTAAGCCTTCCGGCGTAATGATTTGCATAGGCAGCAAATGTGCCAAATCGGAAATTTTATTGCCGTCTTCACCGTTAATTTTAACGAGGGTGTTGCCCTGACGCAGTTTTTGCAGACCCACCGACCATTGATGTTGTTGCTCCTGAATTTGCCCGAACAGGTTAAAGTGCGGTTGATCGTAAGAAATGATTCGATTACTGACCGCACTTTTAAAGGAACGTCCGTGTCCCAGATAAAAAATCGCTTCCAGTAAACTGGTTTTGCCGCTGCCGTTGCTGCCGACTAAAAAGTTAAAGCCGTGATCCAATTCCAGATCCACGGCTTGTAAATTGCGAAAATTTTCGACGGTTAAACGTGAAATCGCCATAAATTATAAACGCATCGGCATAATCACATATTCCGCGCTGGCATCTTCACAGTCTTCAATTAAGCAGCTGGAGGAGGCGTCCGTTAAGCGCATACGCACCTGATTACATTTGAGGGCGTTGAGCACGTCTAAAATGTAACTCACGTTGAAGCCCACTTCCATTTCTTCGCCGCTGTAAGACACGTCGATAATTTCTTCCGCCACTTCCTGCTCCGGGTTGGTGGCGGTGATTTTGAGTTGATTTTCACTGAGTTGTAAGCGCACGCTACGGAAACGTTCATTAGATAAAATAGCAGCGCGCACGAAGGCCTGTTTTAAGGTTTCCCAGCCGGCTTCCACAATGCGGGTGGCATTGCGCGGTAACACGCGGCGATAATCAGGAAAGCGACCGTCAATGAGTTTTGAAGTGAAAGTGATATTGTTTAACTGAATGCGTAAATTATTGGTGCCGATTTGTAAACGCGCCGGTTGGT
The DNA here is from genome assembly GCF_003130205.1 of Aggregatibacter actinomycetemcomitans. Lineage (GTDB taxonomy): Bacteria > Pseudomonadota > Gammaproteobacteria > Enterobacterales > Pasteurellaceae > Aggregatibacter > Aggregatibacter actinomycetemcomitans_A. The sequence goes on from NZ_NRDF01000002.1 coordinate 241,476, forward strand.
CGCCGGGTTCCAGCAAGCGGGCAAGTTCCAGCACGCCCTTACGCGGTAAAATCACCGAATGGGTTTGTAAATCCTGCTCCAGCGGAATGGTGCATACCGCCAAACGGTGACCGTCGGTCGCCACGGTACGCAATAAATTCCCTTCCGTTTCAAACTTCATCCCGTTTAAGAAATAACGGGCATCTTGGTTCGCCATAGAAAACTGGGTGGCTTCAATTAAGCGGCGCAATGTGGCTTGTTCAAGCGTGAAATCGACTTCCGATTGCCAGTCCGTTAAATTCGGATAATCTTCCGCCGGCAAGGTGGATAAATTGAATTTGCTGCGATCGGAATGCACAATGGTGCGATCTTCTTCAAATGTGACGGTAATTTCTGCGTTATCCGGCAGGCTGCGGCAAATATCCAGAAATTTTTTCGCCGGGATAGTGAATTTGCCGTCCTGCTCCGCATGAAGTAATGGGGTTTGGGTGGAAAGCTCCACTTCCAAATCCGTGCCGGTAATACTTAATTGATTGTTTTCAATTTGCAGCAATACATTATTTAACACGGGGATATTCGGGCGGCTATTCAATACGCCGCACACTTGCTGTAAAGGTTTTAATAAATTTTCTCTGGAAATAATAAATTGCATTATATGACTCCTATACGGATAGAATTCGGATTAAGTTAGCCCAATCTTCTTGAATATTCGGATCGGTGTCGCGGAATCCTGCAATGGTGCGGCAGGCGTGTAAAACCGTGGTGTGATCACGATCGCCGAAGGATTTACCGATTTCCGGCAAGCTGCGGTTGGTTAATTCTTTTGCCAACGCCATGGCAACCTGACGCGGACGCGCCACCGAGCGGGAGCGGTTTTTGGATTTCAGATCGGAAACTTTAATGCGATAGTATTCGGCAACGACTTTTTGAATGTTATCCACAGTGACCAGTTTGTCCTGTAACGCCAGCATATCTTTTAAGGTTTCCCGCACGAAATCAATGGTGATCGGTTCGCCTTTGAATTCTTGCATGGCTTTCACGCGATTTAACGCACCTTCCAATTCACGCACATTGGTACGCAGTTTTTGCCCGATAAAAAACGCCACATCGTGCGGTAAATCGACATTATTTTCTTCCGCTTTTTTCATTAAAATCGCCACGCGGGTTTCCAAATCGGGCGGTTCAATGGCGGTGGTTAATCCCCAACCGAAACGGGATTTTAACCGTTCTTCAATTTTTTCGATTTCACGCGGATAACGGTCGGAAGTGAGAATGATTTGGCGTCCGCGTTCAAATAAGGTATTGAAAATATGGAAAAATTCTTCCTGGGTTTTTTCTTTGTCGCTGAAAAATTGAATATCATCCACTAATAACGCATCCAACGAGCGGTAGAATTTTTTGAATTCTTCCATTTTGTTATCGCGAATGTAAGCCACGACTTGTTGGACGAAGCGTTCGGAGTGAATATACACCACGCGGGCGTTCGGATTATTGGCAATAATGCCGTTGCCGATAGCGTGCAATAAGTGGGTTTTACCCAAACCGGTGCCGCCGTATAAGAAAAGCGGGTTGGCGGTTTGTTCGCCGGGATTGTCCGCAACTTTTTGCGCCACAGCGCGTGCCAGTTGGTTGGATTTGCCCTCAACGAAATTTTCAAACACCAATTTGCTATTTAAATTGGAATGATAAGATGTTTTGCCGGCGCTTTTTTCTTCGGAAAAACCGACCGCACTTTGTTTCTTTGCTGGTTTTTCGGGTTTCGGTGTGGCAGGCTTAATGCCTTCGATGACGGATACGTTAAGGTTCGGATTGGTGCTGGTTTGACGGGCAATGTCGGTGATTAAGGGAAGATAGTTATCGACCACCCATTTTTGCACAAACGCGTTTGAGGCGTAAAGTAGGACACCGTTTGCATTTATATCGGCCTGCAACGGATAAAGCCAGATTTTGAAATCGTCCGCAGGAATTTTATCTTGTAGTTGCAGCAGGCAATTTTGCCACAGAGAATTCGGCTGGTTTTCCACGTTAATATATCCCTTGTTTTTGGTTTACGTTTTCCCTAGATTACTTTGCCAACCTTTATCTCATTGTTTTTCATTGAACTTATATGATTTTTATTGGCTTTTTTCGCTATAAAGTGCGGTTGGAAGGACGATCATTTTACAATAAAGGAAAAAAAAGATCTTCCACCCGCCTCTAAAAAAAGCAAAAAAGGTTACTTGCCATTTTTAACCAAAACCGTATAATTCACTCGCCTTTAAATGCCGTGAGTGGTGGAAAATTGAGCCGATTGCCGAGTTTTTCCTGAATCTCATTTGACGAACGCCGAATTTATGATTACAATTCCGCTCCTTATTTTTCGACAATCTTTGTTTATTTAAATGTTTTTGAAACGTTTAAAATAGAAACAGTTAAACTATTTTGACTTAGGTACATTATAATGAAACGCACATTTCAACCTTCTGTATTAAAACGCAGCCGTACTCACGGTTTCCGTGCCCGTATGGCGACTAAAAATGGCCGTCAAGTTTTAGCCCGTCGTCGTGCTAAAGGTCGTAAAAGTTTATCTGCATAATCGCATATCAATGTGATTAAGCTAAACTTTTCCAGGGAGTTACGCTTGTTAACTCCCGAACATTTTAAATACGTCTTCCAACAGCCGTCCCGCGCCAGTTCACCTGAAATCACCATTCTTGCCCGCCAGAATAACCTTGAGCATCCCCGCTTAGGCTTAACCGTGGCAAAAAAACACCTGAAACGCGCCCACGATCGTAATCGTATTAAACGATTGTGCCGGGAATCTTTTCGTTTAGCGCAACATGATTTGCCGAACTATGATTTTGTGATTGTGGCAAAACAGGGAATCGGTGCTTTAAACAACCGCACTTTATGGCAAACGCTGGATAAATTATGGCAACGACACATTCGTTTGGCGCAAAAATCCTCATCGGATTAATTCGTTTTTACCAAATCGTCATCAGCCCGTTAATCGGTCCGCGCTGCCGTTTTACGCCCACGTGTTCCTGTTATGGCATTGAGGCGGTAAAAACGCACGGCATGCTAAAAGGTGGTTGGCTTACGCTTAAACGTATATTAAAATGTCATCCTTTAAATGCGGGTGGGTACGATCCCGTTCCACCGAAGATCAATAATAACAAAACAGAGAATAAATAATGGATTCAAGACGAGGCCTGCTGGTCATTGCACTACTCTTTATGTCTTTTATTGTTTATCAGCAATGGCAACTGGATTATCACACGCCAAAACCTGTAACAACCGAACAAACCGCCGCATCGGCATCCGATGTGCCTGCTTCTTCTAATGCGGGCAATGCGGTTATCGCAACGGACACCCAAGCAAAAGGCAAAATCATTACCTTGGAAAATGATGTATTTCGCTTGAAAATCAATACGTTGGGCGGTGATGTCGTCAGTTCCGAGTTATTGAAATATGACGCCGAGTTAGATTCAAATACCCCGTTCATGTTGCTACAAAATACACCGCAACATGTGTATATCGCACAAAGCGGTTTAATCGGTAAAGACGGGATTGACACCAAATCAGGTCGTGCGGACTATCAAGTGGACGGTGATAATTTTAAATTGGCCGATGGTCAGAGTGAATTGAGCGTACCTCTTGTTTATGTGAAAGACGGCGTAACCTATCGTAAAGTCTTCACATTAAAACGTGGTGAATATAACATTGCCGCCAATTACGAAATCAATAACCAAAGCGACAAAACTATCGAAGTGGAACCTTATGGTCAATTAAGACACACTTTGGTTGAAAGCTCCGGTAATGTGGCAATGCCGACTTATACCGGCGGCGCCTATTCTTCTTCCGAAACCAATTACAAAAAATACAGTTTCAGCGACATGGAAAATGCCAACTTGTCCATCAATACTAAAGCCGGTTGGGTGGCTGTGTTGCAACACTATTTCGTTTCTGCCTGGATTCCGAACCAGGGTGCCGAAAATCAGCTTTACACATTAATAGACAAAGCCAATAACATTGGCTCAATCGGTTATCGCGGCCCGATAATCAGTATCCAACCGAATACGACAGAAACCTTAACCAGCAAATTATGGACCGGTCCGAAGCTACAAAATGAAATGGCGCAAGTGGCGAACCATTTGGATTTAACCGTTGACTACGGTTGGGCATGGTTTATTGCAAAACCGTTATTCTGGTTGTTGACCTTTATTCAAAAACTGGTGCATAACTGGGGTGTGGCGATTATCTGTGTCACCTTAGTGGTGAAGGCAATTTTGTATCCGCTCACCAAAGCACAATATACTTCTATGGCAAAAATGCGCATGTTACAACCGAAATTGCAGGAAATGCGCGAACGTTTCGGTGAAGATCGTCAACGTATGAGCCAGGAAATGATGAAGCTGTATAAAGACGAGAAAGTCAACCCATTAGGCGGTTGTTTACCGTTGTTATTACAAATGCCGATTTTCATCGCTTTATATTGGACTTTTTTGGAAGCCGTTGAATTACGTCATGCACCGTTCTTCGGTTGGATTCAAGACTTATCTGCACAAGATCCGTATTATATCCTGCCGATCTTAATGGGCGCTTCCATGTTCTTGTTACAAAAAATGTCACCGACACCGGTTGCCGACCCGATGCAACAAAAAGTGATGACCTTCATGCCGTTAATCTTCATGGTGTTCTTCCTTTGGTTCCCGGCGGGTCTGGTGCTTTACTGGTTGGTGTCCAACTTAATCACGATTATCCAACAACAACTGATTTACCGTGGTTTAGAGAAAAAAGGGTTACATACCCGTCATAAAAAATAGTTGAATCAACTCATATCTAAAGGCACGCATTGGTGCCTTTTATTTTAGTTAAAAAACGCATCGAAAAACGACCGCACTTTACAGGAAAAAAGTGCGGTCACAAAATGCAACGCTTTTTGAATGTTGGCGCTGCCAACAACCTCGCAATGGGTAAACAAGCGAGCTTGTGAATGACAAAATCCAATGTTTTGAGAATAGACTTATGAAAGAAACAATCGTAGCACAAGCCACAGCCCCTGGACGCGGCGGAATCGGCATTTTGCGTGTGTCCGGTCCTAAAGCGGTTGAGGTGGCGCAAGCGGTGTTGGGGAAATGCCCGAAACCGCGTATGGCGGACTATTTGCCATTTAAAGAGGCGGACGGCACGGTTTTGGATCAGGGCATTGCGCTGTATTTTAAAGGACCGAATTCTTTTACCGGCGAAGATGTGCTGGAACTTCAAGGGCACGGCGGGCAGGTTGTACTGGATTTGCTGTTAAAACGCATTTTGCGCATTGAAGGCATTCGTTTGGCTCGTCCGGGCGAGTTTTCCGAGCAGGCATTTCTGAACGATAAACTGGATTTGGCGCAAGCCGAGGCCATCGCCGATTTAATTGATGCCAGCTCGGAACAGGCGGCGCGCTCAGCGTTAAAATCCTTGCAGGGCAAATTTTCCAATAAGGTAAATCAGTTGGTGGATTCCGTGATTTATCTGCGTACGTATGTGGAAGCCGCGATTGATTTCCCCGATGAAGAAATTGATTTTCTCGCCGACGGTAAAATCGAAGGGCATTTGAACGATATTATCGCGCAGCTGGATAAGGTTCGCGCCGAAGCAAAACAAGGTTCGATTTTGCGGGAAGGCATGAAAGTGGTGATTGCCGGTCGTCCGAATGCGGGTAAATCGAGCTTGTTGAACGCCCTTGCCGGACGGGAAGCGGCGATTGTGACCGACATTGCGGGAACGACACGCGACGTATTACGTGAGCACATTCATTTGGACGGTATGCCGCTGCATATTATTGATACCGCAGGACTACGCGACGCCACCGACGAAGTGGAGCGTATCGGCATCTCCCGTGCATGGCATGAAATCGAGCAGGCGGATCGCATTTTGTTGATGCTGGACAGCAGCGATACGGAGCAGGATTTGACAAAAGTGCGGTCGGAATTTTTGGCAAAATTACCGAACAACATTCCGTTGACCATTATCCGTAATAAAGCGGATTTAAGCGGCGAAGCGGAACGTTTATATGAAGAAGACGGCTATACCGTGGTGAATTTGTCGGCGAAAACGCAGCAGGGCCTAGATTTATTGCGGGATCATTTAAAACAGGCGATGGGTTATCAAACGGGCATGGAAGGCGGCTTCCTGGCGCGCCGTCGTCATTTGGAAGCGTTGGAGCTGGCGGCGCAGCATTTGCAACTGGGACAGGTTCAATTAACCCAATTCCAGGCCGGTGAATTGCTGGCAGAAGAATTACGCATGGTGCAAAGCGCGTTAAGTGAAATTACCGGCCAATTTACCTCCGACGATTTGCTGACGAATATTTTCAGTTCGTTTTGTATCGGCAAATAAGACAAAAGTGCGGTGGAAATTTCAGGTGTTTTTTCTACCGCACTTTTGGCGTATCGATGTATCCATTCGGCATATAACATATAAAAAGGTGAGCGAGGTGCTCACCTTTTTGTTTAATCTTCCATATAGCCCAAACTGCGCAGGGCGCGCTCATCATCCGCCCAGCCGGATTTTACTTTCACCCAAAGCTCCAAATGGACTTTGTTGTCAAATAAGCGTTCCATATCCAGACGGGCTTCAGTACCGATTTTTTTCAGTTTTTCGCCTTTATGTCCGATGACGATTTTTTTCTGTCCGTCCCGTTCCACCAAAATTAAAGCGTTAATTTCGTAAGTGCCGCGTTCGTTGACTTTAAATTGTTCGATTTCCACAGTGACGGAATAAGGTAATTCCTCGCCCATAAAACGCATGAGTTTTTCGCGGATAATTTCCGATGCCATGAAACGTTGGGAACGATCAGTGACGTAATCTTCCGGGAAATGGTGTATGCCGGGGCGGAGTGATTTGCGCACGATTTGTTCAAGCACGTTAACGTTATTGCCTTTCTCGGCGGAAATCGGCACGATGTCGGCAAAGTTGAATTTGCTGCTGATTTCGGTGATAAACGGCAGCAAATCGTCTTTGTTTTTGATGTTGTCGATTTTATTAATGGCAAGCACCACCGGTGCTTTGGTTTTGCGCAGTTTGTTTAGCACCATTTCATCATCGTCGTTCCAGTGCGTGCCGTCCACCACGAAAATCACCAAATCCACATCGCTGATGGCGCTACTGGCGGCGCGGTTCATCAGGCGATTGATGGCGCGTTTTTCTTCAATGTGCAATCCCGGGGTGTCCACATAAATTTCCTGATACGCACCTTCGGTTTTAATGCCCACAATGCGGTGGCGGGTGGTTTGTGCTTTGCGTGAAGTAATGGAGATTTTTTGCCCGAGGATTTTATTGAGTAGGGTGGATTTGCCCACATTCGGACGACCGACGATAGCAATAAAGCCGCAGTAAGTTTCGTTTTGTTGTTCGCTCATTTGATATTCAACTCTTGTAAAATTTGTTCTGCCGCCGCTTGTTCCGCTTTACGACGACTGGAACCTTTGCCGATAAAAGTGCGGTCATTATTTTGAATGGAACATTCCACGATGAACAATTGATTATGGGCTTCCCCTTGAATATTCACGATATTATACGTCGGCAAAGGCAGGCGATTGCCTTGTAAATATTCCTGCAAGCGGGTTTTCGCATCTTTTTGATTGTCGCCCGGTTTAATTTCTTTCAATAAATTCTGATACCACTGACGCACAATTTGTGTTGCATTTGTCAGATTGCTGTCCAGTGAAATCGCGCCGATAATGGCTTCCACGCAATCCGCCAGAATAGATTCACGGCGGAAACCGCCGCTTTTAAATTCCCCTTGACCGAGCAAAATATAATCACCCAGCTTAAAATCCCGCGCCAGCAGGGCAAGGGTCGGCTCGCGCACCAAGGTGGCGCGCATACGACTCAATTCCCCTTCGTTACATTTCGGGAATTGATGGAACAAGGCTTCGCCGATGGTTAAATTCAAAATGGCATCGCCTAAAAATTCCAGCCGCTCATTGTGTTGATGGCCGGCGCTACGATGGGTTAAAGCCTGTTTAAGCAACTCGATATTTTGGAACCCGTAGTTAATTTGACGTTGTAAACGTTCTAATTGATTTTCTTTCATATTGAATTATTGGATTTTTTGGAACAACCGTTCGGTACGCACGCCGGTCGGCCATTCATCCTGTTCTTTCTTCAAACTCAGCCAAATATAGGTGGCTTTGCCGACGATATTTTGTTCCGGTACAAAGCCCCAAAAACGGCTGTCTTCGCTGTTGTTGCGGTTGTCGCCCATCACGAAATAGTGATTTTCCGGCACGACCCATTCGGTTACGTAATTGTCCTGTTTATCAAAGGCTTTATAGCGGAAACCTTCATTTCTCACCTCTGGTGCCCAATGAATCGCATGGGAAACATCACCGCTTTCGATAGTTTCCAACGGGGAAGGACCATAAACAATCTTGCCTGCGTAATCACGTCCTAAAATGAAACGGAAATTTTCATTCGGTTGCGGCTGGGTGTAACTAAATTCTTTGGTGGTGCAATCGGTGAGGCATTCTTTGCCGTCTTTACCGTAAACGATGGTGAGGTGACGGTTGACATCATTGTAAATAACCCGATCGCCCGGCGTGCCGACAACACGTTTAATGTAGTCTACGCTTGGTGATTCCGGTGCTTTGAACACGATCACGTCACCGCGTTGCGGTTTGCCCATTTTGATTATGGTGTTTTGGAAGACGGGATCTTTAATGCCGTAGTCAAACTTATTTACCAAAATAAAATCGCCGATGCGCAAGGTCGGTTCCATTGACGAAGAAGGAATTTGGAACGGTTCGAACACAAAAGAGCGAATAATTAACACAAACGCCAATACCGGAAAGAGCGACGCCGTAAACTCAGCGCTTTCGGAAATCGGTTCGATTTGCGCTTTTTCTTCGTCCGTTAAGGTTTTTCCGCTGCGTTGTTCTAACCGACTGATTTGTCTGGCACGTTTCGGCAATACGCCAAAACGCAGATAACACCAAACCACACCGGAAAGTGCGGTGAAAATAATCAGTAAAATTGAAAAGGTGTTAGGCAGTTGGAAATGATCCAATAGCTTCCATAAACCATATCCGACAGCGATTAAAATAATTGTAAATAAATTCGACATTGACACTTCCTTATTTGTCTTTTCCAACGTGCAAGATGGCTAAGAAGGCTTCTTGCGGCACTTCCACGTTACCCAGTTGTTTCATGCGTTTCTTACCTTCTTTTTGTTTTTGCAACAATTTCTTCTTACGGCTTACATCACCGCCATAACACTTCGCCAAAACGTTTTTACGCAATTGTTTCACCGTAGAGCGGGCGATAATGTGGTTGCCGATAGCCGCCTGAATGGCAATATCAAATTGCTGGCGCGGAATCAGCTCACGCATTTTTTCGACCAATTCACGACCGCGATACGGCGCATTGTCTTTGTGTACGATTAACGCCAAGGCATCCACGCGTTCGCCGTTGATCATAATATCCACGCGAACCATGTCCGCCGCTTGGAAGCGTTTGAAACCGTAGTCCAAAGACGCATAACCGCGCGAAGTGGATTTTAATCGATCAAAGAAATCCAGCACCACTTCGCCCATCGGGATTTCATAAGTGAGCGCCACTTGATTGCCGTGATACACCATGTGGGTTTGCACCCCGCGTTTTTCCACGCACAGGGTAATTACATTGCCCAAATAGGTTTGCGGCAACAGCATATTACATTCCGCAATCGGCTCACGAATTTCCGCGATATTGTTTAACGGCGGCAGTTTTGACGGGCTATCTACATAGACTACCTCGCCATTGGTAAGTTCGACTTCATAGACTACGGTCGGCGCGGTAGTGATTAAATCCAAATCATATTCCCGCTCCAGGCGCTCCTGGATGATTTCCATGTGCAACAAACCAAGGAAACCACAACGGAAACCGAAACCAAGTGCGGTGGAATTTTCCGGTTCATAGAATAGAGAAGCATCGTTTAGGCTTAACTTACCCAGTGCGTCGCGGAAGGCTTCGTAATCGTCAGAACTGATTGGGAACAGCCCGGCATAAACCTGCGGTTTCACTTTTTTAAAGCCCGGTAAGACGGAACTTGCGGGATGATTATGTAGGGTCAACGTATCGCCCACCGGCGCACCTAAGATGTCTTTAATGGCACATACTACCCAGCCCACTTCGCCGCAATTTAATACGGTGGTATCCACTTGTTTCGGGGTAAAAATCCCCAAGCGATCCACGTTATACGATTGTCCCGTGGACATCACTTTGATTTTATCGCCTTTGCGTAATGTACCGTTTTTAATCCGCACCAAGGACACCACGCCTAAATAATTGTCGAACCAGGAGTCGATAATCAAGGCTTGTAACGGCGCGTTCGGATCGCCTTCCGGTGCGGGGATTTTCGCCACGATTTCTTCCAATACGTCTTCAATGCCCACGCCGGTTTTGGCGGAACAGCGTACCGCATCAATGGCGTCAATGCCCACAATTTCTTCAATTTCTTCCGCCACGCGTTCAGGTTCGGCAGCAGGCAGGTCGATTTTGTTTAAAATCGGCACCACTTCCAAATTCATTTCAATGGCGGTGTAACAGTTCGCCAAAGTTTGCGCTTCCACACCTTGTCCTGCATCTACGACTAATAACGCGCCTTCACAAGCGGCAAGGGAACGGGACACTTCATAAGAAAAGTCAACGTGTCCCGGGGTGTCGATAAAGTTAAGTTGATAGGTTTCGCCGTCTTTGGCGTTGTAATTTAAGGTCACGCTTTGCGCTTTAATGGTGATTCCGCGCTCACGTTCAAGATCCATGGAATCCAACACCTGCTCCGCCATTTCGCGATCGGACAACCCGCCGCAGGTCTGGATTAAACGATCCGATAAGGTGGATTTACCGTGGTCAATATGGGCAATAATGGAAAAGTTGCGAATATTCTTCATAAATAGGTAAGTTTTCTCATAAAAAGTCATTAAATTTAACTGGCGGATTGTACCTGAAAAGCATGGGGAGCGCTAGAAAAGAAAGGAAAAGTGCGGTCGTTTTTTACGGCGTCTTGAAAAAACAAAACCCCGAATCGTTTCGGGGTTTCTTTTTAATTCAACCTGAAATTACAGGCTTTCAGTGAAAGTACGGGTGATAACGTCGCGTTGTTGTTCCGGAGTCAAAGAGTTGAAACGTACGGCATAACCGGAAACGCGGATAGTTAATTGCGGATATTTTTCAGGGTGTTTTACCGCATCTTCTAATGTTTCACGACGTAATACGTTAACGTTTAAATGTTGACCGCCTTCAACTTTAACGGTTGGCGTAACATCTACCGGCAATTCGCGATATTCGATTTTACCAAGTTCACTTACTGCAACCACTTGATCTTCAGCGTAATCGCCTTTTGCACATAAACAACGAGCTTCACCTTTTTCGCTATCTAACAACCAGAAAGAGTTTAACAAATTGTCGTTAGCCGCTTGGGTAATTTGAATACCTTTAATCATAAATGCCTCCTAAATTTGGCGCGTTTGTATATTAATTGAACGGTGCGGATTCTATCAAAAATTTTGAAGTTTTCAAATTAATTTGACCTGGAACCAAACTCTTTTTTCAATTAATTTTTAATATTTGACGCACGTCAAAAATATTTGGCATTTTTGAGGTATTATTTAACAAAATAAGGCGATTTTTATTACAATTTTATAACAAATAAACTGCGCCGCTTACTATGAATTTCGCCCGAGGTTCTTTATAATTCCTGCTCATTAAGAAATGTGTTGGAATTTTGGTATGAGAACCTGGAAAGATGTGATCGGACAAGAAAAGCAACAGCCTTATTTTCAGCAGGTGCTGGGACGGGTGCACGCGGAGCGCGAGCAGGGCAAGATTATTTACCCGCCGGCGCCGGATGTGTTTAATGCCTTTAAATTAACCGAGTTTGAACAAGTGAAAGTGGTGATTTTAGGGCAGGATCCGTATCATGGTCCGAATCAAGCGCACGGTTTGTCTTTTTCCGTAAAACATGGTGTGCGTCCGCCGCCGTCGTTGGTGAATATTTATCAGGAATTATCGAAAGACATTGACGGTTTTCAAATCCCTAATCACGGTTGTTTGTTGGAATGGGCGCAGCAAGGCGTGTTACTGCTGAATTCGGTGTTGACCGTGGAACAAGGTCTGGCACACTCTCATGCCAATTGGGGCTGGGAAATTTTCACCGATAAAGTGATTGAAACCTTGAATTCGCAACGGGAAAATCTGGTCTTTTTATTGTGGGGCAGTCCGGCGCAGAAAAAAGGGCGGTTTATTGACAGACAAAAACACTGCGTGCTGACATCCGTGCATCCGTCGCCGTTATCCGCCCATCGCGGTTTTTTTGGCTGTCGTCATTTCTCCCAAGCCAATACTTATTTACAACAACACCATATTGCGCCGATTAACTGGCAATTAACTTCAATTTAGCTTTTATTAATAGGAATTTTTATGCTCGCGATTATTTCTCCGGCAAAGACGTTAGATTTTCAGTCTTCCGTGCCGGAAAAACTCTCGAAATTTCAACCGCACTTTTTGCCGCAAAGCCAACAATTAATCGACATTTGCCGTCGTCTGACACCGGCGGATATTGCGTCGCTCATGTCCATCAGCGACAAACTGGCGGGGTTGAATTCCGCCCGTTTTGCCGAATGGCAATTAGAACATAACGAACGTAATGCCAAAGCGGCGGTGTATGCTTTCAGAGGCGATGTTTACACCGGCTTGGACGTGGATTCCCTAAGCCATGACGATATGTTGTTCGTACAACAACATTTGCGCATTTTGTCCGGTTTATACGGGCTGTTGACGCCGTTGGATTTGATTCAGCCCTATCGATTGGAAATGGGCACCAAATTAGCCAACGGCAAAGGCGCCGATTTATATGCCTTTTGGCATGGTTTGGTGACACAGGCGTTACAGCAGGCGATTGATGAGCAACAGGATGACCTTTTGGTGAACCTGGCGTCCGATGAATATTACAAATCCGTGCAACCGTCGAATTTAACGGCGCAAATCATCAAGCCGGTGTTTTTAGATAATAAAAACGGTAAATACAAAATCATCAGTTTCTATGCCAAAAAAGCCCGTGGTTTAATGTGTCGTTATCTTATCCAACATCGCGTAACGGAAGTAGAACAGTTGAAAGATTTCGACTTCGGCGGTTATTGGTTTGACAGCGCGTCTTCAAGCAAAACGGAATTTGTCTTTAAACGGGATTTGGCGGAATAATATGAAGATAAAAAAAACACTTGGATTTTTGACCGCACTTTTTTTGGCGGCCTGTGTCTCAAAACCGCAGCTACAGGTGCCACAAACCCTGCAACACAATCAGAAAACCTATGATTTGGCGAGCCGGCAGGATTTGGATTCCGTTGCCCGCTATTTTTATGTGCTGCCGGGCGAACAAGCATCGAAATGGCAAAGTGCAGTGGAAATTTTGCTCGATCGTGGCGAGCAACATCGTACGCTGGAAGAGCGTGCAGAGTGGCGTAAAAAGGTGTATAGCAACACCGGGGTAAAATATTTCAAATTAGACGTGAAAGATGATGTCCTGTATTCCTATGTGATTTATGAGCCGTCCGCGCAAAGTAAAGATTGGCAGGTGAATGTGGCGAAAGGCAAGAATGTGGCGCATTGCGGGTTTGTGCAATATCAATATTCCATGAAAATTCCGCGCACCCATAAATTACGCAATATGAGCAATAAAAAAATTATCAGTCACTTGAAGAAATTCTTCGTAGATAAAGAAATGAAAAAGCTAATGCAGGTGGATTGGGCGTTGGGATGTAGAAGATAATGCCCGCTATCGCTTATTCCGCGCAAGTAAAAAAAGCCGCGCATTTTGCCATTCTTACCGCGCTGATTTTAATTGTGGTAAAAGGTATTGCCTGGTGGCAAACGGGCTCGGTCAGTATGCTTGCCTCCATCACGGATTCCATGTTGGATTTGCTGGCGTCCTTTATGAGCATGTTAATTTTGCGCTTTGCGTTAATGCCGGCGGATCACAATCATTCCTTTGGTCACGGCAAGGCGGAATCGCTGGCGTCGTTGGTGCAAAGTGCATTTATTTCGGGCTCGGCGATTTTCCTGTTATTACAAGGCATTCATCGTTTTAATTCACCGCAGACGCTGACTAATACGTCGCTCGGCATTGTGGTGACGCTGTTTTCTATTTTTGCAACGGCACTTTTAGTGTTATACCAAACCCGCGTGATTAAACAAACGGACAGCCTGGCGATTAAAGCGGATCAGTTGCATTACCAAACCGACCTGCTAATGAATGTAGCAATTTTGATTTCCCTTGGCTTAAGCGCTTACGGCGTGTTATTGGCGGACGCAGTTTTTGCGATTTTAATCGCCCTGTATATTTTGTTGAATGCTGCCAAAATGCTGTTTTATTCGGTGCAGTTGTTGTTGGATCAAATGTTGCCGCTACAGGAAATTGAGCAAATCAACGCATTGCTTAGCGCCGAAATCGCGGTGGATCGGCGCATTCTCGGCTTTCACGCATTACGCACCCGACGTTCCGGCGCCATTCGTTTTATTCAGTTTCATTTGGAGTTGGCGGATGAACTGTCGTTTATTGATGCTCATGACATCACCGAACACTTGGAACGCCAATTACAGAGATTATTTCCGCGCAGCGACATTGTGATTCACCCCGAACCCACAATTGTGGTGCAACGGGAAATGCAAGCAGATAAAAAAGTGATATAATTTGCGCATTTTGATAAAAGCCGATTTTCTTAAAAATTAAAACTTATGTAGGGTATGACTTATGATTAAAAAAATTGCAGTATTAACAAGTGGTGGCGATGCCCCGGGCATGAACGCCGCAATTCGCGGTGTGGTCCGTTCAGCATTAGCCGAAGGATTGGAAGTGTATGGTATTTACGACGGGTATCATGGTTTATATAACAATAAAATCAAGCAGTTAACCCGTTATAGTGTGTCCGATATGATTAATCGCGGCGGCACATTCTTAGGTTCCGCCCGTTTCCCTGAATTTAAAGATCCTAACGTGCGGGCAAAATGCGCGGAGATTTTACGCTCCCACGGCATTGATGCGTTAGTGGTTATCGGTGGTGACGGTTCCTACATGGGCGCGAAATTATTAACGGAAGAACACGGCTTCCCATGCGTGGGGATTCCGGGCACTATCGATAACGACGTTGCCGGCACCGATTACACCATCGGCTACCAAACCGCCCTTGAAACCGCCGTTGAAGCCATCGACCGCCTACGCGATACCTCAAGTTCCCACCAACGTATTTCTATCGTCGAAATCATGGGGCGCCATTGTAGCGACCTCACCATCTCCGCAGGGATTGCCGGCGGTTGCGAATACATCGTGGCATCAGAAATCGAATTTAATCGTGAAGAATTAATTCGCCAAATCGAAAGAAGCATTATCAAAGGCAAACGCCACGCGATTATCGCCATTACCGAGTTAATCTGTGATGTCAACGAATTGGCACGCGAAATTGAAGCCCGCGTGAAACATGAAACCCGCGCCACTATTTTGGGGCACATTCAACGTGGCGGCACACCTTGCGCCTTCGACCGTATTTTAGGTTCGCGTATGGGGGTTTATGCCGTTGATTTGCTATTACAAGGCAAAGGCGGCTACTGCGTGGGTATCCAAAACGAACAATTGGTTCACCACGACATCATCGACGCGATCAACAATATGCGCCGTGAATTCAAAGCCGATTGGTTGAATATGTCCAAACGTTTGGATTAATCCCTCTCCCTTCTCACAGGAAAAAAGTGCGGTCAAAAATTCATTTGTTTTTTGACCGCACTTTTTTTCTGATTCTCCATCCTCTTTAATATGAATTAAGCCCTTATTTATTCAATTTTAACAACACCAACACCTCATAATGAGCAGTATGCGGGAACATATCGAACAGTTGGATTTTTTCCGGTTGGTAATGGGTGAGGGATTGCAAGTCCTTGCCCATGGTTTCGGCGTTGCAGCTGGAATAGAGGATAAAGTGCGGTTGCATTGCATTGAGGAATTCAGCGAGTGTCTTGCCGATACCGCGGCGGGGTGGGTTGACGATAACCAAATCGGGTTTTTCCGCTTGGGTTAAGGCGAAATTTGCGGCGTCCAGAGATTGAAAACACACTTGTTCGGCAAGCCCGAGCTGTTGCGCCGATAAGCTGGCGGCGGCAATGGCGGAAGCGGAGATTTCAATGCCGGTGAGGCGGATGGTTTTCTGCGGATGTCGCTGTTGCAGGGTGTGTAAACAATGTAATCCGAAGCCGCCGACACCGCAGAATAAATCCCACAGGGTGTTAATCGGCAGCTCTTGAATCCATTGCTGCGCCGTGCCGTATAGCCTCTCGGCAACTTGCGGATTGGTTTGGAAGAAACCTTGTGGGCGAATGAACAGCGGAATGCCGTTAAACGATTCGGGCAAGGTGTGTTGTTCTGTGAGGAAAATCTCTTTTTCCCCTTCTAAAATAGCGGCATTTTGCGGCTGAATGTTGACGCTGATGACGGCAAGTTGCGGCAGCTTTTGACGCAACGCCGGTAATTCGCGCCGAATCAACGGCAGTTTGCTTTCCGAACGCAGCACAAAACGTAACATCAGCTGATGGCTGTGTTGGCTTTCCGTCAGCAAAATATGTTTCAGTTCGCCTTTTTGTTTCGCTACGTTGTAAGGCACCAGCCCCGCGCGGGCGATGAAGTCTTTGAGAATGGGGAAAATCGCCTGAAAGCGTTGCGGATAAAGCGGGCAATCGCACAAATCCACCGCACTTCGCGGTGCCCGCGGATTCGGCAAAATGCCGAGAACTGGGCGTTCCACCGCGCCGCTGACTACCATTTTGGCTTTGTTGCGAAAGGCGGTAGGCGCCGATTGAAATGGGTTGAGCCAAGTTAAACGGGACGTGTTCAAGCCGTGCAGTTGCTGTTGCAGGTGCGCGGTTTTCCGTTCCAGTTGTGCGGCATAAGGCATTTCCAACCATTGGCAGGAACGACAATCGCCCCGTCGGTAATGTTCGCAAGGAATCATATTAACCTTTGGTCGCCAGCCATTGCTGTTGAAGTGCGGTCAGTTTTTTGCAATTTTCCAGCTGGCGTGGCGCGGATTCCAGTTCCGACCAAGTGAGGCTTTTGCGTTTGAATAGGCGTTGTAAGCGCTGTTGACGTAGAATAAAGGATTCACAATCAAGGCTAGCTTGATTGTTCACCCCTACGGGGCCGTCGGCATAGCCGACGTTCAAAAAGCGTTGCTTTTTGTGCGGTTGTTTTTCCGTGAGTTTTAATCTGTCCAACACTTGAATCACGCCGTCCCGTTCGTTACAAAGCAACAATAAATCACAGCCTGCGTTCAGCGCCTGTTCGCTGCGCGCCACAAAATCGCCCATAAACCCGGCGCCCTTCATGCCGAGATCGTCGGAGAAAATGGCACCGTTAAAATGCAGTTGATGGCGTAAAACATCTTGCAACCAATAGGTGGAACCGCTCGCCGGTTGGCTGTCGCATTGCGGATAAATTACATGGGCGGGCATAATGGCTTGCAGAAGGTTTTGTTCAATGAGTTGTTGGAACGGTTGAATGTCCTGCCGAAAAATCTCGTCTTTGCTTCGTTCGTCATAAGGGGTTTCCAAATGGGAATCGGCGATGACGTGCCCATGTCCGGGGAAGTGTTTACCCGTTGCCGCCATGCCTGCCTGGTGCATGCCGCGAATAAAATTAGCCGCCAAATCCACCGCACTTTTAACGTCGCAGCCGAAACTGCGGTCGCCGATGGCTTTGCATTGGTGACCGAGATCCAACACCGGTGCGAAGCTCAGATCAATATCAAGTGCGGTCATTTCTGACGCCATTTGCCAGCCGGCTTCCAGCGCCATTTCCTGCTGTTGTGCGGGATCTTTAATCAGTGCGGAAAACGCCTGCATGGCGGGCAGTTGGGTGAATCCTTCGCAGAAACGTTGCACCCGTCCGCCTTCCTGATCCACGGTAATCAACAACGGTTTTTTCACTTTTTGCCGTACGGATCGGATAAGCGCCTGAAGTTGCGCGCGATCGTGAAAGTTACGGGTGAAGAGAATTAAACCCGCCACCAGCGGGTGTTCCAGCAGTTCGATTTCTTCCTGTTGAAGCTCGTAACCGGCTAAGTCAATGAGTAATGTGGACATCTTATTTCAGGCGAAGGTATAAGCGGTAATTAACGCTGTCGGCGCTTGGGCGGGCGAAAGTCAGCGTTTGTTTTTGCATCGGTTGTAAGGTCAGCGCGTGCCATGTAGGCTGTTCTTCCGCCAGCGTGGTGACGCCGTTTTTGTCGTACCAATACAGACTGTACGCCAAATCTACGATGCGTCCGGTTTTGTTTTTCACCCAGGCGTTATCGCTATTTACACCGGCGTCCACTCTTGCCGCCGCCGGGGCTTCAATATTCAGAATCGGGCTTTGCGTATTCAATAAATTCGGCGCTTTTGCGCTACATGCCGCTAAAAGTGCGGTCATAAAAAACAGTGAAATCGGTTTTTTCATTTATTTATCCAACATTTTGCCAAGGGGTTCGCCGCCGACGAGGTGCATATGTAAGTGGAACACTTCCTGTCCGCCGTGTTTGTTGCAGTTGACGATTAAACGGTAGCCGTCTTGTGCGATGCCTTCTTGGGCGGCAAGTTTGGCGGAAACGGTGAACAGGCGACCGAGCGTGACTTCGTCTTGTTCGGTGACATCATTGACGGTCGGGATCAATTTATTCGGAATGATTAAAATGTGCGTTTTTGCTTGTGGCGCAATATCGCGAAATGCGGTGACAAGCTCATCTTGATATACGATATCGGCGGGGATTTCTTTGCGGATAATTTTGCTGAAAATGGTTTCGGCTGCCATGATTTTCTCCTTAAAAAACGTTGCGTTTTATGACCGCACTTTTTAGCAGAAAACGGGCTAAATAGCAATTTTTCCTTGATTTTTCGCCGATGCGAATCCCCCCGTTCGGGTTACGCTTATCTAATTATTGACAAAGAACAAAGTTCCCGTGTGAAAACCGAGAAATATTTTTACTTTGCGTCGGAAAGAAAATATAATTAACAAAAATTATAAAAAATAAAATTTTTTTTAAGCTTTGCTGCTTAAGCAGTGTAGTACGGTTGTAAGTTAGTGTATTTTCGAGTCAAAGAAATTATAAAGGGGGGATGTTGAAATGGATACCGAAACTTCCAAAACGACTTGTATGGTGTCTCCGGCAGAAATGAGCCAAATCGGCGAGGATGTCGGTGTGTACAAAGCTTCAAAAAGACAGATTTTATCGTTTTTTTCAGCTATTCCTGCCGGTGCGTTTATTGCATTGGCGTTTGTTTTTTATACCACTACGCAAACGGGAAATGTAGGCGCTTCTTGGGGGCTGACGAAATTAGTCGGCGGGATCGTGTTCTCGTTAGGGGTCATTATGGTAGTGGTGTGCGGCTCCGAGTTATTTACTTCTTCTACAATGACGACAATTGCCCGTGCCAGTGGTCGTATCAGTACGTTTCAAATGCTGCGAAATTGGGTTGTGGTTTATTGCGGTAATTTCGTCGGCGCTATTTTTATTGTTTTGGTTATTTGGTTTTCCGGTCAGACAATGGCTGCTCATGGGCAGTGGGGGCTCACCATTTTAAGTACGGCGCAACATAAGATTCACCATACGTGGTTTGAGGCGTTCTGCTTAGGTATTTTATGTAATATCATGGTGTGTGTCGCCATTTGGATGACATACGCCGGAAAAACGTTGACAGACAAAGCATTCATTATGATTTTACCGATTGCTTTGTTTGTTGCCTCAGGGTTTGAACACAGTGTGGCGAATATGTTTATGATTCCGATGGGAATGATTACCGCGCACTTCAGTTCACCTGAATTTTGGCAGGCGATTAATATGGACCCTCAGCAGTTTGCGGATTTGGATGTTTATCATTTTGTGGTGAAGAATTTAATTCCGGTAACGCTGGGTAATATTGTTGGCGGTGGTTGTTGTATTGCATTGACTTTATGGTCAATTAACAGACTGCACTAATCGGTTTATGGTGGGATGGAAAGAAAAGAAGAGGGTATGTTTTTCTTTCTTTCCCGGTCGTAGATAATTTGTTATCAATAATAATCTAAAAGAGGAATGTTATGACTCAATTAACAGAAGCTCAACAAAAAGCCTGGGAAGGTTTTGTCGGTGGAGATTGGCAAAAAGAAGTCAACGTGCGTGACTTTATCCAAAAAAACTATACTCCATATGAAGGCGACGAATCTTTTTTAGCCGATGCAACATCTGCAACAACGGAGTTGTGGGACAAAGTGATGGAAGGGATTAAAATCGAAAACAAAACGCATGAGCCGTTAGATTTTGATACGGATAATCCATCTACCATCACTTCTCACAAGCCGGGTTATATCAATAAAGAGTTGGAAAAAATCGTCGGTTTACAAACCGATGCACCGTTAAAACGTGCAATTATGCCGTTCGGCGGTATCAAAATGGTTAAAGGATCTTGCGAAGTTTATGGTCGTCAATTAGATCCTGAAGTAGAACATATCTTTACCGAATATCGTAAAACCCACAACCAAGGTGTTTTCGACGTTTATACGCCGGACATTCTTCGTTGCCGTAAATCCGGTGTGTTAACCGGTTTGCCGGATGCTTACGGTCGTGGTCGTATTATCGGTGACTATCGTCGTTTAGCGGTTTATGGTGTCGATTTCTTAATGGCGGACAAGAAAAAACAATTCGCTTCCTTACAACCAAAATTAGAACGTGGCGAAGACATTCAAGCCACCATTCAATTACGCGAAGAAATCGCCGAACAACATCGTGCATTAGGCAAATTAAAAGAAATGGCAGCGTCTTATGGCTACGACATTTCTAACCCTGCAACAAACGCACAAGAAGCCGTTCAATGGACTTACTTCGCTTACTTGGCGGCAGTAAAATCTCAAAACGGTGCGGCAATGTCATTCGGTCGTGTATCGACTTTCTTAGATATTTATATCGAACGTGATTTGAAAAACGGTAAAATCACCGAACAAGATGCACAAGAATTAATCGACCACTTAGTGATGAAACTTCGTATGGTTCGTTTCTTGCGTACCCCTGAATACGATCAATTGTTCTCCGGCGACCCAATGTGGGCAACCGAAACTTTAGCCGGTATGGGCTTAGACGGTCGTACTCTCGTGACCAAAAACAGCTTCCGTATTCTACACACCCTATACACCATGGGACCGTCTCCGGAACCGAACTTAACCATTCTTTGGTCCGAAAAATTGCCTGACGCGTTCAAACGTTTCTGTGCCAAAGTGTCTATCGATACTTCTTCCGTACAATATGAAAACGATGACTTAATGCGTCCGGACTTCAACAGCGATGACTATGCTATCGCCTGCTGCGTATCCCCAATGGTAGTTGGTAAACAAATGCAGTTCTTTGGTGCCCGTGCGAACTTGGCGAAAACCTTGTTATACGCAATCAACGGCGGTATCGATGAGAAAAACGGTATGCAAGTCGGTCCGAAAACTGCACCGATTCAAGACGCAGTGCTTGATTTCGACATCGTAATGACCCGCATGGACAGCTTCATGGATTGGTTGGCAACACAATATGTGACCGCCTTGAACATCATCCACTTCATGCACGATAAATATGCTTATGAAGCGGCGTTAATGGCATTCCATGATCGTGACGTATTCCGCACCATGGCTTGCGGTATCGCAGGGCTTTCCGTGGCTGCCGACTCTTTATCCGCAATTAAATACGCGAAAGTTAAACCGATTCGCGGCGACATTAAAGATAAAGACGGCAATGTTGTAGCGTCTAATGTAGCAACCGACTTCGAAATCGAAGGCGAATATCCGCAATTCGGTAACAACGATCCGCGCGTGGATGACATTGCGTGCGACTTGGTTGAACGTTTCATGAAGAAAATTCAAACTCACCACACTTACCGCAATGCGACTCCAACGCAATCCGTGCTTACTATCACTTCTAACGTGGTATATGGTAAGAAAACCGGTAATACGCCGGACGGTCGTCGTGCAGGCGCACCATTCGGACCGGGTGCTAACCCAATGCACGGACGTGATCAAAAAGGTGCGGTGGCATCTTTAACTTCCGTGGCTAAATTGCCATTTGCTTATGCGAAAGACGGTATTTCCTATACCTTCTCCATCGTACCGAATGCGTTAGGTAAAGATTACGAAGCGCAAAAACGTAACTTGGCAGGCTTAATGGACGGTTACTTCCACCACGAAGCCACTGTTGAAGGCGGTCAGCACTTGAACGTTAACGTTATGAACCGTGAAATGTTGTTAGACGCAATGGAAAATCCGGAAAAATATCCGCAATTAACCATCCGCGTTTCCGGTTATGCCGTACGTTTCAACTCGTTGACTAAAGAGCAACAACAAGACGTTATCACCCGTACATTTACCCAAACAATGTAATTTGGTGATAAAAATACTTTAATATTTCAGCCGCTTACCCCGTGGTAAGCGGTCTGATTTTTTTTGTTATTTAAGTATGCTGGAGAAAGCAAAATGATTACCGTCATTGTACAATTTTCAGTAAAAGAAAATAAAATCAATGACTTTTTAGCAAAATGTCAGGAATTGATTAAACATACCCGCCAAGAAGCCGGTTGTGTTTCTTATGAATTACAAAAAAATACCGAACAGCCTAATCACTATGTCTTTTTAGAGCAGTGGAAAAGCAAAGCCGATTTAGAAAACCATTTTGCTACACCGCATTTCACCTCCATCATTCCGGTATTGGTGGAATATTGCGAACAAGCGCCGGTGGTGCAAGCTTTCCAAAAAGCGGAATAAAAAAACGTTGATAAAAACAACCGCACTTTTTCGCTATTTATGACACTTTATTGGGGAATACATGTCAGTCGTTGCAAGAATCCATTCTTATGAATCCTGCGGTACCGTTGACGGGCCGGGGATTCGTTTTATTCTGTTTTTACAAGGCTGTTTAATGCGCTGTAAGTATTGCCATAACCGCGATACTTGGGATTTGCACGGCGGTAAAGAAATCACCGTGGAAGAGTTGATGAAAGAAGTGGTCACTTATCGCCACTTCATGAACGCCAGCGGCGGTGGGGTGACGGCATCGGGCGGCGAGGCTATTTTACAGGCGGAATTCGTTCGCGATTGGTTCCGCGCCTGCAAAGCGGAAGGCATTCATACCTGCCTGGATACCAACGGATTCGTACGTCACTATGATCATGTTATTGATGAACTGATTGATGTCACCGATTTGGTGCTGTTGGATCTGAAAGAACTTAACGACAAAGTGCACCAAAACCTCATCGGGGTACCGAACAAACGCACTCTTGAATTTGCCAAATACCTGCAAAAACGAAATCAGCCCGTATGGATTCGTTATGTGGTGGTGCCGGGGTATACGGATTCCGACCACGACGTGCATTTGCTGGGGCAATTTATCGAAGGCATGACCAATATCGAAAAAGTCGAGCTGTTGCCATATCACCGTTTAGGTGCGCACAAATGGGCGGCGATGGGTGAGAAATACGAACTGGAAAACGTAAAACCACCGACAAAAGAATCCTTAGAACACATTAAAACCATCTTGGAAGGCTACGGTCACATCGTCAAATATTAATCCGGATCGGACATTGCCTGATCGGAAAAATGTTTTGTAAAACGACCGCACTTTTAGCACAAATAAACCCATTTCCTCGTTTACGCTGTTACCAAAGCGCACTACAATAGTCGCTCATCTCCCTTCTTTTTAAGGAATCTCATGCAGTACATTCTCATCGCATTGTGTTTATGGAGTAGTTCTTTTGTCGCCGGTAAATATACTTACACCATGCTCGATCCCGTGCTGATGGTGCAAATACGCTTGTTTATTGCGGCGGCGATTGTGCTGCCGATGTTTGTACGGGTTTGGAAACGCGTGCTGAAGGAGATTCGCCCGCAGGTGTGGTGGTTGGGTTTTTTAAATTATCCCGCGATTTTTTTATTGCAGTTTATCGGCTTAAGTCATACTTCCGCGTCCAGCGCTTCCACTATGTTAGGGCTGGAGCCGTTTTTGGTGGTGCTGATCGGGCATTTTTTCTTTGGCGATAAAGCCAAAACCCATCATTGGATTTTCGGCTTAATTGCTTTTTTAGGTGTGGCATTATTGATTTCCGGCGGTGAAGAAACCGGCAATATTAGTATCTTTGGCTGTAGCCTGGTGTTGCTTGCCGGCGTGGTTTTCGCCTCTTGCCTGCGTTGGACGCAAAAAATCATCGTGCAGCTCACCGCACAGGTTTATACCACCAGCAGTATCGTCCTCGGCACCGTCACTTGTCTTCCTTTTACGTTATGGCTCACCCAAAGCTGGCAAATTCACTGGAACCGGCAAGGCATCGCGGGGTTATTGTATATCGGCATCGGTTGCAGCTGGCTGGCGTATTATCTCTGGAATAAAGGCATTAACAGCGTGGATTCTAATCTTGCCGGCATTTTGGTTTCATTGGAACCGGTGTTTGCCATCATCTTGGCGGTGTTGTTACTGGGCGAAAACATCAGCCCGCTTTCTTGGCTGGGGATTTTGGCGGTGGTCAGCACCACATTGATTTCCAGCGTCTATCCGCGCTTGGTACGGCGCGCGAACTAATTTAAAAAACGCCGTAAAAACGCACCGCACTTTATCGTGAAGCATAAAGTGCGGTGCGTTTTTTTCGCGTTTTTATTGCACGATCATCAAGCCCATGCAGCCTTTATCCGCCAGCATGAGATCGGATGCGCCGAAGGTGAAGGGGTAATTGTTGGAAGAGGTGTTTTCAAATTTCACCAAAATAGTCACTTTACCATCGATCCAGACCGTATCTTTCCAGCCGATTTCAGCCGCTTCCAACGGTTTATCGTTAATGGATTCGACGATAAATTTTGCCCCGCGCACGGAAAATCCCACGGCGGAAGAGGCGGTGAGCGTCCAACGTTCAACGCTGTCTAATTTGGCGGAAATGTCCAAACGGCGCGGGTCGAATCGGTTTTGATTGATGTTGGCATTGGTAGTGTCAATATGGAAGCGACGTTCTTGCTGCACTTGCGCGGAGAGCGTTGCAGGCGCATCCGTTTCAAAGTGCCAGTTTTTTTCTTTTTGTTCAAAGGCGCCGGCTAAACCGTCTGGGCGTAGTTCTAAAATGGTGTTGTCAATCAGTTCGCCATCCGAACTGAAGAAGTTGCCGATTTTATCGAAAAAGCCGCGCTTATGGCCGGCAATTAAACTGACTGCTTCGCCGTTGTTTAAATCCACCAGGATTTCGGCGCGTTCACTTGGCGCAAGATGGATAACATTGACTTTTTTGCCTTGCGGCAGGAAACCGAGATCTTGAGCGATAAGGGTAAATTCGCGTTCGTCGTCAAAACGAATGTCGTAGGCGCGGGAAAGGGAAGCGTTCAGTAAACGTAAGCGCACCAAACCGCGCGGTGTGGTTAAATAAGGAGCTTCCTGCCCGTTGACAAATAAACGATCGCCGATGAGCGAGGTTTGATTTTGCTGAAATAATTGCGCGCCTTCGCCGTTGAGTTGCATATCCTGCAAAATTAACGGAATGTCATCCACGCCGTATTTTTGCGGCAAGCCCAGTTTGGCGCTGTCTTTATCTTCAATCAGCCACAGCCCCACAAGCCCGCGATAAGTTTGATACGCCGCATTGGCAAGGGTGCAGGCGTGATACCAGCAGGTAGCGGGTGCTTGCGTAATCGGCACAATCGGCGCCCAGGTTTCGCCTTTGTGCAGATTTTTGGCGATACCGCCCATTAATTCACCAGAAGCCTGTAAACCCTGAATATTCATGGCGACAAATTGCGGCAGATTATTTTTCCAATTCAATTTGGCAAAATCGCCTTTTTTGATTTTGATTGTCGGTCCGAGATAAGCGCCGTTGAAACCCCAGACTTCGGTACGTTTTCCCGCCAGTAAGGCCGTCTGGGTGTTTTGCATACTCAGGAAAATCGGTTTGCCGCGACGGGTTTCAAACAGCGGCGGAACGTACAACGGCGGATTGGTTGCCGCCAACAAAGGCTTAGGCACCGCAAAAAGTGCGGTGGAAAATAACGTTGTTTTTAATAATTGACGACGGGAACACGATTTCATTTGCGTTTTAGCCTGCTGATGAAGTTGTTTGCGCGGATTGGGCAATTTCCTGATCTAATTCGGCGATGTGTTTTTGCATCACATTGTGGCAATATTCCGCCAGTTCGCGCACGTTTTCGCGGGTATAGCCGGAAACGTCAATGGGTTCCAGCATTTCGCAAATCACCTTGCCGTTGTTCCGGCGATTTAAATCGATTTTGTTATGTGTAGTGGAGCAGACCACCGGCACGACAGGCACGCCGGCAGCAACGGCGGCATGAAATGCACCGGTTTTGAACGGCAATAATCCGCGTCCGCGACTGCGTGTGCCTTCCGGGAACATCCAGATGGACAGGTTATCCTGGTTTATACGACGTGCCAGTTCGGTCATGGTGTTGTGGGCTTTGGAGCGATTGTCGCGATCCAGAAAAATATTACCCGTCGCCCAATATAAAATGCCGAAAAACGGCACCCAAATCAGGCTTTTTTTACCGACGCTGACGGTGCGCGGCATCACCATGTAGGAAATAGTCACCATGTCGTAGTTATTTTGATGGTTGCCGATATAAATGCAACGCCCGATTTTATCGGCATTCGGCGGGTAGCGATGTTCGACGTTCAACCCGAAAAGCGGATATAGCTGACCAAACCAACGGGCGAAAATGCCCACGTTACTTGGGTTACGAAAACGAATGAAAGAATAGAGCGTGCCGAAGACACAAATGAGGATACAGCAAAGAAGAATAATGAAAATTCTGGCGATTTTTAACATGGTAAAACCTCTTAAAATTTTGCCCCAGTATAACGAAATTAACCAATTAAGTGTATTAATAAGTACTAAATGTGCTAATCTAACGGAAAAATTTCCTGAATTAAATTCCTATGCAAAAAACCTATTTTATTGCAGATTTACATCTGGCAGAAAATCGACCGCACTTATTAGCACTTTTTCGTCAATTTATGCAGGAACTGGCACCACGGGCGGAAAAATTGTATATTTTAGGCGATTTATTTGATTTTTGGATTGGCGATGATGAACAATCCGGTTTAATTTTCGACGTACAACAGTTAATTAAAAATTTAACCCATCAAGGTGTACAGTGTTACTTTCAACATGGCAATCGTGATTTTTTAGTAGGCGAAACCTTTGCCGATGCTTGTGGTCTAACCCTCCTACCCACTTATAAATTGATTGATTTATACGGTGTACCGACACTGTTATGCCACGGCGACACCCTGTGTATTGATGACGTGAAATATCAGCAGTATCGTAAGAAAGTCCATCAAAAATGGCGCCAGTGGCTGTTTTTGCACTTGCCGTTAAAAGTGCGGTTAAAAATCGCAGAGAAAATTCGGGCGAAGAGCCGGCGGGATAAACAATTTAAACCGACAGAGATTATGGATGTGAATGCGGATTTTGTGTTGCAAACGTTCGCTAAATTTCAGGTGACACAAATCATTCATGGACATACGCACCGTCAAAAACACCACGAAATTCCACCGCACTTTCACCGTATCGTGCTCGGTGATTGGGGTGAAACTTCCTCTATTTTGGAAGTTACGTCCGATTCCATGCAGTTTATTAATGATAATCTAAGGAGTAAAAATGGCTGATCCACATATTAAATCCCCTATGGATGTTTGGGACTATGTTACCGTTATCATCTATCGTTCGGGTTTCACCCTTGCGGTGCCCATGTTATTGATGTTGCCATGGTATCCCGCAACGGCGCAAATCGGCTTATTAATTGCCGCCGCTTCTTGTGCCGCCTGTGTGCATTTATATATGAAAAATTTCCGTTATCTTTTTCAGTTCGCTATGTGGTTGGGATTGTTGTGCCAAATTTTGGGTTTTCCTCAACTTGCTTTGGGCGCGGTGTTTTTAGTGCTGGGCGGGTTAAGTTATAAAGAATATTTTTGTTTTCGTGTTTTTGCGTTAAACCTGCAACCAATATTTTTTGCAATATTATGGTTTGCCTTATTATTTCATCTGACGTGGCTTAGCACCTTATTATCGATTGTAACAGGCATTTTAATTTTATTATTAAGCATTCAAAAATGGCGTATGCCGTTACATTTCGATATTGGAGATAAAAGAAAATATCAGGTTTAATATTTATGTTACTTACAATAAGCATAGAATAAAATCATAATAATTGATTATTGGAGTCATAAATGAACAGGTTACAAAAGAAATATTTTATTGGTTTAACTCATTTTTTAGGCAATGTATTAGGGCCGAAATATGAGGTGGTGTTTCATTCTTTTGAAAAAAATAAAGCCTCAATGGAGGCTATTGTCAACAGCCATGTGAGCGGCAGAAATCTCTCTTCGCCACTGAGTTCTTTTGCATCGAATATGTTGCAGGAAAAGGTTTATTTGGATAAGGATTTTATCTTTAATTACAAAGCGGTTGCCGATTCCGATAAGACAATTCGCGGTTCGACGTTTTTCATTAAAAACGGTAAGCGTTTGGAAGGGATTTTGTGTATTAATCACGATACTTCCGAACTGATGGATGCCATGACGAAATTAATTTCTTTAGAAAATTTAGGCAATTTTATCAATGTTTTGGGGTTCGATCCGGCATTAGACCGCAGTGATGATGCCGGTATTCCTAATAAAGAAAGGTTGGAACATTCTATTGAGGAAATTCTTTCGGAATATATAGACATTAATTTATTAAATTCGGAGAAAAATCTCACCTTAAGACAGAAAGAAAATTCCATTCGGATTTTGTTCGATAAAGGCGTTTTTAATATAAAAGGCGCGATTCCCATGGTGGCAAAATATTTAAAAATATCGGTGCCAAGTGTTTATCGGTATTTAAAATTAATCAGAGGAAAAGCATAAAAATATTGACATTCTAAAGTGCGGTTAGAATGTCAATTGTTTTTTATGTGCAGGCTTTACGTGATTACCCTACCACCATCGGCAAGTAGCCGAGTTTGATCAGGAATGGAATGCTGACGATAATGATACCCAAAATGGAAACGAGTAGTAGCACGCCGGTGCCGCCGGGCACACGATAGGCTAAATTCGGGTGTTGTCGGCGGGCTTTCCACACCAATGCTGCCGGCAAAACCACCGCGTAGAAGGCGAACATTTGTCCGGCGTAGCCTAGCGCCAAAATGAAGCCTTCCGGATAGAAGAAGGCAAACAGCAATGGCGGGAAAAAGGTTAATATACCAAGGCAAGGTCTGTTGGCATCAATATTGAAGGCGCGTTTGAGCAGATCTTCAATACATTCAAACAATCCTAACGCAACACCGAGGAATGAGGTAATCAATGCCAGGGCGGAGAATAGTTTGACGACACCTGCAACCATATCGCTGCCTGTAATGATTTTCACTGCGTTCACCAATCCGTTTAATGTCGGATCCCTACTTAAAATCTCTAAGAAGCGGGTTTGGCTTAACACGCCGTGGGTGGAAAATTGCCAAAGAATATAGCCGATAAGTGTAATCGCCGAGCCGATAGTAATGGAAATTCTCAGGGCTTTTACATCACCTTCAAGATATTTATTGAGGCAAGGAATGGAGCCGTGAAAACCGAAGGCGGTAAAAAATACCGGGCTGGCAGAAATCAATAAGGCATTATCTATTGGCATAGCCATTAAATTATCAACATGAATTTCCGGAATCATTAAGCTAAGTACCACGAAAAAGGCAATGAGCATGGTGAAAAATAAGATTCGGTTTAAGCCATCAACAATTTTTGTTCCGATTACGATAAAAACGCCAAAAAAGACGGTAAAGAGCAGAATGGAACCTTTCATTTTAAGCTCTGGTGTGGCAAAGTCCGGCAAGGTTGATGCAAGAATTGAACCGCCGCCGGTCACATAAGCGGAGAGCAGCGCATACAGGAAAATCATAAGAACGGTGGTTGCCACAACCCGTCCGGGTCTGCCGAAGTATTGTGCCGCGAGCGTTCCTATGCCGGCATCATATTCTGCGGTTTGATAGACTTCTACAAAAAGAAGCGCGCTGTAGGTGAGCAATACCCATAAAATACAAAGTAATCCCACCGTAAATGTGAAACTGATACCTGCCGAAGTGAGCGGCATGGCAAGCATACCCGCACCGATCATCGTTCCCGATGTAATCAGCGTACTGCCTAATGTTTTGTTCATGAGTTTTCTCCTTTCCTGTTTCCGTAGAAAGGCTAGTCACTTCCTTATTTGACAATACATCAAACTACAATGTCACTAGAATGTTTTCGCATTTTCCTCATTAAAATTCTGACGGGATATAAGAAGCCCTTACTCCGTTTCCGAAGTAAGGGCAGGTATGACTACTTTTGTTCAAAACGTGCAGTGAAGAAACGGAGTTGTTTCGGTTCATACACGAAACGAAGACCTTTAATATCTCCTTTATGTTTAAACAGACGGATAATACCGTCAGCTACTAAATCCATATGGGCATAGGTATAAACACGGCGAGGAATGGTGATACGCACGGTTTCAAGTTTCGGACGGTGGTTTTCACCGGTTTTTACATCACGACCGGCGGATACAATACCCCGTTCCATGGTACGCACGCCACATTCGATATAGATTGCCGCCGCCAAGGCTTGTGCCGGGAAATCTTCCTCTTGTTTCAGGTGCGGGCAGAAACGACGGGCATCCAAGAATACGGCATGACCACCAATCGGTTCAACAATCGGTACGCCGGCGGCTTTTAATTTTTCGCCGAGGTAACGCACTTGTTTCACACGGTGTTCAATGTATTCTTCTTGGGTGGCTTCTTTCAAACCGATTGCCATGGCTTCCATATCACGACCTGCCATACCGCCGTAAGACGGCATACCTTCAAACACCACCACCAATTCTTTGGCTTTCATGAACAATTCTTCATCGTTCATACATAAGAAACCGCCGATATTGGTTAAGCAGTCTTTTTTACCACTCATGGTGCAGCCGTCGGCATAGCTGAACATTTCGTGAATAATGGATTTAATGGAGCGGTCTTGGTAGCCTTTTTCCTGTTCTTTAATGAAGTAGGCATTTTCAACACAACGGGTGGCGTCGTAGAACACTTTGATGCCGTGTTTAGCAGTGAGTTCGCGCACGGCTTTCATGTTGGCGATGGAAACCGGTTGACCGCCAGCGAGGTTCACGGTGACCGCCAGGCACACATAAGCAATATTTTCCGCGCCTTTTTCATTGATCAGGTTTTCCAGTTTTTTCAGGTCAATATCGCCTTTGAACGGCACGTCTAATGTCGCATCATGGGCTTCATCACGAATAATGTCGTAGAAAATACCGCCATTGGCTTCTTGGTGATAACGGGTTGTGGTGAAATACATATTGCCCGGCACATATTGTCCCGGTTTGATGGCAATACGGGAAAGGATATTTTCCGCACCACGTCCTTGGTGGGTCGGAACGATATGCTTGAAACCGAAGAGTTCTTGTACGGTTTCTTGCAGATGATAGAAGTTTTTACTACCGGCGTAAGCTTCATCTCCCAGCATAATACCCGCCCATTGACGATCACTCATGGCATTGGTACCGCTATCGGTTAAGAGATCGATATATACGTCTTTTGAATCAAGTAAGAAGGTATTATATCCCGCTTCTTTCATTGCTTTTTCGCGTTCTGCTTTCGGTAAAATGGAAACCGGTTCAACACTTTTGATTCGGAACGGCTCTGCTGGATAGTATGTCATAATTTGTCTCCTGTTTATGATGAGTTTAAAGTCCATGCTGGTAACTCGCTTCTCAAACATCTATCATCGAGTTGCGGCTATACTAATAAAAACTTTTTAGCATTACTGTGAGGAATGTCACAAATAATAAAAAATTATTAAAATTTAGTTTATTTTTACAAAATAATAATTTTTCACACAAAATAGTGTGATTTTTAGACGAATTATTGAATTTTGAGAGGTGTCGTTGGAAAGAATATTAATTCTCATCTAACAGAACGGCGGAAAAATGGCAGATAAAAAAATAGACCCGAAAACGGGTCTATTTCATAAGATTCTTTAAATTTGATTATTTCACGCGGGACACATATTCGCCGGAACGGGTATCTACACGAATCACTTCACCGATTTGTACGAATAACGGCACTTTCACCACGGCGCCGGTGCTTAAGGTTGCCGGTTTACCGCCGGTACCTGCGGTATCGCCTTTCAAGCCCGGATCGGTATCGACGATTTCCAACTCAACGAAGTTCGGTGGGGTCACGGTAATCGGTGCGCCGTTCCATAATGTCACGATACAATCCGCTTGGTCTAATAACCATTTTTCGGCATCGCCCACGGCTTTGGCATCGGCGGAATATTGCTCGAAGGTTTCCGGGTGCATGAAATACCAGAACGCATCGTCTTTGTAAGAATAAGTTAAGTTTAAATCCATAACATCAGCGGCTTCAACGGAGGTACCGGATTTGAAGTTCACATCCAATACTTTGCCGGAAATTAATTTACGAATACGGGTGCGGGTGAACGCCTGACCTTTGCCGGGTTTGACGAATTCATTTTCAACGATCACGCAAGGCTCGCCGTCTTGCATAAATTTTAGACCTGGTTTGAAATCACTGGTAGTATATGTAGCCATATTATCCTCAAGAAAAAGATTGTTTTTTAAAAGTGGCTATTCTACATCAAAACATCCCGATTAGAGAAGAACAAAGTTGGTTGGAACATCTGGCAAACGGGATTTCGGACCCGAAAATCTTATTACAACACCTGGAACTTCCCCCCGAACCGTTTAAACAAGATATTGAAGCCCGCAAACTGTTTGCCATGCGGGTGCCTTTGCCTTTCGTGGCAAAAATGGAAAAGGGCAATGCGCGCGATCCTTTGTTTTTGCAAGTGATGTCCTTTGCCGATGAGTTTCTGCAGGCGGAGGGATTCAGCAAAGATCCGCTGGAAGAACAAGAGGATAAAAATGTCGTGCCGAATATTCTGCACAAATACCATAATCGCTTGTTATTTATGGTCAAAGGCGGTTGTGCAGTCAATTGTCGCTATTGTTTTCGCCGTCATTTCCCTTATGAACAAAATAAGGGCAATAAACAAAATTGGCAGAAGGCGCTGGACTATATTGCCACCCACCCTGAAATCGAAGAAGTGATTTTATCCGGCGGCGATCCGCTTATGGCGAAGGATCATGAAATCGCCTGGTTAATAAAACACCTGGAAAATCTACCACACTTAACGCGTATGCGTATTCATTCACGTCTGCCAGTGGTGATCCCGCAACGCATCACCGACGAATTTTGCTACATTCTGGCACAAACCCGCTTGCAAAAAATTCTGGTCACGCACGTTAATCATGCCAATGAAATTGATGAAGATTTTTCCCATGCCATGGATAAATTAAAGAATTGCGGTGTCGTATTATTAAACCAATCGGTTTTACTGAAAAACGTGAATGACGATGCCCATATTCTGAAAGCATTGAGCGACCGTTTATTTTCAGTGGGGATTCTGCCTTATTATTTGCATTTGCTGGATAAAGTGGAAGGCGCCGCGCATTTTTATCTTGATGATGCGCAGGCGTTAAGAATTTACAAACAATTACAACGCATTACCTCCGGTTATTTAGTGCCGAAACTCGCCCGTGAAATCGGCGGCGAACCGAATAAAACCTTGTTCGCAACATGATATTCCGGTATCAAAAAAGCAAAAGATGTTTTAGAATAGGCGCGATTTTTTTACTTATTAATTTATGCCGTGATCGATTCGGTTTTTGTGCTGATTTCTCTCATGAAAAACGCAGAAAAAAACGACCGCACTTTTACGGCATATCGGCATAATTTCACCAGAGGTATATTGTGGATTCTGAGAAAAGAACCCCGGAAAATGAAAATAATCCGGCACAAAATGAATTGGATTTGGGCTTCAGTCAAATGGAACCGATCACCCCGAAAAAAGCAATTAAACCGGAACCGTCTTTGTTTGAGAAGTTGCTTGGAAAAGGCAAAGATTTCCTTGCGAAGAAAGAACAAAAGAATATGGAAAGTCAATTTGCCGTTCGCAAAGAACCCGTATTCGGTGGTGCCGGTGCGACTGGAGAGAAAAGCATGACAAGCGAAAACCCGACCGAAAAATTTTCAACCGAAAACACAGAAAGCAATGAACCGCAGACCGCCGCCGATACGGTAGCGGAAACCTCCTCATCAGAATCTCCGGTGGAGCCAACCGTCATCGAAACGGAAGAAAACGTTGAAACGGCACAACCGGAAGTCAGCGAATTAAAAGAAAAACCGAAAGCCGGTTTTAAAAATCCTGAAAATTGGGCAATTTTAAGTATCCTTCCGCAAAAACATCGCCGCATTTTCGTCGCGCTGTTCGGCGTGGTATTGGTGCTGATTTTTATCTTATGGATGAAACCGAGTTCCGATACGGTGCAATCTTATGAACAACAAAGCAATAACGGCGTGCCGATTCAATTCCAACAGTTAGACCAATCGCAAACCGTTGAACCGACCGTGCTGGATAATCCTGCACCGCAAACGGATAACACTGTCGCACAACAACAAACCGCAACGGCGGCAACGACAGAAACACAAAATACCCATGTTGCCGGTACAGAACCGCAACCGACGGAACAAGGCGTGACAACCTCCGTTGCGGAACAGGCGACAACCGCCGCGGTAGAAAATAAACCGACGGAAGTGCCGACAGAAACCGTTAAAACGACCGAGCCGGTAAAAGCGCCGGAAGCCGTTAAACCGCGTCAGCATCAGGAAACCGCGAAAAAAGCCGAACCGGCAAAAAGCGACAAAGTGAAACAGGCTGAAAAAGCGACCGCCAAAAATCAACCGACTAAATCGGCAAAAACCGAAAAAGAAGTGCGGGATATTTTAGAAGGTAAGACAACGACCACCAGCAAAGCGGCCGCCGGTAGCAAAACCTTAACCATTCCGCAAGGCGTGACCTTAATGCAGGTTTTTCGTGACAATCGGTTACCGGTCGGTGATGTGAATGCCATGACCAAAGCCAAAGGCGTAGGCAATGCGTTAAGCAGCTTCAAGCCAGGCGACAAAGTACAGGTTTCCCTGAATGCACAAGGTCGCGTGAGCGAATTGCGTTTAGCCAACGGCGCACGCTTTACCCGCCAATCCGACGGCAGTTATCAATTTAAGAAGTAATCCTGAAATTCAATAAGCGTAGTCGTTAGCTACGCTTATTCCATTTAAAAGAGACATGATTATGTTAAGAGCGAGCTTCGTCTTATTGACGTTAATGGGATTAACCGCTTGCATGGTAAAATCGGTAGAGCAAAAAGCCCCCGCCAAACCACGCACGCAGGTTCTGCAAAAAGCCACTCAAAAGGGTTCGGCGCAAGCCTATCTTTGCAAAGATAATAAAACGGTTCGGGTTGTTCGCCACACCACCAAAAACAAGAAAAAATTGAATTCTATCAGCGTGACATTTAACAATGTGACACACCGACTGACTCCGACGATCGCCGAAAGCGGTCGCAATTATTCCAACATTCATTGGCTTTGGTTGGAGCGCAAAGAGTTCTCCCTTCTGAAAAGCAGCGTGGGTGAAATTCTGGCGGAGCAATGTGTCGCACAGTAATTTTCATCTTTAAAAACACGAAAAAAAATGACCGCACTTTTTCCCAGAAAAGTGCGGTCTGTGTTTAAGGTGTTTTTAATTATCAAACGGCTTACAACCGTTCTTTCTCTCCGCCGAAATCGTGCAACAGATTTTCCGTCAGTTTGCTCAAAATCCCCGTCATTAACACAAAATCCGCGTCAAAGCGTTGGGCGAAATTTTCTTTTAAAATATCGTCATTCTGTTCACGAATTTGATCGGCGAATTTTAAGCGTTTCAAACTGCAATCTTCGTTCAACACGAAGGACAAGCGTTCTTCCCATTCCAGTGCCAGCTTAGTGACAAATTTAGAATGCACCAAGGATAAAATTTCTTCGCTATCCAAGGCTTGTTGTTTGCAACGAATGACGCCGTCGGTTTGTACATCGCGCAGTTCCGCTTCTTCCAGCGGTACCAGCCATTCCGGCGTATTTTCCTGTGCGATCCAGTTTTGCATTACTAATGCCGGTTCGTTGGCAAAAGCCAGCGGCACTACAGGCAACGACCCTAAAGATTTACGCAATAACGCCAGCACCTCTTCCGCGCGTTTGGCGGAGGCGGCATCCACATAAATCAGGTTGTTTTCCGCGTCGATCCAAATCGCCGTTTGTTGGTATTTGCTAAACGCCCGTGGCAACAGTGTGGCGACCACATCGTCTTTTAAGGTTTGTTTTTCCACTTTTTTCAATTTGCGGTTTTCCGCCTGCTCCAGTTTTTCTACGCGGGCATCCAGCTCACGTTTTACTACATGGGAAGGCAGGATTTTTTCTTCTTTTTGCGCGAGCAGTAAAATCTGCTTGCCGACGGTGAAATACAATAATTCACTGCCTTTCAGCGGTTGCGACCAGCCGAACTTGCTCTGTTCCGATTGATGGCAAGGGTGATATTGATGGTTTTCGAGGGCGGCTGAAAGGGTTTGTTCCAGCCAATCGAGGGATTTGGTCAGGCGGTAAATCATGGCGTTTTTGAACCAAAACATAGTAGATCCTTATTCTTATTCAGGTAAAATGTGCGCTATTGTAACGTACTTCAAGGTGAAATATGCAACATAAATTGGTGACCTTTATCGGTGGCGGCAATATGGCGCAAGCCATCGTGTTCGGTTTGTTAAAACGCGGTTATTCTGCCGATAAAATTATTGTCTGTGATCCTAACGAAGAAAAACGGGATTTATTCGCCCAAAAAGGCGTACGCACGGCAACGGATAATGTCACGGCGGCAGCCCAAGCGGATGTGGTGTTATTGGCGGTAAAACCGCAGATGTTGGCGGACGTTTGTGCGCCCTTAAGTGCGGTTAATTTTCAGGCTAAATTGGTGATTTCCATTGCCGCCGGTATTTCACTGGCAAGATTAGCCGCACTGTTGCCGAGCGCGCAATCCGTCGTGCGCGTGATGCCGAATACGCCGGCATTGGTGGGCGAAGGCATGGCGGGGTTGTTCGCCGCAAAAAACACGTCGGAAAACGACCGCACTTTTGCGCAGGATTTGTTGTCCGCCGTGGGTAAAACCCTGTGGCTTGATTCGGAAGAACAAATGCACGCCGTCACCGCCGCCTCAGGCAGCAGCCCGGCGTATTTCTTTCAGCTGTTGGAAGCCATGCAGCAAGGGTTGTTGGAAATGGGATTAAATGAACAACAGGCGCGCGAGTTGGTGCAACAGGCGATGTTGGGTGCGGCAAAAATGGTGGTGGAAAATCCACAGCTGGAACTGGCGACCTTGCGCCAAAATGTCACTTCCAAAGGCGGCACCACGGCGGCGGCGCTAAATGTGTTCAATCAACATCAATTTAACAACATCGTACGGCAGGCAATACAGGCTTGCGTGGCGCGTTCAAAAGAAATGGAAACCTTATTCTAATGCCCGTTCGTCCTTTTACCTGGCTCGCCCTGAGCTTTTTCGGCTACTACTGCGCGTATGGTGTGTTTATGCCGTTTTTCCCCGTTTGGATGAAATCCCAACAATACGGCGGGGAAATGATCGGCATGGTGTTGGCGAGCGCCTATGTATTCCGTTTTGTGGGCGGCTTGTTTTTCTCCGGTTTAATTAAACGGGCATCGCAACTCATCAACTCCTTACGTTTACTGGCGTTGGCAAGCGCCCTGATTATGGCGGGGCTTAGTTTTGTCGCCGAGAATTTCTGGTTGTTATTCTCCGCTATCGGTTTGTTTGCCATGGTAAACGCCGCCGGTATGCCGATTACGGATTCCCTGGCGAGCACCTGGCAGCGTCAGATTCAACTGGATTACGGCAAAGCGCGGTTAATCGGTTCATTGGCGTTTGTGGTGGGCGTAACCTTATTCGGCAATGTTATCGGCTTTTTCGGCGAGCAAAATATCGTTTGGATTCTGACCGCACTTTTACTGGCTTATACGCTCATGCAGTGTGTGAGCCCGACCATTTCGCCGCAGGATGAACAGTCGGCACATGCCGCCGTTGAGGTGCGTTATTGGGATTTGTTGAAAAACAAAACCACGTTGCGCGTCTTGCTGGCATCGTCGCTGATTCAAGGATCGCACGCCGCTTATTATGTTTACAGCGTATTATATTGGACGGGGCTTGGCATTTCTGTTTCGCAAACCAGTCTGCTTTGGGGCTTGGCGGTGGTCGCTGAAATTCTGTTATTTTTCTTCTCCCGTCGCTTACTGCAAAACTGGAAAGTCAGCACTATTTTTCATTTGGCGACCGCTGCCTGTATTGCTCGCTGGCTGGGGATTGCCGCCACCGATGAAATCTGGCTGATTGCCATTTTGCAATTGTTACATAGCCTGACTTACGCCACCGACCATTATGCCATGGTGCGTTACATTACGACGCAACCGCAACCCCATATTTCCAAGTTGCAAGCCTTATACAATGGCGTTTCCAACAGCGCAATGGTGGCGATTCTGACCGCACTTTCCGGTGTCATTTATCCGCATTCGGCATCAATGACGTTTATTCTCATGGCATTGGTTGCCGCCGCGGCTTTCGTCGTGACACCGCGTAAAGTGGAAGCCTTTTTGGTGAAACAAGGACAGCTATGAATAACCTTGCATTGTTAGATTTATTCTTAAACGAGTTATGGATTGGCAAAGGCTTGTCACCCAATACGGTGGCATCTTATCGCTTGGATTTAACCGCACTTTGCGATTGGTTGGAGGCGCGGCATTTATCGTTGCTCGGTTTGGATGCCGTGGATTTGCAAACTTTTTTGGGCGAACGGGTCGAGCAGGGCTACAAAGCCACCAGCACGGCGAGATTGCTCAGCGCCATACGAAAACTTTTTCAATATTTGTATCAGGAAAAATACCGCACCGACGATCCCAGTGCGGTGCTCAGTTCGCCTAAATTACCGAGCCGTTTGCCGAAATATTTAACGGAGCAGCAAGTGACGGATTTGCTGAATGTGCAAAGCCTGGAGCAACCCATTGAGTTACGCGATAAAGCAATGCTGGAACTGTTGTATGCCACGGGATTGCGGGTGACGGAATTGGTTTCCCTGAACACCGACAGCATTAATCTGAATCAAGGCGTGGTGCGGGTTATCGGTAAAGGCAATAAGGAGCGCATTGTGCCTATGGGCGAGGAAGCGACCCATTGGGTGAAGCAATTTATGTTATTTGCCCGCCCGATGTTGCTGGACGGGCAAAGCTCCGATGTGTTATTCCCCAGCCGACGGGGGACGCAAATGACGCGGCAGACCTTTTGGCATCGGATTAAACATTATGCGGTGTTGGCGGAAATTGATAGCGAGATGTTGTCGCCGCACGTTTTACGCCATGCGTTCGCCACCCATTTGGTGAATCACGGCGCGGATTTGCGCGTGGTGCAAATGTTGCTGGGACACAGTGATTTATCCACGACGCAAATTTATACTCATGTGGCAAAAGAACGGTTAAAACGCTTACATGAACGCTATCATCCGCGCGGTTAATTTTCCGGAATAAATCGAGTGTTTTTTAATCAATTATGCGCTTTTATCGTGCATTTCCTCGACGGAAAGCCTTTGTCCCGTTATAATTCATCGTCTTATTTTCTATTAATAACGTGTTCGGTGTGAGCATTCGCCGAGTGCATCAATTTGAGGTAACATCATAATGTCATTAAATATTGAAACGACTCAAGGTTTAGAGCGTCGTGTAACCATCACCGTTCCGGCTGAAACCGTTGATCAGGCAGTACGCGAAGAATTAAAACGCGTTGCCAAAAACGCACGTGTTGACGGTTTCCGTAAAGGTAAAGTCCCTCCGCAAATTATTGAAAAACGCTTCGGCGCTTCCGTTCGTCAAGATATTTTAGGCGATTTATTACAAAAACATTTCTTCCAAGCGGTTATCGAAAATAAAGTAAATTTAGCCGGTCGTCCAAGTTTCACCGTTGAACAATTTGAAGATGGCAAAGAATTAAAATTCAGCGCAACTTTTGAAGTGTATCCTGAAGTTGAATTGAAAGGTTTAGAAAATATCAAAGTTGAAAAACCGGTTGTTGAAATTTCCGAAGCGGACGTTGACAAAATGGTTGACGTGTTACGCAAACAACAAGCGACTTGGTCCGAAACGCAAGATGCGGCAAAAGCGGAAGATCGCGTTACTATCGATTTCGTCGGTTCTGTTGACGGCGAAGAATTTGAAGGCGGCAAAGCGGAAGATTTCGTGTTATTCATGGGACAAGGCCGCATGATTCTGGGCTTTGAAGACGGTATCGTTGGTCACAAAGCCGGCGATAAATTCACGATTGATGTAACCTTCCCGGAAGAATACCACTCCGAAAAATTAAAAGGCAAAGCGGCGAAATTCGACATTACTTTGAAGAAAGTCGAGGTTATCGTATTGCCTGAATTAACCGATGAATTCGTGGCGAAATTCGGTCCGAACACCAAATCCGTAGCGGATTTACGCAGCGAAATCCGTAAAAATATGCAACGTGAATTGAAAAATGCGTTGACTACCCGCGTGAAAAACCAAGTGATCGACGGTTTAGTTGAACAAAACCAAATCGATGTGCCAAGCGCTGCGGTTGAGCAAGAAATTGACGTGTTACGCCAACAAGCGGCACAACGTTTCGGCGGCAATGCGCAACAAGTGGCACAATTACCACGTGAGTTATTTGAAGAACAAGCAAAACGTCGCGTATTAGTCGGCTTATTGTTA
Organism: Aggregatibacter actinomycetemcomitans; assembly: GCF_003130205.1. Taxonomy (GTDB): domain Bacteria; phylum Pseudomonadota; class Gammaproteobacteria; order Enterobacterales; family Pasteurellaceae; genus Aggregatibacter; species Aggregatibacter actinomycetemcomitans_A. Next base: position 282,211 of record NZ_NRDF01000002.1, read on the forward strand.
GCACAGATTATCGCGTCAAACGAACTAAAAGCAGACGAAGCGCGTGCTAAAGCCATGATTGAAGACATCGCTTCCGCTTACGAACAACCGGCGGATGTGGTTGAATACTACAGTAAAAATAACGAATTAATGAACAATATTCGTAACGTCGTATTGGAAGAACAAGCCGTTGACGCGGTACTGGCTAAAGCGCAAGTTACCGAAAAAGCGGCAACCTTCGACGAGATCATGAACCCGCAAGCTTAATCATTTTTCGTAAAAAGTGCGGTCAGAAATTTAAGTGTTTTTTTAAAGAATACCCCGGCGTAAGTCGGGGTACTTTGTTTGTTATGCCATTTAATAGATAGCGTACGCGTCGCAGTACTAATAGGAACAAAAAGCACGTGTTGAAACCACAAGTGTTCGAAAAATTGTAATGCATTGATATTTTATAAAGTATCTTGCCTTCCTCCGTTTACGGGGGAAGGTGCCCGAAGGGCGGAAGGGGGGATTTATCTTGATGTTTTCACAAGATCATGCCTAAAAATTGAGATTTTGCCCCCCTCAGGGCTTCGCCCGGCTCCCCCCGTGAACGAGGGGAGCCAAGTTTTTTCTTTTTATATAAATAGTTACAATGTTTTGAACAGCTGTGGTTGGGAAACGCGCGCCATCAGATGATCATCAACACATTCGGTGAAAAATCAATTCACCTCTTTCACCCGTAACTCTTTCGGGACTTCAAAGAACATATTTTCTTCCAGACCTTGTAGTTCTTCTACGGTGGTGACGCCGAATTCTTTCAGGCGGGAGATGACCGATTGCACCAATTCTTCCGGGGCGGAGGCGCCGGCGGTGACGCCGATGGTTTGTACGCCGTCGAACCAGTTTGCGTGAATGTCATTCGGGTCGTCGATTAATTTGGAGGCGACGCCCATGCGGGAGGCAAGCTCCGCCAGGCGATTGGAGTTGGAGGAATTTTTGGAGCCGACCACAACCACTAAATCCGACTGTTTCGCCAGTTCGCGCACGGCTTCTTGTCGGTTGGTAGTGGCATAACAAATGTCGTTTTTATGCGGACCTTGAATGGCGGGATATTTTTCTTTCAGGGCGCTGATGGTTTCCGCCGTGTCGTCCAAAGACAACGTGGTTTGCGTCATGAATGTGAGGTCATCATTTTGTTCCACCGGCAAGTTGGCGATGTCTTCCACACTTTCGATTAAATAAATGCCGCCCTCTTGATTGCCGTATTGCCCCATGGTGCCTTCCACTTCGGGATGCCCTTTGTGCCCGATTAAAATGGCTTTGGTACCTTTACGACTGGCGCGCGCCACCTGCATATGCACTTTGGTCACCAACGGGCAAGTGGCGTCGAAAACTTTTAAATTGCGTTCTTTCGCTTCCTGGCGCACCGCTTGGGACACGCCATGGGCGGAGAAAATCACAATGGCGCCGTCCGGCACTTCGCTTAATTCTTCTACAAAAATGGCACCGCGCTCACGCAAGCCGTTCACTACAAAACGGTTATGCACCACTTCATGCCGCACATAAATGGGTGCGCCGTGAATTTCCAGCGCCAGTTCCACAATGCTGATGGCACGATCCACGCCGGCACAGAATCCGCGCGGATTGGCTAAAATAATTTTCATTATTTACGTTCCTGTTTATTACCGTTTTTGAACGCGTCCAAGGCAATCAAACCGGCACCCACACAAATGGCAATATCCGCCACGTTAAACACGGGATAATGCCAATCCCGCCAATAAAAATCTAAAAAATCCACCACATAGCCGTGATACAGACGATCCGCCGCATTGCCCAAAGCGCCGCCGATAATCAAGGCATACGCAGCATTCAGCAGTTTCTGTTGGTGATGATTCTTCATTAGAAAATAAACCAACATGGCGGAAATCCCCACTGCTAACGCGAGGAAAAAGAATTTTTGCCAACCGCCGTGATCCGCCAGGAAACTAAAGGCAGCACCGAAATTGCCTACATAGGTCAGGTTGAAAATCGGCAGGAGATTAATGCTTTCACCGTATTCAAAATGGCTTACGATTAAATATTTGGTAAAAATATCGGCGATAAACGCCACCGCACTTAACCACAAAAATGAGAGACCGGATTTTGGTTTGTTCGTCATAAGTTCGTTAAATCATCTTGATTATAAAAATAATAAAAAGTGCGGTCGATTTTAACCGCACTTTTTTGCATCAACAGCAAATTAAGCGAAATGTCGAATTTCGCCGTTACCTGCCACGTTTTCCACGCAACGCGGACAAAGTGTCGGGTGTTGCGGGTTAACGCCGATTTTGTCGGAATAATGCCAGCAACGCGGGCATTTTTCACCGTTGGAACGGGCAACGCTCACCGCAATGCCTTCCAATTCGCCCTCCGCCACGTCGGCAGGTTTGTCCGCCAACGATTTCACTGCTGCTTTGGAAGTAATCAACACGAAACGGAGTTCGTCGCCGAGTTTTTCCAATAATGCGCGATATTCGTCGTTGGCATAAACAGTCACTTCCGCTTCCAAACCGGCGCCGATCACTTTATCGTTACGGGCGATTTCCAACACGCGGTTTACTTCGGAACGCACTCTAATCAAGGCTTGCCAATAAGCGTCGTCTAATTTTTCGTTTTCGCCTAAGCCGAATAAGCCTTCGTAAAATTCTTCGGTAAACACGAATTCGGCGCGCGGTGTGGCAGTTTTCGGCAAGTAGCCCCAGATTTCATCCGCTGTGAAGGATAAAATCGGCGCCATCCAACGGACCAAGGCTTCCGCGATGTGCCACAAGGCGGTTTGGCAGCTGCGACGGGCGAGACTGTCCGCTTTGGTGGTGTATTGGCGGTCTTTGATAATATCGAGGTAGAAAGATCCCATTTCCACGGAACAGAAACGCATTAAGCGTTGTACGACGGCGTGGAATTGATAATTATCGTAGGCATCTTTGATTTCGTTTTGCGCCTCTAACGCACAAGCCACCGCCCAACGATCCAGGCTAATCATTTCCTCCGGTTTCACCGCATCACGTTGCGGGTCAAAGCCGTTTAAGTTCGCCAACAGGAAACGCGCCGTGTTGCGAATACGACGATAGCTGTCCGCCGCGCGTTTTAAGATTTCATCGGAAACCGTCATTTCGCCGGTGTAATCGGTGGACGCCACCCATAAACGTAAAATATCACCGCCAAATTTATCCATCACCTCTTGTGGGGTCACTACATTGCCGATGGATTTCGACATTTTGCGCCCTTGACCGTCCACAGTAAAACCATGGGTAAGCACTTGTTTATAAGGCGCTTTGTTGTCCGTAGCGGTGGAAAGCATTAAGGAGGACATAAACCAGCCGCGATGTTGGTCGGAACCTTCCAAATACATATCCGCCGCTTTGCCTTCAAATTCTGGGCGATTTGCCACCACGGAAGAATAAGTGGATCCGGAATCGAACCACACATCAAGGGTGTCCGGCACTTTGCGATAGGTTTCCGCGTCGGCGCCAAGCAGTTCTTTTTCGTCCAAATCCCACCACGCCTGAATTCCGGCTTTTTCTACGCGTTTTGCCACTTCCTCAAGCAATTCCAAGGTGCGCGGGTGCAATTCTTCGGTTTCTTTGTGCACGAATAAGGTCATCGGCACGCCCCAGGTACGCTGACGGGAAATACACCAGTCAGGGCGATTTTCCACCATTTTTTCAATACGCGCCTGACCCCAATCCGGAGTCCAACGCACTTGTTTGATTTCGCCTAGCGCTTGCGGGCGTAAACCTTGCACTTCCATGCCGATAAACCATTGCGGTGTAGCACGGAAAATAATCGGGGTTTTATGGCGCCAACAGTGCGGATAACTGTGTTTAATTTTATCCAATTTCAATAAGTTACCCGTTTCTTGCAATTTTTCGATCACTAACGGGTTAGCTTCAAACACGCCGTTACCGGCGAAGAATTCGGCAGTTGAAATAAATTTACCGTCATTCGCCACTAAGCCCGCCATCGGTAAGTCATATTGTTTACCTACGATAAAGTCGTCCAAACCGTGATCCGGCGCGGTATGTACCAAACCGGTACCGCCGTCGGTAGTCACATGATCGCCTAAAATAATCGGCACGGTGAAATTGTAGAACGGGTGATGGAAGCGTAATAACTCAAGATCTTTGCCTTTCGCGGAACCTAAGATTTCCACCTTCTCCACGCCAACCGCTTTTGCCATATCCGCCACCAAATCGGTAGCTAAAATCACGCGCTCGTCGCCTAATTGCACAAGCTGATATTCCAGCTCCGCATTCACGGAAATGGCACGGTTGGACGGCATGGTCCAAGGGGTTGTGGTCCAAATCACGGCGGACAACTTGCCGCTGCCTTTGCCGACGGCGTTAAATTTACCTTCAATTTCCACCGCACTTTCCGCCAGGAAACGCACATAAATGGACGGCGACACGCGGTCTTCATATTCCACTTCCGCCTCCGCCAAAGACGAACCGCAATCCAAACACCAATGCACCGGCTTGGAGCCTTTATATAAATGCCCGTTGGCAATTACTTTGCCCAGAGTGCGGATAATGTTGGCTTCGGTGTTGAAATTCATGGTCAGATACGGATTATCCCAATCGCCCAACACGCCGAGGCGCACGAAGTCTTTTTTCTGACCTTCCACCTGTTCTGCCGCATATTCACGGCATTTTTGACGAAATTCCGCCGCTGAAATTTTCTCGTTCGGTTTGCCCACCAAGCCTTCCACTTTCAGCTCAATCGGCAAGCCGTGGCAGTCCCAACCCGGAATATAAGGGGAATCAAACCCAAGGGCGGTTTTGGATTTCACGATAATATCTTTAAGAATTTTATTCACCGCATGACCAATATGAATGGTGCCGTTGGCATAAGGAGGGCCGTCGTGCAAAATAAAGGATTTCTTGCCTTTGGTCGCCTGACGGATTTTTTGGTAAAGATCTTTCTCATACCAATTTTTCAACATCACAGGCTCACGCTTGGCTAAATCACCACGCATCGGAAAGCCCGTTTCGGGAAGGTTAAGGGTATTTTTATAATCAGTCATTTTCTATTCCAGTTTTGTGTAAAAATTTAAATTTATTTTAAGCCACTTGTTGTGGGCTATGTGTTACATCACCCCGACCGGCAAGTAATCCACCAATTGAAATATCTTCATCCAACGCATCCCAGTGAATACCACGACGACTTAATTCATAATTTTCCAATTCCATTTTTGTCGCCCGCAGCAATTTTGGAAACCAAACCAAAGGAATGCCTAAAATACGCGCATCATCAAGCTCAACCCACATTGTGTTTTCATCAAAACGTACATGTTTAGCCGAAGTAGTCATACCAAGCCTCCTTCCTATTTTTTGCTCCCTCCGTTTACGGGGGGAGCTGCCGAAGGCTGAGGGGGGGGGATTTTGCCCCCTTCCGTCCTTCGGACACCTTCCCCCGCAAGCAGGGGAAGGCAAAAATTTTTCTACGCTTCAAAAACCTTTTTCGCCGTCTCCACATCCTGCGCGATTTGCGCTTTTAGTGCGTCAAAAGACGGAAATTTCATTTCGTTACGGATTTTACGGCACAGTTCCACTTCCAGCCATTGTCCGTAAAGATCGCCTTGAAAATCAAATAAATGGGCTTCTAATAATTGATTCACGCCGTTGATGGTCGGGCGGGTGCCGATGTTTGCCACACCGTTAAAAAACGCGCCGGATTTTAACCGCACTTTAACCGCATACACGCCTTTCACCGGGTTCACCTGACGATGCAGGCGGATATTCGCCGTCGGAAAGCCGATGGTGCGACCCAATTCGTTACCGTGAATCACGCGACCTAAAATGCGGTATGGGTGCCCGAGCAATTTTTCCGCCAGCGGCAAATCGTCGTTCGCCAAGGCAAGGCGAATGGCGGTGCTGCTGATACGCAGTTCATCCAGGCAAAAACTGCGGTTATCTTCCACCGTAAAACCGAATCGTTCACCGGCTTGTTGCAACATCGCAAAATTCCCTTGGCGTTTGGCGCCGAATTTAAAATCATCGCCGATACTTAAAAATTTCACCTTTAATTTGCGCACCAGCCAATCTTCGATAAATTGCTGCGCCGGCAATGCGGCAAAAGTGCGGTCGAATTTCGCTACGATAACGATGTCCACGCCCGCCTGTTCAAGGTAATGCAATTTATCGCGTAAGCGCATTAAGCGCGCGGGGGCGTCTTTGCCGCAAAAATATTCGCGCGGTTGCGGTTCAAACAGCATCACCACCATGGGTAAATGCAATTCGTCGGCTTTTGCCCGCAAATGATGCAAAATGGCTTGATGTCCCAAATGCACACCATCAAAATTACCGATGGTTAACGCGCAAGCGTGCAAATTTTGCGGTAAATTTCCCAGGCCTCGAATCAACTGCATTCAATGTGTTCCATAAATTTTGGTGAAAAAATATTTCGGTATTATACGCATAAATCCATGCGCCACAAAAACTAATTTCATGCCTGGCGCGCGCCCGTCAAATCACGTTTGCGAATCCCCAACAGCACCAACATTCCGCCGTAAACCATCGCCGCCAACACGATGAGCCACGCCAGCCAATGTACACGGGTGAGAAAGCGCATGGCGTTCCATTCCGTCAGGTTCGGGCTGTGATACCAAACCAACGCGCCCATGATCGCCGCAGCGACAAAAACTTTCAGAAAAAAGACCGCACTTTGACGGCTGAAATGATACACGTCGGCTTTCGCCAAGCCGCGATAAAGCAGGAACGCGTTGAGCGTCGCCGACATGGCGGAGGCGATCGCCAAGCCCACATAACTGAAAGGTATCGCAAGCAGGTTAAACGCCATATTGCTCACCATGGCGATAATACCGATTTTTACTGGCGTTTTGGTGTCCTGGCGGGCGTAATAACCGTTCGCCAGAATCTTGATTAACATAAAGCTCAGCAGCCCCGCATTAAAGCCCCATAAAGAATACGACGCCGCCTGCACATCGCTGAAACTAAAGCTGCCGCGCATAAACAGCACGAGCAACATAGGCTGCGCTAATATGGCGATACCAATCATTGCCGGCACGCCAAGCAATAAAATCATGCGCACGCCCCAATCCATTGTGTTGCGAAAATCCACCGCACTTTTGGCGTTATCGTCGCGGTTCACATGGTGGCGGGCAAGGGTCGGCAAAATTACCGTGGAAATGGCGATACCGAACAAGCCGAGCGGGAACTCCAGCAAACGATCGGAATAATAAAGCCAGCTGATGGAGCCGGTCATTAGGAAACTGGCGATAAAGGTATCCAGCAATAAATTGATTTGACTGACAGACACGCCGAACAACGCGGGAATCATCAATGTGCGGATTTTCTTCACGCCTTCGTCATGCCACGCCCATTTCGGCTTCACCAATAATTTGGCTTTGTATAAGAACGGCAGTTGAAACAGAAATTGCAGCAAGCCGCCGAGAAAGATCCCGATTGCCAAGCCTAAATCGGGATTTTCCAGTTGCGGCGCCAGCCAAAGTGCGGTGGCAATCATCGCCACATTGAGTAGCACCGGCGAAAACGACATGACGCCGAACTTGCCGAGAGTGTTTAAAATCGCGCCGGACAGCGCCACAAAGGTCACGAACCATAAATAAGGGAAAGTGATTTTGAGCAGCAATGAGGCTTGGGTGAATTTTTCCGCATTAGGACCGTCATTGAGCCAATCCACAAACCAGCCCGTCCCGAAAATCGCCGCCACAACGGGAGACCCGATCATCGCCAGCAAGGTCACGATACTTACCAACCCGCCCAGGGTGCCGGAAACCTTGCTGATAAATTCGCGGGTTTTGGATAAATCGCCGGATTTCTGATATTCCGCCAATACAGGCACGAAGGCTTGCGAAAACGCCCCTTCGGCAAACAAACGACGGAGAAAATTGGGAATGCGATTGGCGAATAGAAATACGTCGGCAGCAGCGCCGGCGCCGATTAAATTGGCAATCACCACATCCCGCACCAAGCCCAACACGCGGGAAATTAACGTCATGGCGCTGACGATGATGCCGGATTTTAACAATCTTTTACTCAAAACGGATCACTCTGAACGATAAAATTTGCCTAATTGTATAGAAATTTCGTTTTTACGCTATATTCTAAGGGAAAAAACTGTTAAAATCTCGCGCACATCGTTTCGTGAGCCGGTTTGAAAGTGCTTGTTAAATATAACGATGCTTACTTTCGGTTGTGTCTCACCGAAATCAACACAAAATTCCCATTGACAAAAGTATAAGAAATCGGCATATTTACGCCCCTATTTTTGTCACTATTAACTAACAGAAATTTTTAGGAGTTTGACCTTGGCTAATATCAAGTCAGCAAAAAAACGTGCGGTTCAATCTGAAAAACGCCGTCAACACAACGCAAGCCAACGCTCTATGATGCGTACTTACATCAAAAAAGTTTATGCACAAGTTGCCGCAGGCGAGAAAGCCGCTGCTGAAGCCGCATTCGTTGAAATGCAAAAAGTTGTGGACAGAATGGCATCTAAAGGTTTAATCCACGCAAATAAAGCAGCCAACCACAAATCTAAATTAGCTGCGCAAATCAAAAAATTAGCATAATTTTTGCTTAGCAGATAAAGAGAAACCGCTCAATTGAGCGGTTTTTTGTTTTTATCGATTGTGTTTATTTCCGAGGGAAAAACGCCGAAAAAAACCACCGCACTTTTCCCTACTTCGCCCTTCTGCGCCGCTGATGAAACAGCCTGCTCATCGATTGTGTGGTTTTGTTGCGCAATGCCGGCACTTTTTCTACGACATGAATACGGCTACGTCGATAATGGCTGAGGAAATAATGCAGGCTGCTGGCAAGCAGGATCCCGGCAAGGAAGACGATAATAATTTCACCGTATAAACGATGAAAAATCTGATTGATTTTGCTTTGCGTGGTTTGTCCGTATTTGGCATCAAAGGTCACGCGTAGAAAGCCTTCCACGCCGTTCGGCGAATAAATGGGTTCCACAATTTGCTGGGAATCCGTTTCCTTTTCTTCTTTTTTATCCAGCCCCAATAAACTGCGCATATCGGACGAATTGGTGCTTTGCGCCAATAATTCGCCGTTGCGCGCATACACGGCGGCATCCAACACAAATTCTTCTTTGGCGAAATTATCCAGATTTTCCACCAAACGTTCGGTTTTCGCGTTATTCATCAATAGCATAGAAAATAGATTGGCTTGCTGGCGCACCAGCAAATGGGACAAATTTGCCACCTGATTGACGCTGGCTAGTTGCGAACCGATTTTAAATTGTTTTACGCCGAACAAAATGATCATCATGATCCCCGCGCATAACAGAATAATGCCGAAGAACATCATAAATTTAATCATTTTTTCTTTTGTGAAATGCAAGTTATTTTCCCCAAAGTTTAATAAGTAGGCTAGAATACAGTGCTTTTAAAAACCGCTACAATTTACAGGATTTTTATGCAAACACAAAATCTTAACGCTATCATCGAACACTTTTCATCACTGCCCGCGCCGTTCATTGCCGATCAGCCCTATGAAACCACACAGGCGTTTATTCTCTATTCCGACAACGTAAACCTCACAAAGTTACAGGCTTTTCAACAAAAGTGCGGTGAAAATTTTCTGTGTTTTGCGGCGTGGAATGTGTTGCATAACACCGTGGTGCTGCTCAAAGGCAAATGGCAGGCGGAATGGGTGAATATCGCCCATGAATTGAAACTGGATATTGCTCCCCTAAACTTTCACGCGAGCTTGAGCCAAGCGGGATTATTGGTGATGGACATGGATTCTACCGCCATTCAAATTGAATGTATCGATGAAATCGCCAAACTTGCCGGCACCGGTGAGATGGTTTCCGCCATCACGGAACGTGCCATGCGCGGTGAATTGGATTTCAGTCAAAGCCTGCGTCAACGGGTCGCCACTTTAAAAGACGCGCCGGAAGGCATTTTGCAGGAAGTGAAACAACATTTGCCGCTCATGCCCGGCTTGACGGAAACGGTCAAAACGTTAAAAGATCACGGTTGGAAAGTGGCGATTGCCTCAGGCGGCTTTACTTATTTTGCCGAAGTGTTGCAGCAACAACTCGGCTTGGATTTCATCGCCGCCAACCAATTTGAAATTATCGACGGCAAACTCACCGGCAACGTACAAGGCGCCATTGTGGACGCACAATATAAAGCGCAAACCTTACAACAACTTGCGCAACAATTTCACATTGCCGCCGAAAATACCGTTGTCATCGGCGACGGCGCCAACGATCTTGCCATGATGCAGGTCGCCGATTTGGGCGTTGCCTATCATGCCAAACCGAAAGTGCAACAATTAGCGCAAGTTATCATCAATTTCGCCGATTTAACCGCACTTTTATGTATTTTAAGTGCTAATGACAAAATCAAGTAAGGAGTAAACCATGCCATCATTCGACATTGTTTCCGAAATCAGCGGACACGAAATTCGCAATGCCGTGGAAAACGCCAATCGTGAGCTCACCAACCGCTGGGATTTCCGCAACGTGCAAGCCACCATTGAATTTAATGAAAAAAACGAAACCATCAAAGTCAGCAGCGAATCGGATTTCCAGGTGGAGCAACTTATCGATATTCTGCGAAACGCCTGCATTAAGCGTAACATCGAATCCAACTCTCTGGATATTCCCGCCGAGTACGAACACAGCGGCAAAACCTACAGCAAAGAAATCAAGCTGAAACAGGGGATTGAAAGCGATATGGCGAAGAAAATCACCAAGTTAATCAAAGAGTCCAAAATCAAAGTCCAAAGCCAAATTCAAGGCGAACAGGTACGCGTCACCGGCAAATCCCGCGACGATTTACAAGCGGTGATTCAATTGGTAAAAACCGCCGAACTGGGACAACCGTTCCAATTTAACAATTTCCGCGATTAAAAACGCCGCTGAAAACAACCGCACTTTTGGGGGACAGATCAAGGTGCGGTTTATTTTATGAATGTTTTTACTTGGATTATTTTCCACTCCATGCCTTAATCGCATTTAAGCGGGCATCAACTTTGCTTTGGGAATCACCTTTAAAGTAGTCTTTGGCTAAACCGCCTTCCCAACCACCGTAATTCGGATTAGGTAAAACGATATAAGTTTTACCGAATTTCGCCTTGTTTTTAGCAACAAAGTCTCGACGATCCGCATTTAATTTACCATGTGTGGCATCACCGAAATCATCTAGGTTGTCGCCCACATAAAGCACGATGTCATAGCCTTGACTTTCAATTTCCGCAAAACGGGCAGATTTGGCGGATTTATCTTTTTTCAGATAAAGGGATGATTCATCAACACCGGTAAAGCCTAAACGTTTCATGTCATCAATGGTGCCGGCTTTTTCATTGCTGTCTTTGCGATTGGACACATAGAACATTTTACCTTTATGAGAATTGACATAATTGTTAAATTCTACCGCACCGGCAATGGCTCCGGATTCTCTCGCATCAACCCAACGGGTCCAGTCTTTACCGTCAAAAGGTTTGTTATTTTTGATCTGCCAGCCGGCGTATGCGCTGTTGTCGATCATGGTTTCGTCTAAATCCACAACAACGGCTTTTTTCTTGCCTTTCTGTACTTTAGCATGATCAAATGCGACTTTCGCCGTGTTAAATGCCTGATAAGCCAGCGCATCATATTCACCGGATTCCTGCATCCAGTTAATCCCCATCACCGCCTGTTGTTGTAATTGGGCGTCTCCTTTTGCCGTATCTTTTGCACAACCCACTAATACAAAAGCCGAGATAACAGCAAGTGCGGTCATTTTTAATGTTTTTTTCATTGTGTCTTCCTTTTGCTTTGTGATAGATCGCTAAAAATTATAGCAAGCCTTATTTTTAATCGCACCGTATTTTTATCAGATATAAATAAGGCATGACTGAAAATCATGCCTTATTTAACGGATTAATTTATTTTGCTAAACATTGCATATAGCTATCCGCCGTAAATTGCAAGAACGCCGCGTAAGGGTTTCCTTCCATTTTCACGCTATCACCCATCGGATCGAGGCGACCGACATTCACTTGTGCACCTTTGCTTAAGCTTTCAATCACTTTAGGCGTAAACTGCGGTTCGGCAAATAAACAGCTGACTTTGTGTTCGGTGATTTCTTCTTTGATTTTGGCTAAGGTTTTTGCGCCCGGCCCCACAAGCGGATTGATGGTGAAATAGCCGATTTGTTTTAAGGCATAAGCATGGTTGAAATAGCCGTAGGCGTCGTGGAAAACATAGAACCCTTTATCTTTTACACTTTCCAATTGCACTTTAATTTTTGCACTTGTTTCATCTAAAGTGCGGTTAAATTCGGCGACGTTTTTTTCAATCAACACTTTTTTCTCCGGATATTGTTTGATAAGTTTTACGGCAATGCGTTGCGCGACCGCTTTACTAATATCCGGTGAATACCACACATGCCAGTTAATGCTTGAATCGTCGTCGTGATGATGTGCATGTCCCTCATGATCGTGTTCATGTTCATGCTTGTGATCATGGCCTTCATGCGTGTGATTATGCCCCTCATGCGAATGGTCATGGTCTCCATGAGCGTCGCCTTCGCCATGGTGATGATGGTGATGCGCGCCTTTCATTAAGAACGGTTCAATGGCGGCAATATCTTTGATCGTCAATACTTTTTTATAATCAAGATCATCAATGGATTTATCTAAGAAAGCATCCACATCTTCCCCAATCCAAACCACCATTTCGGCAGATTTTAGTTTTTGTGCATCGGAGGGTTTTAGATTGTAATCATGAGGGGAAGCCCCTGTCGGCACTAATACATCCACATCGGTAACGTCATTTGCAACGGCTGTCGCAATAAAGCCTAAGGGTTTAATGGAGGTGACAATCGTTGCGGAAGTCGCAGCGGAAAAAGAAAGAATGGCGGCGGCAATTGCCGTTTTCTTTAAGCTTTGCACTAACATGGTCATTGTATTTCCTTCTATTATTGAAATATAAATTGAATAAAACCAGGCTAGGTTACTCTTTTTTAAGCGGAATTACCATCTTTTTTTATCTTAAAAAATAAGTTAATTATTTTTTTGTAATAACTTATCAATAACACGGGAAACGGCAAAAAAGCCGAATGTGGCGGTAATCATGGTCGCCGCGCCAAAACCATTGGCACAATTCATAGTTGCGGAAGTGGCGCAGCTATCACCGACCTGAGGGAAAATCAGCGGCTGAGTCGAGAATACCGCGTCAATGGCAAATTTGCGTTTCGGATTTTGCGTGAAATGATAATCCTTGCGTAAAACCGACCGCACTTTTGCCAACAACGGATCTTGAATGGTGCGACTTAAATCGGCAATCTGAATTTGGCTCGGATCCGTTTGTCCGCCTGCACCTCCAACGGTAATAATGTTGATTTTATGCCGTTTACAATAAGCGATTAACGCCGCTTTGGTTTTCACATGATCAATAGCATCAATGACATAATCGTAATCATTGTGAAGGTATCGGGCTAAATTTTCGCTAGAAATAAAGTCATCAATGACATTAACTTCACATTCGGGATTAATCAATTTTACCCGTTGCTGCATAACGTTGGTTTTGAGTTGCCCGACATTACCGCTCAAGGTATGAATCTGGCGATTAATATTGGTGACGCAAATATCATCCATATCAATCATCGTAATCTTGCCAATGCCGGAACGGGCGAGGGCTTCCACCGCCCAGGAACCGACGCCGCCGATACCGATTACGCAAATGTGCGCTTGACGCAAGCGCGCTAAAGCATCGGCGCCATATAGGCGACCGATGCCGCCAAAGCGTTGTTCATAGTTGTCAATGCGCGCCATTAACGTAGTACCCAAACGCGACCGTAATGTTTCGACAAGCCGGCAATGTGCCCGGCTTGATCGCCGATACCGCGATATAAATCGAAATGGTGTCCGTTCACGGCACCGCCTACATCCAGCGCCACCATGAGATGTAACTGATGTTGTCCGGTCCAGTTGCCGTCATTGTCCATTTGCGGCACTTCCACCAACAACACGCTACCCAATGGAATCACACCACGGTCGGATGCCACAGACGCCATCGGCACCAAAGGCACGCCTGCCGCGCCTTTTACTTTTCCGTACGGATCATTTTTAAAGAAAACATAAGAAGGGTTACGCTCTAACAGGCTTTGCACTCGTGATGGGTTAGCATTCGCCCAATCGCGAATTGCCTGAATAGACATTTTTTCTTTCGGAATTTCACCGTCTTCCACCAGCAGACGACCGACCGCCGCATATTGGTAGCCGTTTTGTCCTGCATAGGCGAAATAATTCAAATTGCCTTCCCCAAAATCCACATAACCGCTGCCTTGCACACCTAAAAGGAAATTATCGATCATGGAATCGCTGTACGCCAATTCCAGACCTTTACCTTTCAATGCGCCGGCATAAATTTCGGCACGGGAGAAACGTTTTTGCGAAGGAAGTGCATAAATCGGTTGGTTAAATTTGCCTTGTTGGGTACGACGGGCGTGAATCACCGGGGAATAATAGCCTGTCATAAGTACATTTTGATAGCCGTCGAAGCCTTTCATCACTTGGCTTTGGATGCCGAAATTAGTTAGTTCATTGGTATTGGCACCGGCGAGAACCCAAGCCGTGACTTTGTCATAAAGTGGTGCAAAACTGCTGCTCAGCTTACCGGAATAATTATTGACATTTGACAGTTGGGTCAAAAAATCTCCTTGATTTACCACCGCACTTTTGTTCTCAACTTGGCTCACCGGCATGAAAATGGATTGTTGATAAGTCCGTCCGTTATAGATTGCACCGAATTTTTGCGGATCGATGTCCAGTGTGTTTTGCGTTGTGGTTTGTCCACCGGTCTGTTTATTGGAACCGGAGGAACAGGCGGCTAATACTGCGATAGCGGAGAGCGTGAGAAATTTATAAAAAGAAGTGCGGTTGAATAGCATATAACGTCCTAAAAGCAAAATGGGTAAAAAACAAAGGGCGAATTTTACACCAATTTGTAGCGGATGAATATGAAATTCACGTTGAACGCCGTAAAAGTGCGGTCAGAAAAAAGAATGTTTTTGGGAAAACGTATTTTGTGTAAAAAAACGGCATATCGTTTATTTTTGTAACAAATAAACATTATTTTTACATTTAAACTTGCAATTCATTTTCAAACGGGTATAGTTAGCGCCCTATAACGCGGGGTGGAGCAGCTTGGTAGCTCGTCGGGCTCATAACCCGAAGGTCGTCGGTTCAAATCCGGCCCCCGCAACCAGATTCTAAAAGAAAGGCATTCGTTTTTACGAATGCCTTTTTTCTTCTCTTTATAAACTACGCGCCTTTCTTCTGTAGTGCCTCTAAAAGTTTTTGGTGAATGCCACCGAAACTGCCGTTTGACATGACTAAAATGTGATCCGTCGGTCTGGCTTCGGCAACAATCAGATCGACGAAGGTATCCAAATTATCACTGTCATACGCCGGTTGTGTTAATTGGGCGGTAATATCCGCCACTTTCCATGGAATAGTTTCCGGCTGGAATAAAAATACCGTATCGGCCAGCTTTAACGCCGGTGCGATTTCATCTTTATGTACGCCCATTTTCATGGTGTTGGAGCGTGGCTCTAACACCGCCAGAATACGCGCACTTTGCCCGACTTTATCGCGAAGTGCGGTCAATGTTGCCTGTATTTCGGTGGGGTGATGGGCGAAATCGTCATAAACGGTTACGCCATGAACATTGCCTTTCACTTCCAAACGGCGTTTGGCATTGATAAAGGTGCTTAACGCCGCACAGGCATTTTCAATGCTCACGCCCGCGTGATGTGCCGCCGCAATTGCCATCAAAGCGTTACGCATATTGTGCTCGCCTACGATATTCCAGTGCACTTCTGCGATTTTTTCACCTTTATGGTAAACGGCAAACGCCGTGCAATCATGTTTAATGCGTTCGGCATACCATTCCTGCTCCTTACCCATATACTGACATTCCGGCCAACATCCCATCGCCAGGGTTTGTTGTACGCTTTCTTCGCCCGCAAAAGAGAGAATGCGTCCATTGTTCGGAATGGTGCGGATCATGTGATGGAATTGGCGCTGAATCGCGTTCAGATCGTCGAAAATATCCGCATGATCGAAGCCGATATTATTAATAATCAGCGTACGCGGATTGTAATGTACGAATTTGGAGCGCTTATCAAAAAACGCCGTATCGTATTCATCCGCTTCAATAACAAAATACGGGCTTTGTCCTAAGCGTGCGGAAATACCGAAATTACCTGCAATACCGCCGATTAAAAAGCCCGGTTGTAAACCGTTTTGTTCCAAAATCCAAGTTAGCATACCGGTTGTCGTGGTTTTGCCGTGTGTGCCGGAAACCGCCAAAACCCAGCGATCCCGCAATAAATGATCGTGCAGCCATTGCGGACCGGACATGTAAGGAATGTTATTTGCCAACATATACTCGATGCAGGGATTGCCGCGTTTCATGGCATTTCCCACGATGACCATATCCGGTGCCGGTTGCAACTGGCTCGGCTCAAAGTGCGGTATGATTTCAATGTAATTTTCGGCAAGAAAAGTGCTCATCGGAGGGTAAACATTGGTGTCGGAACCTGTTACATGGTAGCCCATTTGCTTGGCGATCATTGCAATGCCGCCCATAAATGTGCCGCAAATGCCGAGAATATGAAGATGTTTGGTTGTCATGTTGAATCCTTTTATGCCGTATTATTTCTGTTCCCAATAAAAAATGTGTTGTGAATCACAGAAATAGGAATCTCTTTAATCATTCAAAATTGAAGCTGTTATAATAAAATAAGTTGGGAATTGAGTAAATTCATTAATGAAGTTAAGGAATAAAAGATGAAAACATTAGGTCAATTTATCGTAGAAAAACAAGCGGAATACCCACATGCTAAAGGGGAATTGAGCGGGATTTTATCTTCTATTCGCCTCGTGGCAAAAGTGGTTCATCGTGACATTAATAAGGCGGGGTTAACCAATGACATTATCGGTAATTCCGGCGTGCAGAACGTGCAGGGTGAGGCGCAAATGAAATTGGATTTATTTGCGCATAATACGATGAAACAGGCCTTAATGAGCCGTGAGGAAGTAGCAGGCTTTGCGTCTGAAGAAGAGGAAAATTTCATTGCTTTTGATACGGAGCGCGGTCGTAACGCCAAATATGTCATCTTAACCGATCCATTGGACGGTTCTTCTAATATTGACGTCAATGTAGCGGTCGGCACGATTTTTTCTATTTATCGCCGTATATCGCCCGTCGGTACACCGGTTACCCTCGAAGATTTCATGCAGCCGGGCAATCGTCAAGTGGCGGCGGGTTACATTGTGTACGGTTCCTCCACTATGTTGGTTTATACCACCGGGCACGGCGTAAACGGTTTTACCTACGATCCGTCCCTCGGCGTATTTTGTCTTTCCCACGAAAATATCCAAATTCCGCAAACCGGCAAAATTTATTCCATTAATGAAGGGCAATACCTCAAATTCCCGATGGGTGTAAAAAAATACCTGAAATACTGCCAAGAAGAAGATAAAGAAACCCAACGTCCTTATACTTCCCGTTATATCGGTTCCTTGGTTTCCGATTTCCACCGCAATATGTTAAAAGGCGGAATCTACATTTACCCAAGCGCTACCAACTACCCGAACGGTAAATTACGCTTGTTGTACGAAGGCAATCCAATGGCATTTCTGGCAGAACAGGCGGGTGGTGTCGCGAGTGATGGCTATAACCGTATTTTGGATATTCAACCGAGCGCATTGCATCAACGGGTGCCGCTTTTCATTGGCTCCAAAGAAATGGTTAAGAAAGCCGAACAGTTAATGCGCGATTTTAAAGACCAATAGCAAGATTAAAGTGCGGTCAGAAAAAATATTGTTTTTTTTTGAATATTATCTAGAATATTCTTTATAGAAATAGATAATATTAAATTATCTTTTTATAGATAATAATTATCAAATAACATTTCCCTTTTCAGATTTTTAATTTGAAAAGGGATTTTTTTATGAAATATTTTTATCCGAAATTATTTTTCATTCATATTATTTCACTCACTCCATTTTATTTAATTTACTGATAAATAAAAATAACCCTGGTTTTTTTAGTCGGTTTTAGTATCGCCGGTTTACTATAGGCGTACATCCTATATCACCGTAACGGCAGTTGTCCTGAAATTAACCGGTAACGTGAATACACGCGGTGATTTTGGTGGTTCCGTCGGTGCGGGTTATCAGTGGTAAGATAATCTTATCAACGCTGAACAAAAAGGCGCTTCAACTCAAAGCGCCTTTATTTATATGTGGTTATGCCACATAAGCAAAATTTGCCCAGAGCGGCAAACTGGCGGCAATCAGAAATAAAATAAACAGCGTGTTATAGGATAGCGCCCATTTTTTGAAAACGTGCAGCACAAGAATTAACGCTATAACAACATGCAAGGCAAAGTAGAGCAACAGCGCAAATTCATTGGCAAAAACGACCGCACTTTGTTGGTATAAATGGAATAAACCTGTCGCGACGAAAATGGCGTTTAGCGCAAGAAATGCCACCATATATAAAATCAATAACGCAATAAATTGTTGTAAGCGGTTACGTGCAATAACCAGCATCAGATTGGCTAAAATGATGCCTAACAGCATTTGTGCCAACGGGTTAAATTGAATCAGATTTACCTCGTCAAATAGCGTAATGGCGTAACAGAGCATGCCTAACAAGCCGATTAACCCCGCCATTTTTAATAAACCGTTGTGCAATTGGGCTTCCTGCGGTTGTTTCCAGGTGGTCAGTGCCATTGTCAAACCGCAAACGCTGACAAAATCCGTTAAAATATAGTGATAATTCGACCAAAAACTGAGTAGAAACCAAACCAGCCAAAAAAGCGCAAAATAAAGGTTGGCGTGGCTTAAACGGGAACGTTGCCCGTTGCAGATTTCCCCTTTAATAAATACCAACAGACAAACCAGTTGCGCTGTCAGCACACCGAGCGCTAAATGGGAAACCGCCCTGGATTGCGGTTGTAGCCACAGGGCGAATATATCAATAACCAGTAAAAAGAAAATCGGCGCCAAAGAAGAAAGTGCGGTCAAAAATTTGGGCTGTTGTTCGGACATCATATTTCCTAAGCATGAACAAAAATAAAATTGTCGTGCATTATGCAAGAATTCCAACAGACGGTCAAAAGTCAGACGTAAAAAGTACGGTTAAAAATCCGGGCGTTTTTTATCTGTGCCAAGGCACATAAAGTTATGATCTAAACATAGCATTTTGCCGTTTCTCTCTCTAAAATAACGTGAAAACTAACCGCACTTTTAAGGAACCTTATGCTGCTCAGCATTCTTTATATTATCGGCATTACCGCCGAAGCCATTACCGGCGCTCTTGCCGCCGGGCGGGAGAAAATGGATATTTTCGGCGTGATTATTATCGCCAGCATGACGGCAATTGGCGGCGGCTCGGTGCGTGATGTGTTACTTGGGCATTATCCGCTGGGTTGGGTGAAACACCCCGAATATTTTATTATTGTGGCGTCTGCTGCGGTGTTGACCGTGGTTATCGCGCCTTTTATTCGACATTTTATGCGTTATTTTCAAACCATTTTCCTGGTGTTGGATGCCGTCGGTTTAATCGTCTTTTCCATTATCGGTGCCCAAATCGCCTTGGATATGGGACATGGCACGACCATTGCTATTATTGCCGCGATCATTACTGGCGCGTTCGGCGGCGTATTGCGGGACTTACTGTGTAATCGCATTCCACTGGTGTTCCAGAAAGAATTGTATGCCAGCGTCGCTTTATTGGCGACGGCGATTTATATCGGCTTGCAACACTTAAATATCGATCAGAATCTTGTCATTATTGTGACCTTAATCATGGGATTTATTACCCGCTTATTGGCGATTCATTTTGAATGGGGGCTGCCGATTTTTGATTATCAGGAACAGGATATTTCAAAACGCCATAAAGACGATAAGTTACCGTAAAAAAACAAATAGGAGAGAAAATGTCCGTGAATTTAATTGAAATGGGAAAACAGGCAAAACAAGCCGCTTTTACGCTTTCCCAACTTTCTCAACAGGAAAAAAATCAAGCCTTGGCAATCATTGCCGAGCAATTAGAATTGGAACAGAAACGTATTTTAGCCGCCAACGCGCAGGATATTGATGACGCAAAACAAAACGGTTTGTTGGGCGCGATCATCGACCGCCTATTATTAACGCCCGAACGTTTACAAGGCATTGCTAACGATGTGCGCCATGTGATTTCCCTTGCGGATCCGGTCGGACAAATTATTGATGGCGGTTTGTTGGACAGTGGTGTGAAAATTGAACGGGTACGCGTGCCTTTGGGTGTTATCGGTACCATTTATGAAGCCCGTCCGAACGTGACTATTGATGTGGCGAGTTTATGCTTGAAAACCGGCAATGCGGTGATTTTGCGTGGCGGTAAAGAAACGCAGCACTCTAATAAAGTGTTGGTGGAGGTGGTGCAAAATGCTTTGGAGCGCGCAGGGTTGCCGAAAACGGCGGTACAAGCGATTACCGATCCTGATCGTGCGTTGGTCATGGAATTATTAAAGTTGGATCAGTATGTGGATATGATTATTCCGCGTGGCGGCGCGGCGTTGCATCAACTGGCGAAGGAACATTCCACTATTCCGGTGATTGTCGGCGGTATTGGTGTTTGTCATATCTTCGTGGAAGAAAGCGCCAATTTGGAAAAAGCCTTGCCGGTGATTTTAAACGCGAAAACCCAGCGACCGAGTACGTGCAATACGTTGGAAACCCTTTTAGTGCAACGTAGTATTGTCGATGAATTTTTGCCGCGACTGGCTGATTATTTACAGGTGAAAAACGTAAAATTACACGCCGATCCGACCGCACTTTCGCACTTGCAAAAAGCCGGTGCGGAGGTTTATCCGCTAAAAGAGGAAGAGTTGAAACAGGAATGGCTGTCTTTGGATCTTAATGTGGTGGTGGTAGAGGATTTGGCGCACGCGGTAGCTCATATTCGTCAATATGGCAGTCAGCATTCCGATAGTATTTTGACCGCTTCACAAAAATTAGCACAGCAATTCATTGCTCAAGTGGATTCGGCGGCGGTGTATGTGAATGCGAGCACCCGTTTCACTGATGGTGGGCAATTCGGATTAGGCGCGGAAGTGGCGGTAAGTACGCAAAAATTACACGCACGGGGACCGATGGGATTAGAGGCCTTAACAACCTATAAATGGGTTTGTGTTGGCGATTATTCGATCCGATCTTGAAATTTTAGAAATTTTTGTGAATTATGTAAAAAATCTCCGATAAGTGGGTATTTGTATAGTAAAAACGCAATATTCATACTTATTAATCGGAGTTTTTTTTATGTCTCATCTTTAGCGTTAACAGACTAATTTAATTAGTCACCATGAAATGGTGTCTACCTTTATTTTTATTGAAGCCTTGCGTGAATTATAAGTTCAAGCCACTTGGTTGGATATGAGTACGGCTATTGCCACTAACAGCTATCCGGTAAAGCTACACCAAATGGTGGAAAAAACAAAATCAGCTATAACGCTTTAATCGCTAATTGCTTAATGATTTAAATCCCTGCAATATCAAAAAGACAACAAATTTATGTTAAGTATATTTGTCTCGCTTCAAGCATCATCAGCTTTACATTCTCTAAAACTGAATTAAGTCGTTTCAGATTGTAAAAATCCTCAATATACTAAGCATATCTTCTGCTAGTTTTGAACCTCTTTAATATGTTTTGTTAATGATTTTGCGTTAAGAAAGTCTTGTACTATTTGTTAAAAGTTATCAGAAATACTTAATCTTTTAATCTTCTTTGTTACAGCTTAATTTTGTTTGAGGTTTTACATCTTTTGACTGTTTAATTTTTTTGTGGATTGTGATTTTTTTTGTGCTTCAATATTCCCTTTTTTAAACTGCTTTGCCCTAAATTCTTTTAGGAATTTTTGAGATTTTGTTACTATCTCACCAACGTCTTTATAGTACTTAATAATCGCATTATTATCTCTAATGATCTTCTTTACTAATTCACTTTGAAAGCGTCCTTCGGTACCAACTAAATTAAGTTTTTTTGAAATTTTAGGTTCTTTTAATTCATTTCTGAAATCGCCATCACTAAAAAATCTTTCCGAAAACTCATAAAACCTTTCAGCATTATCACTCAATATAGAAAGCATATATTGAGTTCTTTTTATTTGTTCAATTTCATTTCCTTGTTCTGTTCTTAAATAATCTGCTAGATTTTCTTTAAACTTTTTATAATATTCTCTAGTTTCATCTAATACAGCTTGAATCTCTTCGTTTTCGGTTTTAAATCCATTAGAATATTTTTTCTCAAAAGCGGCTTTTTGATTTTCCTTTTCATCCTCTGAAATTACAGCTATTTCTTCAAAAACATTAGTGATTTTATTATTAGCATAGCTTTTACTGTTTGGTAAATTCATTCTTTTAACTCCTTTTTGCTAAAGCAAAAAAATTTTTCTATAATCTAGATTGTTCATCTTTTGAACAATCTAATAACAATCTATTTTTGTTTTTTGACGAGATAAAAATTAACCTTAGTATAATTATCTGCCTTATGAGAAATATTTGATAGAATCAAAGAATTTTCTTTAAGCTGCTTATAATCTTCGTTTGCAAGTGATAATTGCTACATAGTTTATTTTACAAGTTAGCTATATTACTTTTGCGTGATAATGTCGAGATCTAGAATACTATCTAGGTTTTCTTTGTCGCCTAAAATATCTTTAGCAACATTATTTCTCTTTTCATTTCTGATTGCTTCAATTTCTTCATTAAACTTCTTTATAGCATTATA
This sequence comes from Aggregatibacter actinomycetemcomitans, assembly GCF_003130205.1. Classification (GTDB taxonomy): domain Bacteria; phylum Pseudomonadota; class Gammaproteobacteria; order Enterobacterales; family Pasteurellaceae; genus Aggregatibacter; species Aggregatibacter actinomycetemcomitans_A. The sequence continues at coordinate 304,993 of NZ_NRDF01000002.1, forward strand.
AGTCCCCTCTAGAAGTTTTAACTTTCTCTAATTTCTCTGTTAAAGAAATAAGTTTTTCTGTTTTGCCATTTTTTCTGGTATATTAGCTAGCGTATTGACTTAATTGTTTGATTATCGTGATTTTTAGATAGGTTCACAAGTGTTTGTTAAATTATCTAATGTAAAATACTTTTCCCTCGGCACTTGTAGTAGGTTCACGATAAAAATTTGGAATATTGAATTTTTAGGAAAATTCGGAATTAAGAATCAACTCTTTGATTCTAGAAGAATACTTTATAAATTTGACGAAAAAGGGGGCTACCATTTTATATAATTATCCAAGATTAAGAAACAAAAAATAAAGATATGGAGAAAGTATATTGAAAGAAACCTATTAGAAAACGGGGTTAAAATAGGAAACAAAA
>NZ_NRDF01000030.1 GCF_003130205.1 Aggregatibacter actinomycetemcomitans
GACAGCGTATCCTCGACCTTTATCAGGCGAATCAGGGGCGGGATGGTTACCGCATGATTCGGCTCAAGTTACAGCAGCAAGGGATTTTTCTCAGCGGCAAAACGGTGTTGGCGCACATGCGGGCATTAGATACTGTCTCCCGCCCCCAAAGTCAAATGCTTTTTCACTAAGCTAAACAAACTTGTGGTTGGTAAACAGTATCTACAGCTTTCACACCCTGAAACCGCTCGACCAACTCAATTTTTACACTCGTAAAATTAAGATTTCAGATGACGGATAAAAATTCACCCGTTAAAAGAGAATAAAAAGGTACTCCCAAGGCGCTACTCCACGCCACGGGATTAGGCGCGCGGTTTCCAACAAATTTTCACATTCTTAGCCATCGCCATCTTTTGATGGTTGCCACTTGCATGGGGTTAAATTTATAAGCTGCCCAACCTCTTTTTATGGTGTTCAAAAACCTCCTAATTACTAACATTTTTATAGGCCCTTTGGATTTTAGTAATACGAACTAAGTAGTGAATTATAGAAACCTAGCATTAACAAGGTTTATCAGTGATAATTCAGATGGTTCCCGGCTGGTAAAACAGTAGTCTAGTTATATCTAGTACAGCCCTTATACTTTAATAACCTGCCCCAAAAATCCCAATCCCATAGATAATGGTGCTAAATAAAAACCAAGTAATAGAAATCACCAAAGTACGGTGTAAAATTTAAGCATTTCTACCTGTAATTCAACAGTAGATGCTTAAGTGTGTGAGTAAAAACATTCTAATTTCAAGATAGCAAAAAAACTTTCAATCTCGGTATTGTCGCCGCAATTTCCTCGGCGGTTCATGCTTTGCATGGCTTTCTCCTCTAACATGTTCAACCCATTCTGCCGTGCCATATAATATATCCCGGTCGCTGTGAATAATCGGGGAGTCTGTCGGTTTTAGACGACTAAGCCCCTCCTCTAACATCTTTTTCACCGGCGAAAACTCGGGGGCGCGTAGCAAAATTATAAGCAATAATTTCCCGGTTCACTAAGTCCATCAAGGTCGAAATTCACCCGGCTATAACCTTGCTTTTCCTTTAACTTTTTGATGACTTTTCTTTTTTCTGCCGTCGTTTTTGATCGTCCAGTTGCCCTAACTTTTTTAGATAATCAATCTCCGCTTTTGCAAGGGCGGGTTCCCGTTTCAGTTTTTTAAAGGCTTATGGTGAAAAGTCGCTTGTTTCAGCCACTTCAATCTGCGTTCTTTTCATTTGGGGTTTCAGAATTTTGGAGGTTTTAGGTTTGTATAAGGCGATTTTACGCCATCAAGCCCTCTTTCACGAAAGGCTTTTCCAATAAATGACTTGAGAACGAGAAATCTGATGAAATTTAGCCACCTCTCATATACCGAAATCCTGCTCGGTGACCGGCTTGATAATTTTTAAACGAAATTGATAAGAGTAAGACATAATCTGCACCTCAAATTAAATGTCCAGTTTTTTTGGGGGGTAGATCACTTTTCTTTCTCCTCTCTGTTACAAATCTCACAAAAATCCCCCCACTCAATAAAAAACCTCAAAAATGTTATACAGATCACATTCCTAAAATTTATTTTCGTTATAATTTCTTAACTAATTGTTGCAATAAGGAGTTATCAATGAACGCAAAACAAATCGCCCATTATATTGACCACACCGCCCTCACTGCCGAGAAAACCGAGGCGGATATTTTGAAGCTGTGTGATGAAGCCCTTGAACATCATTTCTTTTCCGTTTGTATCAATTCCTGCCATATTCCGTTGGCAAAACAAAAACTTGCCGGTTCCGATGTGAAAATTTGTACGGTGGTGGGGTTTCCGTTGGGGGCGAATCTCACCTCCGTGAAAGCCTTTGAAACCAAGGAAGCCATTGCCGCCGGCGCCAATGAAATCGACATGGTGATTAATGTTGGGTGGATTAAATCCGGTAAATGGGACGCGGTGAAAACGGATATTCAGAGCGTACTTGCTGCCTGTCACGGCACGCCGTTGAAAGTGATCTTGGAAACCTGCCTGCTGAGCAAAGAAGAAATCGTGCGTGCCTGTGAAATCTGCAAAGGGTTAAATGTGGCGTTTGTGAAAACCTCTACCGGTTTCAATAAAGGCGGCGCCACCGTGGAAGATGTGGCGTTGATGAAACAAACCGTGGGGGGCATCGGCGTGAAAGCCTCCGGCGGGATTCGCGACACGCAAAGCGCGTTAGCCATGATTGAAGCGGGCGCAACCCGTATCGGCGCCAGTGCGGGCATCGCCATTACACGGCTTGCAGGGAGCCGACAGCACCTATTAACCGATGTATCAGGAAAGATAACATGGAGAAAAAACAAATCTCGCGGGTGCAAAAGCTGAAATTTTTGCTCAGGCAAACGGACAAAATCCATCTGCGCGATGCGGCAAAAATGCTCGATGTGTCGGAGATGACTTTACGCCGTGATCTGAATTCCGACGGCGGCAACGTGGTGTTATTGGGTGGTTATATCGTGATGAATCCGCAAAAAAGTGGCAATCATTATCAGATTTTTGACCAACAAACTCGCCACATTACAGAAAAAATGTGGCTCGGCAAACTTGCTGCCAATCTCGTCAAAGACGGCGATACCGTGTTCTTCGATTGCGGCACCACCATTCCGTTTATCATTTCGCAAATCGATCCGCAGATAAAATTCACTGCACTTTGTTGCTCCATCAATAGTTTTATGGCGTTGCAGGACAAACCGTACTGCGAAGCGATTCTGTGCGGCGGGCATTATTCGCGCCACAATTCTTTCCTGACTTCAGTGCAATTACACAGTGAACTGGACGCCATTTGCACCACCAAAGCCTTTATTTCCGCCGCCGGCGTCGATGTGAAAAAAGGCGTAACCTGTTTTAGCGTGGATGAAGCGAAAGTGAAACAAAAAGCTATGGCAAAAACCCAACTGGCCATTTTGGTTTTTGATCACCATAAAGTGCATAAAATCCAACAAGCCTATATCGGCGAATTAACGCAATTTGATCTGCTGATCTCTAACCAACCGCTACCGGCAGGGTTTGGTGAGGTGCCGAAAATGTTGGTGAAATAAAGCGAAAAAGAACCCAAACGCCATAATCATCATGGCGTTTTTTTATACCTTGAATTTACAATCCAAGTGCAAAAAAGAAGAGTTCATAATAGTGTATAATTTTTGTTCCCAAACAAAAAACAAAC
>NZ_NRDF01000031.1 GCF_003130205.1 Aggregatibacter actinomycetemcomitans
CTCAGTGTCTGGCACTTGGGACAGGTTCAATTTCTTACCCTGATTTTATGATTTAACTTTATCGGTTGAGATACAAGTGACGGGTAGCCGCAAATGTCGGAGATTTCCTGAATGGGAATATCGCTGCGACGCAAGTAGCTGTTTGGCGCGGGTGATTTTTTCTTCGTGGATGACCTGATGAATGGTTTTGTTCATTTCCGCTTTAAAACGGGCTTCCAGGTTGGAACGGGAGGTGCGCAGGTAATCCAACACCTGTTCCGCTTTGATGCCTTGGCAGGCGCGGTGGCGGATGTAGTGCATAGCTTGCATCACCAGCGGGTCGCGCAGAGAGCGGTAATCGGTGGAGCTGCGTTCGATGACTTTTACCGGCGGGATCAGAAGCGGTGTCGCGGCGACTTTCTGCCCGGTTAATAAACGGTGTAGCAGTTTCGCCGCCTGATAACCGATTTCCCGTGTGCCTTGTGCCACAGAAGAAAGCGAGACGCGGGATAAATATTGAATCAGTTCTTCGTTATCAATACCGATCACGCAGAGTTGTTCCGGTACGGCAATGCCGGCGGTTTCGCAGGCTTGCAGAATATGTCGTGCACGGGCGTCGGTGACGGCGATAATGCCGGTGTGGGGGCGCAAGGTTCTGAGCCAGTCGGTGACTTTCGCCTGTTCCTGTGCCCAGTTTTGCGAGTCGGTTTTGTCGCCCAAATAGACCGCACTTTGGAATTCGTATTTCCGCATTAACGCAAGAAACGCGTCTTTTCTTTCATTTGCCCAATGCTTGGTTTCTTCCGTCTCCAAACCATAAAACGCAAAGCGGGTAATGCCTTTTTGTTTCAAATGTAAAAAAGCGGTTTCCACCAGGGCATAATTATCAGTGGCGACATAAGGCAGATTGGGATAAAACGCGGGATTTTGATAAGAGCCGCCCACGGCAATGAGCGGAATCGATATATTTTTAAGTAACTCGACGGTTTCGGAATCATCAAAATCGGCGATAATGCCGTCAATAGACAGATTGTTGATGGTATCTTTATGATAAATAAACTCATCTTCCACAAAAATATCCCACATACATTGCGATGCCTGCAAATACTGCCCCACACCCTCAACCACTTCCCGGTCATAGATTTTGTTCGCGTTGAATAACAACGCAATGCGGTAATATTTTTGATTATTCATCACATTTTCCCTTTGCGGCAACCGATATTAGCATACACAAATTCGCCGCGAAGAAAACTGCTTTATTTCATCTCTGTGATTTCACTCAAAAAACCGACCGCACTTTTTAACGGCTATTGATTTAGTTTAGTTATACCGAAACCGGTAATTCCCCAAATTGTCGCAAATACGATACCGCTCCAACATAGCACGGCCCAAGGTAAATAAGACAATGTCGCTACGCCTAAAGTGCCGGCCATATAAGCGCCGGCAGCTGTCCAAGGTAGGATCGGTTCGATGATAGTCGCCGAGTCTTCTATCGTCCGGCTGAGATTTTTGGGGTGCAGACCACGTTCGATATAGGCATCCCGTAGCATTTCACCCGGAATCAGGATGGAAACCTGCCCGTTGCTGGTTACACCTATCATGGTTAAGCCGCAGATAATCGTCGCAACAATGAGTGACGCAGTGGATTTTACCAATTTTAATAAGTTGTTAATGATGACATCCAATGCGCCGCTTAATGATAAAACACCGGCGAACGATAATGCGCAAAAGCAGATTAATAAAGTTCCCATCATTGAATTCATCCCGCCACGATTTAACAGACGGTTTAAATCCGAACTAATTTGAACATCGCTATGGATCATTGATACATTAAAACCATTAACCGCACTGTTTACAATGTCATGCAACGCAACGTGTTGGATAAAAAATGCATTTGACATGGCAATGAATGCCGATAATAACATGACCGGAATTGTCGGTTTTTTGGTAATGGAACCCCATAAGATAATGACTACAGGAATTAATAATAACAAGTTGAAATGATAAATTGACTCCAAACCGGATAGCATTAGTGCAACTTTTTCCGGCGTTGCCACGTTCTGAAAATCCGCATTCATTCCATATATGATATAAACTATCGCCGCCAATATAAAAGACGGGAGTGTGGTATATAATAGATGGGTAATATGCTCATATAAATCCACACTGGTTGCCGCCGATGCGATATTTGTGGTGTCGGATAACGGTGAAAGTTTATCTCCGAAATAGGCTCCTGCTACGACAGCACCTGCGGTGGCGGCAAGGTTGGCGTTTAATCCGGTCGCGACCCCCATAAAGGCCACACCTACGGTTCCGGCCGAACCCCAAGACGTGCCGGTGCAAATAGAAACCACTGAAGTCAAAAACAGGGCGGTAATGTATAAAAATTTAGGATCAATTACCTTCAACCCATAATAAATCATCATCGGAATCGTACCACCTGCAATCCAAGTCCCGATGAGTAAACCGACAGTGATTAAAATCAATAATGCCGGCATAGTTTTAGCAATTTTCCCTGCAATAGCATTCAGCATATCATTATAGCTAAGGCCTAAATATTTCACCTTGAATTTACAATCCAAGTGCAAAAAAGAAGAGTTCATAATAGTGTATAATTTTTGTTCCCAAACAAAAAACAAAC
>NZ_NRDF01000032.1 GCF_003130205.1 Aggregatibacter actinomycetemcomitans
AGTTTGTCAAAAATTTCACTATTCGTATGAGCTATGAATATAACCCTTCTTTAGGTTTAGAACTTGCCGAACGCATAAATAACCCTATGGGTTTCTTTGTAACCAGTTATCAACGAGTTCAGGAATCACTATGATGAAAAAGTCGATTTTATTATTGATGTTCGGTGTTGCCGTTTCTTTCAATGCTTCTGCTTTAGATACCCCAAAGTCTTCACATTATGACCAACGGATGCAATACATTAATTATAATCCTAATGATGTGGTTGAAATTCGCACTAAAAATGGCTTTGTAACAGCGGTTACTTTTGCGGAAGATGAAGAAGTCACAGATATTGCAAGCGGATTTTCTGATGGTTGGGAAGTGAAAGATAACAAAAATAATATCTATATTAAGCCTAAAGCGGTGCAGCAGGATTCTGCATTTTTCGATCCTAAGGTGGGTGAATGGGATACCAATCTTCTTATTGCGACCAATAAACGTACTTATGCTTTCGATTTGAAATTAGTGGAAGAATTGAAAGATGTGAGTGCATATTTCATGAAATTTGCTTATCCAACAGAAGAACAGCTGGCCCATCAACGTGAGGAAGCGCAAAAACGCAGAGTGCGGGCAGAAGCACAAGCAAAAATTCGGCGTGAGCTTGAAGAGAAAGAGGTTAATGCCACGCTTGATAAATTTACCATACCGAAAAACTGGGATTACACGATGAAAGTAGGGAAGGATAGTCGTGAGATCGCACCTCGGTTTGTTTATGATGACGGTATTCGCACTTATATCGGTTTTGATACCACAAACGCGATCCCGGCGGTTTTCTATTACCAAGGTGAAACGGAAATGATGTCAAATCTTAATCCTAAAATGCAGGGGCAATATACCGTTTTAATCGTTCACAAAACAGCCCACCGTTTTATTTTAAGAAGTGGTGATCAGGTAGTTGGTATCATCAATCACGGATTCGGTAAAAATCCAAATTCATCTGTAGTAACGACTAATCAAGGCGTAATTCGTCAAGTGAAATAAGAGAATTAAAATGACAAAAAGAAATTTACTTGACGACGATAATGATTTAGAAAGTCAAATTCGTAGAGAGCTTGAAGAGCAAAATGCAAGAAATAATCCAAATAATAAGCCAAAAGAAAATATTTCGTTCGGTGATAAAGAATCCGGTTTTGTTCAAAATAATCGTGTTTCAAGTGCTATAAAAGATAAGAAAAAACCGGTCAACCGCCGTGCGGGGTTGTTGCTTATCTTATTTGCATTACTTTTATTCGGGGTATTCGTTTTACCTAAATTAATTAGCCCGTTCAAAACAGAAGAAGTGGAAACGCCAACACAGGAGGTTAAGTCTGTTTCTCAAACCTATCGTAAACCGGAACCTATTGAAGAAACCAAGGTGTTTACGTTTGATGAACAAGAGCCGCAAGAGGAATTGTTAGGGGCGGAGCCTGTTACTGCATCAATGCAGCAAAAACTGATTAAATCGGCAAGTGCGATGATGGTAAAAACGGGTAGTGCATCAGTCAGCCTTACGCAAGAAAATCAAACCGCGTTAAAAGAAGGTGATGAGATAACTCAAAATGCCATTAATCAGGCACAAGGGCAGCTTAATTTATTAAATGGCGGCCCCGGTAATAAGGGGGATTTGTTAGGGGGAAATACGGGCGGGAGTGATCCATTTATGGATACACCTGCGTTTACCCCGACCGCTGCAAGAAAGAGCCAATTTAACCCGAATTTATTATTAGAACAAGGTACGCTTATTCCTTGTGTATTACGTGTGAAAGTGATTTCCAATATTGGTGGGCAGGCAAGTTGTATTATTGCAAATGATGTGTATTCGGCAAATGGTAACGTGCTTTTAATTGAAAAAGGTTCACGCGTAAATGGTTTCTACCAAGGAAATAGTGTTGAACACGGTCACGCACAATTAGCCGTGGTTTGGCAGGAAATGCGTACAATGAATAACCTGGTTATTCCTCTCCATTCAGGCTCAACGGATGAGTTGGGTGCAAATGGCTTAACGGGTTGGGTTGATAATCATTTTTGGGAGCGTTTCTCTAATGCAGTGATGTTATCGCTTATTCTTGATAGTAATAATATTCTTGTAGGCAAAATAGCCGGTAATCAGCAACGTAATACCGAAAATACCCGTCAAGCAACACAAGAGGTGGCAACAACCGTACTTGAGCAAATGGGCGACATTAAGCCAACACTTTATAAAAATCAGGGCGATAAGGTAGGGATTTTTGTGGCACGTGATATTGATTTTAGTGGCGTATACCAATTAAAGAGAGTGAGATAATGGAGGAGAATAGATCTCTCACCTGGTTTACTCAAAACTTATTTGGCGATTTATTCAATCGCCAAGATATCACAGAAATTGTGATCAATAAAATTGGTCAAATTTTTTATGAAGATGATGACGGTTTTCATAAAGGAACCGAGGATGAATGTGCTCGGGTTACCATTTATGAATTTATAAGATAAAAGCCTTAAGAGGCATGGCTTTTTACTGTAAAGTAATGGTGTTAGAATGAT
>NZ_NRDF01000033.1 GCF_003130205.1 Aggregatibacter actinomycetemcomitans
AGTTTGTCAAAAATTTCACTATTCGTATGAGCTATGAATATAACCCTTCTTTAGGTTTAGAACTTGCCGAACGCATAGGGATTGTTATCCCAAACCTTTTAGAATGGGAAGACTCGTTAATTGTTTTGGATGTAAAACAAGAGTGTTTCTCCATTACCTCTAAATATAGAGCGCTCCCAAAAGAAGAAGGAGGATTAGGTCAAAAAGTGTTTCTTTTTGATCCCTTTTCTTTCAATACACACCGCTATAATCCGCTTGGCTACCTTGATTTTAGTAAGCCCGATATTGAAATGCAAATTCAAGCCCTTGCTAATTCACTTTATCCTGTTGGGAAAGGGGGGAAAGATTTCTTTGCGTTGCAAGCACAATCAATTTTTGTTGCAATTGTTTATTTACTGGGCATCTTAAAAGAGAATCAAATCTTAGCAAGTAGTTTTACACTCACTACCCTTGCCGGAGCATTACAAGGCGTAAAAATTGAGGATTTGAATGAGCAAACCGGTGAATACGAAGAAAAACTTTATCCTCTGCAAGAAACCGTTGAAACGGTACAAGCTATGGGATTGCTTTCACCAACGATTTATTCAAAATTCTTATCCTTCTTTGAACAAGCGGAAGCAAAAGACCAGTTCGCGGGAGTGAAAAGCTCTTATGAGACTCCGCTCAAAGTTTTTCAAGACCCGCTTTTTGAAATGGCAACCGGTGTAAATGATTTTGATTTTAGAGATTTAAGAAAAGACAAAATAACCGTTTATATTGGGATCACGCCTGAAAATATTTCAACAGCAAGGCCAATCGTTAATTTGCTTTTCACACAACTTATCTATGAAAACATTAGACAAGGTTTACCTGATACAAACCCCGATTTAAAACACAGTGTATTGATGTTAATGGACGAGTTCACATCCATTGGGTATATGGAGCAATATCAAGTCGCGATTGCGTATATGGCGGGCTATAATATTCGAAGCCTGATTATTTATCAAAATCAAACACAACTGGCAGAGAATCCTCCGCTTGGTTATGGGGATAAAGGCAGCCAGACACTTTTAGAAAATCATTCATGCAATATCATTTATCGTCCTAAAAATCCGAAAATGGCAGAAGAGATTTCTAAACGAATAGGTAACATCACCGCGACAGTGCAGAATAATTCCATTAATAAAGGGAACGTATCTACAAGCAATAATCTTACTCAACGCGCGCTTGAGCTGCCACAGGAAATTATGGCATTGAAAGATGATGAAGAAATTATTTTTTGTAATGCGGCAAAAGTTAGATGCAAAAAAGCACTTTTCTACACAGATCCCTACTTCATCAATAAATTAAAATTGGTTTCTCCCGGTTTGAGAGAAATCAAGGGACTCCCAAGTAAAGCACAATTAGAAAATGCTTACCAAAAAGGAGAAACGGCAATTCCTTTACCTAACCAAAAGGCGTATTAATAGGAGTAATTAAATGAAGAAGATGATTTCAATTTTAGCCATGGGTTTACTTGTCAGCGCGTGTAGTTCTCCTCCCGAGCCCACGCCGTTCCCGCAAGGTAGTAAAGAAATAAATGTTGACACATTTTTAGAACGGGGAGTAATCAAAAAAGTTCCGCTTAATCGTCTAGATAAAAAAGCATGGCGATATAGCTTTTATCATCATCCAAATACAATTTCACAGCAAGAATGGGCTAAATTTTGGTATTTGGCACAGCACGCAACACATATTGAAGCACAGGGTGAACGTAATAATTTACAAACGTTAAAATACAATCTCAAGGCAAATGGCGTATCTGCTGAAATCAATCTTGTGGAAAAGTGTATAAGCACGAAACGTAATCCTTGCCCCAAACAGGTTAATTTAATTTTTGAGCGTAAATTAGCGCAAAATGGAGAAAAGAATGAAAAATAAAATCTTAACAATGGCAGCCATTACATTAATTGTAAGTGCGACCGCGAATGCCGGTTTTTTAAGTAAATTGCAAAAACAATCTAAATCGGGCAATGCCGATTCGGCTTGTGGTGCGGTGTTATGCTTATCCCACCCTAATGGGGTGAACGAGCCTGAATGTAAAAAGTATCTTGATCCATTAAGAAAAATTCGTCCGACAGGGAAACACTGGTATAAAAAAATGTTTAAAGGTCGTTTAAGTTACCTTGAGCAATGCCCGAAAGAATCACGCGATGGGACGAACTTGAAGAGTTTACCATTTATGAATTTATAAGATAAAAGCCTTAAGAGGCATGGCTTTTTACTGTAAAGTAATGGTGTTAGAATGAT
>NZ_NRDF01000034.1 GCF_003130205.1 Aggregatibacter actinomycetemcomitans
CCTTTTCAGTTTTATTTTGGTTTGTCTTATCAATTATTTGATAATTTTAGCTACCACGCCGGCGCCTACCGTACGGCCACCTTCACGGATAGCGAAACGTAAACCTTGGTCCATCGCGATTGGGTGGATTAAGGATACGGTCATTTTGATGTTATCGCCCGGCATAACCATTTCCACACCTTCAGGTAACTCGATAGTACCGGTTACGTCAGTCGTACGGAAATAGAATTGTGGACGGTAACCTTTGAAGAATGGAGTATGACGACCACCTTCTTCTTTGGACAATACGTACACTTCAGATTCGAAATCAGTGTGTGGAGTAATTGAACCCGGTTTCGCCAATACCTGACCACGTTCGATTTCTTCACGTTTAGTACCACGCAATAATGCACCGATGTTTTCACCTGCACGACCTTCGTCAAGTAATTTACGGAACATTTCAACACCGGTTACGGTAGTTTTCGCAGTCGGTTTGATACCTACGATTTCAACTTCATCACCGGTACGGATGATACCGCGTTCAACACGACCTGTTACTACGGTACCACGACCGGAGATAGAGAACACGTCTTCAATTGGAAGAAGGAACGGTTGGTCAATAGCACGCTCAGGTTCCGGGATGTAAGTGTCTAAGTGGTTTGCTAATTCAAGGATTTTTTCTTCCCATGCGGCATCGCCTTCAAGTGCTTTTAATGCAGAACCGCGTACGATTGGGGTGTCATCGCCCGGGAAGTCATATTGGGAAAGAAGTTCGCGAACTTCCATTTCAACTAATTCTAATAACTCTTCATCATCTACCATGTCGCATTTATTTAAGAATACGATGATGTAAGGAACGCCTACTTGGCGACCTAATAAGATGTGCTCACGAGTTTGTGGCATAGGACCATCAGTTGCCGCTACTACTAAGATAGCACCGTCCATTTGCGCCGCACCGGTAATCATGTTTTTTACATAGTCGGCGTGTCCCGGACAGTCAACGTGTGCGTAGTGACGGGTTAGGGTGTCGTATTCAACGTGAGACGTGTTGATGGTGATACCACGCGCTTTTTCTTCAGGCGCGTTATCGATTTGGTCGAATGCACGTGCTGCACCGCCGTAGTGTTTTGCCAATACGGTAGTGATAGCTGCTGTTAAAGTGGTTTTACCATGGTCAACGTGGCCGATTGTACCCACGTTAACGTGCGGTTTTGTACGTTCAAATTTTTCTTTAGACA
>NZ_NRDF01000035.1 GCF_003130205.1 Aggregatibacter actinomycetemcomitans
GTAGATACTGTCTCCCAGCCCCAAAGTCAAATGTTTTTTCACTAAGCTAAACAAACTTGTGGTTGGTAAAAAGTTTTGTTCTTTAACACCCCAAAGCAGATATGCACCAAACGGCGCATTGCTGCACCCACGGCTTGCATTTTGGTTTTGCCTCGCTCTCGCAAACGGTCGTAATGTGCCTTAATATCAGGGTTATACGTTGTCGCTACAACAGCAGGAAAAAACAGTAAAGCTCGGATTTTTGGTGAGCCTTTTTTGCTCAACATTACCTTGCCACGCATCGTGCCTGAGGTGTGCTCCCGGGGGATTAACCCCAAGAAAGCCGCCATTTCTGACGCTTTCTTAAACATTTTGCTGTGATAAATCACCAGCATTTGGTTTGCTGTATTTTCGCCCACACCGGGGATACTTCTGAGCAGCTCTCTATCCGATTTCAGCTCAGGATTCCTATTAATGTGGTCATCAATATCCTTGCGTAGCGCAACAATCGCTTCTTGCAAGGCGTTGCGAATGTGATGAATGGAACACATCACTTCGTTAGGTACATTACCTGCTTCGGCTTGTTCCAAACGGTTATTTTCGCGTAACAAATCGCCTTTTAGGGCTTCTAAACGAGCCAGTTTAGCCTTTAATTGGCGAATGCTTAACGGTTCGGGCTGCCAGTATTCTTGCGGGTTTTCTGCACCGAATAGGGCAAGTAATTTGCTATCACCATGGTCGTTTTTATGCACTACGCCTTTATAGGCGGCGAATTTGGGCAGACGAGCAGGGTTGATAAGATTAACGATGAAACCGTGGTCGTATAAAAAACAAGCTAATGCTTCGTGATATACGCCTGTGGGTTCAAGCGTAATATGAATGGTTGAAAAGTCGTTACCGACATTTTTCTTAATCCATTCAAGGAGTTGGTAAAATCCTTCGGGCTTATTATCCAACACTTTTGTTTTAACGGTTTGGCGTTCTTTATCTTTAAGATAAGCCACGTCAAATTTCTTTTTAGCAATATCAATACCGATAAAATGTGAAACGTTCATTATGTCTATCCTTGTCAATGCAGTGTCAAATCAGGTTGATTGCACTATGATACTTTGTTCAGATTTCAAATGAAAAATCAAGGGTAAGTTAATCTACGACTCAGTGTCTGGCACTTGGGACAGGTTCAATTTCTTACCCTGATTTTATGATTTAACTTTATCGGTTGAGATACAAG
>NZ_NRDF01000036.1 GCF_003130205.1 Aggregatibacter actinomycetemcomitans
GGCATAGTAGACAAAATAGTTGGTAAAAAGTGGGTTAAGACCTTATAGTACGAGGCTTTAACCCACTTTTTTGAATTTATGAACAAAAAAGTGCATTTTTTGCCAACATAGCCCGCTTCAAAAGTATGGCACGCAAAATTATCTTCTGCGCTATAAATGCCCGCACTGCAATAAAGTGTTTTCTTTCAAAAGTAAATTTAATCCAATCCGAATTTGGGAAGATTATGAGAAGAGAAAACAAACCTACAAACAATTAGCCGAAAATTATCACTGCTCGGTAAGAACCATCCAACGTTATCTTGATAAAGCGCCTAAAACCACGCTAAATCCTCCTCAACAACATCAACTGAATATCCTTGCCGACGTCACCTTCTTTGGTCGGGATTTCGGTATACTTGTGCTGTTAGATTCGCTGTCGGGAAAAGTGATTTATCACCAAATCGTGAAAACCGAAAAAGACGTTTATTATAAAATGGCATTTAATCGGCTAAGAGAAAAAGGTTATGTTATTCAATCGATTACCTGCGACGGTAGACGGGGAGTATTAAAGGATTTGTTCAACACGCCGACACAAATGTGTCAATTTCATATGGTGGCAATCGTCATGAGGGCATTGCGTAAGAAGCATTAATCTGAAGCGGGGAAAACCTTAAAAGTGCTCGTCAGGACACTTAAAAACAGCCATAAAAATGACTGTTATGTCCGGCTCTATTCGTGGTATCGGAATCATCAAACGTTTTTGACGGAATGCTCGGACAAGCCGAATGAAAAGGGTTATTTTCCTTATAAACACCGTAATGTCAGAAGTGCTTATGCAAGTTTAAAGCGGTATATGAATTACTTATTTACGTTTGAACAATATGCCGATTTAGGCATTGAAAAAAACACTAATCGACTTGAGGGATTATTTAAAGAATTAAAACAAAAATTAGCCGTGCATAATGGCTTAACAAGGAGGCATAAAATAGTGTTTATTAAGGATTTTCTAAATAGAAAGAGTTGGTAAAACCAACTCTTTTGTCTACTATGTCTA
>NZ_NRDF01000037.1 GCF_003130205.1 Aggregatibacter actinomycetemcomitans
TTAAAGTAAACCTCATAAGGTGTTTTCCGGCCTAAACACTTTCGTGGTCTTAGATTGAGTTTATCTACGACAGACTGAATATAATCATCGTTCCATTGGTTTATATCCTGTTGGTTCGGAAAATATTCCCGAAGCAACCCGTTTGTGTTTTCATTCGTTCCCCTTTGCCACGGCTGATGCGGCTCGGGAAAATAAAATTCCGCTCCCAATGCTTGGGTTACCAAATGATGTTTGGCAAACTCTTTGCCCCGGTCCGGCGTAATTGACCGTACATTGTGGGATTTTAGTAATGTTATCGTCGCCTCTTTGACCAACATCGCTTTTTTCGCCGACACTTTCATCGCTAACTCAAAGCGACTTTTTCGTTCTGTGAGTGTCACTAAGCAGGCGCCTCCCGCCACACCCAACACCGTATCCGCTTCCCAATGTCCGCATCGACTCCGGTTTTGTGCCGAAATCGGACGCTCGTCTAAGGTGTGGGAAATCACGATTTTTCCGCGTGTTTCCAAGTGACGTTTGGTGTGTCCGGTCTTGCCTTTATGGC
>NZ_NRDF01000038.1 GCF_003130205.1 Aggregatibacter actinomycetemcomitans
GTTGGATCACCTCCTTACTAATGAGCGACTTTAAGTGTTCACACAGTTTGTTTGATGGTTGTAGACAATGGAAGAACGACATCGAAGACAAAATCCTGTTGGGTCTGTAGCTCAGGTGGTTAGAGCGCACCCCTGATAAGGGTGAGGTCGGTGGTTCAAGTCCACTCAGACCCACCACTTATACATCAAGTGCATTGAGTATGAGTGAAAGCCAAAGGATATGCTTGGGGATATAGCTCAGCTGGGAGAGCGCCTGCCTTGCACGCAGGAGGTCAGCGGTTCGATCCCGCTTATCTCCACCAATATCGTCATAGTTAAGTTTATCTAACGTTTCTTTTAATTTCGATAAATGAATTTAACTATGATGATAGTAAGTCAACGGACTTACATTATTCTTATCTGTTCTTTAAAAATCCGGAAACAAGCTGAAAACAAGACTTTCAAGAAAGTCTGAGCGAGTGATTGAGAAAAGGCGATTACTCGAATTTAATTTAAAACTGTTATTAATCGC
>NZ_NRDF01000039.1 GCF_003130205.1 Aggregatibacter actinomycetemcomitans
AGGTTCAATTTCTTACCCTGATTTTATGATTTAACTTTATCGGTTGAGATACAAGGGGCAGGTTCTGTGCCCGCCCGTGAATATCCGCCAAAAGTTCGGGCTGGCACTCACGATGGCGCGCGTTTCCTAACGCGTGCCTGTAATATCATAAGTTAAAAGCACACGCTATGAAGCGTGCGCTATCAAGTGTGTTTTTTTGTGTTTTCGCGTAGGGGCGGGTCCTGTGCCCGCCCGTGAATATCCGCCAA
Organism: Aggregatibacter actinomycetemcomitans; assembly: GCF_003130205.1. Taxonomy (GTDB): domain Bacteria; phylum Pseudomonadota; class Gammaproteobacteria; order Enterobacterales; family Pasteurellaceae; genus Aggregatibacter; species Aggregatibacter actinomycetemcomitans_A. The sequence goes on from NZ_NRDF01000039.1 coordinate 249, forward strand.
AAGTTCGGGCTGGCACTCACGATGGCGCGCGTTTCCTAACGCGTGCCTGTAATATCATAAGTTAAAAGCACACGCTATGAAGCGTGCGCTATCAAGTGTGTTTTTTTGTGTTTTCGCGTAGGGGCGGGTCCTGTGCCCGCCCGTGAATATCCACCCAAAATTCGGGCGGGCACAGAACCTGCCCCTTGTATCTCAACCGATAAAGTTAAATCATAAAATCAGGGTAAGAAATTGAACCTGTCCCAAGTGCCAGACACTGAG
>NZ_NRDF01000003.1 GCF_003130205.1 Aggregatibacter actinomycetemcomitans
TTTTGTTTCCTATTTTAACCCCGTTTTCTAATAGGTTTCTTTCAATATACTTTCTCCATATCTTTATTTTTTGTTTCAATATAATTTAGAATTATAATTTCCACTATATTAAAATTCATAAGGTATCTTATCTAAATCAAAAGTTAGGTATTTACTCGCATTTTTTCGTTTATCTTTTTTATTCACCCCTTCTATTTGATTCCTTAGCCGCTCTTTATCTGTTTCAGAATAAAAATATATTATAATATCTCTTGAATTCGAGCTCTTTGTAAACTGCCTCTTTGTATTAAATAACTTTTTCTAATATAGTGTTTTTTTATCATATTTCAAAATAACAATGTGAATATGAGTCTTGATAACAGGAATAGTAAAACTTCTTATCAGGAAAATTTATTCTAAATAGTTTAATTCACTGATTTCACGAGTAGACTTATAGCTATCTTTTCTTGAAAAAATAATTTTAGCCGTTTTTCGACGATCTTGCTTATACCTAACTATACTTATTTTATACCAAGATCGATAGTCGTTTCTCTTAAATTAACCACATCACTATTTTTATCATATAAAGGCGACTCATTATTTCTTGTAATATATTTAGAATTATTTTTCATAATTTTATCATTTTTAGCTATACCAGTTATTTTAACAACAATATGATTCGAGTTTCTTAGGTTAATATTGGGCTAAAATTTTTGCTTTCTGGATATTATATAAATGTGATTATTCTTTGTCTCTTTATGTTTTTACTTGGTGTTATTCTTTTAATTATAACCGCAGTAAGATTTTCTTTATCGTGCCTTAATTAAAGTATAATTGCAATATTATTTTATTAATACTAATAAGGTATTTTGTCAAATTCTACGTTAGTTTCTAATAATAATTGTCTCATTTCATCTAACTTTCATTCTTCCACTGGAATATTTGATTTGATTGCAAGTCGGAATAAATTTCCTAAACTATTTAGATTATTTCTGGCTTGCTGAAGTTTAGAAAATTTTTGTTTTAAAAAAATAGGGATAATGGATAAATCATTAAAGAATATAAAATCATCAAAATTTACGCACCATTGCGCGTCAGACTTTGAAAGCACATGATAAAACACCAAAAAAATCCACCGCACTTAAAAAATCATCGCTATAATTAAATTTATATAACCAATGTGCTATATTTACTTTCTTTGTAATGGAGGATGAAATGAAAAAATTAGCAATAGTAGCAGCGGTGATGATGACCGCATTTTCTGCGCAAGCGGCGGAATTATATTTGTATGCCGGCGCGGGGTTGAAAGATCCGGTTGAGAAAATTGTGCAACAGTTTGAAAAAGACACGGGCAACAAAGTAACGGTGGAATATGGTGGTTCGGGGCAGATTCTGGCGCGTTATAACACGGTGAAAAGCGGTGATTTGTTTTTGCCCGGTTCGGCAGATTATGTTGAAAAACTTACACAGGCAGGGGAAACCAAAGCCACCGCGCCGGTGGTGTTGCATATTCCGGTGATGGCAATTCGTCGGGATAAAAGCGCCAGCATTGATTCTTTTAAAGCCTTGGCGGAAAGCAAGTTACGTTTAGGCATTGGTGATAGCAAAGCGATGGCGTTGGGCAAAGGCGCGGAGAAGATCTTTGAATTGTCGGGCTATCAACAACAGTTGAATGATAAGGTTGTGGTGAGAGCCGCGACGGTAAAACAGTTGATGTTATATTTATTGAATGGGGACGTGGATGCGGCGGTTGTCGGACGTTCAGGAGCATGGAAAGTGCGCGATAAAGTCACCATTTTGCCTAATCCGCAAGGCACACTGGAAGAAAAAGTGACGGTGGCTTTGCTTTCTTCTTCGAAGCATACGGCGGAAGCGCAACAATTATTTGATCTTTTTAAATCCGAGCAAGGTGTGAAATATTTTGTTGATGAAGGCTTCTTACCTGTTAAATAAAAGCCTTGGTTTAAAGTTAGCACTGATTCCGTTGATGATTTTATTATTGATCGTGGTAGGTTCGGTGCTTTATTTAATGGCGCAGCTGGATTTTCATTTTTTCAAACAGGTGCTCTTTGATGCGGAGCTTCATTTTGCGTTGGGAATGTCATTGGGATCGTCTTTAATTTCTCTGTTTCTCGCGTTTTGTCTTGCTGTGCCGAGTGCGTGGTTGATGAGTCAAGTGCGGTTACCTTTGCAGAAAGTTATTGATACCTTTCTTGATTTACCCATGGTTTTGCCGCCTTTGGTCACCGGGTTAAGTTTATTGCTTCTATTTAATTCACAAGGCATTTTGAGTCAGTGGATTCCTTCGATCAGCCAATGGATTTTCAGCCCCGTTGGCATTGTGGTGGCGCAAACGTATATCGCGTCGTCTATTTTATTGCGCGGCACAAGAGGCATTTTTTCGTCTTTTGATCAAGGTTATCGGTTTGCAGCATATAGCTTGGGATTATCGCCTTTCAAAACCTTATGGAAAATTGAATTACCTATGTGCTGGAAGCCGTTATTAGGCAGTGTGATTTTGGCATGGTCGCGGGCGATCGGGGAATTTGGTGCCACGCTAATGCTTGCCGGTGCAACCCGATTTAAAACGGAAACTTTGCCGATGGCGGTATACTTGAATATTTCCAGCGGTGATTTTGAAATTGCTATTGGCGCATCATTGTGGCTACTGTTTATTTCTGCTTGTTTGTTGATGCTTCTACGAATTGTAAATCGAAATGTGTAATGATGCTGAAGATTGAACATTTATCTGCCGGTATTCTGCAAAATATTTCCCTGTCAGTGCAGGCGGGCGAATGTGTCGCCATTGTGGGGGAATCGGGCAGCGGCAAAACCACGTTGTTAAACGCCATTGCCAGTTATATGGATTATTCCGGCACCATCAGATTAGCCAATCAATCGCTGGATAACTTGGCGCCATGGCAACGAAATTGTCGTTATTTAAATCAACGACTCTATTTGTTTCCCCATAAAACCGTTAGCGGCAATTTAACGCTGGCGAACCCCCATACGTCATTTGAAGTGCAAATGGCATTATTGGAAAAATTAAAAATTGCCCATTTAATCGATCGCTATCCTGGTCAGTTATCCGGTGGTGAACAGCAACGGGCTGCGTTTGCCCGGGTATTAATCAATCCGCCGAATTTGTTACTGCTCGATGAACCTTTTTCTTCCCTGGATTGGCAAACCCGCGTCCATATTTGGCGAATGTTAAACACATTAAGGCGGGAATATCAAATAACCACGCTTTTGGTGACGCACGAACTCAAAGAAGCAGAGTATTTAGCAAACCGAACAATTTCGCTTAAGCAAGGACAATTCCCTGATAAGGACAACCCATGATTTACTTTTCAGACAAAGAATTTAATGATTTTTTATTGGAAGATATTTATCGCGGTGATCTCACCACCCATGCTTTGGGGCTGGATGACGTTTCTGCAAGAATATTATTTAAACGTAAAAACACAGGGATTGTAGCGGGGATGGCGATTGCGGAAAAACTGTTACGTAAGCTAGATGTTCAAGTAAAGGTTCATGTTGCGGACGGCGAGAATGTGACCGCCGGTACATTACTGTTAAGCGCCGATGGAAGAGCCGATAAATTACATCAGGCGTGGAAAGTAGTTCAACTGGTGCTGGAATGGTCTTGTGGCGTGGCGCAATATACCGCCGAAATGATTGCCAATGCGAAAGCAATCAACCCACAGGCGGTCGTGGCATGTACCCGTAAAAGCATTCCGAATACGCGTAAACTGGCAACTGCTGCGGTGCTTGCCGCCGGCGGACATATTCATCGCCAGGGGCTAAGCGAAACCTTACTTGTGTTTACCAACCATCGTAATTTGCTGGATAATCCGACCGATTATCAAGAAATCGTTTCCCGCTTGAGACGAGAAGCCCCGGAAAATAAAATCACATTGGAAGCCGATGATTTCCCGCAATTTGAACAAATGCTTGCAGCAGAACCGGATATTATTCAGTTGGATAAATGGTCGCCTGAACAGGTTCTACAGGCATTGGTTTTGGTTAAAGAACTGGGCAAAAAAACGCTGCTCTCCGTTGCCGGCGGTGTGAATAAAAACAACGTGGCAGATTATGCCAAGTTAGGGATAAATTTATTTATCACCTCCGCGCCTTACTATGCCCCGCCGGAAGATATTAAAGTGGTGATTGAACGGAGATAAATAAAAACACCCTTAAACATGACCGCACTTTTATTTTAAAATAGTTAAAAAACACAACGCAGAAATTCTTAAAAAACATTATTAAAAGTGCGGTTAAAAAACACATTAAATTTTCACCGCACTTTTTATTCCCCCTCTGCAATTCAACAAAATAGAATTTATACCCTTAAATAAATTGCGGATAACCCTCTCTTTTTTCTTTGGAAAATATCGGATTTATTGCCATTTTCAGGTAACTTTCCTTTTCGGTTTTGGCGGAAAATACGTTATAATCCCGACCAATTTTTTATCGATAAAATGACCGAGATTTCTATGTTAAAAAAAGTGACCGAAAGTTTATTGGCGCAGAGCCATTTGACGCTTGCGGATTTGCCGAATGTGTTTGATACCTTAGCGCAGCGCAATGTGGATTATGTGGATTTGTATTTTCAGCTCAGTCAGGACGAGAACTGGGTGCTGGAAGACGAGATTATTAAGGAAGGCGGGTTTCATATTGATCGCGGCGTGGGCGTGCGTGCGGTGAGTGGTGAGAAAACCGGTTTTGCCTATTCCGATCAAATTAATTTAGCCAATTTGCAGCAATGTGCGCAGGCAGTGCGCGGGATTGCGCAACCTTCTCAATGTAATTTTATTCTGCCGGTGAAGTTTAACCCGGTGGACGCGCCTTTGCGTTATCAGCCGATTAACCCGTTGCACAGTTTAAGCCAGGAACAAAAAATCGAGCTCTTGCATTTGGTGGACAAAACCGCCCGTGTGGCGGATCCGCGCGTGGTGCAGGTGAATGCCGGTTTAAGCATGGTGTATGAAGAAATGCTGGTGGCGGCGACCGACGGCACGTTGGCGGCGGATATTCGTCCGCTGATTCGTTTGTCCGTTTCCGTGTTGGTGGAACAAGACGGTAAGCGTGAACGGGGCGGCGCAGGTGCGGGCGGGCGTTTCGCTTTGGATTGGTTCTTTGAAAACTATAACGGCGAGCAAAGAGCGGTTTATTTTGCCAAAGAAGCGGTGCGCCAGGCGTTGGTGAATTTAAGTGCGATGGCAGCGCCGGCAGGGTTAATGCCGGTGGTGTTGGGCGCAGGTTGGCCCGGCGTGTTGTTGCATGAAGCGGTTGGACACGGCTTGGAAGGCGATTTTAATCGCAAAGAAAGCTCTTTGTTTAGCGGCAAAATCGGTGAATTGGTGACATCACCACTGTGTACCATTGTGGACGACGGCACGTTAATGGATCGTCGCGGTTCCGTTACGGTGGACGATGAAGGCGTGCCTAGCCAACATAACGTTTTGATTAAAGATGGTATTTTGCAGAAATATATGCAGGATAAAATGAATGCCCGCTTGATGGGCGTGCAGCCGACGGGGAACGGTCGCCGTGAATCTTATGCCCATTTGCCGATGCCGCGCATGACCAACACTTATATGCTGGCGGGCAAAGATAAATTTGAGGATTTGGTGGCATCGGTAGAACACGGGATTTTTGCACCGCACTTTGGTGGCGGGCAAGTGGATATTACCTCCGGCAAGTTCGTGTTTTCCACCTCCGAAGCCTATTTGATCGAAAAAGGCAAAATCACCAAGCCGGTGAAAGGGGCAACCCTTATCGGCAGCGGCATCGAAGTGATGCAAAATGTGTCTATGGTTGCTGATGAAGTGGAATTGGATCATGGTGTGGGCACTTGCGGTAAGGAAGGTCAAAGCGTACCGGTAGGCGTGGGGCAACCGGCGTTGAAAATCGATCAGATTACCGTGGGCGGCACAAACTAACAGACGTGAAATTGATTAGCAGAATATTATTTTAGGAACGGAGAAGTCCTATGCAGGGAAAAATAAAATTTTCAGTACTTAGCGCACTCGTGCTGGCTGCCACAGCAGGCGGCGCTTATTGGTATCAACACCAAAAAACTGATGGCAGCAATGCGATTAAAGTGAAATTTAATCCTATTGAGCAAACGTCTTACAGTCAATCCGGTGAAGGGCAAACGACAAATACAATTTACCCGTTGAACGTGGAATTTAGCGGCGCGGCAGCACCTATTGACAAAGTAAAAAGCGAAATCACCCAAGGTATAAAAATGGAACCTGTCATTGAGGGGAAATGGATTTGGTCAAGCGACTATTTGCTTAGCTTTACCCCGACACAGGACTGGCCGACAGGGCAAGAATATAAAATTACCTTGGATAAGAAAGTATTAAATCCAAGTTTGACTTACGCCAAATCCGTTACGGATACCCATTCCGTGAAAACTCAGCCTTTTAGTGTGGTGGAATCCGAATCGGAGTTTTATCAGGATCCGAATTTATCCCATATTCGCCATGCGTTGACCCATTTGGTATTTTCCAATCCGGTAGATCCGAAAGACTTGGAAAAAGCGGTTGAAGTGAATTTGGTGCATAAAAATCAAGATCAGTCGCTGAATTTGATTAACCCGCTGAAGTTTAAAATTCGTTATTCCGATAATAGGCTGGAAGCTTGGATTAGGTCCGATGAACTTTCTTTATCCACCCAGCCGAATCAATTCGTACAGACCAAAATCAGCCGGGCATTACGCGCGAAAACCGGAGTGAATACTTTAGAAAGAGAAATTACCAAACTGGTGCAGGTGCCGTCGAAATACAGTCTGCAAAATTCCTACAACAGCTTCAAAATCGTTAACAATCAGAAAAATGAAGCAGATCAGGTACTAACTTTCAACTTTAATTATGGGGTGAAAGGGAAAGACATTGCCGATAATTTAAGCGCGGTGTTACTGCCTGAACCGCTGGAAGGTAAAAGCTGGGAAGTGGAAAAATTAACTGAGGCCGTAGTGAAGGGCGGTGAACGCATTCAACCTGAACTTATTCCAAGCGAACGTCCGTATGCCAACAATCAATCCTTCCGTTTTAATATTCCGGAAGGGCGTTGTCTTTATTTGCAGTTGGATAATAAATTCACCGCATTGGGTGGTTACCAATTGAAAAAAGCTATCGGTAGCCTGGAATGTGTGCCAAATTATCCGACGTATGTGAGCTTTGTGGGCAAAGGTTCCTTATTGTCTCAATATGGCGATGGCAAAGTTACACTTGCTGTGCGCAATACAGACCGTGTGCGATTGGATATTGGTCGTGTGCAAGCGGAACAATTGCGCCATGTGGCAAATTTGAACAGCAACAATTTCCAAAAACCGGATTTGGGCAACTTGAAATTTGACGATATAGCAACCTTTAAAACGGAAACCCTGACCGTTGCCAATCGCGATCCGCGCAAATCCGATTATCTCAGCGTGGATTTATCACAAAGAGGCTTACCGAAGCAAGGGATCTTCTGGGTGAAGGCAAGTGCGGTCAATGCTAAGGATAAATCTGAAGGCGGTGGTTTAAAAGACAGTCGTGATGGCGATGGCTACTATTTTGATGTTGATCCGGATTCACAAAAAAGTGATTATCGTTTAATCATCTTGACAGATTTAGGTATCATCGCCAAAAAAGCGGCGGACGGCACACAATCCGTATTTGTACAATCAATTGCAAGCGGAGCGCCGGTTTCAAGTGCTCTGGTGAAAGTGATTTCCCGTAATAACACTATTATCGCCAGCCAATACACTAACAGGCTTGGCGTTGCCCAACTCCCTTCTTTAGAGAATTATAAGCAGGAGCTTGAGCCGGTGATGTATTTGGTGACACGCGGGCAAGATCAGTCATTCTTGCCGATTGATAAATCCGACCGTACATTAGATTTCTCCCGGTTTGCTATTCACGGCCAGGAAATGTCACAGGAACAAAATGCTATTAAAACGTTCCTGTTTAATGATCGTGGCATTTATCGTCCGGGCGAGTCTGTCTATATTGGCATGATCAGTAAGGCTTTGGATTGGAAAAAATCCTTAGCCAATGTGCCGTTGACACTGGAAATCACCTCGCCATCCGGCAAAACCCAGTGGCAAAAGAATATTCGTGTGAGCGAAAGCGGGTTTAATGAGCTGACTTACCCGTTATCGGATAGTGCGGAAACCGGCGAATGGCTGGCACATATTTATATTGGCCAGCAACAGGAAAAAATTGATGTAGGTTCCATGACATTCCAAGTGCAGGAATTTGAACCGGATACCTTAAGAATAAATACGATGTTTGATAACAGCCAACAGCTCGGCTGGGTTTCACCACAAGATTTGAATGCTACCGTGCATTTAACCAATTTATTCGGCACACCGGCACAAAAACGCAGAGTGGCAGCGAATATTATGTTGCACGCTATTTTCCCAAGTTTTCCGCAGTATAAAAATTATCAATTCTATGATAATCAACGTAACAAAAATGCAATCCTGTTAGAAACTGAATTGCAGGATCAAACGACAGATAATAACGGTAATGCGATTTTTGCCTTGAATTTGGAGCATGAAGCGGAAAATACCGTACAAATGTTGTATTTCACTGCGGACGGTTATGAAAATAATAGCGGTCGCGGTGTCTCTAAAGTGCAATCGATATTGGTTTCTGCGCAACCTTGGTTAGTGGGCTACAGCAGCGCGCAAGACTTAAATTATTTAAGAGAAAAGCGCGAGAGCAAGGTAAATTTAATCGCCATTAATCCAAGCTTGCAAAAAACCTCAGTGCGAGGGTTAAGTGCGGTGTTAATGGAACGTAAATATGTTTCCGTGCTAACCGAGCAACGTTCCGGTGCCTATAAATATGAATCCAAAATGGTAGAAAGCCAGCTGGATGAAAAACCGCTTAATATCGATCAGAACGGTTCGGATTTTGCTTTGAATACCGAGCGTAGCGGCGATTTCGTGTTAGTGATTAATAATCAATACGGCGAAACCGTCAATCGCATTCCTTATACGGTTATCGGTAACAGCAACGTTACGGTTGCCATGGATAAAAACACCGAACTTAAGTTGAATCTGAACAAAAAACAATTTATGCCGGGTGAAGAAATCGAAGTGGCAATTAACGCGCCTTATGCGGGCAGCGGTTTAATCACTATCGAACGCGAGCGTGTGTATACTCATAAATGGTTTAAATCCACAACCAATCGTTCGGTACAACAAATCAGAATCCCGGAGAATTTTGAAGGCAGCGGTTACATTAATGTGCAATTCTCCCGCGATATGCAATCTGATGACATTTTCACCAGCCCGCTAAGTTATGGTGTGGCACCATTTAGTGTTAATGTCGATAACCACCGTTTGAATGTAAATCTGAGTGCGCCGCAACAAGTGAAATCCGGTGAGAAAGTCAAATTTACGTTATCTACTGATAGACCAAGTAAAGCCGTGATTTATGCGGTGAACGAAGGCATTTTGCAGGTGGCGGGGCATAGACAGGAAGATCCGTTACAATTCTTCTTCCCGAAATATGCGTTGCAAGTGGAAACCTTGCAAATTCTGGATTTGATTTTGCCGGAATTCCGTAAAGTGTTGCAGTTTGCGCAAACCGGTGGTGACGCCGAAGAAACTGCAGCACTAGAAAAGGCCATCGCAGCGAATACCAATCCGTTTAAACGTAAAACCGACAAACCGGCGGTGTTCTGGTCGAATATTATCGATGTGGACGGCACAAAAACTGTGAATTATCAAGTGCCGCAAGGTTTTAACGGCAATCTTAAAGTGATGGCGATTGCTGTGACAAACGATGGTTTGCAAATGAATATCGGTCAAACGGAAACCTTAGTGCGTGATGATATGGTGTTGTCACCAACCGCCCCGATTACTTTAGCGCCGAACGACGAAACCAAAGTGAGTCTGACTGTTTCCAATAACACGAAAAGCAAGCAAAACGTTCTGGTTCAACTCAATGTGGCGCCGCAATTCCAAGTGTTGAGTAATGCGCAAACCGCGATTATGTTGGAACCGATGAGCGAAGGTGTAGTGAATTTCCAATTGAAAGCTACGGACCTGCTTGGCAGCGGTATTTTATACTTCACTGCCGCGTATTTGAATGAACAGCAACAACCAGCGCAGGTTGAGCGAAAATACGGTATTTCCGTTCGTCCGTTAACGGCAAAGCAGCAGTTCATCAAAGTGGGTGAAGTGGCGGCAAACCAACAGGCTCAAAGCGGCTTTCCGAATGTGTTATTCCCGCAACTACGCGAGCAAAGCGCGCTGATTTCGCCTGCACCGTTAGCCTTGGCGCAAGGCATAAGCAGTTATTTAGGCAATTACGACAATTTATGCACGGAGCAGATTATCAGCGCCGCTATGCCGAATTTGTTATTTACCAATAATCCTGAATATCAAAGCTTGCTGGGGATCTTGTCGCAAGTGGGAGATAACACTGCGACACAAAGTAGCAAACAGCAAATTCAGAGTAATCTGAACCGCGTCTTTAGTTTGTTACCGGCACGTCAAACTGTTAACGAAGGTTTTGGCTTGTGGTCGGGATTAGATGAGGATGACGGATTCTTAACCGCTTATGTGGCGCATTTTCTAATTGAAGCGCAAGAACACGGTGTGCAATTGCCGGCGGCCTGGATCACGCCAAATGGCTTGTTTAATAAATCCATCACAGCGTTAGAGCGTTTAAGCCGCCCTGAAAGTGAAGATGATTTAGCCATGTTGCGCCAGCGCGCTTATGCCACTTATCTATTAGCACGTTTAGGGCAAGTGCCAAGTGACAGTTTGCTGTCTATTCGCAGCCTATTGGAACAAAATTTCAAAGCGGAAGAATGGCGATTCGATTTAACCGTAGCTTGGCTGGCAGGCGCTTATCAGTTGGTGAAACAGGAAGAAGATGCGGATAATCTAATTAGCAATGTGATGGCGAAATTCAATAATCCGCAGCCTAAAAACACGTGGTTCTACCGAGATTATTTGGATCCGTTGATTGAGAAGGGGGCGGTTTTGTATGTATTAGCGCGTCATTTCCCTGAGCAGGCGGAACAATTATCCGACACCCTATTAAGTAGCATCGTGCAGGATTTAAACGACAATCGTTATAATACCTTGTCTTCCGCTATGGTGTTGTTGGCGTTAGATGCTTATAGTAAGCAACACGCCGAACAAGTTGCAAACCTGCAGATTCAGCAGGACGGGCAAAATATTGGCAGCGTGCAGGGTGCTTTTGTGTTGGCCAATATCAATGCGGATAACGCGCAATTAAATTTTGTCAACCAAGGCACGCAAAAAGCCTGGTATACCATTAGTCAATCCGGTTATGTGCAGCAGGCGCCTGCTGAAGCTATTAAAAACGGCGTAGAAATCGACCGCACTTATTTAGATCAAGAAGGCAAACCGGTGACTTCCGTGAAACTTGGCGATGTGATTAATGTACAAGTTAAGGTGCGTTCATTACAAAATGAACTGGATAATATGGTGATTACTGATCTCTATCCGGCCGGTTTTGAAGTGGTGAACAGTAATGGTGATGAAACCGTGAATGTCAAAGAAGGTGACATAATTTATATGTTTAACTTCATTCATCGCGATTTGCGTGAAGATCGTATGTTGAGTTACGGTTCAGTGGGTGACACTACTACGGTGATTAACTACCAATTAAAAGCCGTAAACACGGGTAAATTCCAAATTCCTCGCGCCTATACGGAAAATATGTATAACCGCACGGTGAACGCACAGTCTGCCGATAAAGGTTATATTGAAGTTATACAATAACTGTTTGAAAAATAAAAACTCTCCTTCAGTTCGACGGAGAGTTTTTTATTTTCTGCAATAAGCCATACTTCTAGTTTTATGCATTAAAGTGCGGTGAGAATCAACTGCATTTTTTTATTTTCTCGGCGTATAATGAAGCCTCTTTTCCCTTTTATAACATATAAGATGAAAAATCGAACATTATACTTAGGGCTAATTTGTGTCGCTTTTTTAGCACTTATAGCCGAAAAAATAAGCCAAACGACATTTGCTCTTCAGTTACATTTAAGTGCATTAATCATCGCAATTTTGCTGGGGATGATATTTGGCAATAGCGTTTATAAAGGATACGAGCAGCACCTTGAAAAAGGCATTTTATTTGCAAAAGGACAAATTTTACGGATAGGGATTGTATTGTATGGCTTTCGGCTTACTTTGCATGACATTGCGCAGGTCGGTGTAAACGCGATTTTAACGGATGCTCTGATGTTACTCTCTACATTTTTTCTGACCTGCTCCATCGGGATCCGTTACCTTAAAATGGATAAGCAACTTGTTTATCTCACAGCTTCCGGTTGTAGTATTTGTGGCGCTGCTGCAGTGATGGCGGCAGCGCCGGTCACCAAAGCGGAATCTCATAAAGTTTCGGTCGCAATTGCTGTGGTGGTGATTTTTGGTACACTTTCCATTTTTCTTTATCCGTCTTTATATTCTTGGGTAAATGTATTGGTTACCCCGCACCAGTTTGGCATTTATGTGGGTTCCAGTGTGCATGAGGTAGCTCAGGTGTATGCCATAGGTGGCAATATTAGTCCCGTTGTAGCGAACACGGCAGTCATCACCAAAATGATTCGGGTAATGATGCTGGCGCCCTTCTTGCTGGGATTGTCTTGGTTGCTTAACAAAGATTCTCAAGGCGGGGAACAACGTAAAATTACTATTCCATGGTTTGCCCTTTGGTTTATTGCGGTTGCAGTATTCAATTCTTTCAATTTATTGCCGGATTTTTTAGTGAAACTTTTAGTCGAACTGGATGCTTTTTTACTTGTTGCTGCGATGGCGGCATTAGGATTAACTACGCACCTCGGCGCAATTAAACAGGCAGGATTAAAACCATTAATTCTCGGCACATTGATTTATATTTGGTTAATCGTCGGCGGCTTCCTTTTGAACTATGAAGCAGATCTCTTTTTCTCGTTGTAGGAAAAGTGATTTGGTTGTGGGTTGTTTAATTCAAAAGTACATTATTATTTTTAATATTTTATTAAAGTATATCAAGAATATACCACACTTTTCTTAGTGTTTTTATCCATAATTGATTTTATGTCACAGATATCCCGTAAAAGTCTTTATTTTGTTCTATGCGGCTTATTGCTTACATGCATAGGGGGGCGTTTTTTACCTCACATTCCGTTAAAACAGCGTTTCCCTTATTCCATCGCAGTATATGACGAACAGCAGAATCTGTTACGCCTGACCACGGCAAAAGATCAGAAATATCGTCTTTGGACGCCGTTGGAAGAACTTTCGCCGCAATTGGTAGATGCGGTGTTATTTCAGGAAGACGAATGGTTTTATTATCATTTCGGGGTCAATCCTTACGGTTTATTGCGCGGAGCGACACAAACCTATTTATTCGGCGGCTCACCACAAGGCGGTTCGACCATTACCATGCAACTGGCGCGGATATTGTGGAAGATTGATAGCCGCACCATCGGCGGAAAAATCGAGCAGATTCTGCGCGCCATTCAGCTGGAATTACAGTATTCCAAACGGGAAATTCTGGAAGCCTATTTCAATTTTGCTCCTTATGGACGAAACATTGAAGGGGCGGGTACGGCGAGCCTGATTTATTTTAACCGGGCCAGTAAGAACCTGAACTTGGCGGAAGCCATGACTTTGGCGATTTTGCCGAAAAATCCGAACGCTTACATTCAGCAAAACAATCAGCAACTTAATGCGCAGCTTTTTAATGCGCGTAATAAACTCTATGCTCGCTGGGTGGAAAGTCATCCTAAAGATCGTCAATGGCAGTCGCATTTTAAATTAAATTATCCGTTACGCCCCCTTGAAAAACTCCCGTTTTTTGCACCGCATTTTACCGATCAAGTATTGCAACAATACGCTGAAAGCGAGGCGATTCAAAACGGACGAATCGTTACCGGCTTAAACAGCGGTTTACAGCGTTTGGTGGAGCGTATTAGTCTGCGTTATCTGCAACAGCAAAAGCCGTATGGCGTGAACAATCTTGCCGTTCTGCTGGTGAACAATCGCACCATGCAAATTAAGGCGCTGGTGGGTTCCGGCGATTATTTTAATCAACATATCAGCGGGCAGATTAACGGCACGCTGGCAAAGCGATCTTACGGTTCCACGTTAAAACCGTTTATTTATGGCTTGGCGTTTGATCAGGGTTTGGTACATCCCAAAACAATTTTAAAAGACCTGCCGACCACCTTCGCCGATTATCAACCGGAAAATTATGAAGGCAATTTTCTGGGCCCGGTGAGCGTCACGCAGGCGTTGCTGCAAAGTCGTAATATTCCGGCGGTGGACATGGCGCAACGGTTGAAATATCCCGATCTTTACGATTTGCTTAAACAGGCAAAAATCACCTTGCCGAAGGAAAAAGCACACTACGGGTTGTCATTAGTGCTGGGCGGTGCGGAGCTTTCCATGCAACAACTGGCGGGGCTATATGCCGCTCTTGCCAATGGCGGGCAATGGCGACCGTTACACACGTTAAAAAGCGCGCTCGCAACGCAAAGCGCCACCTTATTAAGCCCCGAAAGCAGCTATATGTTGGGCGATATTTTATCGCAGAACATTCGCACCGATATTTACAACAAAGCCATCAAAACCAAACTGCCCATTTACTGGAAAACCGGCACGTCGAATGGCTTGCGAGATGCCTGGACGGCGGGCTATTTCGGTAATTACACGCTGGTAGTGTGGCTCGGCAATTTTAACAATAAAAGTAACCCGCACTTTATCGGTCGCCGCCTTGCCGCACCGTTATTTTTACAACTGGCGGACGGCATCATTGCGCAATACCCGAACATGAAAAATCCGCTTAGTCGTGACAAATTGAAATTAACGGAAGTCCCTGTGTGTGCCGCCGACGGCAATCTGCCGAACAAATATTGTCAGCAGCTCACGAAAACCTTGTTTATCCCGGGTAAGTCGCCTATTCAGGTGAGCAATACCTATCAACAATTACGCGTGCGCAAAGGCACAGACGTCCTGGCTTGCGCAACGGATCCGAATGCGCAAACGGAGCAAAAAATTTATGAAATCTGGGGCAGTGACTATCAAAAAATGTTTGCGCAGGCGGGCATCATAAAACGCAATCCCATCGTCAACGTCGAATGCCCTTACGAGCAACAAAACCAATCCTTGCAACAAATTACGTATAATCCACTGAAGATGACATCGCCACTGGAAAACCGCACTTACTACATCAATATGAACAGCCCGGAAAACCACATTCCGCTGACCGCCACAACCTCCGGCGAAGTTCAACACCTTTATTGGTTTGTGAATAACGTCTACTTAGGCGAAAGCCCCGCATCCAAAGCCTTCTTATGGCAACCCGCCAAAAGCGGCACCTACCAAATCACCGTCGCCGATGAACAAGGACACAGAACCGGTGTGAGCGTGGTGGTGAGTGTGGTGAGGTAGGGGGAAAATAAGGAAGAGGGGAAGCGATAAACGTTAAAATTCGCTGTAAAAATAGACCGCACTTGACGTTGCTCGATCAAAGTGCGGTCATTTTTTTCAGTGTTTTTAATTACCAGTATTGATTGATTTGTTCGCGAATGGCTTCGGCGGTGGCTTTGCCGTTTTCGCCTACTAATGCGCGGCCTGCGATGAAGGCTTTGGCGTTTTTGATGTCTTTGAATAAATGAATGTCTTTTGGCACGATGCCGCCGGTGATGGAGAGTTCAAGCCCTAAAGCCGATAATTGTTTCATGAGTTCTAAGTCTTCCGCTGTCCAACTTTTGCCGGCGAGTTCGGCATCCCGTGAGCGGTGGTAAATGGCTTGTGTCACACCCAACGCAACCCAGTCTTTAGCATCATCTAATGTCCAGTTGCCGTAAATTTCAATTTGGATTTCTTTTTTCACTTTGAGATTCGGGTGTTCTGCATTGAATTCATCGGCAACTTTTTTGCATGCCGCTTTAGTGGCAGGGTGGGCAGCGGCGGAGACGGTGAGCCAGTCGGCACCGGCTTCAAATGCCATTTTGGCTAGAATTGCGCCGCCGTCGGTGGTTTTCAGATCGCACACGATGATATGGTCCGGGTGTAATGCGCGTAGGGTGGAAACTGCTTTCATACCTTCAGCGCAGGCAAGAATCGTGCCTACTTCAATGATTTCCACTAAATTTTCCGCTTGTTTGGCATCTGAGACAGCTTTTTCCAGATTGAGTGAATCTAAGGCGATTTGAAGTAATGGTTTATTCATTTTTGTTTTCCTCTGTTAATTTTCATTCATAAAAGTGCGGTTGATTTTGGCGATGTTTTTCAACCTTGAAGTTAGGTTACGCATTTAATGCGGCATCAATAATGGCGAGAACTTCTTCCGTGGTTTTGCAATCCAGGAATTTTTGGATATTCACGCCGTCATCGCTGTCGGGATCGTCGAAAATTTGAGTGATTTCCATGATGCCTTCCATGTGGGAATTGGAATCGCTACCGGCAAGGGTGAGTAGCACGGAAATGGATTCGCCGTCGAGATCTACCGGCGTGCTTAATGTGGTTAAGCCGAATGCGGTTTTGATTACGCCTTCTTCCGGGCGGGCGTGCGGCATAGCAAGCCCCGGGGCAAGAACGATATAAGGTCCGAACTTTTTGATGTTGTTTACAATATTGTCGTAATAACGCGGTTCGATGGCACCTGAAGCGACTAGTAAATCTGTACCGATTTTAATGGCTTCTTCCCAGTTGGATGCAGATTGGTCGAGTCTGATGGAATTATTTTCGATAAGGGATTCTTTTAGCATGACGTTACTCCTTTTGAGGCCTAACTTCCCCTACCTTGCAGGGGAAGTCAGTGATTAGGCAGAATGATGTTTATTGATTAATTCGACCAATTCATCGCCGAAAGAGCCGGGGTTAAGCATATTTTGCACGCCGAGTACGGCTTTGCCTTCGCCCACTTCAATTTCGCCGGCTAAGTGTTTGGATGCAACGATAATATCTACTTCGTTGAGTTTACCTTTGTAGTCGGTCACTGCGCAGGAATCCATAATATTCGGAATGCCACGTTTGTCCAGATAACCTTTGATCTTCATTTTCATCATCATGGAAGAACCTTGACCGGAACCACATACGGCTAAGATACGAATCGGGCGCTCGCCGCTTTGTTCGGCAGGTTGAGCTTCACGTTGTATTTCGGTGACAGGTTCGTCGTCTAAGTTGTAACCGTCCATTTGCTCTAAGGTTCTGCCTGCAGCAGTTGCAGCGGCTTCATCAGCACGCAATTTTTTAGAGGCAAAGAACATATAAACCAGGGAGAGTGCGACGATAATAAAGAAGAAGAATCGGATGCTCACAATACCTTGCAAAACAGGCGGGAATAATAACGCCCAGTCTGCCATACCCATCCAGCCATTAAAGGTAGTGCCTTGGGTTGCGAAGAGTTGAATAACCCAGGCGGAACCCAATACTTCAATGATCCCCATCACAAAACAGATTTTCATGACCGCTTTCCAACCGCCGAAGTGGTTGGCGAAGACGCCGATGGTGGCGTTAGAGAAGAACATCGGGATAAAGCCCGGAATGATTAAAATCGGTGCGCTGAAGCCGAGCAGGATACCTACCGCCACGAATTGACCGATGGCACCCCACATGAAACCGAATACCATGGCGTTCGGGGAGAAAGCGTAAATCGCCGCGCAGTCAATGGCGAGTACCGCATTTGGAATCACCCGTTCGGAAATCCCTTTAAAGGCTTCCGATAACTCGGCGACGAACATACGCACACCCATAACGATAATTTGAATGGCAACGGCGAATTTTAAACCGGTTTCTAAAATGTAAATTGACCAGTGGGTTTTGCCCGCCATGGTCTGCAGATTATCCAATCCGAAGGAAAGTAAAATAATGCCGAAGAATACGGACATAACAATGGCTGTGGCAGAGATGCTGTCGTGGAAAATGTGTAACCATTTCGGTAAATCCATGTGATCCACGTTGTTGTTTTTGTCACCCAGTTTCGGTGCGATTTTAGTGGCAATCCATGAGGCGACCTGTTGTTGGTGACCAATGGAGAAGCCGGCACCGCCGGTAACGGATTGGGTGGCTTTATACATAATATTGGAGGAAATACCCCAATATAACGCCATGATGACTGCTGTATAAATAATGGTTTCCCACATAGAGGCGCCGATGATCATATAGAACACCGCAACCAAACCCGCCTGCTGGAACATGATATGGCCGGTAAGCATGATGGTACGAATACCGGTAAAGCGTCGGAATACCACTAATAAAATGTTCAATGCCAGCGCCAATAATACGGCATAGCCGACCCAACCGTAGTTATCGCCCATGGTTTGGATGGTCGCTTGCATACTGGTGTAAGGGTCAATGACCGCACCGGTTAAATTATGGAACTTCGCCAGATTTTCAATAATTGGTTTAAAACCGGCAACCAAGGTCGCTGCTCCCACTTGTACCAACATAAAGCCTACGATGGTTTTAATCGTGCCTTTGATAATGGTTGCCGTGTCTTTTCTTAACAGAATATAACCGATACAGGCTACGATACCGAGCAGTAAGGGCGCTTTAGATAGGATCTGTTCGTTGATCCACATGAAGATTTCCATGGTAATGCTCCTTGAAATGTAGAGTTAATATAAATATTCATGCGTAAACTTCGTTTGTTGGCGGCGGATAATAAATATTTATAATGATTTTTCAAAGATTTTTTTTGATAAAATGTGAGCGATGTCACGATTTATTTTATTGAAATACTTATGTGTGATTAAAAATTTAGAATCAAGAGTTGGCGTTGTTATCTAAGGTTAAAACGTTAGCTAAGTCTGGAATTTAATAAATTTTTAACATATTTTAATAGAAAAATTTAAAAAAAAGATTCCATTAATGAAAATGATTGTTTATGATTATAAATGATTAAATTATTCTACTAAACCTAAAACAAGGAGTTATTGTATGGCTAAAGTTAATGAAATTACCCGTGAAAGCTGGATCCTTTCTACTTTTCCTGAATGGGGCACTTGGTTAAATGAAGAAATTGAGAACGAAGTCGTTCCCGAGGGCAATTTTGCCATGTGGTGGTTAGGTTGCGTCGGTGTGTGGATAAAAACTCCCGCGGGCGCCAATATTTGCATGGACTTATGGTGCAATCGTGGTAAGAGTACTAAAAAAGTAAAAGATATGGTGCGCGGTCACCAAATGGCGAACATGGCGGGCGTGCGTAAATTACAACCGAACCTGCGTGCCCAGCCAATGGTTTTGGATCCGTTTGCCATTAACGAAGTGGATTTCATTTTAGCTTCCCATTATCACAGCGATCATATTGATGTAAACGTCGCGGCAGCAATCGTGAATAACCCGAAATTGGATCATGTGAAATTTGTTGGTCCATGGCATTGCGCTGAATTATGGAAAAATTGGGGTGTACCGGAAGAACGCATCATTATCGTTAAACCGGGTGATATGGTGAAATTAAAAGATGTTGAAATTTATGCCTTGGATTCTTTCGACCGCACTTGCCTGGTGACATTGCCGGTGGAAGGTGCGGAAGAGAGAGGTGGCGAATTAAAAGGGCTTTGCCCGTCTGATGAAGAAATGGGGCGTAAAGCGGTGAACTATGTGTTCAAAACACCAGGTGGTAATATTTACCATGGTGCAGATTCGCATTATTCCATTCAATTTGCCAAGCACGGTAAAGATTTCGATATTGATGTGGCATTGAATAACTATGGTGAAAATCCGGTGGGTATTGCCGATAAAATGACTTCAATTGATTTACTCCGTATGGCAGAATGTTTGCGCACCAATGTTATCATTCCTGTTCATCACGACATTTGGACCAACTTTATGGCGAGTACCGATGAAATTCTTGCGCTCTGGCGTATGCGTAAAGATCGTTTGCAATATAAATTCCATCCGTTTATCTGGGAAGTCGGTGGTAAATATGTGTACCCGCGTGATAAAGATTTGATTGAATATCATCATCCGCGCGGTTTTGATGATTGCTTTGAGCAGGAACCGAACATTCAGTTTAAATCCATGCTTTAGGTTAAATAAAATATTGCCGTCGCTTTTTAGCGGCGGCAATTCTCAGGCGGTTCATTAGGTTATGGATGTAGGAAATGAAAAGGAAAACATAATGAACGAACGTTATCGTCATAATCAAATATTAGATTTACTGAAAGAGCGAACCCTTCTTTCGACCAACGAAATTATCGATACCTTTAACATCTCGCCGGCAACAGCACGTCGCGATATTAATAAATTAAATGCGCAAGGGTTGCTTAGGAAAGTCCGCAACGGCGCCGAATACCTTGCCCTTAACGGTAAAAAATATGCACAGCCCCGTGTTGTTAATAATGCCGAAGAAAAACAACGCATTGCCGAAGCCGCAGCAAAACTTTGTGAAAATGGGCAAAGTGTCGTACTGACTTGCGGCACCACCATGCAAATGCTGGCGGATAGCCTGTGCGGACGCAATGTACAGATCATTACCAACTATTTGCCTTTGGCTAATTTCCTCATTGAACATAATCATGACGATGTCGTCATTATGGGCGGTCAATACAATAAAAATAAAGCGGTGACTCTATCCCTGAACTCCACTAACGAACCGGCTTATGCCGCCAATATTATGTTTACCAGTGGCAAAGGCATGACCACAGACGGCTTATACAAAACGGATATGATTATCGCTAATTCGGAACAGCATATTTTATCCAAGGTCAGCAAACTGGTTGCGTTGGTTGACAGCTCAAAGCTCGGACGTGAAGTAGGCATGTTGTTTAGCGAATTGAAAGATATTGATTTACTGGTGACTGGAAAAGAAGCCGATCCAAAGATTATTCAAGAATTAAGAGACAAAGGATTAGAGGTTATTCTTGCCTGATGTGGCGTACTGCTGATCCATAAGTAAAGGAGTGTATTGTGAGAAAACATAAATTGGGTATTTATGAAAAAGCCCTGCCGAAAAATATTAGCTGGCAGGATCGCCTGTCCATCGCCAAAGCCTGCGGTTTTGATTTTGTCGAAATTTCTATCGATGAAAGCGATGAGCGTTTGGCGCGTTTGGATTGGAGCGAAAAAGAACGCATTCAGTTGGTGCAAGCCATTATCAAAACCGGCGTCACTATTCCTTCCATGTGCCTTTCCGGGCATCGTCGTTTCCCTTTCGGCAGTCGTGACGAAGCAACCCGCGCTAAAGCTCATGAAATCATGGAAAAAGCCATTAAATTAGCCGTCGATTTAGGCATTCGTACCATTCAGTTGGCGGGTTATGACGTATATTACGAAGAGCAGGACGCAGGCACTATTCAACGCTTCCAAGAGGGCTTGCAATGGGCGGTGGAACTGGCGGCAAGTAATCAAGTGACTATGGCGGTGGAAATTATGGATACGCAATTTATGAGCTCCATCAGTCGCTGGAAAAAATGGGATGACATTATCAAATCGCCGTGGTTCACCGTGTATCCCGATCTCGGCAATTTAAGTGCGTGGAACGATAACGTGGCGGAAGAATTGAAGCTGGGCATCGACAAAATCTCCGCCATTCACCTGAAAGACACTTACAAAGTCACCGACACCTGCAAAGGACAATTCCGTGACGTACCGTTCGGTGAGGGGTGTGTGGATTTTGCCGCCTGTTTCAGAACATTGGCAGAATTGAATTATCGCGGTGCATTCTTAATTGAAATGTGGACGGAAAAAGCGGAAGAACCGATTGCGGAAATTATTAACGCCCGTCGTTGGATTGAACAAAAAATGAAAGAAGGTGGTTTTCCATGTTAGAAGCACTTAAAGAAAAAGTCTTAAAAGCGAATATGGCGTTACCGAAATACAATTTGGTGACTTTCACTTGGGGCAACGTTTCCGCCATTGAGCGCGAAAAAAATCTGGTAGTGATTAAACCATCCGGCGTGGAATACGATGTCATGACCGCCGAAGACATGGTGGTGGTGGATTTATTCACCGGCAAAGTGGTTGAAGGCAGCAAAAAACCGTCTTCCGACACGCCGACCCACTTGGAATTGTATCGCGAGTTCCCGACCATCGGCGGCATCGTGCACACCCATTCCCGCCACGCCACCATCTGGTCACAAGCCGGCGAAGATCTTATCGCCGCAGGCACCACCCATGCCGACTATTTCTACGGTGCCATTCCTTGCACCCGCAAAATGACCCCGGCGGAAATTCAAGGCGAATATGAATTAGAAACCGGCAAAGTTATCGTGGAAACCTTCCGCAAACGCGGTATCGAGCCGAAAGATGTCCCTGCCGTATTGGTGCATTCCCACGGCCCATTCGCCTGGGGAACGGACGCCGACAACGCCGTGCATAACGCGGTGGTGCTGGAAGAAATCGGCTACATGAACCTGTTCAGCCGCCAACTCCGCCCGAATCTACAACCGATGCAACAAGAATTGCTGGATAAACATTATCTGCGTAAGCACGGTAAAAACGCTTATTACGGGCAGTAATACGCCTCATTAAAATCCATCTTAAAAACCGACCGCACTTTGATCTTCCCGAGCAAAGTGCGGTCGGTTTTTTCAGTGTTTTTTACCCCACCACAAACGGCAAGTAGCCCGCGCGGATGGCGAAGGGGATGGAGGTGATAATCACGCCTAAGACCAAAACCACCATCAGCGTTAAATTGCCGCCCCAGACTTTGTATGGCAGGTTCGGGTGGATTTTACGTGCTTTCCAGACGAGGGCGACCGGTAGGACGACGGCGTAGAAAGCGAACATTTGTCCGGCGTAGCCTAAGGCTAAAATGAAGCCTTGCGGGTAGAACAGGGCGAAGATGATAGGCGGAACGAATGTGAATAAACCCAGAGAAATGCGTCCTGCGTGAACATTAAATGAACGTTTCAGCAAGTCTTCGATACATTCCAATAAGCCGATGCCGACGCCTAAAAATGAGGTGATTAGCGCCAGGGTTGAGAAGATTTTTACTGCGTTTGCGATGATGCTGCTTTGCGTAATGGTTAAGGTGGCGGTGACCAAACCGTTCAGCGTAGCATCCTGTTGTAAGATTTGTAAAAACGCGTTTTGGGTCAGCAAGCCGTGGGTGGAAAGTTGCCATAACATGTAGGCGAATAAGGTGATACCCGAGCCGACCAAAATGGAGATTCTCAGGGCTTTCACATTGCCGCCGAGGTATTTGTTCAGGCTTGGAATGGAGCCGTGGAAGCCGAATGCGGTGAAAAATACCGGACCGGCGGAAATGATGAGGGCGTTATCAATGGGCATTGCCATGAGATTATCGAATTTGATCGCCGGCAACATGAGTGCCAATACCACGATGAATGTGCCGAGCATGGTGAAAAATAATAAGCGGTTGATTTTATCGACGCTGTGCGTACCGATGACGATAAATGCGCCGAAGAAAAGTGTAAAAATTAATACGGCGATTTTGCCGGTGGTGTCGCCGTCGGCGATGGTCGGCAGTGTGTCAGCCAATAAGGAGCCGCCGCCACTGATGTAAGCGGCGATGAGGGCGTATAAGAAAATGATTAATACGGCGGTGGCGATAATGCGTCCCGGGCGACCGAAATATTGTTCGGCAAGGGTGCCGATGCTGGCGTCGCTCGGTGCGGTTTGGTAAAGTTCTACGAATAACAGCGCGGTAAAGGTAAGTAATCCCCACAAGCCTAATAATAAAAGTAAAGTGAAACTAAATCCGATGCCGGCGGAGGTGAGCGGCATTGCCAGCATGCCCGCGCCAATCATGGTTCCTGCCACTAGCAGCGTACTGCCTATGGTTTTGTTCATAGATTTTCCTTGTTGTGTATTTAAAAGTTGACGAAGATTGTATTTTAAATTTTACATTCTGTAAAACAAAGATCGTGATATAAGTCACAAAATCTTAATCTTAGGTGAAATTTATTAAACATTTTCATTCCACTGTAAGGATTTTGTCATGATATTATCTAATTGTTTTCAGGATTTATACACATCACCACCACGCCTATTTTATTCCCCGGGCAAATCACCAAATGTAGATTATAGCCAAATCAGTTATTGCATCTCTGAATCTTATGTAACGAATTATTTACAGTTAGGCTAGGATAGCCTCACCGTTATCGTGCCGAAATGGTGTGATGGCAGTTACCGGGGGATCAGGATAAATTCCGTATACCAGGGATTTTTCGTGATGTTTATCTGTTGGAACGGGACGCGCAGTATTTGCAGGATTTTTTCATTAAAATGGAACTGAAGGAGGATTTCAACGAAGCGAAAATCTCGGTGGAGTGTGACTTTTCCGACGGCGCGGCGCGTGAGGTTCCGTGACAATTATTTGACCCGCGGCAGCGTTTGGCGGCGGAAAATCATTGTTCGGGATTTGAGCAAATTATTCTAGCGGAGTAGACTGTACTATTGTTTTATCATACAGAAAAATCTAAATGTTTTTCTCACCGCACTTTTTTATTAAGCGAAATTAATCAATATCGCCAAACTGCTCGTTCATTAAGGCTTCAAAATCGGTGCAACCGCCGATGGGGTTGTCATCAATCAGAATCTGCGGCACGGTTTGTACCGGCTTGCCGATGATCTTGGCAATGTCTTCTTTGCTCATGCCTTGTTCAATAGTGTCGATGTAACGATAATCAAAATTTTCCACGGCATTTTTTAATTTTTCCGCTAAGGTTTTGGCGCGAACGCAATAAGGGCAACTTAGGCGACCATAAATTGTAACGAACATAATGTTTCCTTTTTGAGTGAATTTGTGCTGATTTTAAGGATTCGCGAAAAAAGAATAAAGTGTTTTTCGGCATTATTGTAATTGGTGTAAGATATGGCGAGTTTAATGTGCTACACAAGGAATTTTTATGTCTGAGAAAAAATATACCTCCGAAACCTTAGATTGTATTTTAGCCCACCGTTCTATTCGTCGTTTTACCAATGAACCCGTTGATGACAAAATTATTGAGCGTTTGGTCAACGCGGCGCGTTTTGCTTCTACCTCCAATCATTTGCAATGTGTTTCCATCGTGCGTATTACTGATCCGGCAATTCGTGAACAAATGATGGTGTATAGCTCCAATCAGGAATATGTGAAATCCGCCCCGGAATTTTGGGTGTTTTGCGTCGATTTTAATAAGCACAAACAAATTTGCCCGACGGCGCAGCTGGATTATGCGGAAGTGTTGCTGATCGGCGCGGTGGATACCGGCATTATGTCGCAAAACGTGCTGTTGGCGGCGGAAAGTCTGGGATTAGGCGGGGTGTATATCGGTTCCTTGCGTAATGAAATGGAAGCGGTGGGCAAATTGCTGAATCTGCCGGAACATTGTCTGCCGATAGTGGGAATGTGTTTGGGTTATCCCGATCAGGATCCGCCGAGCAAACCGCGCTTACCGAGAGAGACCCTGTTCTTTGAAAACCGCTATCAGCCGTTGGATACCGCCAAACTTGACGAATATAACGCAACGGTCGCCGACTATTATCGTCAGCGCAGCAACATTGACATGGATTGGTCGCGCAATGTGATTAAAAGTCTGGATAAACCGGTTCGTCCGAACGTGTTGACTTATTTGCAGCAACAGGGCTTCGTGAAAAAATAATTCTATATGAAATTCTTAATGTTGTGTCGTGAGCCACGTTTATATAGTTGCCAACGGCTCAAGGATGCGGCGGAGGAAAACGGGCATCAAATGGATATTTTGGATCCCAATCGTTGTTTGATAAAACTCCAAAAAAATCCACCGCACTTTGCGTTGTACTATCAAACGGACGCGGAAAGTGAGGCGCAGCTTTTGCCACATTATGACGCGGTGTTACCCCGCTTCGGCACCACCAGTACGCTTATGGGCTGTCGCGTGTTGCATTATTTCCAAGCGCGGGGCGTTCCTTGTTTGAATAACGCTGATGCCTTCCGTAATGCCCGTGATAAATGGCTCAGCCTGCAAATGTTATTGCAACAAGGCGTTGCCGTGCCGGATTCCTTACTTGCCGGCATTGAAGTGAATGCCAATCATGCGGTGCAACATATCGGTGCGCCGACCATTTTGAAAACCCTGAGTGGTTCGCAGGGCATCGGCGTGATTCTGGCGGAGCGGGCACAAAGTGCGGTCAGTATTTTGGAAACTCTAAAACAGGCAGACGTGCCGGTGTTGTTGCAGGAATTTGTAACGGAAGCCGACGGCACGGATTTACGCTGTTTTGTGATTGGCGGGCGGGTGGTTGCCGCCATGCAACGGGTCGGGCAAAACGGTGAATTTCGCGCCAATTGTCATCGTGGCGCAACGGCGGAAAAGGTCATATTGACCGAGCAGGAAAAGCAGATCGCATTGCAAGCTGCCAAAGCCCTGGGGTTAGATGTTGCCGGTGTGGATTTGATTCGCTCGGCAAAAGGTCCGCTGGTGCTGGAAGTGAACGCCAGCCCGGGGCTTGAGATGATTGAGAAAACCAGCGGTATTAATATCGCGTTACAAATGATTTTATATTTAGAGCAGAAAATCCGTAATTAAGTCGGGGTAATAAAATGATTATTTATTTACACGGTTTTGATTCCGGTAATTTTGTAATCATGAAAAAGTGATGGAATTAAAATTTATTGACGACGATGTGCGTTTTGTTAATTACAGCACGTTGCACCCACGTCACGACATGACGTTTTTGCTCAATGAAGTGCATAAATTAGTGTCCGAATCCAAAGACGAAAATCCGCTCATTTGCGGTGTTGGTTTTGGGGGTTATTGGGTGAAACGTATCGGCTTTTTATGTGGCATTAAACAGGCGATTTTTAACCGAATTTATTCCTGTAGGGAAGCATAACAGGCCGTTAACCGAATTCCGGATTTTGATCCTGAAATTGAAAATTCGGCGGCAGTTGAGGGCTGGCGTCATCTTCGCCCAGCGGATCCACTTCCGGCGTGCGTTTAAACTTCTCCGGTGAGTTTGCATTTTTTTCTTTGCCCAGTAACTGCGGTTGTAATTGAATAAAGTTGCTGTTCGGCGACAACCAAATGCTAATCAGTGCTTGTGCAAATTGCGGCTCGAATTCATGATCCAAAATGGTGTCGTTTAAAATGAAATAGCTTTTTTCCGGCAGGGCGACAAAACGCAAAATGTCGTTAGGCGAGAAGTCGGGAAAAATCTGCTGCATTTGCTTCAACCACAAATCGCCTTGCGCTTTATCCACTTTGAGATGTTCCATTTCTTTCGCCAGGCTGATGGCGAAATTTTTGCCCTCAATAGGTTTTTCGTATTTAAAGGAAAGCATGAACGGCAACTGATTGGCTTCATAAGCCCCGTTTTCCGTTTCTAAATCGATGGTATAAACGAGGAACGGACCCCAGTTATAATCGGCGTTTCCGACATTAAGCCAGTGCGCCGAAAGTGCGGTAGGAAATAAAGTTAAAATGATTAACAGCGATTTTAATTTCATAAAAAGTCCGTCATAAAAATTTATGTGGGCGATTATAGCAAAAAAGACGAGAAATTGATCCCGTCTTTATTTATTATTAATGGCTTAATTCAAAGGGTAAGCCTTATTTTAAGCTGCCCACCATGTCTTCCGGACGCACCCATTTGTCGAAGTCTTCGGCAGAAACCAGACCGAGGTTAATGGCTTCTTCACGCAAGGTGGAACCGTTTTTGTGTGCGGTTTTTGCGATTTTCGCCGCATTTTCGTAACCGATATGGGTATTAAGTGCGGTCACCAACATCAATGAATTTTCAAGTTGTTGTTTAATGCGCGGATAGTTCGGTTCGATACCGCTTGCACAGTGTTTGTCGAAGGAAACGCAGGCGTCCGCCAATAATTGGGCGGATTGCAGGAAGTTGGCGATCATTACCGGGTTGAACACGTTCAATTGGAAATGACCTTGTGAACCCACGAACGCGATGGTGGTGTCGTTACCGAACACTTGTGCGCACACCATGGTCATGGCTTCGCATTGGGTCGGGTTCACTTTACCCGGCATGATGGAAGAGCCCGGTTCATTTTCCGGAATCAGGATTTCGCCGATACCGGAACGCGGACCTGATGCCAATAAACGAATGTCGTTGGCGATTTTGAACAGGCTCGTGGCTAATTGACGTAATGCGCCGTGTGTTTCCACGATGGCATCATGCGCCGCCAAGGCTTCAAATTTGTTTTCGGCGGTGATGAACGGCAAGCCGGTGAATTTCGCGATGTATTCCGCCACTTTCACGTCATAACCTTTAGGCGTATTCAAGCCTGTACCCACAGCCGTACCGCCGAGGGCTAATTGGCGCAAATGCGGCAGGGTGTTTTTCAACGCGATTAAACCGAAGTGCAATTGCGCCGCATAAGCGGAGAATTCCTGACCTAATGTGAGCGGGGTTGCGTCCATTAAATGCGTACGACCGATTTTCACCACATCTTTGAAAGCTTCGGATTTCGCCGCAAAGGTTTTTTGCAGACGTTCTACCGCAGGAATGGTGGTTTCCACCACTTTTTTATAAGCCGCAATGTGCATTGCTGTCGGGAAAGTATCGTTGGAGGATTGGGATTTATTCACATCATCATTTGGGTGAATAATGGATTTTTCACCTAATTTACCGCCGTGTAACACGTGTGCGCGGTTTGCCACCACTTCGTTCACGTTCATGTTGGATTGCGTACCGGAGCCGGTTTGCCAGATAACCAACGGGAATTGATCGTCTAATTTGTTGGCTAAAATTTCATCGCAGGCTTGCGCGATTAAATCGCGTTTTTCCGCAGGCAATACGCCGAGATCCGCATTGGCGAACGCCGCCGCTTTTTTCAAATAACCAAAGGCTTCGAGAATTTCATGTGGCATAGATGCCGCAGGACCGATTTTAAAATTATTGCGGGAACGTTCGGTTTGCGCAGCCCAATATTTGTCTGCCGGAACTTGAACTTCACCCATAGTGTCTTTTTCAATGCGAAATGCCATTGTGATTACCTCTTAATGATTAACAAGATTAGCCGAATTCTAGCATTGGTAAATGGATCTATGAACCGAAATTGTAAACAGAAAAATGGTTTTGTGACCTAGATCATAAAGTGCGGTCCGTTTGCAAAACGTTTCGGAAATTAACATTTTCTATTTGGGCTGATTTCCGCTAAAATCTTGCGATTCATTTTTCATATTTGGGGCTTTTTATGCCAAAAAACGCGCAATTTTACCTGCTTTCTGATGCCTCTCCCGCACTGTCGAATTTGTCGGCGGTGGAAAGCCTTGCCTGTAATTTGGCGGCATCTGCCTGGCGTTTGGGAAAACGGGTTCTGTTGGCGTGTGAAAACGAAGCCCAGGCGCTCAATATTGATGAAGCCCTTTGGCAACGGGAACCGGACGAATTTGTCCCGCACAACCTTTCCGGCGAAGCCACCACGTATGCTACGCCCATCGAAATCAGCTGGACAGGCAAACGTAACGCACAAAGCCGCGATTTGCTGATTAATTTACAACCGCAACTGCCGGAATTCATCAACAGCTTTAACCAAATTATCGATTTTGTACCTGCCGAAGAACAACAAAAAGCCCTGGCACGGGAGCGTTATAAACAGTTGAGACAATTGGGTTGGGAATTGAGTACGGAGCAGGCGGGAATATAAAATAAAGCGTGAAGTTATAGGATAGGCAAAAAACACTAAAAAAAATAACCGCACTTTTAATATGATAGAGAAGGTGGACGAATGACATCGCGTGAACAGTTACTAAAAAAGCAGCATGAATTAGATGTGCTAATGACGGCTTGGATGGCTGAAAAGAAAAAGAATGAAGTGGTTACTTTTCAACGTTCTAACGGGGATATTATTGAACATCATCCGGATGGAAAAATTCGTGTAATTGAGTATGCCAAATAATCTTGCAATTTTTTACTGCGGAACAAACGGTGCCGGTAAATCTACATTACGTGGTTTTGGGCATGATTCTGTGCAGATTGTTATTGATTCCGACAATATTGCCATGCAGTTAAACCCTGAAAATCCTCGTCTTGCCGATATTGAAGCTGGAAGAAAAGCGATTGAATTATTTAATTTTGCCATTAAGCAACATATTGATTTTTCAATGGAGTCAACACTTTCCGGAAAGTCTGTTTTACAACGTATGCGAAAAAGTAAAGAGAGCGGCTTTACGGTTCGACTTAATTATATTGGTGTGGATAGCCCCAAAATTAATATTGCGCGGGTAAGAGCCAGAGTAAAAACAGGCGGACATTTCATTGATGAAGAAACGATTAAGAGACGTTATTTAATTAGTCTGGAAAATTTAATTAACGCTGTATTGCTAAGCAATGAAACTATTATCTGGGATAATTCCGGCGAAAAACACAGAATGATTTTTCAGGTGTTAGACACAAAAGAAATCATTTTACTTTCAGAAAATATCCCTAACTGGTGTAATCGTCTTTTGGAACAACTTATCCGATTAGGATTTTAAAACAGGTGATATTTTGCGTGTGGGGCGGTTTGAAGATAATCAATATTTCTGCACCATTGAAGTATTAAGCGTTTTCCCGATTACCCTTGATGAATTGACGGAAGAGCATGCCAAGCAGGAAAATATGACGTTGGCGGAGTTGAAAGAGGTGATTCTGGGGATTTATCCGAGTTTTATATAATCAAATTTAATTTGGCAGTATAAAAGGAATTGTTATGAATAAAGTTGAATCAACAATTAAACAAGTTCTTGATAATGGTGATCTTATTATTAACAAAATAGATAAGAATCAATCAAGAGACTTTTTGTGTAAGAAATCTTCTTATGAGGATAAACTCTTTGAGAAAGACATAAAATCCTTAGTAGAAGGTGCATTAGTTAAATTTACTCCTAAAATTACAGAAACAGGAGCTTTTGCCAATGATATAGAACTTGCTGAGAAACGCTTAGAATCAACTATAAAGAAGATACTAGACGATGGTAACTTTATAATTAATAAAGTTAATGAGAAGCAAGGAAATGATTTCTTTTGCAAGAAGGATTCTTACAAGACCTCATTATCAGAGGAAGAGGCTAAAGAATTAAAAGAAGGAGATGCTGTTAGTTTTATTCCTAAATTTATTGATGATAAATGTTTTGCTAATGAATTAAAATTAATTAGAAAAAATGAAACTAAATCTTGTGTTGCAAAAGAAGAATTAGATACAAAAGCATTAACTGATATGTTTTTTGTAAATTTAGAATCAAGCTTAGAAAAAATTTATAGCGGATCTGATTTCGAAGATTTTACTTTCTTTGTGTTGAAATCTTTAGGGATTTCAGAAATTTATGCTGTTCCAAAGCATAATGCAGGAGGAAGAGCTGATGGTATATTTAAAGTATCAAGTGTATCTACAAATGGACATAAATTGGAGGTTATTTATGATTGTACTTTAAAACCTACATCTGTATGGGAGCAAGAAAAAATGATTCAAATTAATAATTATGAATCTCAAATCATAAGAAGCTCTACGAATATTAACTATAATTTTGGTTCTACATACAGTGGTAAAATAGTAAAGCAAACTATTTCATTTAATGAAAATGCAGATAAACAAATTTGGATCATAACTAAAGGTGAAACGAGATTAATAGAAGATAAGCAGTCTCCAGATATTTTAATTAAAGAAATTAGTATTTATGATTTAATGAAGCTAATGAGAGAGCGATATCTAGATTCAGCTTTCGTTAAATCTGATGAAATAGCTGATAATTTAAAAAATTTGGGCTCAAAATTAATTAAATAGAGAAAAACAATGACACAAAAATTCGAAATGGCAGACCGTTTTAATCCGTCTGCGGTAGAACAAGCCCTTTATCAACACTGGGAAGAAAGCGGTTATTTTAAACCATCGGAAGAGGTGAATGCGCCGAGTTATTCTATTGCCATTCCGCCGCCGAATGTGACGGGTAGCCTGCACATGGGGCACGCGTTTCAGCAAACCTTGATGGATACCTTAATTCGTTTTAACCGCATGGAAGGGCATAACACCCTCTGGCAAGCGGGAACCGACCATGCGGGCATTGCGACCCAAATGGTGGTGGAGCGCAAAATTGCGGCGGAAGAGGGCAAAACCCGTCATGATTATGGTCGTGAAGCCTTTATCGACAAAATTTGGGAGTGGAAAGCACAATCTGGCGGCACCATTAGCCAACAAATTCGCCGTTTGGGTAACTCCGTGGATTGGACGCGTGAGCGATTCACAATGGACGACGGTCTTTCCGACGCAGTGAAAGAAGTGTTTGTACGTTTGCACGAAGAAGGCTTGATTTATCGCGGCAAACGTTTGGTGAATTGGGATCCGAAATTGCACACCGCCATTTCCGATCTGGAAGTGGAAAATAAAGAATCCAAAGGCAGCCTGTGGCATTTCCGTTATCCGCTGGTGAACGGCGCGAAAACGGCGGACGGCAAAGATTATTTAGTGGTGGCGACTACCCGTCCGGAAACCATGTTGGGCGATACCGCCGTTGCCGTTCACCCGGAAGACGAACGTTATCAATCCTTAATCGGTAAAACTGTTGTACTGCCGTTGGCAAACCGTGAAATTCCGATTATTGCCGATGACTATGTGGATCGCGAGTTCGGTACAGGCGTGGTGAAAATTACCCCGGCGCATGATTTCAACGACTACGAAGTAGGCAAACGCCATCAGTTACCGATGGTCAACGTGTTGACGCTGAACGCGGATATTCGTGACGAAGCGGAAATTATTGGTACTTATGGTAAGCCGATGACAGGCTATGAAGCCATTATTCCTGCAGATTATCGAGGCTTGGAACGTTTCGCCGCGCGGAAGAAAATCGTGGCGGATTTTGAATCCCTTGGTCTTTTGGACGAAATCAAACCGCATGATTTGAAAGTGCCTTACGGCGATCGCGGCGGCGTGCCGATTGAGCCTATGCTGACCGACCAATGGTATGTTTCGGTGAAACCGCTCGCGGAAGTGGCGATTAAAGCGGTGGAAGACGGCGAAATTCAATTTGTGCCGAAACAATACGAGAACCTGTATTTCTCCTGGATGCGTGACATTCAGGATTGGTGTATTTCCCGCCAACTTTGGTGGGGACACCGCATTCCGGCGTGGTATGACGCGGAAGGCAACATTTATGTGGCGCGCAGTGAAGCGGAAGTGCGGTCAAAATATCAGTTAAATTCTGATGTGGAACTTAAGCAAGATGAAGACGTGCTGGACACCTGGTTCTCCTCCGGTTTATGGACGTTCTCCACCCTCGGTTGGCCGCAACAAACCAAAGAATTGAAAATGTTCCATTCCACGGATGTGCTGATTACCGGCTTTGACATTATTTTCTTCTGGGTGGCGCGCATGATTATGTTCACCATGCACTTCATCAAAGACGAAAACGGCAAATCGCAAGTGCCGTTCAAAACCGTGTATGTGACGGGCTTAATTCGTGACGAAAACGGGCAGAAAATGTCGAAATCCAAAGGTAACGTTATCGATCCATTAGACATGATTGACGGCATCAGCCTTGAGGATTTAGTGGCAAAACGCACGGGCAACATGATGCAACCGCAGTTTGCGGAAAAAATCGCCAAATCCACCCGCAAAGAATTTCCGGAAGGCATTGTGGCGCATGGCACCGACGCTTTACGTTTCACCCTCGCCGCCCTTGCAACGAACGGTCGCGACATTAACTGGGACATGAAACGTTTGGAAGGCTACCGCAATTTCTGCAACAAATTATGGAACGCCAGCCGCTTCGTGCTTACCAATGAAAAGCTGGATTTAAGCCAAGGCGAAATTGAATTTTCCGTCGCCGATCGCTGGATTCAATCTGAATTCAATCGCACTGTGGAAACTTTCCGCAACGCATTAAGCCAATTCCGCTTTGACTTATGTGCCAACGCGCTTTATGAATTCACTTGGAACCAATTCTGCGATTGGTATTTGGAACTCACTAAGCCGGTATTCGCAAACGGCAATCAAGCACAAATCCGCGCGGCAAGCCAAACCTTGGTGCTCGTGTTAGAAAAATTATTGCGTTTAGCGCACCCGGTGATCCCGTTCATTACCGAAGAAATTTGGCAGAAAGTGAAAGGTTTCGTCGGCATTGACGCCGACAGCATTATGTTGCAACCATTCCTGCAAGTGGACATGACGGCGTTTGATGCAGACGCAGAAGCGGAAATCGCGTGGCTGAAAGAGGTCATCGTCTCTGTGCGTAACATTCGCGCCGAATGCAACATTGCGCCGAGCAAAGGTTTAGATTTATTATTCCGTAATATTCCTGCGGGCGAGCAAAAAATACTGGAAAAACAGACCGCACTTTTACAATCTATGGCGAAGTTGGATAGTGTCGGCGTGCTTAAGGAAGGCGAACAAGCCCCGTTAGCGGTGGCAAAATTGGTCGGCAACACCGAAATCCTCGTACCGATGGCGGGTTTCATTAACAAAGACGCCGAACTCGCCCGTTTGACCAAAGAGATTGAAAAATATCAAAACGAAGTCAAACGCATCGAAAGCAAACTCAGCAACGATGCCTTTGTCGCTAAAGCCCCTGAGTCCGTCATCGCCAAAGAACGCGAAAAAATGGCTAAATATCAATCCGGATTGGAAAAAATCCGTGAGCAGTATAAGGCTATTGAGGCGTTGTAGTCAGTTTATACAGGATAGTTAAATTTACTTCCTGTTATAGGGATATCAACTATGGATAAATTAACTCCTGAACAGCGTAAAAAATGTATGAAGGCAAGTAGTAAGAGTAAGGGAACTAAGCCCGAGCTACTGTTAGCTAAGCATTTGTGGAATCTGGGATTAAGGTATCGTAAGAATGATAAAAATATTTTTGGCACTCCTGATCTGAGTTTTAAAAAGTATAAAATTGCCATTTTTATTGATGGTGAGTTTTGGCATGGAAAGGATTGGGAAATTCGAAAATATGATATTAAAAGTAACCAAGATTTTTGGATTGCGAAAATTGAGCACAATATGGAGAGAGATAGGAAAGTAAATGAGCATCTTATTTCTGAAGGTTGGGTAATATTTCGATTTTGGGGAAAGGATGTATTAAAAAATCCTGAAAAGTTTAGTTTGGAAATACAGAAAGCAATTTATGAAAGATGTGTTAGATAATAGCTTGGTGGAAGAACCTGCTGCACAATATAGCTTATTTGAACAAGATGCCATATTTAAGTCAGACATAAAGGAAAAATTTACCTTTATTGATTTATTTGCCGGTATTGGCGGTTTCCGAATAGCTATGCAAAATTTAGGGGGGAAATGTGTATTTTCCAGTGAATGGGATGAGCAGGCACAGAAAACGTATGAAGCTAATTTTGGTGATTTACCTTATGGTGATATTACGTTGGAAGAAACAAAAAGTGTTATTCCTAAAAAGTTTGATATTTTGTGTGCAGGTTTTCCTTGTCAAGCCTTTTCTATTGCAGGAAAACGTGGTGGATTTGAAGATACCAGGGGAACTTTATTTTTTGATGTAGCAGAGATTATTCGACGTCATCAACCTAAAGCATTTTTCTTGGAAAATGTAAAAGGATTAACGAATCATGATAAAGGTAGGACACTAAAAACTATTTTGAATGTATTAAGGGAAGATTTGGGGTATTTTGTCCCTAAGCCGGAAATTATTAATGCTAAGAATTTTGGTGTGCCACAAAATCGAGAAAGAATTTATATTGTAGGGTTTCATAAAAAAACTGGTATCAATAGTTTTAATTATCCTGAAGCTTTAAATAAAACCGTAACATTCGCAGATATCAGAGAAGAAAACCCGGTTCCTACTAAATATTATTTATCAACACAGTATATTGATACGTTAAGAAAACATAAAGAACGACATGAAAGTAAGGGTAATGGCTTTGGTTATGAAATTATTCCCGATGATGGAATAGCTAATGCGATTGTAGTAGGTGGTATGGGACGTGAACGCAATCTTGTGATTGATCCTAGGATTACAGATTTTACGCCAACTACAAATATTAAAGGAGAGGTCAACCGTGAAGGAATTCGTAAAATGACTCCGAGAGAATGGGCTAGATTACAAGGATTCCCTGATAGTTATGTTATTCCTGTTGCAGATGCTTCAGCGTATAAACAATTCGGTAATTCGGTGGCTGTACCTGCTGTTCAAGCTACTGGTCAGCAAATCTTAGAAAAGTTAGGAAATTTATTATGATGGAATCCTTTTCCGGTAATAGAGGCGAGTGGAGTGAGCCTTATGCTCTTTTTAAGCTGTTAGCCGATGGGCAGCTTTATTTAGGCGATGCTCAATTAAATAAACTTGGGATTGTAATGCCTATTTTATCTATCCTTCGAAAGGAAAAAAATTATAATGGTTCATATATAGTTGATAAAGAGCATAAAAATATTGTAGTTAAATATAATAATAGAAATTTAACAGTTCCGATCTCTAAATTTAAGGAACAAGCAGTATTTCTTTTATCAGAAATAAAAAACTCTTCAGGAAATAGAGCGTTTTCTATTCCTGGTATTGAAGAATTCTTGCAGTCTCTTGGGTTTACTCATCTTAGCGCAAGCTCTTTGTCAAAAAGCGATATACATATTGTTGTCCATGACTTAAGAACAGGTATTACTCCAACTTTAGGATTTAGTATTAAGTCTCAACTTGGAAGTCCTGCAACGCTATTAAATGCAAGTAAAGCTACTAACTTCATATTTAAGATAAATAATCTAAAAGAAAATAGTGTTAAAAATATTAATTCTATTGAAGGGATAAAAAATAGGGTAAAAGAAGTTTTCAACCAAGGTGGTAAGTTAGAGTTTATCAATGTTGAAAGTTGTAAATTTTCAAATAATCTTACATTAATAGATAGCAAATTACCTAATATTTTTGCTGAGATGGTAGTAGCTTATTACTCTACTAAATTAAATAAAATAGAAGGTGTAACAGAATATATTAATAAATTAAATCCATTAAATTATAATTTGAATTGTAATCATAATTATTACGAATATAAGATAAAACATTTTCTTAATGATGTAGCTTTAGGTATGCGTCCTGATGATGTTTGGTTAGGAAAATATGATGCTACAGGCGGGTATTTGGTTGTAAAAGAAGACGGAGAGCTTCTTTGTTATCATATTTATAGTAAGAATGCTTTTGAAGATTATTTATACTGTAATACAAAATTTGATACGCCTAGTTCATCAAGACATGATTTTGGTCATATTTATGAAAAAGATGGCGAGTTTTTTATTAAATTGAATATACAAATTAGATTTTTATAGTAAAAGTACGGTGAAAATCCATCGCACTTTTAGTTTATCTTTTTTATCTGCTTTTCTAATCCCGTTTAAAATCTCTTCTACGGTTTCTTTTGCTAATCCTGCGAGTTTGGCAGTGTTGAATATGTGGCTAAGTTGGATTTTACCCCATAAATAATGTTTATTTTCACCGTACCACGACATTGCCATTTTGACTTTTGTTTTTGCAGTCCGTTACGTTTAATTAGCGGATAAGCGGATATCACATTATAAAAAGGTGTCGGCCGATAACGATTTTCTTGTTCTAGAAACAGGCTAAAAATTTTTGCCGTGTTCATCAATGGTGCAGAGTAGCCAAAAAATGATTTGAGCTTGAAAAAATTGCTTCCGATCTATTTGGGCATAAGAAGAACCGTTGAGCAGCGACATAATCTGGAGAATGCCGGGGTCCCGTCATTTTCATATTTTCGAGCCGGGGCAATATTAAGTGCCTGGCACATATCCTCCTGTGGTAAGCGAATAAGCAAGTTTCCTTTTTCTGACCAACGACGATCAAAGCGTTCTACAATCAGCACCTTGGTGTCGCCGAAATGATGAATTTTGCTATTAGGTACAGGCAAGCCGAACGCTTTCATGATATTTAAATAAATCCATTCATTTTCACAACTGCTGGAAAGATCAAGTTGACCTTGGGCCACCATACCAATAGGAAGTTTAAAAATATGGCTGGTTGCTGTAGAGTGCAGAGGGTGATGCCATTGATTTTGGTAATACAGCAGTGCTGTCTTTTCCTGTACGCCGAAGAGATTCGGAAATCTTCGCTTTCCTCCATGCCAAGGAGAAAAGTGCGGTAGTTTTTCAACACGTTTTCCACTTCTTTATCATTTAATGGTTCCGTGTAAATTTGCCGAATGGAGCGACTTTCACCGTGCTAAGGTTGAATCGCCCCAACGCAATCCTGCCCAATAGCCGAAAGCAAATCAAAGGGGGATTTGGTCGAGGTCTGGAAACGTTGTTGAATGCGCGAACGAATTTGTTCATTGTCGGGCAAAAGGTTATCGAAGAAATTGTAAACCGGATCCCCTCGATAAACCCTATGGGATAAAGACAATGATAATGAAATTGGACGGGAGCGCGCAGAATCAAGCCATTTTGGGGCATATTGAAATTCCGTCGCGCTCTTCACCATTCGCCGACCGGCAAGTCATTCATTACGACTTTTAAGATAGTACTCTTCATTACCATGCCTCGTCATCATCATAAAATGCTGGTGTTGGTTCGCTGATTAAATTCTCCGTAACAGCGGATTTTTTGCGTGGTTGCACGATAAGTTCTAACTCTAATCCTGCCAAAATTTTAAATAATGTTTCTAATTTCGTGCGTTCCGGCTCATTTTCAAAAGCCGATATTCTGGCTTGGGTGGTGCCGGCAAGTTTGGCGACATCTGTTTGTGCGAGGTTGCCTTGATAGCGAAATTCCCGAATAACATGAGAAAGCATTTTTGCGGTGGTAATAACCATTTTTTTCTCCTTATACGCTATGAAGTATAGAGTTTGCTTTATATCTTCTAAAGTATAAATTATGATTTATATCTTATGCGATATAAAATAAAACGATCAAAGTTTCTACCGCACTTTTAATGACGGCCGCCAAAAGGCGGTTTGGCGAACCAAACTAAGATGAACAAGATAAGGAACATAATCGCAGACAGCCAAAAGATTTCGTTAGCACCGATAATAAAGCCTTGCGAAGTAATATTGCGGGCAAGTAGGGAAGAGGTTTGTTCTTCACTCATGCCGAAACGTTCCATCATGTGATAATACTGTTGTGCGATAGGGTTGTACGGCGTAATGGCTTCGGTGAGTTGGGTGTGATGAACGGCTTCACGGTTGTACCATAAAAACGTAGTGAGCGAGGTCCCCACAGAGCCGGCAAGCGTGCGCAAAAAGTTGAATAAACTTGAAGCCGACGCCATTTTATGTGCCGGTAAGTCCGATAACGTAATGGTTGTCAACGGCATAAAGAAACAGGCAACCGCCAAGCCCTGCACCGTTTGCGGTAATATCACATCAATGAATGTCATATTAGGTTCAAAGGTAACGGCGCGCCAATAAAAGGTGATGGCGTACACCACAAAACTGATGGTGACCAAAATTCGCATATCTATTTTATAACCGAATTTGCCGATGAGTGGAGACAGCAAAATCGGAAATAAACCCACCGGTGCGGAAGCCAGGCCTGCCCAAGTGCCGGTATAGCCGAACACTTGTTGAAGCAATAACGGGATTAGCACGACAGAGCCGAGGTAGATCAAAAATGCCAGGCTGGTGGATAAACAACCGACGGTAAAATTGCGTTGCTTAAACAAGGAAATATCCACCACAGGGTTGTCGTCCGTTAGCTCCCAAATCACCAACGCGGTTGAGGTAACGGTGGAAACTACGGCAAGAATAATGATTTCATTGGAATTGAACCAATCCTGTTCGCGCCCTTGATCCAGCATTAGTTGCAAACAGCCGACACCTAACACCAACAAGACTAAGCCCACGGTATCTATCGGTTGATGCTGAATTTTACTTTCCCGTGGGGCTAAAATTTTCCAGCTTAAACCAATCACGATTAAACCGATGGGCACGTTAATAAAGAAAATCCAGCCCCAATGTAGGTTGTCGCTAATCCAGCCGCCGAGAATCGGGCCGAAAATCGGCGCCACAACTACCGTCATCGCCCAAAATGCCAGCGCCATTCCGCGTTTTTCCGGCGGATAATTATTGAGCAGTAAACTTTGTGATAAAGGAATAATCGGGCCTGCCGCCAACCCTTGGAATATGCGGCATAAAATCAACATTTCCAAACTGTGGGAAATGCCGCATAGCCAAGACGCGAAGACAAAAAGTGCGGTGGAAATTAAGAATAATTTTACCTCGCCGAAGCGTTTAGCAAGCCAGCCGGTGATAGGAATGGAAATGGCGTTCGCCACCCCGAAAGATGTGATGACCCAAGTGCCTTGGCTGAATGACGCGCCGAGATCGCCCGCAATGGTGGGAATCGCTACATTGGCGATGGTGGAATCCAACACTTGCATGAATGTGGCGAGGGATAACGCCAAGGTGATTATGCCAAGGGCGACGCCTTCAATCGGTTTTTGCATCATTCCAAAACCTTAGTTGGTATTGTCTTTGATGATTTTTTCAATCAGATTTTCCACCGCACTTTGGTCGTAATCTAAGGTGTTGGTGGCGTAGAGCGGCGTGGTGCGTTTCTTCTGCGATAACATTTCACCGCTTGTGTCGGCAATATTCACCTCAACCAAGGTTGATAAGCCGATTCGCAAGGGGTAAAGGGCGAGTTGTTGTGCATCTAAGCTAATGCGTACCGGTACCCGTTGCACCACTTTGATCCAGTTGCCGGTGGCATTTTGTGCCGGTAATAAAGAAAATGCGCTGCCGGTGCCCATTTCAATGCCTTCCACTTTGCCGTCAAATTTCACATCATGACCATATAAGTCAAAAGACAATTTTACCGGCTGCCCGATTCGCATATCTTTTAGTTGGGTTTCTTTAAAATTGGCATCGACCCACATTTGGTCGCTGGCGATGACCGCCATTAATGCACCGCCCACAACGACTTTTTGCCCGACTTGCGTGCTTCGACGCGCCACATAACCGTCCACCGGGCTGACAATTTTGGTGCGTTGTAAATTTAGCCAAGCCTGTTTTAGCGAACTAATGGCTTTTTGAATTTCCGGTTGTTCTTTAAGCGGCACATTCAGAAGTAACGATTGATTAGCGGCAAGTTGATTTTTAACGGCTTTTAAATTGGCTTCTGCCGTAATCACCGCCTCTCTGGCGTGTTGTAGCGATTCTTTATCAATGGCGCCGCTTTTCCCGAGCATTTCGCGACGTGCTAAATCGCCCTGTGCTTTATTCAGCCCAATTTGGTTGGCTTGAACGGTAGCTTCAAGCTGTTTGACGGTATAACCCAGTTGTGAAATTTGACGTACGGCGCTTGCCAACGTGTTTTGTGCCTGGCTGAAACTCAGTTGATAATCGGCGTCATCAAGCTCCAGCAACACATCGCCGGCGTGCACGAAATCCATATTTTCCGCGTTAATTTGTCGCACGTTACCGGCAATTTGTGCGGAAATCATCACTTGATTGCCACTCACATAGGCATCTTCGGTGGTTTGGTAGTTTTTTACAAAAAAGAACCAATACAGTCCTGTCAGGAGGCTAATAAGAATCAAAATAAAAAAGAAAACACCTAATGCTTTTTGGCGTGTATTTTTTGATTTTTCAACTTGCGGTTGGCTGACTTCGCTCATTTATTGTCCTTAATTTAATATTATTTTTAAAATCTATCAATTCTATTTAGTGTAACAACTTGCTCTATTATGAACTTTTTTCTATACTCAGACCAATAAAATACTCGGTCTTGTGATTTAGATCGTTTATCTTTTTTATTACTTAATAAGATTAGCAAACCATAAAAAAGTAGAGGAGAAATATTATGTCAAAAACATTTATTGGTTTAGATACTGCTCAATCAGAAATGTTGGCTTCAAAGTTAAATGAATTATTAGCGACTTACCAAGTTTTTTACACCAACGTGCGTGGCTATCACTGGAATATTAAAGACGTCAATTTCTTTGAATTACATGCAAAATTTGAGGAAGTTTATACTGACCTTGTGGAAAAAGTAGATGGAGTTGCAGAACGTATTTTAACTTTGGGTTATACACCAAATAACGCATTCAGTCAGTATTTAACTCTCGCACGTATTAAAGAAGATATCGCTGTAAGCAGCGCAATTACTTGTTTAAAAGGCACGCTAGAAGGCTTTAAAGTGTTGCTTGCACAACAGCGGGAGATTTTAGCCCTTGCCGGCGAAGCCGGTGATGAAGGCACTGTTTCACAAATGAGTGATTACATAAAAGAGCAAGAAAAACTGGTTTGGATGTTCCAGGCAGCTTGTCAAGCTTGTGCAAGCTAATTAATTCGCTAAAAAAATAATCCTGCTTAAATAACGTTAAGCAGGATTTTTTTGATCAAAAGTGCGGTGATTTTTTTGAGTGTTTTGAAAACATCTTTAAGAATCACCGCACTTTTTACTTGATGACCATCCCCACAATGCTACGCGTTGCTTCTTTCACTTCTGTGAGTTGCACGCGTAAAATATCTCCGATCTTATAAAGGCGTTGATCTTTGATATAAAAGGCGATTTCCTCGGTATTGATGACGATGTCTTCTTTGTTGTCGTGCAAGGTTGAGGCAGGAATAAACATGGATGCGCCATTTGCCAACAATAAAACACGCAAACCGCCACGGGTAACATCTTGTACTTCCGCTTCAAATTCCGCATTTTCGGCAACTTTATCCGTAAGATAACGACAATATAGCCAATCGGCAATGTCACGTTCCACCAGACGATTTTGGCGACGTGCTTCTTGCAAGCGCACCAGCACGCTTTCTTCCGGTTTTTCATAAGGGCGATTGGCTAAATAAGCTTTAATCAGACGGTGGTTCACCATGTCGGAATATTTCCGAATCGGTGACGTCCAAGTGGCGTAACCGTTCAATCCCAGCCCAAAGTGCGGTGCCAATTCCGCTTTAAATTCGGCAAACGTTAAGAATCGACGCAGGCGGAATTCCAAATAATCCCCTTCAATCGGTTCAATATCGTGACGCATTTGGCAGTAGCCGTTTAGCGTTGCTAAATGCTCTACGGCATAGCGGGCTTGTAATTCCGCTTTGTTTTCGTCGTTCGCTAAATTGGCTAGCAGAAAATGATGGGCGTTTTCCAGGAATTTTTTGTCGAACCCACTGTGTGTGTTGAAAATGCCACATTGCAGGTTTTCCTGTAAAAATTGAGCGGCGCAAATATTGGCGATAATCATGGATTCTTCCACGATCTGGTTGGCAATACGACGATATTCCGCCTTAATTTCCTGCACCTTGCCGTTTTCCCCCAACACGAAAGAATAATCCGGTTTTTCTTTGAATAATAGCGCATGGGTTTTGCGCCATTGTGTTCTGGCGAGGGTAAATTGATGTAACCAATGAATTTGCTGTGCCGTTTCCGGGTTTTCCGGTTGCCAGGCATTTTCTTTGCCTTCTAAATAATTGGAAACCCAACTATAAGCCAATTTTGCTTTCGATTGCACATTCGCTAACACAAATTTTGCCGGCGCGACGATATTGCCCTGTAAATCAGTTTGAATATAACAAGCCAATGCCGGACGGGTTTCGTTTGGTTTTAAGGAACAAAGCTCATCGGAGAGTTCACGTGGCAACATAGGAATGTTGAAGCCCGGCAGATAATTGGTGAAACAGCGCTGTTTGGCATCTTTCTCGATTTGCGAATCCAAGCTGATGTAAGCCGTCGGATCGGCAATCGCCACAACCAATTGCCAGCCGGTTTGTTCACCATTGGAGGTTAACGGCTCGATATACAAGGCATCATCCATGTCCTGCGTGGTTTCCGAGTCGATGGTGACGAAGTGAAGTGCGGTCAGATTTTCGCGCATTTCTTCATCCTGCATTTCGTATTGATCTTGCCCCTGAACAGGCTCTCGTGGTTGCTCGTGACGGGCAAGGGTCACCCACCAAGGCGCTAGCTCATCATCGGCGCGGCAAAT
Organism: Aggregatibacter actinomycetemcomitans; assembly: GCF_003130205.1. GTDB lineage: Bacteria > Pseudomonadota > Gammaproteobacteria > Enterobacterales > Pasteurellaceae > Aggregatibacter > Aggregatibacter actinomycetemcomitans_A. The sequence goes on from NZ_NRDF01000003.1 coordinate 43,711, forward strand.
GAATTGAGTGATTTGCGCATAGAAAAAACGATCATCACGCAGCGGATGGGTTTTCAGTGTTGCCACCACCCAATCGCCTTCCTGCAATTCTTCTTTTACGGATTTGTTTTGCGCGGCACCAATGGGTTGATTGATGTTCGGGTGATCTACCAATACCTGTAATTTCTTGTCTTTATTGAACCGCACTTTAGCGATGAAACGGGTGAGCATGGGTTCGAGCAGGGTTTCCGGTTCCGCTTGTTCTTTGTCGCCCTGTTTTTCAATGGTGGCGGTGATTTTGTCGCCGTGCATCACTTTTTTCATTGCCGGCGGCGCAATAAAATAGCTTTTTTTATCACATTCTAGAAAACCGTAAGCCTTGTCGGTGCTTTTCACTGTGCCTTCCACGCGTTCTTTGCTGTCGTGAATTTGTTGTTTTAATTGGGCGAGTAGGGGATTATCTTGAAACATAACATCTCATAAGTGGTGTAAAAACTAAAAAGGCAGGTTAAAAAACCTGCCGATAAATAAGGAAGAAAAAATTATTCTTCGCCTAATTCGCCCATGGCGGTGATGCTGAAACCGGCATCCACGTGGACGATTTCGCCGGTGATGCCGGAAGCTAAATCGGAGCATAAGAATGCGGCGGAGTTACCCACATCTTCAATGGTTACGGTGCGGCGTAACGCGGCGGTTTTCTCGAAAGCGGAAAGCATTTTCTTGAAGTTTTTAATGCCGGAAGCCGCTAAGGTGCGAATCGGACCTGCAGAAATGGCGTTCACACGAATGCCGTCTTTGCCTAAATCCGCCGCCATTACGCGGGTTGCCGCTTCAAGAGAGGCTTTGGCTAAACACATAACGTTGTAGTTCGGAATCGCACGTTCTGCACCTAAATAAGAAAGGGTGAGTAATGCCGCATTCGGATTCAAATAAGGGCGAGCCGCTTGCGCCATTGCCACGAAGCTGTAAGCGCTAATGTCGTGAGCAATGCGGTAACCTTCACGGGTTGCCGCGTTCACATAATCACCATCGAGTTGATCGCCCGGTGCGAATGCAATGGCGTGCACGAAACCGTCAAATTTATCCCAGTGTTTGCTTAATTCCGCAAAACAGTTTTGGATGCTTTCATCAGTGGCAACGTCTAATGGAAGTACGATGTTCGCACCGAATTCTTTGGCAAATTCTTCTACGCGCGGTTGTAATTTTTCATTTAAATAAGTGAAAGCCAATTCCGCACCCTGTTCTTTCATCGCTTTCGCAATGCCGTAAGCGATAGAACGATTGCTGGCGAGGCCAGTGACTAAAATACGTTTACCTGTTAAGAAACCCATAGTTATTCCTATTTGTTTTAGTGAAAAAATTGGCGAGATTATACTTGTTTCAAGAGGATTGAGCAATTACGCAATGGCTTCAATGCCTTTATGTTGGACCAGTGTTAGCAGTTTTAATGCGGCGCCGCTGGGTTTTTTGATACCGCGTTCCCAATCGGAAACCAGATTTTTACTTACATTTAAATAATGGGCAAACACCATTTGCGATAACTGTTCTTTTACGCGGATATGATATGTCTTCCGGTGCAAGCGGTTTTATTTCGGTTAAACACTGTTTATCAAATTTTTGCATAGTTTTTTTACTGATTAATCCGCTTTGATGAATATCTATCATTAGCGAATGAATCGCTGCATTTGCTTCGCTTTTATAATGTTTCATCAACATTCTCCGATTTTTCTAACATGATTTCAATAAACGCACCATCGTTCACTAACTTATTGAGTTGTTGCGTGTTGTTTTTGCGATCCGCCTCGCAGATTTTTACGCCGGGTTATCCATATCCTTAAATTCCACTTCAAAACCATATTCCTTTGCCAGCCATTCGCCTAGTGCTTTCACCCCGTAACGTTCGGTGGCGTGATGACCGGCGGCGAAGAAATGAATCCCTTGTTCTCTGGCAGAATGGATGGTTTGTTCTGAAACTTCACCGGTAATAAATGCGTCACAACCTTGTGCGGCGGCAAGATCGATATAACTCTGTCCGCCGCCGGTGCAAATGCCGACTTTACGAATAAAGTGCGGTCCGTTTTCCGTGCAAATTAACGGCTTGCGGGCGAGTGTTTGTTCAATGCGTTGGGCAAATTGTTCGGCGCTGAGCGGGGTTTTTAATGTTCCCCAAACAGGAATGCTGACATTGCTTTGTTCCAGCGGTTGGAGGTTCTCAATATCAAGCAATTGGGCGAGTTGAACGTTATTGCCCAGTTCGGGGTGAACATCCAGCGGCAGATGGTAGCCGTATAAATTGATGTCATTTACCAGCAATGCCTTAATACGTCTGCCTTTCATGCCGCGAATGCAAGGATTTTCGCTTTTCCAAAAATAACCGTGGTGAACGAGCAGCGCGTCGGCTTTTTGCGCAATGGCGTAGTCAATTAAGGCTTGGCTTGCGGTCACGCCGGTAATGATTTTTTTGACTTCGGGTTTGCCTTCCACTTGTAATCCGTTAGGCGCGTAATCATTAATAAGGTGGCTGTTGAGTTTTTGATTAAGCATATTTTCCAGCGCTAAATTTTGCATAACTATTCTTTGAGTGAAGAAAGGAATGGCGTAATGATAATGGCTTTGGAGAGGAATAAGAAGAAAAAAATGACCGGTGCGAAGATCTTTTGGTAAAGACGTGGGGGAGTTGTTTGCACCGGCCACTGTGTTTAAGAATGACGACCATCTTAAATAAAAACAGCCTCATTATACAAATTAATATATAACGATCAAGCAAAATCTGCTTATTTTGTTAAAAAAGTTTATTCAATGCCAATTAATTTATGTGTTTGCACACTTAATAACCATTTTGGTTTGTTTGCGCGTTGATTTAATTGCCCAAGTTGGGTGATGGTTTCCAGCAAATTCATTTTGCCGTTAATTTCGCAAGGAGAAAGGTAATAGCGCTCGGCGCAGATTCTGTCTTCAATAAGTTCACAAAATGCCATAATGTTTTCATCTGCAACGATACGAACTTCATGGGCAAAATCAGTACAACGTTGTTCATATTTATGGCGGTATAAACGTTTGGGGCTGGTGGCGATGTAATCAATTTGAGGTGGGATCGGTTTCAGTCCATTGGTTTCAATGGCGAGAAAATAACCTTCCGATTTCATTTGTTCAAGCAGGATTTCAATATTTGCAACAATCGTCGGTTCGCCGCCGGTGATGATAATATTCTTTGAAGAAAACGACCGCACTTCTTCCATCACTTGCGCCAAGGTCATGCGTTCGAATTGATTATAATTGGTATCACACCAAGGACAGGCGAGATTGCACTTGCCGAAGCGCACGAAAATGCACGGCATACCGGTGTTAAAACCTTCGCCTTGCAGGCTTTCAAAAATCTCAACGATGTTGTAAGAAGGCATAAAAACACTGCTATTTTGCACCGCACTTATTCCCCATATTCGCAAAATGAGGTAGGCGTTTCCCATAGGCGAACGGCGGAAACGGGAAGGTTATTCTGATATTTCAATTGATTAAAAATAAATTGAGCCAATTGTTCCGCCGTAGTACGAAAAGGGACGCCGAAGGTTTTGGAATCAAGCTGTTGCAATAGGGCGGCGATTTTGCTTTCCCGTTCACTGGTTTGATCGTAAATAAAGGCGTGATCCATGGGTTCCAGAATGGCGTGATTCACTGTTTTCTTTAAATCGCTGAAATCAATAACCATGCCTTGTTTTGCGCTTTCCTGATATAAATTCCCACGCACTTCTACCTGTAATTTATAGGTGTGCCCGTGCAAATTCTGACACTTCCCATCATGCCCATCCAACAGATGCGCCATATCAAAGCTAAATTCTTTAGAAACTTTAAACATAGTAAGCCCATTAATTCGGTTAATCGTTATTTAGGCATTGCCGCCCGAATAAAATTCAATCGGTGATCACAAATGTGTTTTGAAAGGAAAAGTTGAAATGTCATGTGATACCTAGTTTTTTTATGTAGGAGGTTTGCGAACTACAGAAAAAGCGATGATCTTTTCAGATCATCACTTTTTACCAAGGTTATTACTTCTGCCGCATTGCCGGGAATAAAATCACATCACGGATAGACGGCGCGTTGGCGTAGAGCATTGCCAGGCGGTCGATGCCTAGGCCTTCGCCGGCAGTCGGCGGTAAGCCGTGTTCAAGTGCGACCACGAAGTCTTCGTCTTTAAACATAGCTTCGTCATCACCGGCTTCTTTGGCGGCGACTTGTGCGTCGAAGCGGTCGTTTTGGTCTTCGGCGTCGTTTAATTCTGAGAAACCGTTGCCGATTTCACGACCGCCGATGAAGAGTTCAAAACGGTCGGTGACTTCCGGGTTTTCATCATTACGACGGGCGAGCGGTGAAATCTCTGCCGGATGTGCCATTAAGAAGGTCGGCTGAATTAAGTGATGTTCTGCCACCTCTTCAAAGATGGCGTTCACAATGCTGCCTAAGCCCCAGGATTTTTGTACTTCGATGCCTAAGCGTTCTGCGGTGGCTTTGGCGCGGTCGAAGTCGTATAAATCTTCTTTCACAATGCCTTTTTCGGCGCCGTATTTAATGGTGGCGTCGTGTAAGGTGATTCGTTCGAACGGTTTGCCGAAATCAAATTCTAAATCGCCGTATTTCACGATCGTCGTGCCTAAAATATCAAGGGCAAGTTTACGCAATAATTCTTCGGTGTTGTCCATTAAATCGTGGTAATCAGCGTAGGCTTGGTAGTATTCCAACATGGTGAATTCCGGGTTGTGACGCACGGAAACGCCTTCGTTACGGAAGTTGCGGTTCAGTTCGAATACGCGTTCAAAACCGCCCACCACTAAACGTTTTAAGTAAAGTTCAGGAGCGATACGCAGGTACATATCCACGTCTAAGGCATTATGGTGCGTGACGAACGGACGTGCCGCTGCGCCACCCGGAATCACTTGCAACATTGGGGTTTCCACTTCCATGAAACCTTTGGAAAGGAAATATTCACGAATGCCGGCCACCACTTTGGAACGAATAATGAAAGTGCGGCGGGATTCTTCGTTAGAAATTAAATCCAAATAACGTTGGCGATAGCGCACTTCCTGGTCGGTTAAGCCGTGGAATTTGTCCGGCAACGGACGAAGGGCTTTGGTTAATAATTGAATTTCAGTGGCTTTTACGGTGAGTTCATTGGTTTTGGTTTTGAACAAAGCGCCTTTAATGCCCACAATATCGCCCAAATCCCAGTGACCCACATCGTCTTTATACACACCTTCAGGCAAGTTATCGCGTGCTACATAAAGCTGGATTTTACCGCTCATATCCTGAATGGTGATAAAGGTGGCTTTGCCCATGGCACGGCGGGTCATGATACGTCCGGCAATGGCAACTTCAATGTGTTTTTCTTTTAATGTTTCGCCATCTTCGGCATCGTATTTATCGTGCAAATCCTGTGCAAGCGCATCACGACGGAATTGGTTCGGGAAGGCATTGCCTTTGGCGCGCAAGGCGGCTAATTTTTCACGACGTACCAACATTTCGCCGTTCAGGTCTAATTCTTTGACTTCTTGTTCTGACATTTTTGTTTACCTTTCTTAAAATTAATAATTTCTTGGCTCCACCCGTTTACGGGGGGAGCTGCCGAAGGCTGAGGGGGGATTTTGTTTGCCCCCTTCCGTCCCTTCGGGACACGTTACTCGCTATGCTCGCCCCTTCTGGGTCGTTGGCAAAGCCAACGCTCAAAACACATTGTGTTTTGTCCCCCGCAAGCAGGGGAAGGAAAGTGTTATTTACAATCCCGCTTTCAAACTCGCTTCAATAAAACGATCCAAATCGCCGTCTAACACCGCTTGTGTATTGCGGTTTTCCACGCCGGTGCGTAAATCTTTAATGCGGGAATCGTCCAACACATAAGAACGAATTTGGCTACCCCAGCCGATGTCGGATTTATTGTCTTCCATGGCTTGTTTGTCGGCGTTTTTCTTTTGCAATTCCAGCTCGTACAACTTCGCTTTCAACTGCTTCATTGCCTGGTCTTTATTTTTGTGTTGGGAACGGTCGTTTTGGCATTGCACCACAATACCGCTTGGCATATGGGTAATTCGCACCGCACTTTCGGTTTTGTTTACGTGCTGACCGCCCGCGCCGGACGCGCGATAGACGTCGATACGCAAGTCCGCCGGATTGATTTCGATGTCAATGTCGTCGTCGATTTCAGGATACACAAAGGCGGCGCTGAACGAAGTGTGGCGACGGTTATTGGAATCGAACGGGCTTTTGCGCACCAAACGGTGAATGCCGGTTTCGGTACGTAACCAACCGAAGGCGTATTCGCCGCTCACTTTGATGGTGGCGGATTTTAACCCCGCCACATCGCCGTCGGAAACTTCCATTAATTCGGTTTTGAAGCCTTTGCTTTCCGCCCAACGCAAATACATGCGCAACAACATTTCCGTCCAGTCTTGCGCTTCCGTACCGCCGGAGCCGGCTTGCAAATCCACATAGCAATCGCAGGCGTCGTGTTCACCGCTGAACATACGGCGGAATTCTAATTTTTCGAGTTGTTGTTCAAGTTCATCGAGTTCGGCAACGGCTTCGTTGAAGGTGTCTTCGTCTTCCGCTTCCACGGCAAGTTCCAACAACCCGTCCACATCTTCCAAGCCTTGTTTCAGATTTTTGATGGTGTTCACCACCTGTACTAAAGAAACACGTTCTTTGCCGAGCGCCTGCGCTTTGTCTGCGTCATTCCACACGTCAGGCTGTTCCAGTTCGGCGTTGACTTCCTCTAAACGCTCCACTTTGGCGTCGAAGTCAAAGATACCCCCGAAGCACGGAAGTGCGGTCGGTTAAATCGGTGATTTTATTTTTGATAGGATTAATTTCAAACATGATGATAATGATGTAATAAAGGAATAAAGTAAGTGCGGGATTATAAGGGATTTTGCGGGAATTGGGTAGAGCGAACGAAACTCCAACTGTGAAATTCTGTGAATTTTGCATAACGCGCCAATTACTTTTATAATTCACGCTCACTTTCACTTATTTAGGAACAACAGAAATGAAGAAAATTATTACTACGCTTTCTCTTTTGGCTATATCTATGAGTGTAACGGCAAATGATGTTGCACTGAAAAGTAAATTGGAAAAACTTGGCGTGAAAGATATTGATATTCAAACTTCACCGATTAAAGGTTTGAAAACTGTCGTGAGCGACCAAGGCATTTTTTACGCAAGCGAAGACGGCGAATACTTATTACAAGGCAAAATCTACAAATTAACCGATAAAGGCATTAGCAACGTCACTAATAAAGTGTTGCTGGATAAATTAAATGCGCTGAAAAATGAAATGATTGTATATCCGGCGAAAAATGAAAAACACGTCATTACTGTATTCATGGATATTACCTGCCATTACTGCCATTTGTTACATCAGCAAGTGAAAGAATATAACGATTTAGGCATTACCGTACGTTATTTGGCGTTCCCGCGTGCAGGTATGGAGAGTCAAACGGCAGGGCAAATGGAAGCGATTTTTACCGCAAAAGACCCGACATTCGCCTTAAATGAAGCGGAAAAAGGCAATCTTCCAAAAGAATTAAAGACCCCGAATGTGGTGAGAAAACATTATCTGCTTGGCGTTCAATTTGGTGTAAACGGAACGCCGACTATCATTACCAGTGAAGGCGAGGTTATTGGTGGTTATCTGAAACCTGCGGATTTATTTGCGGCGTTAGAAGGATAATAAAGATCAGCTGTGCAAAAACAAATCTTACGCCGTGAAGTGCCGGCAGGTAATAAACTCTGTGACGATCAGCTCCTGGATCGTCTCTATCGTTCTCGGCACATTAAAAACGCTTGCCAATTAGACCGCACTTTAGCTTCCATTCACAACCCGAATTTGATGTCCGGCTTAGATGCGGCGGTGGAGCTTCTGCGGGAAACCTATGAAAAACAGCAAAAAATTGTTATCGTCGGCGATTTTGACGCGGACGGCGCGACAAGCACGGCATTGTCGGTGTTGGCATTGCGTCAGCTCGGTTTTGCCAACGTCGCTTATTTGGTACCGAATCGCTTCGAGCAAGGTTACGGTTTAAGTGTTGCGGTGGCGCAAGAGGCATTGGCGTTGGATGTTGAACTGCTCATCACAGTGGATAACGGTGTGTCTTCCCATGAAGGCGTGGCGTTTCTAAAAGACCAGGGCGTGAATGTTATCGTCACTGACCATCATTTGCCGCCGGAAAGCTTACCGAGTGCTGATGCCATCATCAATCCGAATCTTGCCCATTGCGGTTTTCCGTCGAAAAATCTCGCCGGTGTGGGCGTGGCGTTTTATCTTATGCTTGCTTTGCGGGCGAAATTTCGTGAATTGGGCATGTTTGACGCCAAAAATCAGCCGAATTTCACCGAACTGCTGGATTTGGTGGCGTTAGGTACGGTGTCTGATGTAGTGCCGTTGGATCAAAACAATCGCATTCTGGTGTATCAGGGTTTGGCGCGCATTAAAGCGCAGCGTTGCCGTTGCGGCATCCGTGCCTTGGCGGAAGTGGCAAAACGGGATTTAGCGGGGTTTTCCGCATCGGATTTGGGTTTTTCTATTGCACCGCGATTAAATGCAGCGGGGCGTTTGGACAATATGTCCATAGGCGTTGAATTATTGCTGGCGGAAGACATGGAAAACGCCCGAATCTTGGCGTTAGAATTAGACGGCTTAAATCAGGCGCGCAAAGAAATCGAACAGGGCATGAAGCTGGAAGCCTTAAAAATATGCCAAAATCTCACCGCACTTGAAAACCAACTGCCACATTCCATCGTGCTGTATCAGGCAGATTGGCATCAAGGTGTACTGGGTATCGTGGCGTCGCGTATTAAAGACCAATTTCACCGCCCGGTGATTGCCTTTGCGCAGGATCACGATGGTATTTTAAAAGGTTCCGCACGCTCCATTCCGGGATTGCACATTCGTGATGCGCTGGAACGGGTTTATTCGCAACACCCGGATTTAATTTTAAAATTCGGTGGTCATGCAATGGCGGCGGGCTTAAGCATTAGTGAAAACTATTTTGCCGATTTCCAACTCATTTTTAACGAGACGGTCAGTGAACTGTTGGCGCAGGAACAACTCCAAGGCAGTATTTGGACGGATGGCGAACTGAGCGTGAATGAGCTGAATCTGAATACAGCGGAGCGTTTAAAATCTGCCGGCCCTTGGGGGCAAGCCTTCCCTGAACCTTCATTTGACGGCGAGTTTAAAATCCTGCAACAGCGCTTGGTAGGGGAAAAACATTTAAAAATGGTGGTGGAACCCAAACTGGGCGGACCATTGATGGATGCTATCGCGTTTAATGTGGATACGCGCTATTATCCTGATTTATCAATAAAAACAGCAAAACTGGTATATAAGTTAGACATTAATGAATTTCGCGGCAATCGGGATATTCAGTTATTAATTGATTATATTGAACCTTTAGAGAATTAGAGTCAGCCATGTTGCGGGTCGGATTGTTTATCATGCTATTATGCGTAGGTGGGTTCGCTGCGGCACAAGCCGGCGACGAATCCGTTGCGCCTGATCCTGCTGTTTTGCTTGATGAAGAAAGCCCGGAATTTGAAGATGGCAAAGATTATTTCTCTTACGAATATCCTATCGCCATGCCTGCCCGCAATGATCACCGCGTTATCATTCAGTTCTTTTTTGATTATGATTGCCGTGTTTGTTCCTCCGCACAAGATATTTTAGAACTTTACACACAAATCAACCGCGACCGTGTAGTGTTGGAAGAATTCCCCGTCGCTACTAACAAAGCACGTTTCACTGCCGGTGTTTTCTTCAGTTTACAAGCCTTAAAGGCGGAACATCTGTCTTCCGCATTACTGTTTGAAACCTCGGAACGGCAGCGTTATATCAAATTATCTCGCATGGAAAATCTGGTACATTGGCTACAAAAACAAGGCATTGATCGCGATAGCTTCTTGGAAATGTATCATTCCGATCAGATTCACCAACAAGTGAATGATGCCGTGCTGATGACGGAAGAGTACGGCGTGTTCACCTTCCCTTATGTGATTATCAACGGCAAATACGTTTTGACTGCCAGCACGCTGTATAACGATGATTATGCGCTCGCCGTGTTGGATTTTTTAGTAAACAAAAAATAATAACGCAAGGATAAACATGAAAATTGGTATTGTCGGCGCTATGGCGCAGGAAGTGGAAATTTTGGTTGGGTTAATGAACGATAAAAACGTCACAAAATTGGCTTCCGGTACGATTTATGAAGGCAAAATTCACGGCAAAAATGTTGCCTTGCTGCAATCGGGTATTGGCAAAGTCGCTGCTGCCATGGGCACCGCCGCTTTATTGCAACTTGCTAAGCCGAACCTGGTGATTAACACCGGTTCCGCCGGTGGTGTGGCGGAGGGATTGCACGTCGGCGATGTGATTGTATCCACCGAAACCCAATACCACGATGCCGATGTGACCGCCTTCGGTTATGCCAAAGGACAGCTGCCCGCATGCCCTGTCACTTTTGTTTCTGACGCCCGTTTGGTCGAACTGGCGGAACGTACCGCAAAACAACTTGGGCAACAGGTAAAACGCGGTTTGATTTGTTCCGGCGACAGCTTTATTCAAGGCGGAGAACGTTTGGTGCAGATTAAACAGGATTTCCCAAACGTTATTGCGGTAGAAATGGAAGCCACCGCCATTGCGCAAGTGTGTCACGCTTTTAATGTGCCGTTCGTGGTGGTGCGCGCCATTTCCGATGCGGGCGACGGCAAAGCCAATATGTCTTTTGAAGAATTTCTACCGCTCGCCGCCAAACAATCGTCCGCCATGGTTGTCGCCATGTTGACGGAGTTGAATTAACGCTTTATTTTCGCTCTGCATTGTTGCCGCGTACGCTTTTGCCGTACGCGGAAACCTAATTATCCACACACTTATCTCTCTCATTTTTCCCGTTTTTTCTCAAAAAAAACTTGATTCTAAAGTTACTTCATATTTTATTATGGTAGCAAATTTTAATTGATAATGATAAAAGGAGAGATCACATGAAATTCAAAAAAACAACCGCCATGTTGACCGCACTTTTCGTGGCATCCGTCGCTAACGCTCACAACATATGGCTGGAACCCGTCAAGGAGGCAAATTCCGCCGGGCAATATGTGGTGAAATTCGGTCATGAACAAACGGAAATTTACCCGGAACACAAACTAAAAGCCGTTAAATTGCTGGATAGCAACGGCAACCTCACTAACGCAACCCATCAATTCAAACAAGGCGAAGCCTATCTCAATGTCGACAATGCCTCACAAGTATTTGTCCGTTTCGATAACGGCATTTGGTCGAAGCTGCCAAACGGTAAATATGTGGAAAAAAGCAAACAACAAGAACCGACGGCGGAATTTGCTGTGAACCCAGTGAAGTTCGGCAAAGCGTTGTTGCGTTGGGACGCGCAGGCGTTGAAAGCCCATGGCATGAAATATGAACTGGTGCCGCAGGAAAAAGCGCAAGCGGGTAAACCGCTACCGATTTTGGTGTTACACAACGGCAAGCCGGTGAAAGACATTAAAGTAGGATTGGGTGAAGACGCACCGTTCAATTTAACCAATGAAAATGGCATTGCCGAATTTACACCGCAAAAAGGCAACAACAAAGTGTGGGCGGAATTTGCGGAAAACGTGAAAGACAACCCTGATTACGATCGCCGTTTGGTGGAATATATGCTGACCTTTGAGGCGGAGTAGGGCGTAATGAAAAAAACGCCGTATTTTTTGACCGCACTTTTAGGCTTCTGTGTTGCGCCTTATGCCATGGCGCACGCCCTTTACGTGTTTGCCCAGTATGACGGGCAAGCCGTGACGGGAAAATCCTATTATTCCGACATGACCCCCGCCGCCGAAACCTATGTGGAGGTGTGGCGTCAAGGGGAAAATCAGCCGTTGCTCATGGGCAAAACCGACAATGAAGGCTATTTTCGTCTACCGTTAAAAGCGGATCCGAATATCGCGTTGAAAGTGGTCGTGGAAGGCGAGGAAGGGCATCGAGCGACGGTCGTGGCGGACAGAATTACGACGAATGCTGGCGCAACAACACAAATCGGTGATGAAAGCCTGCTGTTGCTGCGCGGCGACATTGCACAGTTGCGCGATAAAATTTATCTGCACGATATTTTAGGCGGAATCGGTTACATTGTGGGAATTGCGGGTATTGCCGCTTGGCTAAAAGCCCGTAAGTTAAGAAAAGGACATCAATAATGCATTTATCGGAAGGCGTGTTGCATACGCCGGTGCTGTTGGCGGGAGTGGCTTTGGCAGTGGTCGGTGTAGCGGTGGGGCTGCACCGCCTGGATAACGAACGTTTGCCGTTAACGGCGCTGTTTGCCGCCGCTTTTTTTGTCGCCGGCACCATTCATGTGCCGGTAGGCATCGGCAGCGTACACTTGATTTTAAACGGCATAGCGGGATTATTTCTCGGTTGGGCGGTGTTTCCTGCTTTTCTCATCGCCTTATTGTTGCAGGTGCTGTTTTTCTCCTTCGGCGGGTTTGCCGTGTTAGGCGTGAATTTGTGTGTGATGGCGCTGCCGGCAATGGCGGCGTATTATTTATTGCGCGGCTATTTGCAGCCTGACATGGGAAGCATGGCGAAATTACTCACCGGCGTGGGTGTCGGCGTCATCGGCGTAGGGGGCGCGGGCGCGTTGGCATCTTTCGTTTTGGCGTTGGACGGCGGTAAACATTATCAGGATTTAATCGCCCTATTGTTGCTGTCCCATTTGCCGGTATTTGTATTGGACGGCATTATCAGCTACGGTGTGATTTCCTTGCTCGGCAAAATGTATCCCGTCGCACTGCAACCTGTTGCCGCTTCGCAAAAAACCGTTGGTTACAGCAAACGGTAGGCGCAATGAAGGCTATTTTTCGCCGTTTTTTTGCACCGCACTTTTGTGCGCCACATTTGCGTCTGATTTATCTGTTTCTGTGGGGCTTGGTGATCAGCGCGTTGCAACAACCGCTTTTGTTGCTATGGCTGAACGGCGCGGCGTTGGTGCTGTTGGCGGCATTCATTTACGGCAACGCAGAACCTTATTTCCCCTATATAAAACGCTGGCTGGCGTTAAATGGCTTCACGTTGTTGCTTTGGTTGACGTTAAGCTGGCGTATCGGCACCGAGGGCATGGAGCTGAATCCCGAAGGCATGGAAACGGCATTGTTAATCACGTTACGCATGAATTTATTGCTGTTTTCCTTGTGGCTGTTGTTGTGGAAAATGAATGACTCGGTGTTGGTGCAGGCAATAGGCAAACTGCCGTTGCCGCCGAAGCTGATTTGGCTTTTTGTATTGACCGTGCGTTACATTGCGCTGTTGGGCGAATTACGGCAAAAAATGGATCTGGCAATGCGCGCGCGCGGGTATCGCGCCGGGCTGAATCGCCGCACCCTGTATGTCACCGCGCAACGGGTGGCACTGTTGCTGGTTCATGCTCTGTTAAAAGCGGAAACGGCACAAATCGCGCTGAAATGTCGCGGTTTTCGCTTCGGCGAACAACAAACGCTAAGCGAGGAAAAATGACGGTTTTACAAGTCAACGGATTGCAAATTAAGCGGGGCGAACGGCGGATTATTGATAATCTGTCCTTTCAACTTGACGTGGGGCAGCGTTTTTTTATCCAAGGTGAAATCGGCACGGGGAAAACCACATTATTACTGGCTTTGTTGGGCTTTGTTCCTGTGGCGCGAGGGGAGATTCGCCTGTTCGGGCAGCTTTGTCGGGAAGAACGGGATTTTGCCCCTTTTCGTGGCACGGTGGGCTTTTGTTTTCAGCACTCCGACGATCAGTTGTTCGGTCCGACGGTGTTGGACGATGTGGCGTTCGGTCCGTTAAATCAAGGCTTGCCGCGCCAGCAGGCGTATGCTGTCGCACGGCAGCAACTGGAACGCTTGGGCATCGCCCATTTGCAAGACCGCACGGTGCATACCCTGTCCGGCGGCGAAAAAAATTTCACCGCGTTGGCGGGCGTGTTGGCGATGCAGCCGAAAATGTTACTGTTAGATGAACCGACCAACGGCTTGGATAGCAAAAATACCGAAAAACTGACCGCACTTTTACGCGAGTTGTCATTGCCCATGCTGGTGGCGTCCCATCACCACGGCTTTACCGCACAATTGGCGGACGAAGTTTTGACTTTATGATCTCAATCAAAATCCCGTGCGGGCGTTGTGCTATCCTAATGACATTCTTATCTTATCGCGATAAATCAGGGGGAATAATATGTGTACGACTTGTGGTTGCGGGCATCCCGAACAGGTCAGAATCGGCGAGGTTGCTCATTCTCACCATCATGATAGCCAAGAGACCGCGCAAAGTGCGGCCAAAAATCCGGACTTTTCTCATTTCAAATTTCACTCGGCGCAGCAACCGACCGAGACATCGGACACGCAAAAACGCCTGTTGAAAGTAGAGCAGGACGTGTTGGGTAAAAATAATCAAATCGCGACACACAACCGTTTTCTTTTCCAACAACAGCACATTTTGGTGCTAAATTTGGTGTCCAGCCCGGGTTCCGGCAAAACCACCTTGCTTACCACCACGTTAAACGCGCTGAAAAATGACCGCACTTGTTATGTGATTGAGGGCGATCAACAAACGGAAAACGACGCCGATCGCATTCGCGCTACTGGCGTGTCGGCGATTCAGGTGAACACCGGCAAAGGCTGCCATTTGGACGCACAAATGATCAATGACGCGCTGTTCAAACTGGAACCGAAACAACACAGCCTTTTGTTCATCGAAAATGTCGGCAATTTGGTTTGCCCGTCGGAATTTGATTTGGGCGAAAAAGCCAAAGTGGTGATTTTGTCCGTCACCGAGGGCGAAGATAAACCGCTGAAATACCCGCACATGTTTGCCGCGTCCAAACTCATGATTTTAAATAAAATCGACTTGTTGCCTTATCTTAATTTCGACGTGGAAAAATGTATCGCCTACGCCAAACAGGTGAACCCGCAAATTGAGGTGATTCAACTTTCCGCCACTACGGGCGAAGGCTTAAAAGACTGGCTGAACTGGTTACAAAACGCCTAGTATTCTTGCGTAGTCAGGAGGCTGTGATGCAATTCATTGATGAATTTCGTGATCCCAAACTGGCGAAAAGTTTGGTGGAGCGTTTGCAAAAACTCATGGAAAAACTACCGCACTTTACGCCGGAAAACCCGTTGTATCTTATGGAAGTCTGTGGCGGTCATACTCATACGATTTTTAAATTCGGTTTGGATCGTCTGTTGCCGAAAAGCATTGAGTTTATTCATGGTCCGGGTTGTCCGGTGTGTGTGTTGCCCATGGGGCGCATTGATGTGTGCATTGAAATCGCGCAAAAGCCCAATGTGATTTTCTGCACCTTTGGCGACGCCATGCGGGTGAAAGGACGGCGCGGTTCTTTGCTGGAGTCAAAAGCCAAAGGTGCCGATGTGCGGATCGTGTATTCGCCGTTGGACGCGCTGAATATCGCCGTGAACAATCCCGAAAAAAAGGTGGTATTTTTCTCCCTCGGTTTTGAAACCACCATGCCGAGCGCGGCGGTGACCCTTCAACAGGCGAACAAACTGAATCTGCAAAATTTCTGGGTGGTGTGCCAAAACATCACCATTATCCCTACGCT
The DNA here is from genome assembly GCF_003130205.1 of Aggregatibacter actinomycetemcomitans. GTDB lineage: Bacteria > Pseudomonadota > Gammaproteobacteria > Enterobacterales > Pasteurellaceae > Aggregatibacter > Aggregatibacter actinomycetemcomitans_A. The sequence goes on from NZ_NRDF01000003.1 coordinate 59,316, forward strand.
GCACAGTCTGCTTTCGCAAGATTATGTGAAAATCGACGGCTTCATTGCACCCGGTCATGTGAGCATGGTGATCGGCGCCTCGCCTTATCAATCCATTGTGGATAAATACCACAAGCCTTTTGTGATTACGGGCTTTGAGCCGCTGGATCTTCTGCAAGCCATCGTGATGTTGGTGCAGCAATTTGTGGACGGACGTTGTGAAATCGAAAACCAATATAAACGTATCGTGCATTCCGAAGGCAACCTGCTGGCGCAACGCGCCATGCGTGAAGTGTTCCAATTGAAAAAATCCAGCGAATGGCGCGGTTTGGGCGAAATCGAAGAATCGGGCGTGGAACTCACCGACGCGTACAAGCGCTTTGACGCGGAAGTTTATTTCCACAGCCACCCGCAACAGGTGGCGGACGACCCCAATTCCCGCTGCGGCGATGTGCTCACCGGCAAATGTAAACCTTGCGATTGCCCGTTATTCGGCGCCCAATGCAACCCGGATAACGCCTACGGCGCCTTAATGGTGTCTTCGGAAGGGGCGTGCGCCGCCTATTATCAATATCGGAGAGAGTAATGACAGATTTTATTACCATGGCGCACGGCAACGGCGGCGCGGCAATGCAAAAGTTGATTCAGGATTATTTCGTCGGAGCCTTTGACAACCCGATTCTCGCCCAAGGGGAGGATCAAGCCCGTTTGCCCTTGGCGGAATTGATGGCGCAGGGTGAACAGCTGTCTTTCAGCACCGACAGTTTCGTCATTGACCCGATTTTCTTCCCCGGCGGCAACATCGGCAAGCTCGCCGTGTGCGGCACATTAAATGATGTGGCGGTATGCGGCGCCATTCCCAAATACCTTTCCTGCGGCTTTATTTTGGAGGAAGGCTTGCCGTTGGCAGCGTTGAAAGAGATCATTCAAGCCATGGCGCAAGCCTGCAAAGCTACCGGTGTGCAAGTGGTGACGGGCGACACCAAAGTGGTGCAAAAAGGTGCGGTGGATAAAGTTTTCATTAACACCAGCGGCATCGGCGTGATCCCGCGAGGTATCGATTGGGGAATGCACCGCATTGAAGCGGGCGATAACATCATCGCCAGCGGCACCATCGGCGAGCACGGCGCCACTATTTTGAACTTGCGCGAAAGCCTCGGCATTCAGACCGATCTGCAAAGCGACTGCGCCGTTCTTGCCCCGCTCATTGATTTATTGCGCCCTATTGAGGGCGTGAAAGCCGTCCGCGACGCCACCCGTGGCGGGGTGAACGCGGTGCTGCACGAATTCGCCGCCGCCCAACAATTAGGTATGCAAATCAACGAAGAAGACCTGCCGCTTCGCCCTGAAGTGCGCGGCATTTGCGAGCTACTCGGCTTAGAAGCGCTGAATTTTGCCAACGAGGGCAAGCTGGTCATCATCGCCGCCCCTGAAAAAACACCTGAAATTCTGACCGCACTTCACACCCACGAATTAGGGAAAAATGCCGCAGTTATCGGCGAAGTGACTACCGATAAAAAGGTGAGATTGTTGGGCAGTTTCGGGCAGTCACGGTTATTGGATTTGCCGGTGAATGAGCCGTTGCCAAGGATTTGTTAGGTTGTTATCGGGTTTCGCCCGATGGGCGCCTTACTTTCTTTTACTTGCATAAAAGAAAGTAAGCGAAGAAAAGTGCACCCCAGCTTCACCGCTTGTCCTCGCTCACTTGCAATTTTCTTAACGAAAATTTTCGAACTCGCTACGCTCAAACAAAGCGAAAATTTCCTAAAAATTGCAAATCGCTCGGGCGGCTCAGATGGGGCCCCATTTTATCCCTGATAGCTGTGGTTTCCCGACGCGTGCCTTATTTCTTGTTTCAGCACGCGTCGGGGCACGCGCTATCAATAAATTATCAATATTGTAAAACACCCCAAAAACCCACCGCACTTTACGCGTTCTTTCTTGCATATTCCGCGGCTTCGGCGATAAGTTCTTCGTTTGGTCGTTTGCCGGTGTAGAGTTCGAATTGTTCGACGGCTTGTAAGACGATGACTTCGGCGCCGGAAATGGTTTGTTTGCCGAGTGCTTGGGCGGTTTTGATTAATGGCGTGTCGGCGGGTTGGGCGACGACATCAAAGGCGGTTTTGGCGTGGCGGATCATGGTTTCTGGGAAGGCGAGATCGAATACTTCTTTAGCGCCATGCCGATGGGGGTGACGTTAATGAGAATGTCGGCGTTTTGGTTGTCGAGGGAATTGATGTAGTCGTAGCCATAAAGTGCGGCTAAATAATTGCCTGTTTTTTCGTTACGGGCGAAGATTTTGACGTTCTCAAAACCCGAATTTTTAAAGGCGGCAACCACCGCTTTTGCCATACCGCCACTGCCGTGCACGATCACGGAATCGTTTTTATCCAGTTGATATTTATCGATAAGTTTTACGATGGCGATGTAGTCGGTGTTGTAGGCGCGTAAAAATCCGTTATCGTTGACGATGGTATTTACCGATTCGATGGCTTGCGCGGAAGGGGAGATTTCATCTAAAAACGGCATGCAACTTTCTTTGAACGGCATGGATACCGCACAACCGCGAATTCCCAGCGCCCGTACGCCTTTCACCGCGTGTTCGATGTCGTTGGTGGTAAAGGCTTTATAAATGAAATTCAAACCGAGTTTTTGATAGAGGTAATTATGGAATTGCGTACCGAAATTGCCGGGACGACCGGACAGGGACATACAGAGTTGGGTGTCTTTATTGAGCATAGTCAGCCTCTTCGTTGGTGTTGATAGAAGATAATGCGGTGAGTATAGCAGTTCCTGATGGCGCGCACCTTGTGAGACATGTGAGCAAGTTGATAAAAACACTTGGGATAGAGATCAAAGTGCGGTTATTTCTTTTTGTGTTTTTTTTATTTACAAACCGGGGCGAATACCTAACGTGTGGCAAATGGCATAGGTGAGTTCGCTGCGATTCAGGGTGTAGAAATGGAAATCTTTTACTCCTTCGCGGGACAACACGCGCACCATGTCCATGGCGATGCTCGCCGCCACCAGATTGCGGGTGGTTTGGTCATGATCCAGGCCTTCGTACATTTTGCTCATCCAAGCTGGAATTTTCACGTTGGTGATTACTACCATTTTTTGTAATTGTTTAAAGTTGGTCACCGGTAGAATCCCCGGCACGATTTCTGCATCAATACCGATAGACGCGCAGCGATCGCGGAATCGCAGATAGCTGTCAATATCAAAGAAGAATTGTGTGATCACATGATTAGCACCGGCATCAATTTTACGTTTTAAATTAATTAGATCCGCTTGCGCCGATTTGGCTTCCGGATGAACTTCAGGGTACGCCGCCACGGAAATATCAAAATTTGCCACGTCACGTAGCAATGCCACTAAATCGGCGGCATAAAATGGCTTTTTCTCGTAGCCTTTCGGTTCGTCACCGCGCAGTGCCACAATGCGACGAATGCCGCTATCCCAATAACCTTTGGCGATGCGACGCAATTCGTCCGAGCTAGCGTCAATACCGGTTAAATGCGGCGCAGCTTCCAGACCGGTTTCCTGTTTAATACGTTTCACCACGCAGTGAGTACGTTCACGCTCACCGGAATTGGCGCCGTAAGTCACGGACACAAATTTCGGTTTTAACGCTTTTAAGCGATGGATGGATTCCCACAGAAGATTTTCCATTTTTTCATTTTTCGGCGGGAAAAATTCAAAAGAGACATTAATTTTACCGTTTAAATCGGCTAAGTGTTGGTTTAGATTATCAATTTCTTTTGCGTAACTCATAAAGTCGCCTCGTGTTTTCATCGGTCGGATATGTTGATTCAAATTAAAGCGAAAAGGAATATGTGTCAATTTCAAATATTTCATTCATTTTATGAATTGAATTAATGTGCAAAACAAAAGCCCGCGATGTATCACGGGCTTTAAAAACAGCATTTTTTATGACCGCACTTTTGCCTAATTACGTCGTCGCGCCAACAACCACCAGGTGATGATCAGGAACATTACACTCGGCATCAATGCGCCGATAAGCGGCGTGGTGTTATAAACCAGGCTGAATTTACCGAATAATTCATTCACCACATAAAACAGGAAGCCGAAACAAATCCCGATAAGGATACGGGCGCCTGCGGTCACGCTGCGCAACGGTCCGAAAATAAAGGACAGCGCCAGCATCATCATGACGCCCACCGAAATCGGCTGGAATAATTTACGCCAATAGGTCAGCTCGAAATTTTTGGAATCCTGCCCCGTTTCTCTTAAGAAAGTAATGTAATTGGATAAACCGGAAATAGATAAAGACGTTGGGCGTAACGATGCCACGCCAAGTTTATCGGGCGTTAAATTGGTTTGCCATTCTTCGTTTAAACGATTGGTGGTTTGAATGTTCTCCGGCTGAATACGCGATTCGTTGACTTGCTGTAATGTCCATTTACCGCTGTTAAAGGTTGCACGGTTAGCGTGTTTGAGCTTCTCCAGCTGACGCTGCTCGTTAAAGGTGTAAATATAAATATCATTTAATTCCACGTCATCGGTAATACGACGCACATACACGAAATTGTTGCCGTCTTTTGCCCAAATGCCGTTTTTCACCGATAGCATCGAACCGCCGGAAATGGCTTTGGAGCGCATATCACGGGCGAATTGTTCCGTTTGCGGAATGCCCCACTCGCCGATCACCATGGTGAGTAGCACTAACGGAATCGTGGTTTTCATCACTGCAAAACCGATACGCATACGGGAAAAGCCGGAAGATTGCATCACCACCAGTTCACTGCGGCTGGCAAGATTACCCAAGGCAATCAGCGCGCCAAGCAACGCCGCCATAGGGAAGAAGGTTTCCACGTCTTTCGGCATGGTCAGCACGGTATAAGCGACGGCTTGCAAAATATCATAAGTGCCTTTGCCGACACTGCGGAACTGTTCCACGAATTTAATGATGGCGGACAACCCCACCAACATTAACAAGGTGGCGAAGATCGTGCCTAAAATACTTTTACCGATATATCGTTCTAATGTATTCATCGAGTTATCCCTGTGTTACCGCTTTTTTATTGAACGAATAACGAATGCGATACATAAATGCGCTATCCCAGCTATTCAGGAAAATCGCCAGCAAGAAAAAGACAATATTGACCAACGGTATAAATAACCCCGCATCCAATTTACCTGCCCCGCCGGCGGATTTTAACGAGCTTTGTAATAAGAAATAAATTAAATACAACAACAATGCTGGCAACACTTTGGCGAAACGCCCCTGGCGCGGATTCACGCGGCTTAGCGGCACGGCAAGCAACGCCATAATCGGCACGGCGAGGATTAAGGTTAAGCGCCAGTGAAGTTCGGTTTTCGCCGCCGGTGTTTTGGCGTTTAACAACTGACTTAAGCTTAACTCTTCCGCTTCGGCAGAATCATCATGCACCGCTTTATGCCCTAAATACGCCTGATATTCATCGAAATGGGTAATGCGAAAATCCGGCAGCGCCGCCGTGCCTTCAAAGCGTTCGCTGTTTTGCAGATTCAGCACTTGATCGCCGTTCGGTAGCGCCTTTAATTCGCCTTTTTCCGCCACGATCACCGACGGCTTGCTTTGTCCGTGCGGTTGCGTTTGGAACACATAAACATTATTGATTTGATTATTTTGAATATCATCGATGAACAGCACGAAATCGCTGTTATTGGCACTAACGAATTGCCCGGCGGACAATGCGCCTACATTCGGATTGGCTTTGGCATCTTCCACAATTTCTGTCTGTTTGTGAATCGCCCAAGGTGTCAACCAAAGTGCGTTGTAAGCCGCCACACCTGACGTTAATAAGGAAAGCAGCAGTACAACTTTGACTAAAATTGGCTGTCCCACACCGCAGGCACGCATCACGGTAATTTCACTTTCTGCATACAAACGCCCCAGCGTCAGCAAAATGGCAATGAATAAACAGAGTGGCAACATGAGCTGTGCCATGGTCGGCATACCTAAGCCGAGTAAAGAAAAGACTAAATCCGCCGGCACTTTACCGTTTGCGGCAGAACCCAGTACGCGAACTAATTGCTGACAGAAAAAGATCAGCAGCAAAATAAACAAAATCGCAATCTGGCTTTTAAAAATTTCTTTGGTTAAATATCGGGTTAAAATCACTTTATCGTCCATTTTTCTCTTGCAATTTGAGCAAAAGAGATTAAATTCGTTGTAATTAAAATAGGTGAATTACTTGATTTGCCTAAATAATAAGTAAGGTATGATACCTTAATTTAGCATTTAAAACAGCAAAATAAGCGAGGAAAAAATGAAGTATAGTGCTCAACAATGTGCCATTAATCAGCCTGCGGACTGCCTGATTGTGGGCATTTTTGAAGAGAAAACCCTATCTAAAAGTGCGGTGGAAATTAACAACCTTTCCGGCAATTATCTAAGTGATTTGGTGGAGAGCGGCGAAATCAGCGGTAAATTAGGGCAAACCGCCTTGTTGCGCCACGTGCCGAACATCGCCGCCGAACGCGTGCTGGTGGTAGGTTGCGGCAAAGCCGGTGATCTCAATGAACGTCAATACAAACAACTGATTCAAAAGACCGCACAAGCGTTAAAAGAAACGCAGGCAAAAAGTGCGGTCAGTTTTTTAACTGAAATTCCGCTTAATCAACGGGCGCTTTACTGGAACATTCGCTTCGCGATGGAAACCATCGAACAGGATTTATACCAATTCACCCAATTCAAAAGCCAAAAAACAGCGGAAAAATCCACCGCACTTTGTGAAGTGATTTTTAATATGGAGGCCAAGGATCAAACTGTTACCGAACAGGCAATTCAGCACGCTTCTGCCATTGCACTGGGCGTGCGCGTTACCAAAGATGTTGCAAATTGCCCGCCAAATGTGTGTACCCCAAATTATCTGGCGGGTAAAGCCTTAGACTTGGCAAAACACTCACCGCTCATCAAAACTACAATTGTCAACGAAGCCGACATGGAAAAATTAGGCATGGGCGCTTATTTAGCGGTGTCTCGTGGTTCCCGTAACGAAGCAAAACTTTCCATTATGGAATACCGTAATGCGTCGAATCCGAACGCCAAACCGATTGTGTTGGTGGGCAAAGGCTTAACCTTTGACGCAGGCGGGATTTCCCTCAAACCCGCCGCCGATATGGACGAAATGAAATACGATATGTGCGGTGCGGCATCCGTTTACGGCGTGATGAGCGCATTGGCGCAATTACAGCTGCCGCTAAACGTTATCGGCGTGATGGCGGGCTGTGAAAATTTGCCTGACGGCAACGCTTATCGCCCAGGCGATATCCTCACCACCATGAACGGCTTAACCGTGGAAGTGTTGAACACCGATGCAGAAGGGCGTTTAGTGTTGTGCGACACCTTAACTTATGTGGAACGCTTTGATCCGGAAGTCGTCATTGACATCGCCACCCTAACCGGCGCGTGTGTGGTGGCATTAGGGCAACACAACAGCGGTTTGATTTCCACTCATGATGACATTGCTGCCGCTATTGAAAAAGCGGCGCAACAAAGTGCCGATAAGGCGTGGCGTTTGCCGTTAAGTGAAGAATATCAAGAACAGCTTAAATCTAACTTTGCCGATTTAGCTAACCTTGGCGGACGCTGGGGCGGTACGATCACCGCCGTTGCATTTCTTGCCAATTTCACCAAGAAATACCCATGGGCACACCTCGACATCGCCGGTACCGCGTGGTTACAAGGCGCCAACAAAGGTGCCACCGGCAGACCGGTTTCCTTGCTGGTGCAATTCCTGTTGAATCAAGTGAAATAAATACCGAAGAAAGTGACCGCACTTTGCTCTGTACCTTAAAACTTAGGTTTGTTATCTGTCTAAGTTTTGGGGAGATGGTAGAGTACTTTTCTTTTCAGAAAAAATGCGCCCCTATCTAATCTACTAAATATAGGGGCGCTCAAACTATGCAGACATCACGGAAATGGCTTTAATCTGCGCATAAACCAGTTGTCCCGGTTGCAATGCCAAATCATGAAACGACCATTTACTGATACTCGCCCAAATATGCTTGCCACCAATATCCAGTTTGAGATCGACACGGTTTGCCTGTTCCTGAATTTTCACAATGCGCCCGTATAAAATGTTCCGAATGCTGGATTTTTCCGCTTTATGCAGGCTGATGGACACGTCGGAGCTATGAACGCAAATACGGACATTTTCATTCATTTCCGCTGCCACTTGGTTAATCCAAATATTCTGATCACCGATAGAAAGTGCGGTCATTTTATAAGATGGATTGTGTATAAAAACAGGCAGAGAAAGCACCGCACTTTGTTCGTTTTCCTGTTTCCAAGGCAAGAACTGCGGGCTTTCCCAAATGTTTTCCAACATATCGTAAGCCTCCACGTTGCCGTCGGTTAATAATACGACCCGCTCCGCCAGGCGCAACAGTTCATCAATGCTGTGCGTCACATACAAAATCGGAATATTAATTTCCTTGGATAACCGTTCCAGGTAATTCAGCAATTCCCACTTGCGCGGCAAATCCAAGGCGGAAAGTGGTTCATCCATTAATAAAATTTCCGGATCCGTTAACAACGCCCGCCCGATTGCCACGCGTTGTTTCTCGCCACCGGATAAGGTGATCGGATAACGTTTTAATAAATGCCCGATTCCCAGCAATTCCACAATGTAGTCAAATTCATCCTTGCTGGTGTTTTTCATGCCGTAGCGCAAATTGCCTTTCACCGTGTAATGAGGAAACAAGCGTGCGTCTTGAAAAACATAACCGATATTGCGCCGATTGGCGGGAACACAAATTTCTTCTTCCGCCTCAAATAACACACGGTCATTTAATGAAATTACGCCCTCATCCGGATTAATTAACCCGCTTATCAAATTGATCAGGGAAGATTTCCCCGAGCCGGACAAACCGAAAAGTGCGGTCACGCCTTGCGATGGAATTTCAAGTTTCGCCTGTAGGAATAAATTGCCTAATTGTTTTTTTACATCAATGTACAGCATCGCTTTGTCCTAATCTTTTCTGCATTCGTTTTGCCAGCCACTCCGATAATAATAGGGAAACCAAGGATAAAATGATGGCAAAAACACATAAACGGGCGGCTTGTTCTTCCGCGCCGGGCGTTTGAATGAAAGAATACATTGCCAAAGGAATGGTTTGTGTTTCACCGGCGATATTGGAAACGAAAGTGATGGTTGCACCGAATTCACCCAAGGAGCGGGCAAATCCTAATACGATGCCGGCTAAAATTCCCGGTAAAGATAAGGGCAAGGTGATGGTAAAAAATACCCGCCAAGGGGAGGCGCCCAAGGTTCTGGCGGCTTGTTCCAATTTTAAGTCGATGCTTTCCAGCGAGAGACGAATTGCCCGAACCACTAACGGAAATGCCACCACGGCAGCGGCTAACACTGCCCCACGCCAGCTAAAGCCGAAAGTCAGCCCGAACCATTGGTATAAATATTTGCCGATGAAACCGTTGCGCCCCATAGCCACCAGCAGCAGGTAACCAATCACCACGGGCGGCAACACCAAAGGCAAATGGATGATACCGCCGACGATGGATTTTCCGTAAAATTCTTTACGCGCTAACAGCCACGCCACAAAAATCGCAAAAGGCAGGCTCCAAATCATCGCACTGACAGACACTTCCAGGCTCAACCGAATGGCGTCGATTTCTAATTGGCTTAAGCCTAATAACGTCAGAAACTGTGTAAGCAAAATCCCGATTCCCTTTATAAATAGCCCATAAACAAAGCGTAGCACAATGGCTACGCTTCAGACGTCAATTGAGTGCGGTTATTTTACCGAGAAACCGTAATCTACAAAGACTTTTTTCGCTTCAGGCGATTCTAAATATTTTAAGAAGGCTTGCGTTTCCGCATTATTGTGATCTTTTAAAATGGCAACCGGATAATTTGCCGGTTTGTAAGAATCTTGTGGGAAGACGCCGACCGTTTTGACTTCTTTACTCACTTTCGCATCGGTTGCATACACGATACCCAACGGAGATTCACCGCGTTCAACCAAGGCTAATGCGGCACGCACATCTTTGCCACGGGCTAATTTATCTTTCACTTTGTCCCATAAGTTTAATTTGGTTAAGGCTTCTTCGGCATATTGACCGGCAGGCACGTGCGCCGGGTCGCCAACGGACAAATAAGCATCTTTTAATTGCTTAATCCATTCGCCTTTAGCAATATCGACATTTTCTAATTTGCTGTCTTTTTGTGAAATGAGCACCAGTTCGTTACCCACCAACAATTTTTCACTTTCTTTTACGGTTAAATCTTTATCGGAAAGGTATTTCATCCATTTGCCGCTGGCGGAAATAAATAAATCGGCAGGCGCGCCTTCTTCAATTTGTTTGGCTAATGTGGAAGAGGAAGCAAAGGAAAACACAATTTCTTCTTTCGGATTCATTTTTGAATAATCGGCGGCGACCTGTTTTAAGGAATCGGTCATGGATGCCGCAGCAAACACGGTTACCTTAGCTTGAGCGGAAAGTGAAAAGGCAAAACAAGCGGCGGCGAGACCGGCGGCAATTTTTGAATATTTAGACATAATGCAAACTCCATTTTTTGGTTAGTAAATAAATTATATATCGCGCAGATTATACAACGATGAACGCAATATAAAAATATGTTTGCACAAGAAAAGATCACAATATTGCGTACGCGCCAAACGATTTATCGGCGTTCTTATTCCGGACAAAATATAGTATGATGTGTAACCGATAAACCATGTCATAAAACGACATATTCCACAGCGAATTTTGAGGGGGAAACCATCATGCGAAGTACCGAAATTTTACTCACTATCAAACTGAAACAACAACTCTTCGCAGATCCAAAGCGAATCCGTTTATTAAAAGAAATTGAAAAATGCGGTTCCATTAACCAGGCGGCAAAAAATGCCAAAGTCAGCTACAAAAGCGCTTGGGATCACCTTGAAGCCATGAATAAAATCAGCCCGAAACCGTTACTGGAACGTAATATCGGCGGCAAAAACGGCGGCGGTACGGCACTCACCGTTTATGCACAGCGGTTGCTGCAACTTTATGATCTGCTTGAACAAACCCAAGAAAAGGCCTTTAGTATTTTGAAAGACGAAAAGGTTCCGCTCAACAGTTTGCTTTCCGCTACCGCGCGCTTTTCGCTGCAAAGTAGCGCACGCAATCAGTTTTTCGGCACCGTTCAGGCATTACGTTTTGAAGATGTACATTGTTTTGTGGATATTGCTCTGGAAGGCTTTTCCGAGCCATTAACCGTGTCGATTACAGAAAAAAGTGCGGTGCGTTTAAAACTTGAATTAAATAAGGAAGTTATGCTGATGTTTAAAGCACCTTGGGTAAAAATCCGCGCTAAACAGGCAAGAAATATGCCGAATCAATTCCGTGCAACGGTAAAATCCATTATTGACAAAGGGGAGGCAGGAGAAGCAATTTTAGTCTTAGAAGATTCAAGAATTGAGTTCTGTGCTACACTCACCAAAACTCAACATATTGAGCTTGAGCAACAGGTTTGGATTTCCGTCGATCCGGAGCAAATCATTCTTGCTACCCTTTATTAGCTTTTTTCCATGAAGAGCAGCTACGATGAATCATCATTTTGAACACTTTTGCAGTACACGGCATAAAAGTCGCATTTTGTTGACGTAGCACATAGTCTCTCGGGTATGTTCCTGTTGTAGTATGTTACTTTATGATTTTTGTCTTTTTATTTTTAAGGTGATTTATGATTACACCACTTTTTACTCCATCGCAGAAAAGCAAAATAAACAAGAAAGGCATGATTTTTATTATTGATGTCATTCTTTTTGTCATTCTTCTTAATGCGCTTCCCTTTGATGCACAAGCCAATCGCGGTTTGGCATTATTAGCGTTTGTCGGCATTTTATGGTTAACCGAAGCCATAAATGTTAGCGTAACCGCCCTTTTTGTACCGATTTTATCCGTAGGGCTTGGCTTGGTGAACAGCCGAGAGGCACTGGTAGCATTTGCCGATCCGACGATTTTCCTGTTCTTTGGCGGTTTTGCATTGGCAACAGCGTTAAATGTACAGAAAATCGATAAAATGATTGCCAATAAAATCATGCAATTGGCGAAAGGACGTTTATTTATCGCTGTTATGTACCTTTTCTTCGCTACCGCCTTTCTGTCCATGTGGATGAGTAACACCGCCACCGCTGCCATGATGATCCCGCTTTCCATGAGTATTCTGAGCCAAATGGATCGCCAAAAAGAGCATAATACTTATGTATTCGTATTACTCGGTATTGCTTACAGTGCCAGTATCGGCGGCATGGGTACCTTGGTAGGTAGTCCGCCAAACGCTATAGCTGCCTCCCAATTACACCTCAGTTTTGCCGATTGGTTAAAATATGGCTTACCCGTGATGTTATTACTGTTTCCAATAATTATCGGTTGGCTTTACATTATTTTCCGCCCACGTTTGAATTTACGTTTTGATGTTCAATTTGAACAAATGAAAATGGATAACAAACGCTGGTTAACCTTAGTGATTTTTGCCCTTGTGGCTTCACTATGGATTTTCAGTAAACAATTGAATTCTGCATTGACTGCATTACTCGGCTTACCGAAAACTATCGAAAGTATAGACAGCATGATTGCCCTATGTGCCGCCGTGGTTATTTGTGTTAGCGGTATTGCTACTTGGAAAGAAATTCAATCGAATACCGAATGGGGCGTGCTGTTTTTATTCGGCGGCGGCTTAACCCTGAGTTCTGTCTTGGAAAACTCCGGCGCAAGTAAAATTATGGCGGATGGCATTGTTTATTTAATCAACGGCGGACACACTTATGTTATGGCACTGATTATCGCTGCCTTTATTGTTTGTTTAACCGAATTTACTTCTAACACTGCCAGCGCGGCGCTGTTAGTGCCTATTTTCATTTCCATTGCACACGCGCTAAATATGCCACCGCTCGGATTTGCCATGATTATCGGTTTGGGCGCATCCTGTGCTTTTATGTTGCCGGTAGGTACACCGCCGAATGCCATTGTATACGGTACAGGTAACGTAAAACAAAGTGATATGATTCGGGTCGGCAAATATATTGATATCACTTGTATACTTGTTATTGCCACCATCGCGTGTATTTTCTGGATGTAACATCATTTCTCGACAATGAAAAATCTCCTGCCGTTTTCACCGCAGGAGGTTTTTTATGAATGTGATTTACAGGGTAATTTCATCAATAGACTTACCAAAACTAGGCACAAACACCTGTAAAAAATAATCCATTTCCGGGCTCCGCCACTGATCCATCAGATTTTCTAACCGCACTTTTGCCGATCTAAATTCCTGATTGCCATTTTCCAGTTCAAATTTCACCTTAATATAAGCACAGATTAAATCTGCCTGCTTCACAATATGTTTTTCTTCATCGGAAAAATAATGACTATCCAGATAAGGTAAAAAATCCGTCTGCAATTCTTCCGGCAACAAACTGATCAAATGCAGCTCGGCAGCGGTTTCAATTTGTTTGTAAGCGTGGGTGATCTCATCATTGAAATATTTGATCGGTGTCGGCAGATCGCCGGTAAAAATTTCCGATGTGTCGTGATACATCGCCATCACCGCAATGCGCTCCGCATTCAGTTGCGCACCATAAAAGCGATTTTTGATTAAGGCTAAGGCGTGCCCGACAAATGCCACCTGTAAACTATGTTCCGCCAGATTTTCCCGTTCAATATTGCGCATGAGCGACCAGCGCTGAATCAATCTCAAACGATCCAAACAGGCAAAAAAATGACTGGTCTTAATCTGTTCCATTTAACAACCTATTGATTAAACGTATATTCTTCAATAATAACCGGAGTTTTATAGGTTTTGCCCAAGCGGGAAATTTCCACTTCAACTTTCGTATTCGGACGCACATCGGCAATCAGTTTCATCATTTCTGTCGGCGAATGGGCCTCTACCTTATTGATTTTCAAAATAATATCGCCGGCTTGTAATCCGGCTTTCGCCGCCGGGCTGTTTTCAATGACACCGGTAATTAAAATCCCGCGTTCGGAAGAACCTTGTCCGTTACTAAACAAAATATCCGTTTGTACGCCGAAATAGCCGCGAATCACTCGTCCGTCACGAATAATTTTTTTCATCACATCATTTGCCAAATCAATAGGAATGGCAAAATTAAGACCTTCGGCAATTTCATTTGAGGTTTTACCGATACTCAAGGTGCTGATGCCCACCAGTTCGCCGGCGGAATTAATTAACGCCCCACCGGAATTACCTCGGTTAATGGAGGCGTCCGTTTGAATGAAGTTTTGTCGTCCGAGCGCCTCGCCCACCGCGCTACGTCCCACCGCACTAATAATCCCCTGTGACACGCTTTGTCCCAGGTTATACGGATTGCCGATTGCCAGCGCCACATCTCCCACATGCACCGGACGGCTAAGATTTTGCGGAATCGTCGATAAATTATCCGCTTTAATTTTTAATACTGCTAAATCCGTTAAAGAATCGGAACCAATGAGTGCCGCATCAAAAATATGCCCGTTTTGCAACGCTACTACAATTTGATCGGCATTTTGGATAACGTGTTTGTTCGTCAGAATATAACCGTCTTTTGACATGATCACGCCCGAACCGAGGTTGTTCACTTGCAATTGCGCGGACGAAGAAGTAAACGCCTGATTATAAACGTTTACCACCGCCGGCGAAGCAATACGCACCGCATCTTTATAAGACGCGATTTCTTGCTCCGGTAACACGGATTTCCCGGTGATTTTGGGTAGCACAAATAAAATCACACCTGCCGTAACCAAACCGATGAGCGCGGAATGTAAGATTTTTTTTAACATTGTGTTCCTTATTTTCTTATATAAATTAATTTAAGATCGTCGCCGACGGGTTCACAAGATTGCAGTTGCCATAAAGGCGCATCGGCGAGTCGGGTTAAATGAGGCAGATGACATAAATCTCTGGCGTGATCGCCTAACAGTTTCGGCGCCATGTAAATGATTAATTCATCCACCAGATTTTCGGCAATCAGCGCACCGGCTAAGGTGGCGCCCGCTTCCACCCAAAGGGTATTGATTTGACGTTTGCCTAATTCCGTCATCAGTGCCTGCAAGCGACTTTCGCCATGGTTTCGATCTAATTTTAAATATTCCGTTGACGCCGGAAAACCCGTTAATTGAAAGTCATCTTCACCTGCCAGCCAAACGGGGGCATCCGTTAAAAACACCTGAAAATCCGACCGCACTTTATGGGCGGAATCCAAAATAACGCGCACCGGTTGGCGTAAATGTTCCTGCGCATAGCGGGCTTGTGTTTCATTTGGCAATTCAGCCCAACGCACATTTAAACTCGGATTGTCCGCCAACACCGTTTGCGAGGTAGATAACATCGCCGAGGCTTTGGCACGATATTGCTGCACATCCATTCTTGCCTGTGCACCGGTGATCCATTTGCTCTCGCCGCTCGCCATAGCGGTTTTGCCATCAATGCTCATAGCAAGTTTTAATTGCACGAAAGGCTTGCCGGTGCGCATCCGTTTTAAGAAACCTTTGTTAAGCACTTCGGCTTTTTCTGCCAATAAACCCACCGCACTTTGAATGCCGGCATCCGCTAAAATCTGCAATCCCTTGCCCGCCACCTGCGGATTCGGATCGCACATGGCGGCAATCACCTTACTTACGCCTGCTTCCACCAACCCTTTGGCGCAAGGCGGTGTTCGCCCGAAATGGGAGCAAGGTTCAAGGGTAACATACGCCGTGGCACCATGGGCATTTTCACCGGCTTCACGCAATGCCATCACTTCGGCATGGGGTTCGCCTGCTTTAAAATGGAAACCTTTGCCCACAATGTTGCCGTCTTTCACCAACACGCATCCCACGGAAGGATTCGGTGTGGTGGTAAATTCGCCCTGTTTGGCTAAATCCAGGGCGAGTTGCATAAAAGCGGCATCTTGCGGGCTAAATTGTGCGTCCATTATTGATCCTTGAGGTTTTCGATTTCTTGGCTAAATTCATTAATGTTATCAAAGCTCAAATACACGGACGCAAAACGGATATATGCCACTTTATCCAGATTTTTTAACTCGTCCATCACAAGCGTACCCACCAATTTGCTCGGTACTTCACGCTCGCCGGTGGCGCGTAATTGGTGAATAATGCGGCTAATTGCCTTTTCCACGTCGTCGGAGCTGACCGGGCGTTTTTCCAGCGCGTGCTGAATGCCGCGACGTAATTTATCTTCGTTAAACGGCTCGCGATTACCGTTATTTTTAATAATTTTCGGCACGATCAATTCCGCCGTTTCAAAGGTGGTAAAACGCTCGTGACACTGACCGCACTCTCTGCGCCGACGCACCTGAAAACCATCGGAAACCAAGCGACTGTCGATGACTTTGGTTTCTTCCGTTGAACAAAAAGGACAACGCATATTTGCCTCCAATAAAAACACTGAAAAAAATAACCGCACTTTAGCTCATCTGCAGGCGGTTATTTTACAAGTAATTTGTGTAAAGTGCGGTATAAAAAATAAAAATTTTACCGCCTTTTACAACAACCGAAGATAAACGGTGATTTCTTCACGATCATGATACAGATGTTTCGCCTGTAACCGATATTTTAAGCCTTGTTGCGACAACTTATCCGCAATTGACTGCAGGCATTGTTGTACCTTCGCATAGCGTTTTTTCATCGGCAGTTTTAGGTTAAAAATCATGCTGTGGCACCAGCCATTAAGCAGCCATTTGGTCATTAATTCCGCAATTCGGCTCGGTTGTTCCACCATGTCGCACACCAACCAATCAATTTTACGTCGCTTCGGCGGCTGAAATTTAAACCCGTCTTCCGCACAATGTTCAATGCGGCCCGTCTCGTGCAGACTTGCCGCCATTTTGCCGTGATCTACCGCATACACAAATAAACCGCGCTTCACCAATTGATAGGTCCAACCGCCAGGGCAAGCACCGAGATCCACGGCATACATGGTCTCATTAAGCAGTTCCGGTTCTTTATGGCGCGGAATGAAGGTCAAAATCGCCTCTTCCAGTTTCAACGTAGAACGACTTGGCGCCTCGGCAGGAAATTTTAAGCGCTGAATGTCCATCAAATGCGCAGAATGGTTGTGATTATAGGAATAGCCCACATAGCAGGCGTTATTGCGTAAGAAAAAAAGATGCAATGTCAGACCGCACTTTTGATTGTGCTTGGCACTCAGCCAGCCCTGCTTTTTTAATGCCTGGCGTAGTGGCACGGTGAATTTGCGACAAAATCCGAGTAATTCCTTCGCTTCGTTGGTGTCGGCGGTTTCCACCCACAATTCACCGCTGTTTTCCAATGAAATCCTGTCGGCAATTTGCTGGTATTGTTGAACAATCGGCGTGATGCGATCCTGTTGCGGTAAATCCGTTAATAAATCGGAAACCACCAACATTTGACGGGCGAAAATCAGCTGCTGAAAAGGCAATTCACGTGCCAATAAGTCGGCATCGCCGGGCTGATAACATTCAAATATCACATAGCCGCTGTTTTCCGCCACGCGGGCACACCCAAATACGCCTTTTTCTGCCGCTTTATCGGTCATTTCCGCCGCCAATTCGCGCTCAAACCCCATTCGACAATATAATGCCAGCTTATTCATTTTCTTGTTTATTTTCTTCTTGATTAATGGCTTGAATAATCCAGGAACGGAATGCGACGATTCGTTCATCTTTGCTGTTATCCAAATGATTGACCACATAAAAGGATTTCGGATCGCGTAAATTCGTGTCAAAAACCGGCTGTAAATTGCCGTTATCCAGTTCTTGCTGCGCTAAAATTCGGTTGGCAAGCACAATGCCTTGCTCATGAATCGCCGCCTGTAACGCCATAAATGTGTGGCTGAAAATCGGGCCTTGCTGAATATTTAAATCTTCCAGTTCCAGATAATTCGCCATGTGTTGCCAATTGTCACGGGCGTGAATATGCAACAGCGTGTGATGTTTTAAATCTTCTCGATGATGAATCGGTTTTTGCGCCAATAATTTCGGCGAGGCAAGAATCAATAAATCTTCTTCCACCAGACGATCCAGCTGTAAGTTATCCCAATTGCCTTTGCCGTAATAAATGGCAATATCAATATCCTGGCTAAGCAAGCCTTCATCCTGATCCACGCCTTTTAACCGTACTTCAATATCAGGGTGTAGCTTATTAAAATCACTCAAACGCGGCACTAACCATTGGATCCCGAAGGTTTGCGGCACACTGATGGTTAAGTGTTTATCGGCTTTTAAAGCAAGCAGTTTATCGGTGGCTTCCACCAAACGGAAAAGGATTTTCGTAATATCGGCATAATAGGCTTTGCCGAAATCCGTAAGTTCCAAGGCGCGGTTTTTCCGTTTAAAGAGTTCCACGCCTAAAAAATCTTCCAGTAGTTTAATTTGGTGGCTAATCGCCGCTTGGGTAACAAAAAGCTCATCCGCCGCTTTGGTGAAACTTAGAAATCTGGCGGCGGCTTCAAAGGCTTTCAGCGAGTTTAACGGTGGCAAACGCTTATACATGATAATTCCTAAATGGTTTATTTATAAATGTGGTTAATCAGATTATTTTTTTTTATAAATCCAATAAAAAAATCTCTTTTGCCTAATATTTCCATTTTACATACAATACAGCCATACTTAGTGTTTGGTACTTTCTTATTGGTTGAAGAGTTTCCAATTAAGTATGATGTTGTGTTTGCATATTGTTTGGTTGTTCCAAACGAAGTAACAAAAGTTACTATTTTATTTCCTGTATATTAGGCTTATTCGCCGGACACCGCTCCCTAAAAAGAGCGGTGTTTTTTATGGCTAAATTCTAACATAGTTACCCGCCGATTTCCTGCCCTCGCTCACAAATCCGAGTGCGCTTCGCTTCTTCGCCCAAAATTTCATTTATTTTTGTGATTAAAATATTTTAAATCCTTATGGAATAAGGTAGATTAAAAATGACCTAAATAACAACATACATATAAGGAAAAACCATGTCAGACTTACTTGATTGGAAAAATCTCGGCTTCAGTTATATCAAAACGGATTATCGTTTCATTGCCCACTGGAAAGACGGCAAATGGGATAACGGTGAATTAAGTACCGACAGTACACTCCATATTCACGAAGGATCCACCGCACTTCACTACGGTCAGCAATGTTTTGAAGGCTTAAAAGCCTACCGTTGTAAAGATGGTTCAATTAACCTTTTTCGCCCCGACCAAAATGCCAAGCGTATGCAAAAAACCTGCGATCGTTTATTAATGCCGCAAGTGCCTACCGAATTCTTTATCCGCGCCTGTAAAGAAGTGGTGAAAGCCAATGAACGCTGGGTGGCGCCTTACGGCACAGGGGCGACCTTATATTTGCGTCCGTTCGTGATCGGCGTGGGTGAAAACATCGGCGTGCGCCCGGCACCGGAATATATTTTCTGCGTATTCTGCTGCCCGGTCGGTGCGTATTTCAAAGGCGGCATGAAACCGTCTAATTTCCTGGTGACCGATTATGACCGTGCCGCACCGCACGGCACCGGTGGCGTGAAAGTCGGCGGAAACTACGCGGCAAGTTTATTACCGCATGAACTCGCTGCCGAACGCAAATTCGCCGATGCCATCTACCTTGATCCGAAAACCCACACCAAAATTGAAGAAGTGGGTGCGGCAAATTTCTTCGGTATTACTCGTGATAACAAATTCATCACCCCGCTTTCTCCGTCCATTTTGCCAAGTATCACAAAATACTCGCTACTTTATTTAGCCAAAGAACGCTTGGGCATGGAAACCATTGAAGGCGATGTGTATATCAACGAACTGGATCAATTTACCGAAGCCGGCGCCTGCGGAACCGCAGCCGTCATTTCGCCAATCGGCGGAATCCAATACGGCGATGATTTCCATGTTTTTTACTCCGAAACCGAAGTAGGTCCAGTCACCAAACGTCTTTACGACGAACTCACCGGCATCCAATTCGGTGATGTGGAAGCACCGGAAGGGTGGATGGTAAAAGTGGATTAATTCTCGGCTACGACAGAACACAAAAGTGCGGTGGAAAAACACTGTATTTTTCTACCGCACTTTTATGTCAGTTTAAATTGACCATACTAGATAACATACGAATTAAAAATCAATTTAAAATCCTCCTTATGCTTTTGCATTCACGAATCTAACAACTTACTTTATAGAAAATAGTTACCCTAAAATTTTATTTATCCTTATCTATTATTCTGGGAATGTTATAGCTTCCTGATAAAAAATCCCAATGAGTAAATAGGCAACATGTGAATAAATTCTGTTCAAACAGACCCGTAAAACTTGAACTAAGATAATTTTTTCATAAAATGATTTTCACTTTTATCTTATCAACAATAAATCAAAGTCTTTATGTTAAAAACCTTAAGTAAACTTATCTCATCTTCGATTTCTATGGCTTTTTTAGTCGTTTTGGGTTGGTCAGTAGCTTACGGCTATGGCTGGGGACAATCTTATTTTTATGGCTTCCCATGGTGGTATGTGGATGTGGGCACCGGTAATGTAGCTCGTAGTTTCGGTTATGTAATTTGGGTAAGTATTATCCTCTTGGCTACTTATTTAGTTGGCTTGTTTGGGTTAAAAAAAGCCAGACCGTTCATTACCGATTACTGCATGAACCTGTTGCGGACTTATATTCTATGTAATGTCTTCTTTATTCCGGTTATTCTTGCTTACATCCTGACAGTTGGAAAAGTTAATTATCTTTTCGCAATCTTCTACATTGGCATTACTTTTATTTTTACTCTGTTGTTTAAAAATTATATTCGTAAGCACATCGGTACGATTTCTATCAACACGACGCTCGCATTTTTATATAAAAATAAAATTTATGTGATGTTGTCTACCTATTGTTATTTTGTAATATGTGCGTTTATCGTCGGATATTCACGCCCACATTTCAAAACAGTATTTGACTCATTAGAAATTGAAGGCAAAGCTTATTACGTATTAGCAAAATACAGTGATACTTTTATCTTAGCGAAAAGTACTCGCGCTACTAATGACAGTTTTTATCTTTACAAAATGAATATTAATTTTTTATGTCGTGTCAGAGTGGTTAATACACAGAATGTTTTAACACAACCTGACTAAAATAGCTGCCTGTGCCTTTTAGCCATTTCTTATATTCTACGTATTCCCGGACAGATAAAATCCCCGTTCAAGCGGGGATTTTATCTATAGGGAACAAAAAAACGCAGAAAATATTCACTGCACTTTTTATGCTATGTCCAAGGTCAGCTTATGGATTAACAAACTTCTCACCCAACTCAATATCTGCACGCAATGTCGGTAACATGGTTTCTAAAGCCTGTTGTTCAAAGGCGCTGAGTTTACCGATTGGCAGGATTTCTTCCACACCTTCTTTACCGAAGCGAACCGGTTGTGCGAAGAAGCGGGCATATTTGCCGTCGCCTTCTACATAGCTGCATTCCACTACGTTTTCACCTTGTAAACCGCGCACTACAGCATTAGCAAAACGGGCTGCCGCCTGTGCCATGGATAAGGTTGCGGAACCGCCGCCGGCTTTCGCATTTACCACTTCGGTACCGGCGTTTTGAATGCGTTTGGTTAACGGTTCAATTTCGTCCTCTTTCCATTCAACATATTGCACTTGAGATAATAACGGAAGAATGGTCACGCCGGAGTGTCCGCCGATGACAGGCACGATGGTGCGATAAACATTTAAGCCTTTTAATTCGGAAACGAAAGTTTCGGAACGAAGCACGTCCAAGGTGGTCACGCCGAATAATTTACGCTTGTCATAAACACCGGCTTTTTTCAACACTTCCGCCGCGATAGCAACGGTGGTATTTACCGGGTTGGTGATGATACCGATACAGGCTTTCGGGCAAGTTACCGCCACTTTTTCGATTAAATTACGCACGATGCCCGCATTAATATTGAATAAATCGGAGCGATCCATACCCGGTTTACGCGCCACACCGGCAGAAATTAACACCACATCCGCACCTTTAAGTGCAGGGGTCGGATCTTCACCGCTAAAGCCTTCAATTTTCACCGCTGTAGGAATGTGGCTCACATCCACCGCAACACCCGGAGTCACCAGCGCAATATCATAAAGTGATAATTCGGAACCTGCCGGTAGCTGTAACTTCAGTAATAATGCCAATGCTTGGCCGATACCGCCTGCGGCACCTAAAACAGCAACTTTCATTTCATTCTCCTCATATAGTAAAAAATGGGTAGTTAAAAAATCTGAAAAAATTGTACGCTCATCAATTTTTAAATTCAAACAGGCAGGTGCAAATGTGCGATCTAACTCAAATTTTTTATTTTCTATTGAACATAAGAATCACAAAAAACATAATTTTTTATGACCGCACTTTTCCGTTTTAAATAAATATTTATTTGCTAAAAATACTATTTTTATGCAAAATTCAGCCACTCATGTTCCACAAGAGACTAACTTATGCTGAATAAAAATCCGGACAATCTGGTTAAAGCATTTAAAACCTTATTACGCGAAGAAAAATACGGTTCACAAACGGAAATTGCCGCTGAGCTTCAAAAACTTGGTTTCTGCAGCGTAAACCAATCGAAAGTATCCCGTATGCTCAGCAAATTTGGCGCCGTGCGCACTCGTAACACGCGTATGGAAATGGTGTATTGCCTGCCGAGCGAACTCAGCGTGCCGAATACGCAAACGTCATTAAGAGATTTGGTGCTGGACATTGATCATAACGGCATATTAATCGTCATTCGAACTTCCCCCGGTGCGGCACAACTGATCGCCCGTCTGCTTGATTCAATCAGTAAAGTGGAAGGTATTTTGGGTAATATTGCGGGCGACGATACGATTTTCGTCACGCCGACCAAAAACACCGACATCAACAACTTAATGTTACGCATTCAGGATTTATTCGAAAACGCCCTTTAATTCATCAACCACGGAGGAAGCACATGAAAATTTTTATGACAGGTGCCACCGGTTTTATCGGAAGCGCATTAATTCCTTCGCTCTTGGCACAACATCATCAAATCACCGCTTTGGTACGCGACCCCGCCAAGGCGCAAAAAAAACTTCCCGAAAACATTGAATTGATTAATACGTTGAACTATTTTCAGCATTTCAATCAATTTGACGCCATTATTAATCTGGCGGGCGAGCCGATTTTTGCCCGCCGTTGGACGGCAAAACAAAAAGAGCGGTTGGAATCCGGTCGCGTTTCTTTAACGGAAAAGCTGGCGCAGCTCATCAACCGCAGCGAAGCACCGCCGCAATGTTTTATTTCCGGTTCGGCGACGGGGTATTACGGCGATTGCGGCGAACCGATCATTGACGAACACACCCCGCCCGCAGACAATTTCGCCGCCCGTTTGTGTCGGCATTGGGAAGCGGCGGCGCTGAAAGCCAATACGCGGGTTTGTTTGGTGCGCACGGGCATTGTGCTCGGCATACAAGGTGGCGCGCTGGCACAAATGCTGCCGTTATACCGTTGCGGACTGGGTGGAAAATTAGGTTCAGGCAAGCAATATTGGGGCTGGATTTCACTGGCGGACATGGTGCGTGGAATTTTATTTTTACTGGAAAATCCCGATTGTCACGGCGCCTTTAATTTTGTTGCACCGCACGCCGTACGTAACGCCGAATTTAACGCCTTATTAGGCAAAACCCTGCGCCGACCGCACTTTGCAACAGTGTCGGCATTTATCCTGAAACTCATGTTCGGCGAACGTGCCGGTTTGTTGCTAGGCAGTCAAAATCTCGTGCCGCAACATTTGTTGGCGCACGGCTTTCAATTTGCGTATCCGGACCTAGGCGAATTTCTTGCGCAAGAAGTACCATAATTCATTCCTTCCCGCCTAAGGGCTGCCGGCGTGCAAAATCCATCAAAATTTTTGACCGCACTTTTCCAAAATACGCTTTTCGGCGTATAAAAAGTGCGGTCGTCTTTGCTAGAATTTATCCCAATTTTTTATTGTTCTTAAGCCCGTAAATAGCGATAATACACCGCTTACACGAACGAATCGAACTCTATGACACATTATATTTTACTGATCATCGGCACGGCGTTAATTAATAACTTCGTGCTGGTGAAATTCCTTGGACTTTGCCCTTTTATGGGCGTTTCAAAAAAAATCGAGACCGCCATCGGCATGGGCTTGGCAACCACCTTCGTGCTGACGGTGGCGGCGCTCTGTTCTTATTTGATCGATAATTATATTCTCGCGCCCTTAAACGCCACGTTTTTACGCACCTTGGTGTTCATTTTAGTGATCGCCGTGGTGGTACAATTTACCGAAATGGTCATCAATAAAACCAGCCCGACTCTATATCGTTTACTGGGTATTTTCCTGCCGCTGATTACCACCAACTGTGCGGTGCTTGGCGTGGCATTATTGAACGTTAATCTTGCCCATAATTTAACGGAATCCGTGGCTTATGGCTTCGGCGCATCCGCCGGTTTTGCTTTGGTTTTAGTGTTATTCGCCGCCTTGCGTGAACGTTTGGTTGCCGCCGATGTGCCCATGCCGTTTCGTGGTGCGTCCATCGCTCTGATTACGGCAGGCTTAATGTCCCTTGCCTTTATGGGCTTCACCGGATTAGTGAAACTATAATGACTACCTTCCACTACGTACTCATTGCCATAGCTGTATTGGCGCTGATTTTCGGCGCCATTTTGGGCTTTGCGTCGGTTAAACTGAAGGTGGAAGCCGATCCCATCGTCGAAAAAATTGATGCTATTTTGCCACAGAGCCAATGCGGGCAATGTGGTTATCCCGGTTGTAAACCTTACGCGGAAGCCATCGCCAACGGTGATGTGATTACCAAATGTATTCCGGGTGGTCGCCCGACAGTGATTAAAATTGCCGAATTGTTGGGGGTTGATGCGCCAGAAACGGATTTAGCGGAAGATCCTGAACCGAAAGTGGCGTTTATTGATGAAAATATGTGTATCGGCTGCACCAAATGTATCCAAGCCTGCCCAGTGGATGCCATTATCGGCACCAACAAATCCATGCACACCATTATTCCCGATTTGTGTACAGGCTGCGAACTTTGCGTTTTGCCCTGCCCGACCAGTTGTATTTCTATGATTAAAGTGGCAAAAAATATTGATAGCTGGGATTGGAAATTCGATCCTAATTTAGTCATCCCGATTGTTGACACTACATCGGCCGAAAAGAAAATCATTGTGGGGAAATAAATGGCTGATGTATTAACCCGTTTCAACAGTGGCAAACTTTGGGAATTCGACGGCGGCATTCATCCGCCTGACATGAAATCCCAATCCAACAGCGCGCCTATTCGCACCTTGCCGTTGCCCGATAATTTCTATGTTCCTGTGAAACAACACGCCGGCACAGCAGGTAATTTATTGGTAAAATGCGGCGATCGCATTTTGAAAGGTCAACCGCTCACCCAGGGGGACGGTTTACGTTCGCTGCCGGTTCATGCGCCTACTTCAGGCACGGTTGTCGATGTGATGCCTTATGTTGCCGCCCATCCTTCCGGGCTGCCGGAAACTTGTGTGCACATTAAAGCGGACGGATTGGATCAATGGCGTGAGCAAACCCCGTTGGAGGATTTCCTTAGCCAAACGCCGGAACAGTTAATCGAAAAAATTTATCAGGCGGGCATTGCCGGTTTAGGCGGCGCAGTGTTCCCGACCGCAGCAAAAATTCATTCCGCCGAAAAACAGGTGAAATTACTGATTATTAACGGTGCGGAATGCGAACCTTACATCACCTGCGACGATCGCTTAATGCGTGATTATGCCGATGAAATTATCGAAGGCGTGCGCATTTTGCGCTACATTTTACGCCCTGAAAAAGTGGTGATCGCCGTTGAAGATAATAAACTGAAAGCGGTGAAATCCCTGCAACGCGCCTTACACGGCGCCAACGACATTGAAATCCGAGTGATTCCGACCAAATACCCTTCCGGCGCGGCAAAACAATTAATTCAAGTGCTGACCGGTATGGAGGTGCCGAGCGGTCAACGCTCCTCCAGTATCGGTGTGCTGATGCAAAACATCGGCACCGCTTTTGCTATTAAACGCGCAGTGATGGATGATGAACCGCTGATTGAGCGCGTCGTTACCCTCACCGGTGATAAAATCGCCGAGAAAGGCAATTATTGGGCGCGTTTCGGCACGCCGATTTATCACTTATTGCGCGAAACAGGCTATCAATACGACGATCGTTTCCCGGTCTTCATGGGCGGTCCGATGATGGGCTTTATTCTGCCCGATTTAAACGCGCCGATGACCAAAGTGACCAACTGCCTGCTGGCGCCGGATCATTTTGAATACGCCCCGCCGGAAGAAGAAAAAAATTGTATTCGCTGTTCCGCCTGTTCCGATGCCTGCCCGGTAAAACTCATGCCGCAGCAATTGTATTGGTTTGCACGCAGCGAAGATCATGAAAAATCCGAAGAATATTCCCTCAAAGATTGTATCGAATGCGGCGTGTGCGCTTATGCGTGCCCGAGCCATATTCCGCTAATTCAATATTTCCGCCGGGAAAAAGCTAAAATCTGGGAAATCAAACATAAAGCCAAATTGGCGGAAGAGGCCAAAATACGTTTTGAACAACGCCAAGCCCGTTTGGAACGGGAAGAACAGGAACGCAAAGATCGCTCACAACGTGCCGCAGCCGCCCGTCGCGAAGAATTGGCACAACAAAAAGGTGTGGATCCGGTGGCAGCTGCCCTGGAACGTTTAAAAGCGAAAAAAGCTGAAACAGCGCAAACGCCCCAAACAGAACAGAAAACCATTGTCGATGAAAAAGGGCAAATTTTGCCGGACAATAGCGACATCATGGCACAACGCAAAGCTCGTCGGTTAGCCCGTCAGGCAGAACAGGCGGCACATCCGCCATCTCAGGAAACAGAAAAAACCACCGCACTTGAGGATAAAAAATCGGCTGTTGCCGCTGCCATCGCCCGCGCGAAAGCCAAGAAAGCGGCGCAGCAAACGGAAACCGTCAAAGCAAGCGAACTCGAAACGGCAAAAAGTGCGGTCGACAAAAAACAACGTTTTTTGAACGTTGGTTCAGCCAACGGCCCCGAAGGGGTGAATAAGCGAACAAGTGAGCTTATGAATAATATTTCCGATGAAAATGCGGCGGAAACCGATCCGCGCAAAGCCGCCATTGCCGCTGCCATCGCCCGTGCAAAAGCGAAAAAAGCCCAACGCGAGAACACGCAACAAGATTAAGGAACGATAAATGTTTAAGATGATTAGTTCACCCCATACCCATTCCGGCAAGCTCACGGCGCGCGTGATGTTTTGGGTGATTTTCGCCATGATTCCGGCAATCGTTTTGCAAATTCATTATTTCGGCTTTGGTGTGTTGATTCAATCGGCGTTGGCAATTGGGTTTGCGTTGTTGCTGGAGTTGGCGGTAACGTTGTTACGCAAAAAACGGGCGTTAAGTTACATTTCCGATGTTAGCGTGATTTTGACCGCACTTATTCTCGCCGTTGCCATTCCGCCTTACGCGCCTTACTGGGTCATTCTGATCGGTACGTTTTGTGCGGTGATTCTCGGCAAGCACGTTTACGGTGGTTTGGGGCAAAATCCGTTTAATCCTGCTATGGTGGGTTATGTGGTGTTGCTCGTGTCGTTCCCGTTACAAATGACTACTTGGATGCCACCTATAGCGTTATTGGCGGAGCCGCCGACCTTTCATGATGCGGCATTGTTGATTTTTTCAGGGCTGACTTCCGACGGCTTTAGTCTTCACCAATTAACGGCGTCCATTGACGGCATTACACAGGCAACTCCGCTCGACAGCGCACGAACCTTCTATTCAGCCCTTTGTTCCGATTGCAGCGCCGATGTGGCATTTTACGATTTGGTGAAATTACCGATTTTCATGCAAAATGGTTGGGACCTTGCGCAAGGTTGGTGGCAAATTAACGTGGCGTTTCTTATCGGTGGTGTATTCTTAATTCTGAAAAAAGTCATTCACTGGCAAATTCCCGCCGCCATGTTAGGCAGCTTTGTGTTATTGGGTTTACTGACCGAATTATTCGGCAACGGTGCGCAATTAAGCTTGCCGGCCCAGTTATTGAGCGGCGCTATGATGTTCGGTGCGTTTTTTATCGCCACCGATCCGGTCACCGCTTCCATCACGCCGCGCGGCAAATTGGTTTTCGGTGCGTTGGTGGGAAGCCTGTTGTATTTAATCCGTTTTTACGGCAACTATCCTGATGGTGTCGCCTTCGCGATTTTACTCAGCAATATTTGCGTGCCGTTAATTGATCACTATACCCGCCCGCGGGTTACCGGTCATCGGAGGTAGGGGGAGAGTATGCAAACCATTAAAGTCACATCTAAATCCGCTATATTGTTGGCGTTTGTGGCATTTTGCTGCACAATAATTTCCGGTGGCATTCACTTTTTAACCAAAGATAAAATCAAGCAGGCAATACAGGCACAGCAACAGGAACTGTTGTTGCAAGTGATTCCTCAGGATTATTTCAATAATGATCTGACGCAGGCTTGTTATGCACCGCAAGCGGGGGCATTACAAGCCGTGGAGATAAGTAAAATATGTACGGCAAAGAAAGACGGCGTGACTACTGCCTACGCCTTTGAAAGCACGGCGCATGATGGCTATTCCGGCGATATTCATATTCTGGTGGGCATGAAACCTGATGGCGAAGTGCTTGGCGTGCGCATTACGGAACACCATGAAACCCCGGGGTTAGGTGATAAAATCGAAACCCGCATTTCCAACTGGATTTTAAGTTTTGATCATCAGGTTATCAGCAACGAAAATGCCGCAGAATGGGCGGTGAAAAAAGACGGCGGTAAATTCGATCAATTTGCCGGTGCCACCATCACGCCGCGCGCGGTGGTTAACCAAGTGAAACGGGCGGCACTGGCTATGTTGGATAATCTGTCGAAAGAGAAAGAATGATGGATAAATTAGACGAAACACAAGAGCTGCAACAAACCGAAGCCAAAAGTGCGGTCGACAAAAAACAACGTTTTTTGAACGTTGGTTCTGCCAACGGCCCCAAAGGGGTGAATAAGCGAACAAGTGAGCTTATGAATAATATTTCAAATGAAAAAAGCATTTGGAAAACGATCTTCATTCAAGGCATCTGGACCAACAACTCCACCGTGGTACAACTGCTCGGGCTGTGTCCGCTATTGGCGGTGTCCAACTCTGTGACCAACGCCCTCGGGCTAGGTTTAGCCACCATGCTGGTGCTAACTTGCACAAACACCGTGGTTTCCGTTTTCCGTAAACACATTCCCAACGAAATCCGCATTCCGATTTATGTGATGATCATCGCAACCACGGTAACCGTCGTGCAATTATTGATGAATGCCTATACCTATGCGCTTTATCAATCCCTCGGGATTTTCATTCCGCTCATCGTCACCAACTGTATTGTGATCGGTCGTGCAGAAGCCTTTGCTTCCAAGAATAGCATTTCCCATTCCGCCTTTGATGGTTTTTCCATGGGATTAGGGATGTTATTCAGTTTAGTAGCGCTCGGCGGCATGCGCGAAATCATCGGCAACGGTACTTTATTTGACGGCATCGAAAATTTGCTGGGCGATTGGGCTAAATTCATGCGGATTGAATTTTTCCACAATGACAGTAATCTGTTACTTGCGATTTTGCCTCCCGGTGCATTTATTGGTTTAGCTTTGTTGTTAGCCTTAAAAAATGTAATAGATACAAAAAAGTAGTTTAAAAGAAATAATGCTCAGGTAATTTATCCTCATCTAATTTGTCTGAGCGACTTTGAATTTTTAGGAAAATTCTAACCAAGCTCAGATAAGCAAATTAGCTTGGTGTGTATTTTTTGCACAAGCAAAAAAGTAAAAGGAAACTTATGAATAAAGAAAAAAGAATTGAAATCCTAAAACGCCTACGCGCTGCTAATCCGCACCCAACGACGGAACTGAATTTCAGTTCCCCTTTTGAACTGTTAATTGCGGTGATTTTGTCGGCACAAGCTACCGACAAAGGAGTGAACAAGGCGACGGACAAACTGTTTCCCGTCGCCAATACTCCACAAGCGATTTTGGCGCTGGGCGTGGACGGTTTGAAGGGATACATTAAAACCATCGGTTTGTTTAACAGCAAAGCGGAAAATATCATCAAAACCTGCCGTGATTTAATTGAAAAACACAATGGCGAAGTGCTGGAAGATCGCGCCGCCTTAGAAGCCCTTGCCGGCGTCGGCAGAAAAACCGCCAATGTGGTGCTGAACACCGCCTTCGGGCATCCTACCATCGCCGTGGACACCCACATTTTCCGCGTGTGTAATCGCACTGGTTTTGCGCCCGGCAAAGATGTAGTGAAAGTGGAAGAAAAATTGATTAAAGTGGTGCCCGCCGAATTTAAAGTGGACGTACACCATTGGCTGATTTTGCACGGGCGTTATACCTGTGTGGCGCGCAAACCCCGTTGCGGGGCGTGCATTATTGAAGATTTATGCGAATATAAAGAGAAAACGGAATATTAAGATTTAAGAGATACAGGAAAACTTATGACAACAAAGAAACCGGAACGACAAACCTGGTCCAGTCGCTTAACTTATGTGCTTACCGTTGCCGGTGCAACCGTAGGCTTTGGGGCAACATGGCGCTTTCCTTATTTGGTAGGCGAACACGGCGGCGGTGCCTATGTGTTGTTATTCTGCTTAGCCATGATTTTAATCGGGATCCCGATGATCTTAGTGGAAAACGTCATCGGTCGCCGTTTGCGGGTTAACTCTATTGATGCCTTCGGTGACAAAATCCTCGATAAAGGCAAAGGCATTTCCAAATATTGGAAAATCATCGGTTATATGGGGTTGCTCGGCGCCTTCGGTATCATGGCGTATTACATGGTGCTTGGTGGTTGGGTAATCACCTACATCATCAATTTAATCACCGGCACCTTAGACATTTCCACCCCTATCACGAAAGAGGTTGCCAAAGATTTCTACGAAGTACACATCAGCAACAGCCCCTTAGAAGTCATTATTTACACCGCACTTTTCGCGTTCGTGAATTATATTATTTTGGCAAAAGGCATTATCGGCGGCATTGAACGCGCTGTGAGGTACCTTATGCCGTTGCTCTTTATTTTCTTAATCGGCATGGTGATCCGCAACATAACCTTACCGGGCGCTATGGAAGGGATCACCTTTTACCTAAAACCTGATTTCTCCAAAATCACCGCCGAGTTATTTATTTTCGTATTAGGGCAGGTTTTCTTCGCGTTAAGCCTTGGCTTCGGCGTATTAATCACTCTTTCCAGCTACTTAAATAAAGAAGAAAATCTTATTCAAACCGCCATCATCACCGGTTTCACCAACACCATTATTGCAGTACTGGCGGGATTCATGATTTTCCCCTCATTATTCACCTTCGGCATTGAACCGAACGCCGGACCGACCTTGGTATTCCAAAGCTTACCGATTGTGTTCTCCCATTTATGGGCGGGTAAATTCTTCGCCATTATTTTCTTTGGGCTATTGCTTATCGCTGCACTGACCACCGCCATCACCATTTACGAGGTTATCATCACCACCTTACAGGAAAAACTCAGAATGCGTCGCAGCAAAGCCATTATTTTAACCCTCGGTGGCATTTTCTTATTAGGCAACGTGCCGGCGATTCTTGGCGATAATGTGTGGAAAAATGTCACCTTCTTCGGCAAAAGTATTTTCGATGCCTTTGACTTCGTCAGCGGCAACATTCTGTTTATGCTTACTGCACTGGGTTGCGCTATTTTCGTCGGTTTCGTGTTAAAAGACGAAGCGAAAAAAGAACTCTCTCCAGCACTGAATTCCACCTTTATCAAGGTTTGGTTTAATTATGTGAAATTTGTCGTTCCGTTTATTATTTTGGTGATTTTTATCAGTAACCTGATTTAACCAAAAAGTGCGCTGTATCTTAAAGTAGGACATCTACAACCCATGATTGTTGGTTATAGATGTGGCTGACTTTCGGTTGAGTCTTGTCAATGCTGAAAATATACCGGCCCAATTAAACAAAGCGGATTTATTGATTATGCATACTGATCTAGTCTGCCTTCATGGACTTACCCGTTGGCGTGAGATGATAATTCGCAATGACAGTTCGCCTTATGCTATACAGAGCATGCACTAATATAGAAATTGAATGCGGTAATAGAGCGTTTTTTCAGCATGTTAACATCAGATGTTTTTATGCCTGACAATTTAAAGATAGAACAGGCAATACATGAATATTTTCGCTATTAGGAGATAAAGTGCGGTTACTTTTTTCGGTAAATTTTAACCCTGTTGTTTTTTAAATAAAGAACAAAGAAACAGGAATGTGGAGCAGATGACCACGGAAGGACCGGCAGCAGTGTCGTAGTAGGCGGATAAGGTCAAACCGAGGGAGACAGCGATCATGCTGATGAAGACGGCGATAATGGCCATAGTTTCCGGCGTGCGGGCAAAGCGTCGGGCGGTGGCAGCGGGAATAATCAGTAGTGAGGTGATGATCAATGCACCGACAAATTTCATGCTTAGGGCGATGGTTAAGGCGGTTAAAATCATCAGAATAAAACGCATTTTTTTCACGTTAATGCCTTCCACTTGCGCCAGTTCCGGGCTGATGGTCGCGGAAATTAACGGCTTCCAGAAATAGCATAGTGCTGCTAATACAATAAGTGCGCCAATGCCGATATACCATAAATCCTGATAGTTAATTGCCAGTAAATCGCCGAACAAATAAGACATTAAATCCACCCGCACATTTTTCAGCAAGCCGACCGTAACCACGCCGATAGAAAGGCAACTGTGGGCGATAATGCCGAGCAGGGTATCGATGGAAAACTGAGTGTTATTTTCCAGCCACACCAGCGTGATGGAAAGCAACAAGGTGAGTGCTAAAATGGCAATGTAAGGATTGATTTGCAGAAAAATTCCTAATGCTACACCGAGGAGTGCCGAGTGCGAAAGGGTGTCGCCGAAATACGCCATTTTGCGCCACACGACAAAAGCCCCTAATGGTGCGGTAATCAGTGAAAGAATGATGCCTGTCAGCCAGGCGGGAAAGAGAATATCAAACATAATATCAAGTCGTTATTGAGATTGTTTTGGTTCCACACGGTAAATGTTACCGTGCATATCGTGCCGGTGATTGTGATGGTGTGTATAAACAGCAATATTTTTGGAAAATTGATCGCCGAAAAAGTGAATAAAGGTCGGATCGTTAGAGACGGTTTCCGGCGTGCCGGCGCAGCAAATATGTTGATTAATGCACAACACTTCGTTGGTGTCTGCCATCACAATATGTAAATCGTGCGACACCATGAGAATCGCACAATTCAAGTTTTTGCGGGTTTGGTGAATGAGCTGATACAGCTCAGCCTGTCCGGTGATGTCCACACCTTGAGTGGGTTCATCTAATACCAATAAATTCGGTTTATTTAAAATGGCACGCGCCAGCAAAACGCGTTGCATTTCGCCGCCGGAGAGCTTTTGCATACTGTTGTGGATGAGATGGCTAATGGATAATAACGCCATTGCCTGCTGAATATCCTGCGGGCGAATGCCTTTTTTCAGGGATAAAAATTTCTCCACGGTGATCGGCAGATTGGGATCCAGATAGATCTTTTGCGGCACATAACCAATGCGAATACTTTTATTGTAAATCACGTTGCCGGAAGTCGGCTGTTGCAGTTTTAGCAGTACTTTCAGTAAGGTGGATTTACCGCCACCGTTCGGTCCGACAATAGTGATGATCGAATTGGGATAAACAGTCAGGTTAATGTTTTGCAAAGCGGTTTGTTGTCCGAATTTCACATTGATGTTTTTTAATTCGACTAAAGGCAGTCTGATTGCACTAATTTGCATTTTTAGGTTCTTTTGAAGAAAAATTGCGCTAAAAATAACTTATTTTTTATCATTTAACAAGTTACCCGCCGATTTATGTGTATAATTACACTGTTTATTTGGCATTTAGTATTTTTGCTGAATTTTTTAATATTTGCTTGGTCATAAATACACTTAAACCACAATATGCAGTCAAGGAATCAACGTCGTGCAACATGTAAAACTGGCAAGAGATCGTCGCAAAAGAAAATCGCGTCTTAAAGCGATTGTTTTTTTTATTGCGCTTTTTTCTATTTTTGCCGGTTTTTTTTTGCATTTGAATGATTCTGCCTCCCAAAAAATTGACACTGTCAATAATCCGACTTACTCCTATTCCTACTCAAAAGGTAAAGGCTTTTCTAATGGCAGTGATCAATTTCAAGATATTTTATCCGACAATCTTTACCCGGCTTCTGCCTACACTATGTCGTTCGCCAACGAAGTTTCCCATGAATTACGGATTCTGGCTGATACTCTAGGCATCAGCACGATTGATAATGACGCTACCTCTTATGACGATGATGTCGGCAAAGATGATGAAGTGGAAGAAGTTAAAACTCACGACGAATTTGATGATTTGGATAAATTGCCGGACGATGCGAAAAATGCGATCACCAATATTTTAGATGTTGCCGATCAGGCGATTCGGATTAAAGATCAGTTCAGCCACACCGTCGTCAAAGGCGATGCCTTAAAAGACGTGTTGGAGCTGTCCGGTTTGGAGGACAACACCAGCAAACAGCTTATCGCTTCTTATCCGGAGCTGAAACATTTACAGGCAGGACAACAATTTTACTGGATTTTAAATAATGACGGAGAACTGGAATATTTGAACTGGTTGGTTTCCCAGAAAAAAGAACATATTTATGAACTTCAGGCGGACGGCAAATTTAAACGCCAAATCGTGGAGAAAAAAAGCGTTTGGAAACGTGAAGTATTGCGTGGCGAAATGGAGGGATCTTTCGTCAACAGCCTGAAGAAACTCGGTTTGGATAATCGTCAGATTTATCAACTATTCTCTGCGTTACAATGGCAGGTCAGCCTGAAACAACTGAAAAAAGGCACGAAGATTTCGATTTTGGTTTCCCGTGAATATCTGGAAGACAAACGTACCGGACAAGGTAATGTGGAAGCTATTCATATTGTGAGCGGCGGCAAGAGTTATTATGCGATCCAAGCCAGCAACGGTCGTTATTACAATCGCCAAGGGGAAACCTTAGGCAAAGGTTTCGCCCGTTACCCGTTGCAACGTCAGGCGCGTGTTTCATCTCCGTTTAATCCGCGTCGTCGTCATCCGATTACGGGACGCATTGCACCACATAAAGGGGTGGATTTTGCGATGCCGACAGGAACGCCGGTTATTGCGCCGGCAGACGGCACGGTAGAGAAAATCGCCTATCAGGCTTACGGCGCCGGTCGTTATGTGGTGCTACGCCACTCCCGCGAATACCAAACCGTGTATATGCACCTCAGCAGACCGCTGGTAAAAGTGGGGCAAACGGTGAAGAAAGGAGAACGTATCGCGTTATCCGGTAACACCGGTGGCTCCACCGGTCCGCATTTGCACTATGAATTCCACATTAACGGGCGTCCGGTTAACCCGCTCACTGTTAAACTTCCGGGGGGGAGCAGCGGCATGGGTACGGCGGAACGTAAACAATTCCTTGTTAAAGCCAACGAAGTAGAACGCTTGTTGCGCTGATTTCAAACCTCTCTCTAAACTCTCTCTAAAAAAGTGCGGTGAATTTTTTAAGTGTTTTTTAAACACCTCAAAAAAACCACCGCACTTTTCTTTGCATTAAATAAAGAAAGTAGCAAATACTACATATGATGCACCACCAACCGCTTCCCTTGATGTTCCAGCACTTCCGCGTCCAGATTAAATACCTTTTTTAAATTCGCTTTGGTGATGATGTCTTCCGGTGTGCCGATCATGGTAATTTCGCCGTTTTTCATGGCGACGATGGTGTCCGCGTAGGCGGCTGCCATGTTGATGTCGTGGACCACCATCACGGTGGTGAGCGCCAGTTCGTCGGTGAGTTGGCGCAACAGGCGCATGAGTTCGCGGGCGTGGAACATATCCAGATTATTGAGCGGTTCGTCCAACAGAACATGATTGGTTTTTTGGCAGAACGTCATGGCAATCAGCGCCCGCTGCCGTTGCCCGCCGGAAAGTTCGCTTAAGAAGCGGTAGGCGAACGCATCCAAATCAAAGCGTTTTAGCGCCGCCTGAATAATGCTTTTGTCTTCTTCCGTCGGTCTGCCTTGATGGTGCGGATAGCGTCCGAAAAAGAGCAGATCCTGCACGGTAATGCGGCTGTGAATCACATTATCTTGGGTTAAAATCGCCAGATTTTGTGCAATGGCGCGCGATGGCGTCGTGGCAATATCCATCTCATTTAACCAAATTTTACCCTGCTGAATAGGATTGAGACGGGCGATTAAAGATAACAGGGTTGATTTCCCCGCGCCATTGGCGCCGATGAGGGCGGTGATTCCGCCGTTGGGAATGGTAAGGTTGATGTTATTTAGAATGGTGGCATGACCGATCTTGTAGGTTATATTTTCAATTTTTATCACAATGAATTCCTTTATTTTGCCCGTCTTAACATTAAATAGATAAATACCAAACCGCCGACGAATTCAATGACCACACTGAGTACGCCTTGCATTTTCATAACCTGCTCAAATAAGGTTTGTCCGCTCACTAGGGTGATGGCGGATACCATAAACGTCATAGGAATACGTTGGCTGTGGTGCATGGTTGGGCTGATGGCGTTGACGATGGCGCACACCAATAACCCTAAAAACAGAATCGGGCCGACAAGTGCGGTGGAAACGGAGACCAAAAATGCGCAGCAAATCAGAAGTTGACGGCTGAATTGGTGGTATTCCAAACCGAACCCGATGGCGCGATCCCGTCCGAGTAATAACACGTCTAATTTAAACCGTTGCCGCCAAATCCAGATGGCGCTGATAAGCGCAATTACCGTGCCGATCAAAAGTAAAGTCGGGTTGACCGTGTTAAAGCTGGCAAAGGAAGAACCTTGTGCCACGGCAAATTCGTTCGGGTCGATCATGCGTTGCAATAAATTATTCAGGCTGCGGAACAGCACGCCGAAAATAATGCCCACTAAAATCATGCGCGCTAAGTCGCTGTTGTTTTTGGTTAAGGTGCGGAATAACAATAAGGCACCGAACAGCATTAACAGCGTTTCAAAGGCGAATTTGCCGGCGATATTTAATTGCGTGAAGCCGATGCCGCCAAAGGAGAAAACTAAAATGCTTTGCACCAATAAATATAATGAATCGAAACCTAAAATGCTCGGGGTAAGAATCGGGTTATTGGTCAGGGTCTGGAACAATAGCGTGGAAACGCCGATGGTGTAAGCCATGATGAGCAATAATAGGAGTTTTTTGCCGCGGAACGGTAACACGAAATCCCAGTTGCCGTTGGCGTTGTAGCTCATGAAAAATATACAGGCGAACGTCAGTAACAGGCAAAGGAGGGTCATTCTACGATTATTTCCCATGGGCGTTCCCCTTAAATAATAAATAGAGGAAAATCAAGGTGCCAACAATGCCGAACACCGTTGAAATCGGTACTTCATAAGGCGCATTGATGACCCGTCCCGCAATGTCGCACATCAATACCAAATTCGCGCCGAGTAACACCACGGAGGGTAAATTATAACGCAGGCGATCGCCGGAAAGGCGGGAAATAATG
Organism: Aggregatibacter actinomycetemcomitans; assembly: GCF_003130205.1. Classification (GTDB taxonomy): domain Bacteria; phylum Pseudomonadota; class Gammaproteobacteria; order Enterobacterales; family Pasteurellaceae; genus Aggregatibacter; species Aggregatibacter actinomycetemcomitans_A. The sequence goes on from NZ_NRDF01000003.1 coordinate 96,838, forward strand.
TTCGGTACGACTAAACCGATAAACGGAATTTGCCCGACGGTCACCACTACAACTGCCGTGATCATCGCCACGACGATTAGGGCAAACCACGTCATTTGGCGATAATTAATACCTAAAGCGGTGCTGATATTGCGTCCCAAGCCGGTAATGCTTAGCTGATCCGCCATAATATACACCACGACGGCAAGAATGGCGGTAAGCCACAGGAGTTCGTAACGCCCCGCCAGAACAGCGGAAAAATCCCCGGCAAACCAGATGGAAAGAAGCTGTATACTGTCCGTTTCATAGGCGATGAACGTTGTAACGGCTTCAATGATGTTACCGAACACAATCCCCACCAACGGTACCATCAGGCTTTGGTGTGGGGGAAGTCTTTGCAGAAATAACATAAAGACGCCCATACCGATGAGTGCGCTCAGCGTGGCTATCGACATTTTGAGAAGCAGTGCGGCACTAGGAAATAACAGGCTGACCAATAATACGCCCACTGCTGCGCTTTGGCTGGCACCAATCATGCCGGGTTCAATAAAGCGGTTTTTCAGCACGATTTGTAACACCATTCCCGCAACGCCAAGTGTAGAGCCCACTAAAATCACGGCGGCGGTTCTCGGCAAGCGGCTGATAAGCAAAACCTGCATTTGCTCCGGTTGAGAAAAAAACTGTGACCAATGAAAATCTGCAACGCCGACGGTAATGCTGATGACGGCGAGTAAAAGGAGAACGACAAAATTAATTCGATTCAGGGTAAAAATATTCGGCATGGTATTAATACGAAAAAGGTTCTCTCCCGTAGGAGAGAACCGTTAAAAGATTCGGTGGGTTATTTTTTCTCAAAGGCAGCTTTGATGTTATTCAAATCCATTTTTAATTGTTCCGCACCACCCGGCGCAAGGTAAGAAGCGCTGCTTAAATACACAATATTGCCGTTTTTCCAGGCTTTGGTGTGAAGAATTAATTCGTTATCCAATACTTCCTTGGCGCTTTTACCTTCCTCTCCGATGGCAGAAATGCGATCTAACACAAACAACCAATCCGGATTGGTTTTCTCAATAAATTCAAAACTGACCGGTTGACCATGGCCGCTGACGTTTATGCTTGGATCTGCCATTGGCACGCCGAGATCTTCATGAATAAAGCTTAAACGATAGCCTTTACCGAAGGCGGAAATCTTGCCGCCATTAACCAAAATAATTAAACCGTTGCCCTTGCCTTGAACCGCTTCTTTGGTTTGTTTAAACAGGGTTTCGAGCTCCGCTTTTAATTTATTCGCTTCCGTTTGTTTATTAAATAATTTGCCGAAGCTATCAATACGTTGAATGCCGCTTTCAATCAATTTGTCGCCGTTATCCGTTAAGTCAATAGTTTTGGCAATGGCACTCACATCATCAAATTTTTTCGCCGTACGGGTGCCGACAATAATTAAATCCGGCTTTAATTCATTTAAGGCTTCCAGGTTCGGTTCAAAAATCGTACCGACATTTTTGGCTTGCTCCAACGTCGGTTTTAAATAAGGGAGAACCTTGCTCACATCTGCTGCACCATCTACCTTCACACCTAAGGCTTGCAGGGTGTCCAAACTGCCGGTATCAAACACCGCAATTTTTGCCGGTGGCACATCTAATGTTACCCCACCACGCGCAGTAGGAATCGTGACTTCCTTTGCCAAAGCGGATGTCGCCACCGCGAGACAGGTTAACGCTAATAATGTCTTTTTCAACATTTTAAATCTCCTCATTTTTTGATTGAAAACTATTATCATGTATTCTAGCGGAATTTGGCGGAAGGTAAATGTTAATTTTGTAGGAAAGCGATTTGTTTTCTGTCGATATAAGGATTAAAGTGCGGTCATAAAATCCGATGAATTTTATGACCGCACTTTTCCTTTCAAAGCCCCGCCAATTTTCTTACAATAACGCCAGTTATTCCCAAAACGAAGGATCTTATTATGATGAATCGAAGACGTTTTATTCAAATCGGTGCGGGCAGTATTCTGGCGCTGAGTTGTCAGTCCATGGTGTTTGCCAAAAGCGGGAATCAGGTGGATTTGCGTATTATCGGCACCACCGATATTCACAGTTTTTTGACGGATTTTGATTATTATAAAGACGCGCCGACGGAGAAATTCGGCTTTACCCGCGTGGCAAGTTTGATTCGCCAAGCCCGTGCGGAAGTGAAAAACAGCGTGCTGGTGGATAACGGCGATTTGATTCAGGGCAACCCGATTGCCGATTATCAGGCGGCGGTGGGATATAAGGAAGGTAAACCCAACCCGGCGGTTGCCTGTTTGAACGCCTTGCATTATGAAGTGGGTACGCTGGGCAATCATGAATTTAACTACGGCTTGGATTATTTAGCCGACGCCATCAAACAGGCGAATTTCCCTATTGTGAACGCCAATGTGGTGAAAGCGGGAACCGATGAGCCTTATTACACACCTTATGTGATCCAGGAAAAAACGGTAGTGGACAATAATGGCAAATCCCATCAGTTAAAAATCGGTTATATCGGTTTTGTGCCGCCGCAAATTATGGTGTGGGATAAAGCCAATTTAACGGGCAAAGTGGAAACCCGCGATATTGTCAAAACTGCAAAGAAATATGTACCGGAAATGAAGCAAAAAGGCGCGGATATTATCGTTGCCTTGGCGCATACCGGTCCGTCCGATGAGCCGTATCACGAAGGTGCGGAAAATTCCGCTTTCTATCTCGCCGATGTGCCGCATATTGATGCGGTGATTTTCGGTCATTCCCACCGTTTGTTCCCGAATAAAGAATTTGCCAAATCACCGAATGCGGATATTGCCAAGGGCACGGTGAAAGGCGTGCCGGAAAGTATGGCGGGCTACTGGGCGAACAATATCAGCGTGGTGGATTTGGTATTGAGCGAATGTAACGGCAAATGGATTGTAACCGACGGCAAGGCGGTGTTGCGCCCGATTTATGACGCGGAAAATAAAAAGCCGCTCGTAGAAAATGACGCAGAAATGACCGCACTTTTGCAAGAAACCCATGACGCCACCCGTAAATTCGTGGCGCAGCCGATCGGTAAAGCCACCGACAATATGTATAGCTATTTGGCGCTGGTGCAGGATGACCCGACTATTCAAATTGTCAACCAAGCGCAAAAAGCCTATGTGGAAAAGGTCGCGCCAAGCGTACCGGCAATGGTGGGCTTGCCGATTTTAAGCGCGGGTGCGCCGTTTAAAGCCGGCGGTCGAAAAAACGATCCGACGGGTTACACCGAAGTGAACAAAGGCGAATTGACCTTCCGCAATGCAGCGGATTTGTATTTGTATCCGAACACCTTGGTGGTGGTGAAAGTCAGCGGCGAACAATTGAAAGAATGGTTGGAATGCAGTGCGGGGATGTTTAAACAAATCGACCCGAGCAGCGACAAACCGCAATCTTTATTGGATTGGGAAGGTTTCCGCACCTATAACTTCGATGTTATCGACGGCGTGAATTACGAATACGATTTAACCCAACCGCCGCGTTATGACGGCGAATGTAAGCTTATCAACCCGAATGCGCATCGCGTGGTGAACTTGACTTACCAGGGCAAACCGGTGGATCCGAAAGCGGAATTTTTAATCGCCACCAACAATTATCGTGCCTATGGCGACAAATTCCCGGGCACCGGCGATAAGCACATTGTTTATGCGTCGCCGGATGAAAATCGCCAGGTGCTGGCGGATTACATCAAAGCCACCAGTGAAAAAGAGGGTGCGGTGAATCCAAGTGCCGACAAAAACTGGCGTTTTGTGCCGATCAAAGGCAACGCGAAATTAGACGTGCGCGTTGAAACCTCACCAAGTGAGCAGGCGGCGCAATTCATCAAAGAAAACGCACAATACCCAATGAAACAGGTGGGCACCGATGAAGTAGGGTTTGCCGTATATCAAATTGATTTATCGGGCAACTAATTTCTCAATAACAAAAGGCATCCGACGGATGCCTTTTTTATCACGAAAGTGCGGTGGTTTTTACGAGTGTTTTTTTAATTATTCCGCCGGGAACACAAACGGGTTTAAGCCGCTTTTCATGAACCCTTTTTTTTCCATTTCCATATCCAGAAAAATGGATGCCAAATCGTCGGCGATGACTTCCATTTTCGGATCTTTTTCTTGATATAAGGCTTTTAAATAGCTGTGACAATTGCCGCAGCTTTCACTTCGAATTGCCGCTAGATAGTCATCAAAAGACCAATAATCCAAGTCGCTGCTTTGTCCGCAGTTGGTGCATTGGTTGCGCACCATGTTCCATTCGCTTTCGCATAAGGAGCAGTGCAGGTAACGCAACCCTTGCTTCGCGCCGAAATGAATTATGCTGGCGGTCGGTGCGGATCCGCAAACAGGGCAGATGTGCAGATTTTCGGTGCTTTCCTGTTTCGCATTGTGAGGGATTTGTTGTACTAATTGTAGCCAATATAGCGATAATACCGCCCACACGAAAACCGCTTTGTCGCTGGAAATGACGGCAAATTCCTGCGCAAGAACCCTGTCGGCGAGCTCTTCCAGTTCGCTGTCCGCCACTTTTTCCAGCCATTCGATGGTGGTCAGGATTTGCTCGTTGGCGGAAGGTTTTAATTTCGCCAAAAGTGTGGTCAATAATTCACGCCAAATGGGATCCCGTTGCCAGGTTTTCACATCTAACGGTTTGTTTCCCGATGGTTCGGCAGAGAATGCCTGCAAGCGCGGATCTTGCGGAATCGGCATGGTTTCAAAGAGTTCCAGCTGCGCATCGGCAATGGTGGCGGCGAACAGCAAATAATCGGCAAGGGGCTGATCTTGCGCCAATTCTCTTAGGCGTGCGGCGCGGCGTTGATATAAATTTTTCGGATTGGAGAAAAGGAGCGGCGGGGTGACATAAGACGCCGCCGCTTGTTTAATTTCGTTTTCGGGGAGAATTCGAATGCTCATAATTTTGTGGTTAATAGAAAGTGAAAATTCGTGCTTATTATAGGCGCATAAATTTGCCGTTCAATGACCCTAACGGGTATTTTTATTCTTCGCTAACCATTGCTTAATGCGATTTACGCCTTCCTGCAAATGCTCGATATTGCGGGTATAGGTCGCAGTTTGGTGAATTTATAGCTGTCATTGGTATAGTTCGCCGCTTCCCGTACAATATCTATCACAATGACGGCGGACATTTGGTCATAACGCATAATTTTTCCTTTTTTTATAAAAAAGCGTTGCGCTTAATACTTTCTTAATTTTTGTTTTGTTTAATAGCTCGCAACAAAGCAAGGCTTTGTTATTTACAAAATGAATTTAATTGAGGAGATTTCAAATGAAGAAACGCAGTTTAGCAACAATTTTAGTATTATCAACCATCGCTGCTACCGGTGCCTTTGCACAAGGCGGTTTCCAAGACCCGAATGCGCCGAAAATGGAACACCACAAAAAAGGTGATTTCAAACGCGGCGGTTTTGTGAATACCGATCAAGCGGTGAGCAAAGCCTCCGAAGCCGGTTCCTGGCAAGATGATCAATACATTATTTTGCAAGGTAACATTGTGAAACAAGTGGGCAAAGATGACTTTATTTTTAAAGATGCTAGCGGCGAAATCCAAGTGGAAATCGAACGCAAAGCATGGCGCGGACAGGATATTTCCCCAAGCGATGAAGTGAAACTTTACGGCGAAGTGGATAAATCCCGGAATAAAACCGAAGTGGATATTGATCGCGTAGAAAAAATTGTAAAATAATCCAACCCCCAAAATAGAAAGTGGCGATGAGCCACTTTTTGTTTGTTTTTATAGAACGAATACCTAATGTTGAAATTGCCTTTGCGGAGTTATTGAAGCATTCGCGATTTCAACTGTTATACGACATAAGATTTCCGTTTCGATGAGCTCAATGATCGTCTTGTGTTATTCTCCCTCCAAAAAGTGCGGTAGGTTTTTTATGCGGATTTTATTAATTGAAGACGATCCTTTAATCGGTAACGGCATTCAAATCGGGTTAACCAAATCCGGTTTTGCGGTAGATTGGTTTACCGACGGCAAGACCGGATTGGAAGCGGCGCAGTCGGCGCCTTATGATGCGGTGGTACTGGATTTAACCCTGCCCAAAATGGACGGGCTGGATGTGTTACAGGCGTGGCGTAAGAACAGGCAGGATGTACCAGTACTGATTCTTACCGCGCGGGATACTTTGGACGAACGCATTACCGGCTTGCAACGCGGTGCGGATGATTATTTGTGCAAACCTTTTGCGTTGGCGGAAGTGGTGGCGCGTTTGCAGGCACTGATTCGTCGTCGCTACGGACACGCCAACCCGATTATTCAACATAGCCGGGTGAAATTCGATCCGAACCAGCGGAAAGTTTTTTTAGGCGAGCAGGAAATCGCTTTAACCACCCGCGAATACAAACTTCTGGAACTCTTTATGCTGAATAAAGAACGCGTGCTGACCCGCGATTTTATTGAAGACAAACTCTATAACTGGGATAATGAAGTGAGCAGCAACGCGTTGGAAGTCCATATTTACAACCTGCGCCAAAAACTTGGCAAACAATTTATTCGCACCGTTCACGGCGTGGGCTATGCACTGGGAAAAAATGATGAAACTGAGAAAGTGGAATAATTACAGCCTGCGTTTTCGCCTGATTGTCACGCTGTCTTTGGTGTCGGTATGTGTGTGGCTGATTTCCACGGCGGCTGCTTGGTTTCAGGTGCGCAAAGAAGTGAATCAACTGTTTGACGCACAACAGATTTTATTTGCCCAACGACTGGCGTCTTCCGATTTACGCACCATTTTGGTTGGTCAGCATCGGGGTAAGCCGTCGAAAAAACGCCATGGGTTTAAAAGACCGGATTATGAAGATGATGCCTTAGCCTTTGCGATTTTTGCACCGGACGGCGATATTTTATTAAGTGACGGCGAAAATGGGGAAAACTTTATTTTCGCGCCGGCGCGTGGCTTCAGCAAATCCCGCCTACGGGAAGATGATGATGAGTGGCGCATTTTCTGGCTTCCGGTGGGAGACGGACCGCTCATGATTGCGGTAGGGCAGGAACAGGAATATCGCGACGATTTAGTGAATAAAATGGTGTTCGGGCAAATGTGGATTTGGTTTGCCGGCTTGCCGTTTTTATTGCTCGCCCTTGGATTGATTATTCGCAAGGAATTAAAAAGCCTGAAACAAATCGGCGAACAAGTGGCAAAACGTACGCCTGATGACGCATCTTTGCTGAAAACCGAAAATATCCCGACGGAAATTCTGCCGCTCATTCAAAGTTTGAATCAATTTTTTGACCGCACATCTTCCATGTTATTGCGCGAACGACGTTTTACTTCCGACGCTGCCCACGAATTGCGCAGCCCGCTTGCCGCTTTGCGTATTCAAACGGAAGTGGCGCAAATTGCCGGCGATGACGCCAATATGCGTGAACAGGCGTTGGGTAATTTGACGCAAGGTATCGACCGCGCGACGCAATTAATTGAACAATTATTGACCCTTTCCCGTTTGGACAGTTTGCAGGAATTGGACAACTTACAGGAAATTCATTGGGAGCAAATCACTCCGTCGCTGATCGGCGAACTGTATTTCCACGCAGAAAAACGCCAAATCACCCTTGAATTTGAAGAAATTGCTGTGCCGGCGATGAAATTAGGGCAACCGTTATTGCTTTCTTTAATGTTGCGCAACCTTATCGACAACGCCATTCGTTATTGCCCGCAAGGCAGCTACATTAAAGTGCGGTTAGAAAAAAACAAGATTTCGGTGGAAGACAATGGCGGGGGCGTGGAAGATGCCGATCTCGCCAAACTCGGACAACGCTTCTACCGCCCGGCAGGGCAAAACGAAAAAGGCAGCGGCTTGGGCTTATCCATAGTCCACCGCATCGCAGAACTGCATCACTACAAAGTGCGGTTAAAAAATACCACGGATCCGAACGGCAACCGAATGGGCTTGTTGGCGGAGATTTTGTTATAGTCGGTTAAAAAAAACACTTAAAAAATAACCGCACTTTGCTCTTTTGAAGCAAAAAAAGTGCGGTTTATTTTTATCGCATTTTAATGATCAATACCCCACCGTTTTCCCTTCCGGATTGCGTGGGTCGGAGTAGCCGTAGAAGCCGTCTTCGCGGGCTTGGATGATTTGAACGCGTCCCATCGGGGCTTTTTCTTTGATGGTGTAGCCTTGGGCTTTCAGGATCGCTAAGGTATCCGGGCTTAGGCCTTCTTCCACGCGCAATTCGTCGGGCAGCCATTGATGGTGGACGCGCGGGGTGACGATGGCTTCTGCCGGGTTCATTTTGTGATCAACGGTGTTGACGATACTTTGCAGCACGGTGGTGATAATGCGTGCGCCGCCCGGGCTGCCGGTGACTAACCAAGGTTTGTTGTCTTTCATGACCAGGGTTGGCGTCATGGAAGAAAGCGGGCGTTTTTGCGGGGCGATGGCGTTGGCTTCGCCGCCGATTAAGCCGAAGCCGTTCGGTACGCCCGGTTTGGCGGAGAAGTCATCCATTTCGTCGTTTAACAAAATGCCGGTGCCTTCTGCCACAATGCCGCTGCCGAAATTGAAGTTCAGCGTATAAGTCACCGCCACCGCATTGCCGTTTTTATCCATGACGGAGAAGTGGGTGGTTTGGTCGCTTTCATAAGGCTGCGGTTGCCCCGGTTTGATTTCCGCCGCCGATTTTACCGCCGCTTCACTAATGCCTTGCGCCAATTGGTCAGCATATTTTTTAGAAGTTAAACCTTTCATCGGAATTTTTACGAAATCCGGATCGCCTAAATATTTGGAGCGGTCGGCATAAGCAAGTTTCATGGCTTCCGCCAAATAATGAATGGATTTTGCGCTGTTCACGCCATAATCGGCGAGAGGGTAGCGTTCCAGAATATTCAGAATCTGTACCAAATGAATCCCGCCGGAGCTTGGTGGCGGCATGGTGACCACTTTGAAACCGCGATATTCGCTTTCAACAGGTTTGCGTTCAATGGCTTTATAGCCTTTGAGATCCTCCATGGTAATTAAACCCTGGTGTTTTTCCATTTCGGCAACGATTTTTTTCGCAATGTCGCCTTCATAAAAGGCTTTGGCGCCTTGTTTGGCGATAAGTTTTAAGGAATCCGCCAGATCTTTTTGCACCAGCAGATCACCTTCTTTTAAGGGTTCTCCATCTTTAAAGAAAATGGCTTTGGATGATGCCCATTTACCCAAATTGTCTTTTTCTTCTTTCAGCGTTTTGGCGAGCATCGGACCGACGGTAAAGCCTTTTTCCGCTAATTGAATGGCGGGCTCAATGACTTGGGCGAGAGACAGGGTGCCCCATTTTTTCAGGGCGTATTCCATGCCCGCAATAGTGCCCGGCACGCCGACGGCGAAGTGGGTGTAAAGAGAACGTCCGTCAATGACATTGCCGTCTTTGTCTAAATACATATCACGATGGGCTTTCAGCGGGGCGGTTTCGCGGAAATCCACGGAGAAGTTTTCACCGCTTTTGGCATCATGTAGCACCATAAAACCGCCACCGCCGATGTTACCGGCGTTCGGTAATACCACGGCGAGCGCAAACCCAACGGCGACTGCGGCGTCCACCGCATTACCGCCTTGGCGTAAAATTGCCGCGCCCACTTCACTGGCTAAGCCTTGCTCACTGGCGACCATGCCATGCTTGGCGTAAACAGGATGAAATATGTCGTTAGCGCTGTCATAACGGGCTGCCGCCAGTTCCGTCGCGGTCATGGCAGGGGCTTGCTGATTCGCTATAGCCGGGCTGCCTACGGCGAGGGCAATGGAAAGGGCTAAGCTACTGAGTAAGCATTTTGTTGTGAATTTCTTCATATTTTCTCCTGTTGTGTGTGAAATAACCGCTTTGAGATTAACCTAATTTTGATGATTAAAACAACAAGAGATCACAAAATGAAGGGTAAATTTGTGATTTAGATCACATATTTTGATACTTTTTCTAATGTTTGAGATAAATAAATTTTATGAATAATGAATGACAGAAAAGCGCGCAGTCGTTCGTGTATATAAAAACACACAAAAAAACGACCGCACTTTTGAGAAGAGATTTATTCGATGCGGGCGATTTTGCTTGTGGTTTTCAGGCGCCAGAGCTGGTAAATATGTACGACGACTAAAAACGCGTTCAATAACGCCACAGGGTAGGTTTGGGTGATAAGCGCGTAAACGACGAATAACGCCGCGCCGATACCGTTTACAATACGAAGCGGTACGATAGACTTAAACAAAAAGGAGGCGGCGACAATTAAGGTTGCTACATAGCCCAGAATTTCAACGGAATCAATTTCAAGCATAGGTTACTCCAAATCAGGTAATAAGAAAGGGCGCTATGATATTGCAAATGGCAGGCGATTGCAAAATATATGCATAGGAGGGTGTGTCTTGGTTAATTTTCCCTCAAGTTCCGAAAGATAAACAGCCCCAATGGGGCTGAATTATGTTCAATAACTGAAGGCAATTTTGTTGTTACCTTGGCGAAAAAACGATTTACGCCTTTTTATATAACTGCGGTAATGCGGATTCTTTGTTCACCGCCAATAAACCGGTGCTGGAATAAATGCCCAATTTATCGCGGGTGTCAATAATATCCAGATTGCGCATGGTTAATTGACCGATACGATCGAGCGGATCGAACGGCGCATTTTCCACTTTTTCCATACTTAACCGTTCAGGATGATAGGTTAAGTTCGGCGATTCGGTGTTGAGTAAGGAGTAGTCGTTACCGCGACGTAATTCTAGCGTCACTTCACCGGTAACCGCACGTGCCACCCAGCGTTGGGAGGTTTCGCGTAACATTAATGCTTGCGGATCGAACCAGCGACCTTGGTATAACAAACGCCCTAAACGGATACCGTTGATGCGGTATTGTTCGATGGTGTCTTCGTTGTGGATGCCGGTCACCAAACGTTCGTAGGCGATATGTAATAACGCCATGCCCGGGGCTTCGTAAATGCCGCGTGATTTGGCTTCAATGATACGGTTTTCGATTTGGTCGGACATACCTAAACCGTGGCGGCCGCCGATACGGTTGGCTTCCAGGAATAATTCCACGATATTGTCAAAGGTTTGACCGTTTAACGCCACCGGTACGCCTTCTTCAAAGCACACGGTGACTTCTTCCGCTTTGATTTGTACATCTTCACGCCAGAACGGTACGCCCATGATCGGGTTGACGATACGAATGCCGGAATTTAAGAATTCCAGATCTTTGGCTTCGTGGGTGGCGCCAAGCATATTGGAATCGGTGGAGTAGGCTTTTTCCACGGACATTTTGTAGTCGAAACCGTTTTCGATTAAGAAGTTGGACATTTCAAAACGACCACCCAATTCGTCGATAAATTGTTGATCCAACCAAGGCTTATAGATTTTTAATTGTGGGTTGGTTAATAAACCGTAGCGGTAAAAACGTTCGATGTCGTTGCCTTTATAGGTGCTGCCGTCGCCCCAAATATGCACGTCGTCTTCTTTCATGGCGGAGACCAACATGGTGCCGGTGACGGCGCGACCTAACGGGGTGGTATTGAAATAGGTGGCGCCGCCGGTAGAAACGTGGAAGGCGCCGCATTGAATGGCGGCAATGCCTTCTTGGGCAAGTTGGGTACGGCAGTCGATTAAACGCGCCATTTCCGCCCCGTATTCTTTCGCTTTACGCGGGATGGCGTTGTAGTCGTCTTCGTCCGGTTGACCTAAATTGGCGGTGTAAGCGCAAGGAATGGCGCCTTTTTGACGCATCCAAAGCAATGCCGCGCTGGTATCTAAGCCACCGGAAAAGGCGATGCCGACTTTTTCACCTTTCGGTAGGTGTTGCAAAATGGTATTTGACATATTTTCTTTCCTTATTTGTGTTTATTTTGGTTAAACGGGTTTTAATTAAAAGTGCAATTGAAAAATAACTTAAAAACCGACCGCACTTTTATTCCTCCGCAAACATCAGATTCGGATCGGGATATTGATAAACGAAATTCAGTTCACGACAAATTTTGCCCGCCACAATAACGCGCTGCGGATCTTCCGGCGTGCTGATAAAGTGCGGTGGATTTAAACGGTGTTTTTCCGCAGCCAAGCGGTAATAGGCTGCGCGGGGCGGGTGCACGGGTGCCGCCAAATGATACAGGCGATAGCCGCCGGGCGTTTCCAGCAATAGTTGAATAGCGCGGGCGCAGTCATCCAAATACACTAAATTCACCGGCGAACCACCGCATTTGAGATCCTGTTTGTCGGCGAGGGAAAAAATCGGGTGGCGATCTTGCCCCACGAGACCGGCAAAACGAATAACATCGCAATCGATATTTTGTAACTGCGCCAGGTTATTTTCGATTTCCACCAAGGCACGCCCGACATCGGTTTCGGGTTGCGGTTGGATGGATTCGTCAAAATGCGCGGAAATCTCAGGGAAAACGGAGGTGGAACTAATAAAAATAATATGATGAACCCCGTGCAACAAGGCTTCATTCACCAGATTCTGCACGCCGACCACATAATGTTTAAGATCGAAAAAATATTGGCTCGGAGGAATATTGATAATCAGCGCATCAACGGATAACAGCGCGCTTAAATCGTCGGGATCGGCGTTAATATCGGGGGTGAGTTCCAAGTGGTAAGTTTCCAATCGCAGCAAACGCATTTGTTCCACACCGTCGTGGGTGCGTTTCGTGCCTTTCACTTCCCAACCCAGATTCTTTAAATGGCGCGCCAACGGCAACCCTAACCAACCCAAGCCGACAATCGCAACCGACCTCATATAACTCCTATTCGTGATAAAAAATCCCCGCTATTCTAATCCATAGAAGGGGGGCTTTAAAGCTATTTCGTTAATAAATCCAATGCTTCTTGATATTTCTGCAATTACCTTGGCGCCACTTTGCCGGAATAGATTTTTTTAAGACTGAGTTGTGTCATTTCATTACCTTTTATCCGGGCAAAAATCGTGGCGCGTATTGTACCGTAATTTTCACGCAAACGTTTGCATTTTTTGCGGTGATTGTTAGCATTATTTTCCAGTCTTGAAAAGATAGGCTAAAAAGCATATAGTTGCGCGATTAAATTCTCAGCCGTCGTAAGACGGTTTTCTCGATTATTCATAGGACAAAATAGACAAACAGCAGATGACACATCCTCAAGAACAAGTGAGCAAACGCCGCACGTTTGCGATTATTTCCCACCCCGATGCGGGTAAAACCACCATCACCGAAAAAGTGTTGCTTTACGGCAACGCCATTCAAAAAGCCGGTTCGGTGAAAGGCAAAGGCTCGGCGCAACACGCCAAATCCGACTGGATGGAAATGGAAAAACAACGTGGGATTTCCATCACCACCTCCGTCATGCAATTTCCGTACAACGACTGTTTAGTCAACCTGCTGGACACCCCGGGGCACGAGGATTTCTCCGAAGATACTTACCGCACGCTGACCGCCGTGGATAGCTGTTTGATGGTGATTGACTCGGCAAAAGGGGTGGAGGAGCGCACCATTAAATTAATGGAAGTGACCCGTTTGCGCGATACGCCGATTATTACCTTTATGAACAAGCTCGACCGTGATATTCGTGACCCGATGGAATTATTGGACGAAGTGGAAAACGTGCTGAAAATCCACTGTGCGCCCATTACCTGGCCTATCGGCTGCGGCAAACTGTTCAAAGGCGTGTATCACTTATATAAAGACGAAACCTATCTTTATCAAACGGGGCAAGGTCACATCATTCAAGAAGTGCGTATTATCAAAGGATTGGATAATCCCGAATTGGATAACGCCGTGGGCGATGATTTGGCGCAGCAATTACGTGATGAGCTGGAATTGGTAAAAGGTGCCAGCAATGAATTCGACTTGGAATTATTCCTGAGCGGCGAACTCACGCCGGTGTTTTTCGGGACGGCATTGGGGAATTTCGGCGTAGATCATTTCCTCGACGGTTTAACGGAATGGGCGCCGGCGCCGCAAGCCCGTCAGGCAGACACGCGTAAGATTTCCGCCGACGAAGAAAAATTCAGCGGCTTCGTGTTTAAAATTCAAGCTAATATGGATCCGAAACACCGCGACCGCGTGGCGTTCCTGCGTGTGGTGTCCGGTAAATACGAAAAAGGCATGAAACTCAAACATGTGCGCATCGGCAAAGACGTGGTGATTTCCGACGCCTTAACCTTTATGGCGGGCGACCGCGCCCATGCGGAAGAAGCCTACGCCGGCGATATTATCGGTTTGCACAATCACGGTACCATTCAAATCGGCGACACTTTCACCCAAGGCGAAGATTTGAAATTCACCGGCATTCCGAATTTCGCACCAGAATTGTTCCGTCGTATCCGTTTGAAAGATCCGCTCAAGCAAAAGCAATTGCTAAAAGGCTTGGTACAGCTTTCCGAAGAGGGCGCGGTACAGGTTTTCCGTCCGTTGCTGAATAACGATTTAATCGTCGGCGCCGTAGGTGTTTTGCAGTTTGACGTGGTAGTTTCCCGTTTGAAATCCGAATACAACGTGGAAGCCATTTACGAAACCGTTAATGTGGCAACCGCCCGTTGGGTCGAATGTGCTGATGCGAAAAAATTTGAAGAATTTAAACGCAAAAACGAGCAAAACCTCGCATTAGACGGCGGCGATAATCTTACTTACATCGCCCCGACCATGGTTAATCTGAATCTTGCGCAGGAACGTTATCCTGACGTCACCTTCTTCAAAACCCGCGAGCATTAATACCGCAAAACGTTAAAAAATAAGACCGCACTTTGGTTTTCTCGATCAAAGTGCGGTTGTTTTTTTGGGGAGTTTTTAAGCATGTATATATTGCTGAATATGATTTAAATCTTCGGCAATAGCTTGTCTCACTTGCTCTGTGTCATAATGATTTTGTAAATTCAGCCAACTTTGCGCATCCGTGCCAAAAAATGTTGCCAGTCTTAGTGCAGTATCTGGCGTAATTGCCCGTTTACCTTTTACTATCTCGTTAATTCGTCTTGGATGCACTCCAATTGCTTTCGCTAAGGCATATTGAGTGATTCCTAATGGTTTTAGCCATTCTTCCAGCAGGATTTCACCGGGATGGCTTAGGAGAATTTCTCTTTTATTCATCGTTAATCCTTAGTGGTAATCCACAATTTCAACTTCAGCGGCGTGTCCATTCAACCAAACAAAACAAATACGCCATTGATCATTAATACGAATACTATATTGACCTTCTCGATTTCCTTTTAACTGTTCTAAATTATTGCCGAGGGGAATGCGTAAAAAAGCGAGATCGGTTGCCGCATTTAATTGTTGCAGCTTGCGCATTGCGACTTTTTCAAAAGGAATAAACCGAGGAATTCTTTTCCCGTTAAAGAAAGATTGGGTATTTTTACAAGCAAAATGAGAAATCATAAAAAATAATAACGCCACACATTAATGTATGGCGTTATAATAATGTATAACGTTATTAATAGCAACCGCACTTTATCTAAATCTAATGAAACAGACGCGCCCAAGTCTCCCGCACAAACGTCCGTTCGGCGTGAAATTCCGAGGCGTCCACTACGGACGGCAAACCGAGTAGATTCAGGTGGTGAATGCGGTTGCGCAGATCCACATAACATCGTTTCAGACGTTCGCCGTCCGTTTCGGAAATTACGCCGTGTTCCGCCATGATGTCGAAAATTCGCACATTGTCAGACCAGCGGGTGAGCGCCGGTTGTTGTGGCGAATGCGCCAGCACTAGATATTGCGCGATGAATTCAATGTCCGTGATGCCGCCCGGGTCGGTTTTGATGTTAAATTGATTTTCCGATTGTTGTGCTAAATGTTGATACATTTTCTCGCGCATTTCACATACGTCCTGTTTGAGTTTTGCCGGATCCCGTGGTGCGGCAAGCACGTTGCGGCGAATGGCGTCAAATTCTTCCCATAGTTTCGGTTCACCGAAAACCGCACGGCTACGCACCAAGGCTTGTTTTTCCCATGTCCAGGCTTCGTTTAATTGGTAGTTTTCAAAGGCGGCGAAGGAGCAACCCAGTAAACCCGCATCGCCCGACGGACGCAAACGCATATCGACGTCATATAAAATCCCCGCGCTGGTGTTCATGCTGAAAATGCTGACGATTTTTTGTGCCAAGCGCAAATAAAACTGGTTGCTGTCGATGACTTTTTTACCGCCGACGGTTTGGCTGTTGGTAGCGGGATCGTATAAAAACACCAAATCCAAATCGGATTTATAGCCCAATTCAATGCCACCCAATTTGCCATAACCTACCACTAGGAAATTTTTCTGCTCTTCCGCCAAATGTTCGGGTACGCCGAAGCGAACGGCAATTTGTTGCCATGCCAGATTGACCACCACGCCGATAATCGCTTCCGCCAAATAGGTGAGGTGATCGCTGACTTTCATTACCGGCAGCACACCGAGAATATCGGCGGCGGCAATGCGAAGCAGGGCGGCGTGCTTAAATTGACGCAAACCGTCGATAAATTGTTCTTCGTCGTCTTGCGGCAGACGTAATAGATATTGCTGCAATTCGGAGGCATACTCGGTAAAGTGCGGTGGATTTCGCAGGGATTTTTGATCGAGCAATTCGTCCAGCAAAATCGGGTGGCGCGCCACTTGTTCCGCAATAAATTTCGATTGGGCGCAAAGCTCAATGAGTTGCGTCAGTGCCTGCGGGTTTTCTGCCAGCAATTCCAAATAGGTGGTGCGGGTCAGGATTTTTTCGATGATGGTCAGAATGCGCGGCAGCAAAATATGACAGTGGGGCGTATGCAAAACCTGTCGCAACACATGGGGCATCAAGCGATTGAGTACCGTCCGCCCGCGTACGCCGATAGCATAACGGGGCAGTTCGTTACGAAATTGCACCAGACGATCCAGCACCGCATCCTGTTCTGCCTCAGGCACGCCGTTTTGCTGCAAAATACCGAGCAATTCCTGTTCGTCAAAGTCCGTTTCGAGAAAATCTTCCCAATCGTTTTCTGAAATATTTTCCTCCTGCTCATTACCAATTAATGATTGGAAAACCGACCGCACTTTACGTTGATGATCGTGCAACACGGTAAGAAAACCCGCCCAATCGTGAATCGGATAACGGATGCCGACGCTTTCCCGCTGTGCATTCCATTGAGTAAATGCCGCGCAGGCGAAAATTAAACGTTGGTGATCCAATTCGTTATCGGGCAGTTGTTGCGTTTGCTGATCTTTGATGGCTTGCAGCACGTTTTCCGCACGGCGCAAAAATAAATAGGCTTGGCGCAACTGCGTTTCCTGTTCAGCGGAAATTAAATGGAGTTTGCTCAGTTCCGGCAATAAATTCAGTAGTTCGTGCTGTTGCAACGCGACTTCGCGCCCACCGCGAATAAGCTGAAAAACCTGCACGATAAATTCCACTTCGCGAATTCCGCCGGCACCCAGCTTAATGTTATCGGTGAGATTGCGACGACGCACTTCCCGCTCGATCTTTTGTTTCATGTCACGTAATGCCTGAATCACGCTGAAATCAATATAGCGACGATACACAAACGGGCGCAGTAAATTTTGCAATACGGCGACATTCGGATCCGTTGCCTGCGCGCCTAAAATCCGCCCTTTGATCATGGCGTAACGTTCCCAGTCGCGCCCCTGATCCTGATAATATTGTTCCATGGCATTAAAACTGAGCGCCAACGCGCCGCTATCGCCGAAGGGACGCAGACGCATATCGGTACGATACACAAAGCCGTCGGCGGTGTATTGATCCAACGCGTTAATCAGACGTTGTCCAAAGCGGGTAAAGAATTTCGCATTATCCACGCTGCGGCGCGCACCCACTGTTTCCCCTTGGCTCGGGTAAGTAAAAATCAAATCGATGTCGGAGGAAAAATTCAGCTCAAAGCCCCCCAATTTACCCATGCCGAGAATGTATAGCTGTTGTACGTTGCCCTGCGCATCCGTCGGCGTGCCCATCTCCTCACAGGCGCGCACATAAAGCCAATCGCGCGCCCCGATAATCAGGCTTTCCGCCAGTTGTGACAAACGGATGAAAATCTGTTCCACTGTGGCAAGATTCAGGCTTTGGCAAAAACTCAGCTTCACCATTTCACGAGTGCGAAATTGGCGTAACGCCCGATAAAATTCTTCTTCCGTTTGCACCTTTCGCAACACCGCATTCAGCCGTTCGGCATAATGATTGCAGTCATTAAAGTGCGGTGGATTTTGCCAGCATTTCGCCAAAAAGTGCGGTTGTTTTTGCCATACTTCCACCACAAAATCCGACATTGCTACCGCCACGGCAATTTGTCCGATATGGCTTGCTGGATCGTCTTTCTGCTGCCGGATTTGTGCAAACAGCGCAGAATCAAACTGTTCGGGAAAAGACTGAATTAACACTTCGGCAAGTGAGTTAAGTTTATCGCTGAATGACGCAACAAAAGACATGGTGAATCCTTATGAAAAATCGTACTTCAACTTTAGCACGAAATGGCGAATTTTCAGAGTGGGGGAAAATGTGAAGGACGTCGCAAATTTGAATTTATGTGTTTGGCGGCACTGAATGTTTTTTGCTATCCTCCTTCCATAATTAAAAAATGCTATTGCTAAAAAAGTTTATCCGATTGTTTTTGACCTAAAGGAAGCCGCGATGAGTAAAAATGCGATTGCGCATGTGCGCCAGTCCGATGGATTACAGCAGTTACTTATTGATCATTTATTCGAAACCTCTTCGATTTCCGGACAGCTTGCCTCAAAGCTAAATTTAAGTTTAGCCGCCGAACTCCTCGGTCTCCTTCACGACTTCGGTAAATATTCCCAATGCAATACTGGAAAAACAAAGCGATTGCTTTTCTATTGCGGAGATGCAAATGTCTGAATTCATCGCCCATGCCCGCCAAGATTCAAAATGGCATTTTCACCCGCTACAAAACCATCTAGCAAAAGTAGCCAAACTCGCCAAACGCTTTGCGGGGCGTTACGGAGCTTTGTTTGCCGAATATGCAGGGCTTTTGCATGATTTGGGAAAATTTCAGGCAGCTTTTCAGGAATATATCCGTAAGGTTACAGGATTTGAGCGGGAAAACGCGCATCTTGAGGATATTGAATCTTCCAAACCCCACAAAATTCCCCATTCAACCGCAGGTGCAAAATACGCAATGCAGAATCTTGAGCCCTTCTTCGGCCATTTATTGGCATATTTAATCGCAGGGCATCATGCCGGTTTGGCGGATTGGCATGACAAAGGCAGCTTGAAACACCGTTTGGCACGGGCAGATGATGAATTGGCAGAATCTTTAGCCGGTTTGGAAAAAAGCGGGCTGCCTGAAGACTTTTTATCCTTATCGGATGATGCACTTGAAGAAGACCTTTTAAACTTTTGGAAAAACGGAATCAATCCTGAAGAACTACATATTTGGATGCGTTTTCTCTTTTCTTGTTTGGTGGATGCCGATTTTTTAGATACCGAAGCCTTTATGAACGGTTTTGCCGATGCGGATGCGGTGCAACAGGCAGGTTTCCGCCCGAAATTTCCCGGTTTGGAAGAGCTGCACTGCCGTTATGAGCAGCATCTGTTTGAGCTTGCAGAGAAACCGGATAAGGATTCGGCATTAAACCAAGAGCGTCGTGCTATTTTGGCGCAATGTTTTTCTGCCGCAGAATCCGACCGCACTTTATTTTCTTTAACCGTGCCGACAGGCGGCGGCAAAACCTTGGCAAGCTTGGGGTTTGCTTTAAAACATGCTTTGAAATTCGGCAAAAAACGCATTATCTACGCCATTCCTTTTACCAGCATTATTGAACAAAACGCCGATGTTTTCCGTAAAGCATTGGGCGATGGTGCAGTGCTGGAACATCACAGTAATTTGGAAGTCAAGGAAGACAAGGAAACTGCCAAAACGCGCCTTGCTACGGAAAACTGGGATGCGCCGTTGATTATTACCACCAATGTGCAATTGTTTGAAAGCCTGTTTGCGGCAAGAACCAGCCGCTGCCGCAAAATTCACAATATCGCCGACAGCGTGATTATTTTGGATGAAGTCCAACAGCTTCCGCGCGATTTTCAAAAACCGATTACCGATATGATGCGGGTATTGGCACGTGATTACGGCGTTACCTTTGTGCTTTGCACGGCAACCCAGCCGGAGCTTGGCAAAAATATTGACGCATTCGGACGTACCGTTTTGGAAGGTTTGCCGGATGTGCGCGAGATTATGGCGGACAAAATCGCCTTATCGGAACGTCTGCGCCGCGTCCGTATCAAAATGCCGCCGCCAAATGATAAAACGCAGAGCTGGCAAGAGATTGCCGACGAAATTACCGAACGTTCATGTGTTTTGGCGGTGGTCAATACCCGCAAACACGCCCGCAGGCTTTTTGCCGCGCTGCCTTCGGGCGGTATCAAACTTCATCTTTCCGCCAATATGTGTGCTACGCACCGTAGCAAAGTGATTGCACTGGTTCGCCGTTATTTGGAACTGTATCGCAAAGGTCGTCTGAAAAAGTCTTTATGGGTAGTCAGCACCCAACTGATTGAAGCGGGCGTCGATTTGGATTTTCCCTGTGTCTATCGGGCGATGGCGGGGCTTGACAGCATTGCTCAGGCAGCCGGACGGTGCAACCGCGAAGGTAAATTGCCGGATTTGGGTGAAGTCATCGTTTTTCGAGCCGAGCAAGGCGCGCCAAGCGGCAGCCTGAGACAGGGGCAGAACATTACCGAAGAAATGTTAAAAGCAGGCTTGCTTGCCGACCCGCTTTCTCCGTTGGCATTTGCCGAATATTTCCGCCGCTTCAACAGCAAAGGCGATTTGGATAAACACAAAATCACTGCGCTTCTGACGGCAGAATCTTCAAATGACAATCCGCTGGCAATCAAGTTTCGCACTGCAGCTGAGCGCTTTCGCCTGATTGACAATCAAGGTGTGGCACTGATTGTGCCGTTTATTCCGCTTATTCATGAAAACGGGGACAAATCGCCAAAAATCGTCCAGGCAAGTGAGCTAGACGATTTTTTCAGACGACATCTTGACGGCGTGGCGGAATCGGATTGGCAGAAAACCTTGGATGACTATCGTTATCCGTCGCCACCCGATAATCATTTTGGTCAGACCGACAAACCGCCTCTACCCGAACCGTTTGAAATGTGGTTTAAACTTTTGGAAGCCGACCCGCTTAAAAACAAATGGGTTTACCGCAAATTGCAGCGTTACACGATTACGGTATATGAAACCGAACTGAAAAAACTGCACAAAGACGCGGTTTTCTCCAGAGCGGGTTTATTGGTGCTGGATAACGGACATTATCATGATGTACTTGGCGCAGATTTTGATGATGATACTGTTTTGTCGTCTAATAGGTTAGTTTTATAAAAAAATGCCCCTATTATTAGGAGCATTTTGCCATTTTTAGTATGGAGTTATAGTTTCAACACACAGCCGCCCGACGGCGGCTGCCGCCCCTCAACTCTGCTTAGCGGCAGTAAGTTGAAGTGAAACGTATTTTACAGGGTATCAACAAAATAAGCGAATCATGCTTGACATAAATTTAAAGTTATATCGGTATGGATTTATAGAAATTTAATTGGAGGTGAGATGAGCTTTATCCTAGAAATCAGTGGCGAACTGGCGTGCTTTACCCGACCCGAACTCAAAGTGGAACGCGTCAGCTATCCGGTTATCACGCCGTCTGCCGCCAGAAATATCTTGATGGCGATATTGTGGAAGCCCGCTATCCGCTGGCGTGTGCTTAAGATAGAAATATTAAAACCGATTCAATGGATTAATATTCGACGTAATGAATTAGGTAGTAAAGCAACAAGAGATGCCGAATGTTTATATATAGATGATTTAAAATATGATGCAAAATCAGATAGTTTTAAACTAAAGCATCGCCAGCAGCGCGCGTCAATGTTGCTCAAAGATGTGGCTTATCGTATTCACGCTGATTTTGAAATGACGGATGAAGCGGGAGAAAGTGATAACTATATGAAATTCGCCGAAATGTTCAGACGACGTGCCAAAAAAGGACAGTATTTTCACCAACCTTATTTGGGCTGTCGCGAGTTTCCCTGCCATTTCAGGCTGCTTGAAAAAACAGAAGACGGCTTGCTGCGCGAAGATATTACCCAAGATTTCGGTTTTATGCTTTACGACATGGACTTCAGCAAATCCGACCCGCGCGATTCCAACCGTGCCGAGCCGATGTTTTATCAATGCAGAGCGGTAAACGGTGTGATTACTGTGCCGCCTGCCAATAGCGATGAGGTGAAACGATGATTCTGCATGCACTCACCCAATATTATCAACGCAAAGCTAAGTATGATGGCGGCGTTGCGCCTGAAGGATTTGAAAATAAAGAAATTCCTTTCATTATCGTCATTGATAAACAAGGCAAATTTATTCAGCTTGAAGATACCAGAGAGCAAGAAAGAAAAAAGAAAATAGGACGAAAGTTCCTTATTCCCAAAGACCAGCATACAACAGGTAAAAATGCTTATAAAGTAAGTAACATTTTGTGGGATCACTATGGTTATGTACTAGCTTTTCCGAAGGAAGTAGAAGGAATTTCTAAAAAAACACCAGAAGAGATTGAAGCTGAAAAGAAAAAAATTATATTTTAGCCAATAATCAGCACATCAGCTTTATCGCCAAAGTAGATGAGCTAAAGCAGGCATTGCCCGACGATACAGGCATTTCTGCGGTTGCTGCCTTTTTGGCTTCTTCGGAAGAAAAACACAAAGTCATGCAATCTAAAAACTGGGCGGAATGCAGCAAAATCAAAGGCTGCAATTTAAGTTTCCGCTTGGCAGAAGAAACGGCGGCTTTAGTGTGCCAGTCGCAGGTGGTACAAGACTATTTGCGCCAAACCAATCAGGATAATTCCGACAATGCGCCAAAGGGAATTTGCTTGGTAACGGGTAAACCTGCTTCAATAGCCCGTCTGCACAATGCGATTAAAGGCGTAAACGCCAAACCTTCTCCGTTTACCTCGGTAAATTTGTCGGCGTTTGAATCTTACGGCAAAGAGCAAGGCTTTATCTTCCCTGTCGGCGATGTTACGACAGTATGTTGGGGCGAAAACAGGGCTGACTACATTTTTGGAATGTTCTAAAAAAGCGGAAAGTCATAGAGTATCAGCTAATTCTTTTTTGAAGATTAAGAATAAGGCTAGACATTTAAGAGAGGTAAAAAGCAAAGTAATTAGCGATGAAGAATATGAAAGGTTAGTAAATGAACTTTTGGAGCAGAAGGATGAATTGAATTCAATTAGCTTGGCTATCCCAAAGTTTGCATATAAAAAGGCGCAAACTGAAATAGAAAAAGGGTTTGCAGATTATCGCATTGATAGAAAAAAGGATTAAAGATGACAGTCAGTTCGTATTTAAATGATTTAGCTGATCAATTGATTATTAGAGATTCAGAAAAAGATTCAATCAGAAGGTCTTTTAGTACATTAGATTATCGTTTGAATAACTATTTTAAGGACGATATTGAATTTGTAAGGAAATTTGGTTCATACCATAGAGAAACAATACTACCAAGAGACTACGATATTAGTTCTGACGTTGATGTCTTGGTTAAGTTCACAGATAAATCATATAAGCCACAAACATACCTAAATAAACTGAAACAGTTTGCTGAACATTGGTATTCACATTCAGAAATTTATCAATCAAGCCCTACTATCGTGCTAGAGTTAAATCACATTAAGTTTGAATTGGTTCCTTGTCTTGATGCTGAATGGTATGAAAGCGGTAACTATAAAATACCATCAAAAGCCAGTGATTATCAGGAATGGTTATTAACATCACCATTTGAGTTTAATGATGCGCTTACAAGAAAGAATAAAATATTTAACTATAAAATCAAGCCATTGATTAGAGTTCTGAAACGATGGAATGTAAGTACTAGATATTCAAAAATTTATGATTCTTTTAAATTGGAAGAAAAAATTGTAAACCATGGTTTTTCTTACCTAAATAGCTGCCTAAAAGATTATTTCTTTGATTTTGTAACGAATATGAATGGATTTGATTTGCCCGATTATAAAAGAGAAGAAGTCGAAAAACTAGTTAATATGGTAAAGGAAATACAGCGTGATGAAGATAATTATCCTATTTGGGCTGAAAATGAATTGAGAAAAATTTTTGATTAGCAAGCCGTAGCCTGTATCCATCCAACGCGTGCGTGGCTGCGCCACACACCCTACCTGTGGAATGGCACGAAACTTTAAAATCAACGCGTAGGGTGTGTGCGGAACGCACGCACGCGGGGTGTGGTGTTTGAATCGAAGTCCTAAATTTCAGGCTGCCTTAAATATGGCAAGCAAGCGTAGGTTAGGTTAGCCAGGCGTAACCCAACAGAATGCTGAAATTCTTCAGTCAAGGTCGTCTGAAAAATAATATTTGAAAAACCAAGCCGTTGTGTTGGGTTACGGCGTTCCGCCTAACCCAACCTACCGATAATTTTCAGGTAGCCCAACAACCCGTTAACCCCCCAAAAGTGCGGTCAAAACTTAAGGAGTTTTCCCATGCGGAAACTGCAAAACACGCTCTACATCACCACTCAGGGCAGTTATCTGCATAAGGAGCGGGAGACGCTGGTGGTGGAGCAGGAGAAGAAGAAAGTGGCGCAACTGCCGGTGCATTCCATCGGGCATATTTTCTGTTTCGGCAATGTGTTGGTGTCGCCGTTTCTCTTGGGATTTTGCGGGGAGAATAATGTCAATCTGGCGTTTTTTACTGAAAATGGGCGTTTCTTGGGTCGGCTTCAGGGGCGGCAAAGCGGCAATGTGCTGTTGCGGCGGGTACAGTATCGGGTGTCGGAACAAAATCCGGTGCCGATTGCGCGCAATATCATCGCGGCGAAGATTCAGGCGAGCAAACGGGTGCTGCAGCGGCAGATTCGCAATTATGGGGCAAATGCACAGCTCCAAAGTGCGGTCGATTCTTTGAATGTTTCCTTACGGCAACTGGCTTGCGCCGAAAATCTTGATGAGGTTCGTGGTATCGAGGGCGATGCGGCGGCGCGTTATTTCGGCGTATTTAATCTGCTTATTCGTGAGAATACGGGGTTTCATTTTGACGGTCGAAACCGTCGCCCGCCAAGAGACGGCGTGAATGCTTTGCTTTCTTTTTTATATAGTGTTTTGGGGAAAGATATTAGCGGTGCGCTGCAAGGCGTGGGGCTGGATCCGCAGGTGGGTTTTCTGCACGCCGACCGCCCGGGCAGGGATAGTCTGGCGCAGGATATTTTGGAAGAATTTCGCGCGTGGTGGGTCGATCGTATGGTGCTTAGTATGATTAATCGCTTGCAGATTAAACCGGCGGATTTTATGAGTGAAGCGGGTGGTGCGGTAACTTCGAAACCTGAAGCCAGAAAACTGCTGTTTCAGGCGTTGCAGGCGAAAAAGCAGGAGAAGATTGTTCATCCGTTTTTGGGAGAAGAGGTGGAAATCGGTTTATTGCCTTATATTCAGGCTATGTTGTTATCACGCCACTTACGTGGGGATTTAGCCGAATATCCGCCATTTTTGATGAGGTGAAAAATGTTAATGTTGATTACCTATGATATTTCTTTAGGAGACTCGGAGGGGCAAGCCAGGTTGGGCCGTATTGCGAAGCATTGCTTGGATTATGGCGTACGGGCGCAGTATTCGGTGTTTGAATGTGATGTAACGCCGGATCAATGGGTAAAATTGAAGGCTAAGCTACTAGCGACTTATGATCCGGATTGTGATAGTTTGCGCTTTTACCACCTAGGCAGCAAATGGCGGCGCAAAGTGGAGCACCACGGGGCGAAGCCGGCGGTGGATGTGTTTAAAGATGTGCTTGTTGTCTAGCTCGCTAACCCCTGGTTCTCATCAAATTCCTGCTGAGCTAGCGATCCTTGTTTTCTTTAACAATTTGGAATAGTTAATTCATTTGTATAACGACGATATGCCCGTTATACTTATTCCACTCTCTATTTTGAAATAAGTTAGCGAAATGCAGTAAGTAATCTACTGATTTTTCTTATTTTTTCATATAGGGACAGCCACCTTCAGGTGGCTGTGTGTTGAAACAGGTAAGCATTCAGGCAAAGCCGAAAAAAACGAAGCAGCCACCTTCAGGTGGCTGTGTGTTGAAACACCAATACATGAACGTGGAACGCATAGAAGACATCAGCCACCTTCAGGTGGCTGTGTGTTGAAACAAATTAGTGTAAGAGGTCATTTATGGCATTAGTGCAGCCACCTTCAGGTGGCTGTGTGTTGAAACATCGCCGGAATGTGTACCGGTCTGCCAGTTTGGCCAGCCACCTTCAGGTGGCTGTGTGTTGAAACGGTAGAAATCCAACAAGTAAAACCAAAACCCGCCCAGCCACCTTCAGGTGGCTGTGTGTTGAAACACTACCGGCACCTGGAATTGGTTAGCCAATACCCGCAGTCACCTTCGGGTGGCTGTGTGTTGAAACGGGGACTCTGTTACATCTGAACTCTGATACCAACTAAACTAAGCGCTTTATAAAAATAAGGTGCTTTTCTTTTCCCGCATACCAACACAAAACTCCTTGCCCTTCCTCCACAAAATATATAGACTGAGTTCCGTTATTAGTCGGGGTGCTTTGTGCTGAGATGATACCCGTGAACCTGATACAGTTAATTCTGGCGTAGGAAACTAACAGAGAATCATATTTCCTTTCTTTTTCTCTTCTTCTCTTCATCGTCATTATTGCTGATTATCTTTTTTCATCGAAAAGGAAAAATTATGCAATATGGTTTTTGTCGCCCTGTGCCGGTAAATGGCGGAGGGCATTATGAGTAAGGTTGCGAGGGTTGACTATCGCCGGTTAGGACAGCGGCGGCGGTGCATGTCGTTTGGTTCATCGGTGACCGTGCAAAATACCTTGAACATGGTTGATATTTATGCCGTATCACTCTAAACCATCCAATGTCAGCTGAAAGCCATTGTGACAGATTTTTGATATTCGCACCTTTAAAATCGGTATGCCGGTCGGGCTGGCGGAGACTCCGGTGATGATTGCCAAAAGCGTTAGCGTGAAACAGACTATTGAAACCGTGAAAGATTATATCACGGCAGCCATCCGTTAAATATCGGGCACGGACCGACTAATCACTGGGCGTATCACGACAAGGATTAATTCAAACAGAGGAACAGACAAATGAAAAAAACACTTTTATTTTTGACCGCACTTTCTTTAACCGTAGGCACGGCGTTCGCCGACAATCAGAGGGAAAGCGTGAACATTTACACTTACGACTCTTTCACTTCCGATTGGGGCGCCGGTCCGAAACTTAAGCAGGCGTTTGAGCAAAAATTTCCCCGTTGCGTGGTGAATTATATGCCTTTTGAAAGTGGCGGCACGTTGTTTAATCGTGTGCGTTTGGAAGGGCATAAAACCAAAGCGGATATTGTGTTGGGGCTGGATAATTTCGTCTTGGATGAAGCTAAAAAAAGTAAATTGTTTGATGTGAATAAGGTGGATTTGAGCAAACTTTCGCTGCCGAGCCAATGGGCAGATAACAGCTTCCTGCCTTACGATTTCGGCACTTATGCTTTTGTGTATGATAAAAATAAACTGAAAAATCCGCCGAAAAGCCTGAAAGAATTGGTGGAACGTGAGGATTTGCGCGTAATTTACCAAGACCCGCGCACCAGCAGTGTCGGACGCGGTTTGTTGGTATGGATGAATGCCGTTTACCCGGCGGATCAAGTGGCGCAGGCGTGGCAGCAGCTTACGAAGCACACGGTGACGGTGGGGAAAGGCTGGTCGGACACTTACGGCGCATTTCTGAAAGGTGAGGCGGATTTGGTGTTAAGTTACAGCACGTCGCCTTTGTATCATCAATTATTTGAAAATAAAGATAATTATGTCGCCACCGAATTCGCCGAAGGCAATTTGACGCAGGTGGAACTGGCGGCGCGCATTGCCGAACACAAAAATCAATGTGCTGATCAGTTTATGGATTTCCTCATTACACCGGAAGCGCAGAAACACATTGTGACGGATAACGTGATGTTGCCGGTGATTCACGCGCCTGTTGAACCGCACTTTGATGCGTTAAAAGAAAAATTGTTACGGCAATCTTTCCTGAACACCTCCAACGTCACCCCAGAAGCGTTACGCAGCTGGATCAGCCAATGGCAAACCACCTTAACGCAATAACCTGAACGATGTTTTTGTCGTCCCCATCCTTATTCGCCAATCCGCAATTCCACCCGCGTCATTATGTGGGCGGCGTTGCGGTGATGTTGTTAATTTCTCTATTTTACGGCTTCGCCTTGCGCGCGGTATTGGCGCAGGGCAGTGAATTTCAGTGGCAACAGGTCTTTTCCGATGCCTATTTGCATCATGTTATCGCCTTTAGTTTCGGTCAGGCGTTGCTTTCCGCGCTGTTGTCGCTGTTTTTCGGCGTGCTGTTAGCCCGTGCTTTTTATTATGTGGATTTTCCCGGCAAGGTATTTTTGCTGAAAATCATGTCGCTGACGTTTGTGCTGCCGGTGTTGGTGGCGATTTTCGGCTTAATCGGCATTTACGGCGCTTCCGGTTGGATTGCGCAAAGTCTCGGTTTGTTCGGCGAAACCTGGCAGGGCAGCATTTACGGCTTATCGGGTATTCTAACCGCCCATCTTTTCTTTAATATTCCGCTTGCTACCAAGTTATTTTTGCAAAGTCTGGAAGCCATTCCTTACGAACAGCGCCAACTGGCGGCGCAACTGAATATTCGCGGTTGGCGTTTTGTGCATTTGGTGGAGTGGTATTATCTGCGCCGCCAAATCCTACCCACTTTCAGCCTGATTTTTATGCTCTGTTTCACCAGTTTCACCGTGGTGCTGACCCTCGGCGGCGGACCGCAATATACCACGCTGGAAACGACGATTTATCAGGCGATCCTGTTTGAATTCGATTTGCCGAAAGCGGCGCTGTTTGCGTTGCTGCAATTTGTATTTTGCCTGCTGTTATTCAGTGCCGGCAGCCTGTTTAGTTCCACCGCGCAAACTACGTTAAGCAGCCCTTATCGTTGGCTTGATACGCCCAAAAGTGCGGTCAAAATTTTCCACGTTTTTTTGCTGGTGATGTTTCTGTTGTTTATGTTATCGCCGTTGCTGAATATTATGGTGAGCGCGCTGACCTCGGAAAAATTATTGACGGCGTGGCACAATCCGCAGTTGTGGAAAGCCTTGGGTTATTCGTTAACCATTGCGCCCACGTCTGCGCTGCTGGCGTTGTTGATGGCGGTGGCGTTATTGCTGTTATCCCGTCGTTTGCAATGGCTGTATTATGTGAAAACCGCGCAATTTATCATCAATGCGGGCATGGTGATTTTGGCGATTCCCATTTTGGTGTTGGCGATGAGCTTGTTTTTATTGCTGCGCGAAATCGATTTTAACAACGCTTATTTATTCGCCATCGTGGTCGCCTGTAATGCCTTGAGTGCCATGCCGTTCGTGTTACGCATTCTCACCGAACCCTTTAATAACAATATGTTGTATTACGAACGTCTGTGCAATTCCCTTGGTATTCTTGGTTGGCGGCGTTTTCGGCTGATTGAATGGCACGATCTTCGTGCACCACTAAAATATGCGTTCGCCTTGGCGTTTGCCTTATCCTTAGGGGATTTCACCGCTATTGCCTTGTTTGGCAATCAGGATTTTACCTCGTTGCCCCATTTGCTGTATCAACAGTTAGGCAGCTATCGTCATCAGGACGCGGCGGTGACGGCAGGCATTTTGCTGTTATTATGCGGGGGGATTTTCGCCTTAATTGAGAATCAAAAGGAACAATATGATTCGCTTAGATAACTTATTTTTAGCCGACGACGCTTTGCCCATGGAATTTGATTTACAGGTGGCGGCAGGGGAGCGTGTTGCCGTGGTCGGTCCGAGCGGCGCAGGCAAAAGCACGTTACTCAATTTAATCGCCGGTTTTGTGTTACCGACACGCGGCGAGATTTGGCTGAACGGCGAAAATCACACCCGCAGCGCGCCTTATGAACGACCGGTGTCCATGTTGTTTCAGGAAAATAACCTGTTCCCGCATTTAACGGTTCAACAAAATTTGGCGCTGGGCTTAAAAACGTCTTTAAAACTGACCGCACTTGAGCAGCAACAGTTGACGCAGGTCGCCGACGCCGTGGGGTTGGGCGCCTTTTTGCCCCGCCTGCCGAACAGTCTTTCCGGCGGGCAAAAACAACGGGTGGCACTGGCGCGCTGTTTGTTGCGCGATAAACCGATCTTGTTGCTGGACGAACCTTTTTCCGCCCTTGACCCCGAATTGCGCGTGGAAATGTTAAACCTGATCGACGAACTTTGTCGCAGCAAACACTTAACCCTGTTGCTTGTCACCCATCAACCTTCAGAGCTGGCGGGAAAAGTGGATCGTATTCTGCGTATTGAGAATGGTCGGATAACCTCGTTATAAGCGAATTGCTATTATGTGCGGACTAAATAGCATAAAAATGTAATCTATAGATTACAATTAAATCAAATTAAGGGATAATATGAATATTCTTTTAACCAGTGAGAAATTTGATAAGTGGTTAAGTCGTTTAAAGGATAAATTGGCGGTTGCTATGATCGCCCGTCGATTAGATCGTGCCAGATTGGGGCACTTTGGCGATTGTAAGTTTGTCGGGCAAGGTGTATATGAAATGCGGATTGATACCGGAAAAGGGTATCGAATTTATTATGCCCGGCAGGGAGAAGTGACCTATTTTTTAATCAATGGCGGTGATAAACATAGCCAACAACAGGATATTAATGAAGCCATTAAATTATGGCTTGAATATCAACGAGGAGAATCAGCATGAAGTTCGTCGAATATGATGCGGCAAAATATCTAACAGATGAAGAAACGATTGCATTTTATTTAACAGACGCATTGGAAAATGGCTCGGAAGCGGAGTTTTTACTTGCCTTGAAAAATGTTGCAAAGGCAAGGGGAATGACACAGTTAGCCAAGGATTCCGGTGTGCCTCGTGAAAGTTTATATAAAACTTTATCGGGCGAGAGCAAACCCCGTTTTGAAACGATTACTAAAATTGTTAATGCGTTAGGCGTAAATCTTGCCTTTACCCCTAAAATCACTAATGTTTAATTTATCGAGAGACCTATGTTAACCAGTACCCTGCAGATTTACTCCATCACACCGCACCCAAGCGTGGAATATTGGTCGGTGTGCAAAGTGGAAGCATTGTTTGAAACGCCGTTTTTAGATTTAGTTTATCGCGCGGCACAAGTGCATCGTCAGAATTTCAATCCGCGTGCCATTCAGCTTTCAACTTTAATGTCTATTAAAACCGGTGGTTGCCCTGAGGATTGTGGTTACTGCCCGCAATCGGCGCGTTATCAAACGGGCGTGCAAAATCAGCAATTATTGGATGTAGAAGAAGTTGTCGCTAAAGCGAAAATCGCCAAAGCCCGTGGGGCGGGGCGTTTTTGCATGGGGGCGGCATGGCGCGGACCAAAACCGAAAGACATTGCCAAAGTGACGGAAATTATCAAAGCGGTGAAAGCCCTCGGCATGGAAACTTGCGGCACCTTCGGCTTATTGCAAGACGGCATGGCGGAAGAATTAAAAGACGCGGGCTTGGATTATTACAACCACAATTTAGATACCGCGCCGGAGCATTACAGCGAAGTTATCGGCACACGCCGTTTCGACGATCGGATCAGCACTTTGGGCAAAGTGCGCAAAGCAGGCTTGAAAGTGTGCTGCGGCGGCATCGTGGGCATGAACGAAACCCGCAAAGAACGCGCCGGGCTGATTGCCAGTCTCGCCAATTTGGATCCGCAACCGGAATCCGTTCCGATTAACCAATTAGTGAAAATTGAAGGCACTCCGCTTGCCGACGCGGAAGAGTTGGATTGGACGGAATTTGTTCGCACCATCGCCGTGGCGCGTATCACCATGCCGAACAGCTATGTGCGTTTATCCGCCGGTCGCCAGGGCATGAGCGAAGAAATGCAGGCAATGTGCTTTATGGCGGGCGCCAATTCCATTTTCTACGGCGACAAACTCCTCGTCACCGGCAACCTGGAAGAAGACGGTGACCGTCTGCTGATGGAAAAACTCGATTTAGAACCGGAGACGGAAGAAAACAAGCATTTGCGTTGATGATGGATTAGAAAGGAAAAGCTACTTTGTATGTAAAGTGGCTTTTGTTTATAGCTAGGCAACATCTAACTATAAAAACCGTACGCTATGCGTATGGAATCAAAGAGCTTAAGTGGTCAACATAAAAAATCACGTCAATGATAAGTAAAGTCAATGACGACTCAAGTCTATCACACACCAAATGGAACTGTAAGTATCAACATTGTCTTCACACCGAAATAGAGAGGAAAAGCCATTTACGGAAAGTTTAGAACGGATATAGGTAGCATATTAATAAATTATGCGACTACAAAAATGTGGAAATAATAGAAGCATATGCGATGAAAGAGCATATTCATATGCTTACAAATCCTGCCTAAATTATATCTGTATCAAGTTTTATAAGGTATTTAAAGGGGAAATCATCGTTAATGATTTTTGAAAGGCATGCGAACCTAAAATACAGCTATGGTAACCGATATTTTTGGTCGAAAGGCTATTATGTAAGCACGGTAGGGCCAAATACAAAGGTAGTGTAGGAGTATATAAGGAATCAGGAAAAGGAGGGCATGATTCAGGATAATTTATTGAAGAAAGAATATGTGGACCCGCGAAGTACTAGGTCTTTATAGGGTAGTCTAAAAATCGCATGTTTCCCGTGCAGGTTGGTATTTTTGCCGAAAATTAAAAATAATGTGCTAAAGGTTGCTACCGGTTATCTGACATGTCATCAACATATCCCGTGCTATTTAAGTAAAGTTCTTCATCCTTATCACCTACAAAATCAAAAGTGTAACCATGTTTTTAATAGGAATGTTGTAGAACATTAAATTTTACTTTGACATGTCTATCGATATTTTCGTCTTGCTCGCTGGCTTGTTCTCCGCCTTTGGTTTCCAACAGCCAAATCAAGCCATCCTATGTTTGTATAATGTAATCGGGGAAAAATAAGAGTTGTTTACCGAATCGTGTGTTGTAAACAATAGAAAGATAGTTTTTGTGCCGAATAGCCATTTTTATAAAATATATTGGCATATTTTGAATCGGGCGGTGTTGGCTTTTTTGTTTATACATTGAAAAAAGTGGGTTAATGCCTCGTACTATAAAGCCTTAACCCACTTTTTATCAACTATTTTACCTGCTATGCCTTGAGAAAATGGTTAGTTAAGCGAGGTAGTATCATATCGCAAAACGCCTTGATTTTTGACCGCACTTTTTTATGGCTTATCGGCTTTTATCTTCTTAGTTAATAAAAAAGCTTGGAGAATGTTCCAAGCTTTTATCAATAGTTAGACGAAAACTCACTTCACTTTTGCTTTAATCGCCTCCGCTATCAATTCTGCTTCGGGGCCAAGAATCACTTGTAACCCGTCATTACCTAGTTTGGCATTGCTTTTAGAACCGAGGGATTTGAGTTGTTCCTCGTTGATTTTGTTACGATCAACTAAGGTTAAGCGCAAGCGGGTGATACAGGCGTCAATGGTTTTGAAGTTGTCAGCACCACCTAAAGCGTCGATAAATTTGACCGCTCTTTCTTCACGGGATTGATTGTTTACGCTTTGCACAGGGACGGATTCTTCCGTTTCTTCCGTGCGACCGATGGTTTTTAAATTAAAGGCTTGGATGGCGAAACGGAATACCAAATAATAAATGGCGAAGAACACTAAACCTTGCACCAATAACATATACCAGTTAACGGCAAGCGGGTTGCGGGAGGAAAGCACCATATCCACCAACCCGGCACTGAAACCGAAGCCCGCGATCCAGTGCATACTGGCGGCGATAAATACGGAAATCCCGGTTAATAAGGCGTGTAAGACATAAAGAATCGGCGCCACGAACATGAAAGAGAATTCGAGCGGCTCGGTAATACCGGTAAAGAAGGAAGCGAAAGCACCGGCGAGCATGATGGAGGCGACTTTCACTTTTTGGCTTGGTTTCGCACATTGGTAAATTGCCAGTGCCGCACCCGGTAAACCGAACATCATGACCGGGAAGAAGCCCGCTTGATACATACCGGTGACGCCCACGGTTGCCGTGCCTTCGGCGATGGATTTGGCGCCGCCTAAGAAATTCGGAATGTCGTTAATGCCCGCAACATCAAACCAGAACACGGAGTTTAACGCGTGGTGTAAGCCAACCGGGATTAACAAACGGTTGAAGAATCCGTAAATCCCTGCGCCCACGGCACCGAGATCTTTGATGGATTCCCCGAAGGACACTAAAGCATTGAAGATATAAGGCCATACGTAGAGTAAAATGAAAGACAAGGCGATCATGACGAAAGATACCACAATCGGCACTAAACGTTTTCCGCTGAAGAATGACAGGGCTTTCGGCAATTCCACTTGGTAAAAGCGATTGTAAAGTTCGGCGGAAAGCACACCGATTAAGATGCCGATAAATTGGTTATTGATTTTGCCGAACGCGGCAGGCACCTGGCTCGGATCAATATGTTGCAATTGCGCCACGCCGCCCGGTGCAAGCAGGGTAGTGACCACATAATAGCCCACCAAACCGGAAAGGGCGGCGGAACCGTGTTTGTCTGTGGACAACCCGAACGCCACGCCCACGGCGAATAATAAGCCCATATTGTCGATGATCGCCGCGCCGGACTTGATTAATAAGGCGGCCGGTTGGCTGTTGGCGCCCCAGCCGTCGGGGTCAAGCCAGTAGCCGATCCCCATTAATACGGCGGCTGCCGGCAAAACGGCAACAGGCACCATTAAGGCTTGCCCGATTTTTTGGGCATAACTTAAAACACTCATAAGAACTCCTTTAATTTATTTTTGATTCCATAAGATTTTTCATTAAACGGAAGACAGCATATGCCTATGCGATTTCCTTTGGCAAATAAAAACTTCCGTTTTTGTGAGAAGTATCATGCAACGGCGTGTTATTAGCGGCGGCTCATTTTAAAACGGTTTCCTTTTCCGTAAATTTTCGTACGCCATAATAACAATGAAGGATTAAACGTTATCGGTGTAATCCTTCATTTTTTACGTATTTGGCAGATTATTCGACACTTAATTTTTTGCCGTCGTAACTCATGCTTTGTACGGAAGTTAGTGCTTTGCCGCTGTCGGTTTCACCGCCAATCAAAAGTACTTGATTGTTGTAAGACACCGCAACGCCATAGCCGATACCGGCAGGCAATTCACCGATAATTTGCCATTTGCCGTTGTTTAAGGTGTAAATGTCTTTATGCCAGGCTTTGCTGAAGCCTTTGTGGGCGTGAAGTATCCCTGCTTTAAATTGCTTGACGGAGCCCGGGAAATTCGCCCCGCCGGTGACCAAATAATGACCGTGGCTATAACCTGCCATGGCGCCCGCTAAACCGTCTTGGCTTTGCCCTTTCGGTGCCGGCAAATCAGGCAGGTTTTTCCATTGCACGCCTTTGTCGGTGAATTTACCCTGATGGGTTTCCGCTGTGCGCAAGCCCGGTTTGATTTCGCCGTTCACGACGATTAACTCATTGCCTTGAATGGTGAACGCCGCGCCGGCACGTCCGGAGAACGGCACGCGACCTTCATTGCGCCATTTGTTGGTGGATGGTTCATAGCTGAGCAATTCGGTGGTGAAGAAATAATCTTCAGGGCGTTGTTCAAAATAGGCTTTGGCGATGTCGTCTTTTTTCGCTTTGTCTTCACCGGCGGCAACGGTGTCTTGGAAGAAGCCGTTGAAAATGGAGAGATTAGAACCGCCGACGATATAGACTTTGTCGCCGTGAGACGCACCGCTGGATCCCACTAAACCACGCGGTGAACGGGTCGGCAATTTGTTCCAGATATTGCCGGCAGGGTTGTAGCTGTAAGCGTCATTGATGAGTTGTAATTCGCCTTTTTCATTTTTTTGTAAGCCGCCGAAAACGTACAATTTGCCGTCAACCGCCACCGCGACAGGTTGGTTACGTTCGCCACCCGGGAACGCGGCAATTTCTTTCCATTGCGCGTTCGGGGTTTTTAAATCCAAGGCATAAAATTTATCCCCGCCGGAGCCCAAGCCCACATAAACCGTATCGCCGATTAATGCGCCCGCACCGCTTTTAATCGCCACGGGTAAGTCGGGATAGGCCGCTTGCGTAGTCGCGGCAAAAGCCGTTGCAGCAAAAAATAAAGTCGCTAATGTTGTTTTTTTGAATGTCATAACACACCTCGTTTTGAGTTATTGTTTGCTATTCGTAAACGGCATGAATAGGTTTTTTATGGTAGGGCGCTGGTTGCCCCCCTACGGTTTTAAGTGCGGTTAAAATTCACAGCGTTTTTCAACCGCACTTTTTTCCTAAGGTATTAATAAATTCGGCACAAAGGTAATAATTTGCGGAAAGATGGTGATTAATACCAAAGTAATAAAAATCGGTACTAAGAATGGCAATACCCCTTTGGTCACGGTGGAGACGGACATATTGCCCACCCGTGCGACCACGAACAATGCCATTCCCATCGGCGGTGTTAAGATACCAATCATCATGTTCAAGGTGGTCATTACACCGAAGAACACAAGGTCGATACCAAATTGCATGGCGATTGGAATAAGCATCGGTAATACCAAGAATTGCAAGGCAAGGGCGTCAATAAACATACCGAGGAATAATAACAAGGCGTTAATCATCACCAATACCATTAACGGGGAATCCGCCACGGCAACGAACACATCGGCAATACGCATTGCCACTTGTTCGCGGGCGATCATGTCGCCGAAGAAGGTCACCGTCATGATCATCAGGGCGACTACGCCGGTAATCGCCATGGCTTCCACACAGCTGTTGAACAGTATTTTAAGGGTAAGTTCTTTATACACGAATTTACCGATAATGATGGAATAGAATGCCGCCACTACCGCAGATTCTGTCGGGCTGAATAAACCGGAGAAGATCCCGCCGATAATCAATAACGGGGTTAAAATCGCCCAGAATGCCCCTTTAAAAGAGGCGCAAAGGTGCGCCCGGGTGGTTTTAGATGTTTTTGGATATCTGCGTTTTTTAGCAATGTAATAGTTCATACCCATTAGTGCGATGGTGACTAAGACGCCCGGGATGAAGCCGGCAATAAATAATTTCGCAATGGATTCGTTGGCGATAACGCCGTAAATAATCATGGCGATACTTGGCGGCACTAGCGGACCAATGATACAGGAAGCCGCAGTGATACCACCACACACGTCGTCGTCATAACCTGCGTCGCGCATGGCTTTGATTTCCAGTTGACCTAAACCGCCGGCATCGGCAAGGGCAGAACCCGACATACCGGAGAATAATAAGCTGGCGCCGATGTTAACGTGTCCCATTCCGCCGGTATAGTGACCTAATAAAGTTTTGGCGAAATCAAAGATTCGGGTAGTGATACCGCCGGTGTTCATTAAAATTCCGGTGAGAATATAAAATGGTACGGCAAGGAGTGGAAAACTGTCCAAGCTCATGGTCAGTTTTTCGGAAGCCGCATTGACCACGTTCCAACGGGTCATAGAGAAATAAAGCAGGGTAGTGATGAATAGTGACCAGCCCACCGGTACGCCTAAAAACATGATAATCAACCAGAAGACCAGTGCGACATAAACCGCATTGGAACCAAATTTGACATATTCCGTGATGCGCAGTGCCCTGTACCATTCAGGGGTGGCAAATAAAATACCCAATAAAATAACTGCACTTATAATGAAAAAGGTTGCCGGCAGATAGCTTTTATTGTCTTTGAAATTATCCGCTTGCGCTTGAAAGAAGCGAATTAACATCAAAATGGAAATAATCGGCAGGGAAGCGTAAATCCATTTTTCCGAAATACCACCTAAGGCATCAATGGGGAAACCGGCACCTGCGAAGGTTTTTATACCGAAATGGATAAAGAAAATCACACCGAGGAAAATCACCAATTGCACAAAGGAATTGACGACTTTTTTGATTGTCGGCGGCATTAAGTTGGTGAGAAAGTCGATATAAACATGTTCTTGTTTTCTGATGGCGACACTGATACCAAGCATACCTACATAAACGAACAGCAGTTTTGCCAGTTCTTCACTCCAAATTAATGGAGAGTGGAAAGCTTGTCTGAACAGAATTTGTAAAACAAGAATGCAGAATATCACGAGGAATAAGACACCACCGATCCATTCTTCAAGTTTATTAAAGATTTTCATTTTCAACTCCGTTCAATCATAATGGAGGAAATGCCTGCCGAAACAGGCACACGTATGCGTCAATTATTTGTTAATTGCTTGAATCTGTTTGAGAACTTCTTCCCCTTTTGTGCCGGTTTGTTTTACAAATTCGGCATAGTAAGGTTTCATGGCGTCTTTAAACGGTGTTAAATCAGGATGCGTAACGGAGACACCTTGTTTTTCAAAGAAAGTCACCAATTCTTTTTCCCCGTCAACGAAGAGTTTGGTGTGATATTCCGCCGCTTTTTGGGCGGCTTCTTTCACCACTTTTTGTAAAGCTTCCGGTAGGTCGGCGAAGGTTTCACTGCTGACCAAATAAAGTTGGTCGTTCAGAATGTGGTTGGTCATCGCCAAGTATTTTTGCACCTCATAGAATTTTTGCGCCTGCACGGTTGCCAATGGGTTTTCCTGACCGTCCAC
Source organism: Aggregatibacter actinomycetemcomitans (assembly GCF_003130205.1). Taxonomy (GTDB): domain Bacteria; phylum Pseudomonadota; class Gammaproteobacteria; order Enterobacterales; family Pasteurellaceae; genus Aggregatibacter; species Aggregatibacter actinomycetemcomitans_A. The sequence goes on from NZ_NRDF01000003.1 coordinate 135,412, forward strand.
GGAATTGGTTTGCAGCGCTAAATATACTTCGGAGAATGCCATCGGTGTCGGAGAGGCGCCCACATATTTGGCATACGCCAGGTTGGTTGCGGCATTCGGTACGCGCAGTTTCAAGCCTTTCATGTCGGCAATGCCGTTGATGGCGCGGTTTGAGGTGGTTTGGCGAGTGCCGTTGTAGGCTTGGGATAACAAGGTTAAGCCCAATTCTTTGTTCATTTTTTGGATTAAATCTTTACCGAATGCAGTGTCATGTAACGCTTTTTGCGCCACTTCATAATTGGTGATCACATAAGGCAGGGCAAATACTGCCGCCTCAGGATAGAATAATTGGAAACGAGCGGATTCCGCAAAGGTGAAATCCAATGCGCCGTCTTTTAATTGTTTTAACATGGCGCGGTCGTCACCCAATTGGGAACTCGGATAAAGGGAAATTTCAATTTTGCCGTTGGATTTTTCTTTCACTTCTTTGGCAAACATTTCGGCAGCTTTGTATTCATTGGATGAAGTGCCTGCATTCATACCGAATTTCAAATCATATTCGGCGGCATTGGCAATGGAGGTCATACCTAATGCAATTGCAGTTGCAAGGAAAAGTTTGGTTAGTTTCATGGCTACACTCCTGTAGTAACAAATAATGAATATGGGATGTTTGAATTACAGCTCAGTTTGCATTCTAAAGTAAAAAAATCGTTTTTAAATAGAGAATGAAGCTTTATTTCAAAAATGAGAAGTAGATCACATAGTTGGAATATCACTTCAAAAAATATTTTAAAATGAAATTTTATTTTAGTAGAATGTCCCCACTGACTAGAATGACTGCCAAATGCAGTTGTAAAAAAGAGGAGTGTCTATGTCACAGCGATTACAAAAATTATCTCATCAAGCCGTTTTCGCTCAACTTCAGAACGGGTTAATTGCCTCCTGCCAACCGGTGGATGATGGTCCGATGGATAAACCGGAAATTGTCGCCGCCATGGCACAGGCTTCGGTTGCCGGCGGGGCAGTGGGGCTGCGTATTGAAGGCGTGGACAATTTAAAAGCCGTGCGCCCGATCGTAAATGTGCCGATCATCGGTATCGTCAAACGGGATCTTCCCGACAGCCCGGTGCGCATCACGCCGTTTTTACAGGATATTGAAGACTTGGCGCACGCCGGAGCGGATATTATCGCGGTGGACGGTACTCATCGCCCGCGTCCGGTGGACATTGAAAGTGCGGTCAAAAAAATTCATGAAATGGGCTGTCTTGCTATGGCGGATTGCTCCAATTTGGAAGAAGGGTTGTATTGCCAAAAACTCGGCTTTGACATCGTGGGCAGCACCATGTCGGGCTATACCGGCGGCACCGTACCGACAGAACCGGATTATCAGCTGGTGAAAGATTTGAAAGCGGCAGGTTGCAAAGTGATGGCGGAAGGGCGTTATAACACGCCGGAACTTGCCAAAACCGCCATTGAAATCGGCGCGGATTTCGTCACCGTCGGGTCGGCATTAACCCGCCTGGAACACATCGTCAGTTGGTTCACAAGTGCGGTCAAATCTGCAGACAAATAAAAGAGGGATTCATGATGCGTTGCTTAGCCTTAGATATCGGCGGAACCAAAATCGCCGCCGCCATTGTTGATCAGAACCAAGTCACACAACGGAAACAAATTCATACGCCACAGGAAAATGTGGTGGCGGCAATGCATCAAACTCTCGCGCAATTACTCACGGATTATGCGGGGCAATTTGATTACGTTGCGGTTGCCTCAACGGGCATCATCAATAAAGGAATATTGACCGCACTGAATCCGAAAAATCTGGGAGGACTTGCCTACTTCCCGTTAAAAGAAAGCCTTTCCAAGCATACGTCCAAGCCGGTGTATTTATTAAACGATGCGCAGGCGGCGACTTATGCGGAATATCAACTGCAAGATAAAAATAACATTCAAAACTTTGCCTTCATTACCGTCTCCACCGGTGTGGGAGGCGGGTTAATTTTAAATCGCCAATTACTTACCGAGCCAAACGGCATTGCCGGTCATATCGGACACACCATTGCGGATCCGAACGGACCGCTGTGCGGTTGCGGACGTGTGGGCTGTGTGGAAGCCATCGCATCGGGGCGCGCCATTGAAGCGGTTTCCAGACAATGGGACGATCTTTGCGATACGAAAGAAGTGTTCGCCCGTTTTCGAAAAACGGACGAAAAAGCCACCGCACTTGTATTCCGTTCAGCAAAAGCCATCGCTAATCTGGTGGCGGATTTGGTTATCGGTATGGATATTCAAAAAGTGGTTATCGGCGGCAGTGTAGGGCTGGCGGAAGGCTATTTGCCTTTGGTGCAAACCTATTTGCAGCAGATGCCGGAAGTGTATCGCGGCGCTATCGAATCGGCGCAATTAGGGCAGGATGCAGGGCTTATCGGTGTGGCTTCATGGACGCTGGCGCAAATCCAGGCTGCTGCGTAAGGGGAATTTATGGCAACCAATGGCAATGTGCTTAGCACCATTAGCGCGTTATATCAGAGTTTAACCAAAACGGAAAAGAAAATTGCCGATGTGATTTCGCAATCGCCGGAAATGGTCATGCAATATTCTCTTTCCGAGCTTGCGTCGAATTTGAATGTGGGCGAAGCGACTTTTGTGCGTTTTTGTCGGACCTTGGGTTTCAAAGGCTTCAGTGATTTCAAACTGGCGTTTTCCATTGAGCTGGCAACTGCCAGAGAAAGCCGTGACGACACCGTACTTGAAACGGAAATCATGCCCGATGACGATTCATTGAAAATCGCCCACAAATTGCAAGCGGCGATTTCCAAAGTGATGGACGAAACGGTGAATTTGCTGGATTTCCAACAGCTTGAAGACGTGGTACGGGCAATTCAAAAAGCCAAACGGGTCTTTTTATTCGGCGTGGGTTCCTCCGGCGTGACGGCGGAAGATGCAAAAAATAAATTTATGCGTATCGGCGTGCCGGTGGATGCCACAGGCAATAATCATTTCATGTATATGCAGGCGGCACTGCTGAAGGAAACCGATGTGGCGGTTGGGATCAGCCATTCCGGTTATTCGCAGGAAACCGCTCATACTTTAAAGATCGCCAAACAAAATGGGGCGACGACGGTGGCGTTAACGCACAGTTTGCGTTCGCCTATTACCGAACATGTGGATTTCGTGCTGGTCAACGGTAATAAACAGGGAAAACTGCAAGGGGATTCCATCGGCACGAAAATCGCTCAATTATTTGTATTGGATTTGATCTACGCGTTATTGGTGCAAGCCGAACAGGACGCGGCGACCAAAACCAAACAGAAAACACTTAATGTTATTTTAGAACAACGTATTAAATAGGAGAAAACTATGCGGGATTTAAAAGGAATTTTCAGTGCATTATTAGTATCATTCAACGAAGACGGCTCCGTGAATGAAAAAGGTTTGCGTGAAATTATTCGTTACAACATCGATAAAATGAAAGTGGACGGCTTGTATGTGGGCGGTTCCACCGGTGAAAACTTCATGCTCTCCACGGAAGAGAAAAAACAAATCTTCCGCATTGCCAAAGATGAAGCCAAAGACCAAGTGGCGTTAATCGCTCAAGTGGGTAGCGTGAATTTACAGGAAGCCGTTGAACTCGGTAAATACGCCACCGAATTAGGCTATGACAGTCTGTCTGCGGTCACCCCGTTCTACTACAAATTCAGCTTCCCTGAAATCAAACATTACTACGACACCATCATTGCCGAAACCGGCAACAACATGATCGTGTATTCCATTCCGTTCTTGACCGGTGTGAACATGGGGATCGAACAATTCGGCGAGCTTTACAAAAATCCGAAAGTACTTGGCGTGAAATTCACTGCAGGCGATTTCTATTTGTTGGAACGCTTGAAAAAAGCCTATCCGAACCACTTAATCTGGGCAGGTTTCGACGAAATGATGTTACCGGCAGCCTCTTTAGGCGTCGATGGTGCCATCGGTTCAACATTCAACGTAAACGGTGTTCGTGCGCGCCAAATCTTTGAATTAACCAAAGCGGGTAAACTCAAAGAAGCCCTCGAAATTCAACACGTCACCAACGATTTAATCGAAGGCATTTTGGCGAACGGTTTATATTTAACCATCAAAGAATTGTTGAAATTGGAAGGCGTACACGCCGGCTACTGCCGTGAACCGATGACCGCCAAAGCCACACCGGAACAACTCGCCAGAGCCAAAGAATTAAAAGCGAAGTATTTATAATCTAATGGAAAAAATGACCGCACTTTAATTCGCTTTGTAGGGACAGGGAGAAAGCCGGTCCCTACAATAGATCGGATAGTGCGGTCAATAATAAAGGAATTTCACTATGCGTCTTATCCCACTCACTACAGAACAACAAGTCAGCCGTTGGGCGGCTCGTCATATTGTGGATCGAATCAATCAATTCAAACCCACTGAAGATCGTCCTTTCGTTTTAGGCTTGCCGACCGGCAGCACACCGTTAAAAACCTATCAGGAACTCATTAAACTTTATCAAGCGGGTGAAGTGAGTTTTAAACATGTGGTGACATTTAACATGGATGAATATGTCGGTTTGCTGAAAGAACATCCGGAAAGTTATCACAGCTTTATGTATAACAACTTCTTCAATCATGTGGATATTCAGCCGCAAAATATCAATATTTTAAACGGCAACACGGAAGATCATGATGAAGAATGCCGTCGTTACGAAGAAAAAATCAAATCCTACGGCAAAATCAATTTATTCATGGGCGGCGTGGGCGTTGACGGGCATATCGCCTTTAACGAACCGGCGTCTTCCTTAAGCTCCCGCACCCGTATTAAAACCTTGACGAAAGACACCTTAATCGCCAATTCCCGTTTCTTTGATAATGATGTCAACAAAGTACCGAAATATGCGTTAACCATCGGAGTGGCAACATTATTGGATGCAGAAGAAGTGATGATCTTAGCCACCGGACACCCAAAAGCCCTTGCGGTGCAAGCGGCGGTGGAAGGCTCGGTGAACCACCTCTGGACAGTCAGCGCGTTGCAATTACATCGCCACTTTATTTTGGTTACGGATGAAGCGGCACTGCAAGAACTGAAAGTGAAAACCGTGAAATATTTCACCGAATTGGAAGAAAGAGCCATTCACAGCGTGTTATAGTTAAACGCCGCACGAAAGTGCGGTTGTTTTTTTCGATAAATTTGGGAAGATAAGAATGAAATATGCATTAACGAACTCTGTGATTTACACAAAATATGAGGTGCTACGGGATTATGCCGTGGTGATTGAAGGCGAACATATTCAAGCCGTGGTTCCGCAAAGCGAATTGGAAAGCGGCATTAAAACCATTGATTTGCAAGGACATAACCTCACGGCGGGGTTTATCGATTTGCAACTTAACGGCTGCGGCGGCGTGATGTTTAACGATCAAACCAGCGTAGAAACTTTAGAAATCATGCAAGCCACCAATTTGAAATCGGGCTGCACCAGTTTCTTACCGACCTTTATCACCGCGCCCGATGAAGGCATTAAAAGTGCGGTCAACATTATGCGCGAATATTTAACCAAGCATAAAAACCAAGCGCTTGGCTTGCACATTGAAGGACCGTATTTAAGCGTTGAGAAAAAAGGCGTACACCGCCCAGAATACATTCGCGAAATTTCGCCGGAAATGAAAGATTTCCTTTGTGAAAACGCCGATGTGATCACCAAACTCACGATTGCCGCGGAAAATCCGACCGCCAATTACATTCTGGATTTCGTGAAAAGCGGCATTGTGGTTTCCATCGGGCATTCCAACGCCACCTATGAAGTAGCAAAAGCGGCGTTCCATAAAGGTGCCACCTTCGCCACCCACTTACACAACGCCATGTCGCCGATCAGTTCCGGACGTGCTATGGGCGTGGTTGGCGCGGTGTTGGATTCCGACATTTACACCGGCATTATCGTGGACGGTGTGCATGTGAATTTTGGCAACGTGCGCATTGATAAAAAAGTGAAAGGCGACAAACTCTGCATCGTCACCGACTCCCTTGCCGCCGCCGGCGCAGGCCCGGAATTGGAGAGTTTCACCTTCGTGGGGAAAACCATTTATGTGAAAGACAGTCGTTGCTACGACGGCAACGGCACCATCGCCGGCGCCTCCATCACCATGATGGAATCCATCAAAAACGCTGTGGAATATGTGGAAATCCCGCTCGCCGAAGCCGTTCGTATGAGTAACCTTTACCCTGCACGCGCCATCGGCGTGGACGATCGTTTGGGTTCCGTGGAAGCCGGCAAAATCGCCAACCTCGCCGTATTCACCAATGATTACAAGGTCATCAGCACCGTGGTAAACGGCGAGTGGAAAGCGAATTAATCAATGGTAGGGTGGGAGTTATCCCACCGTTTAAAACTACAATATTTTTAAATTTCGATGGCGCGTGTCTCCTGACCACAGTTGTTCGAAACATTGTAACTATTTATATAAAAAGAAAAAAACTTGGCTCCCCTCGTTCACGGGGGGAGCCGGGCGAAGCCCTGAGGGGGGGCAAAATCTCAATTTTTAAGCATGATCTTGTGGAAACATCAAGATAAATCCCCCCTTCCGCCCTTCGGGCACGTTATTCGCAAGCTCGGAAACTCACTTGCTCACCCCTTTGGGGTCGTTGGCAGAGCCAACGCTCAAAACGCATTGCGTTTTGTCCCCCGTAAACGGAGGAAGGCAAGATATTTAAAAAATATCAATGAATTATAATGTTTCGAACAGCTGTGGTCTCCTGACGCGTGCCTTTTTATATCAACGGGTCATCGGCACAGGCTGTAAAGCGTGCGCCATCAAATATTCTGAAAACAAAAGTGCGGTGGATTTTCCAAGTGTTTTTTAAAACACCGAAAAAATCTACCGCACTTTTATGTGATCAACTATGCCAATACCACAAGTGCCGCGTCGTAATTGGGTTCGTTCTTAATTTCAGAAACCAATTCGCTGTGTAATACGTTGTTGTTTTCATCCAACACAATCACCGCGCGGGCAGTTAAACCGGCAAGCGGGCCGGAAGTGATGTCAACGCCTAAGGTATTGTGCAGAGCGTGGTTGCGGAAAGTGGAAAGGGTTTTGACATTTTCAACGCCTTCTGCGCCACAGAAACGGGCTTGGGCGAACGGTAAATCGGCGGAAATGCAAAGCACTACGGTATTTGCTAAATTTGCCGCTTTTTCATTGAATTTGCGTACCGATGTGGCGCAAACACCGGTGTCGATACTTGGGAAAATGTTTAAGACTTTGCGTTTACCGGCAAAGCTGTTAAGTGACACATCTGCCAATTCATTGTTGACTAAAGTGAAATCGGCGATTTGCGTATCTGTTGCAGGAAAAGTGCCTGCAACATCAATCGGGGTGCCTGTTAAAGTGACTTTACTCATAATTTTCTCCTAAATTGAATTAAAAATATAATGCCGCGCTATTAATGGCAACGGCTGCTTAATTGACCTGAAGTTTGCACTTCAATGATCGGAACTTCGTTTATATTCGGCACATTGCAGTTATTGCATTTCATTTTGCCGATCATATTCAGTAATAGTTTACCAAGCGCTTCGATATGCGCCGGTTCGGCATTGAGCGCCGGGATGTAGTGATAACTTTGTCCGCCGCTGGCTAAAAATAGTTCGCGGTTTTCTTCGGCGATTTCTTCCAAGGTTTCCAAACAATCGGCGGCAAAGCCGGGGCAGACGACGGCGATATTTTTAATGCCCTGCTGTGCCGCGCCGGCAAGAAAGTCGTCGGTGTAAGGCTGCAACCATTCTTCTTTACCAAAGCGGGACTGGAAAGTCACTCCCCACTGTTTTTCATTTAAACCCAAACCTTGCGCTACAGCAGCGGCAGTTTGTTGACAGTGGGTGCGGTAATAATCGCCGGTGTTTTCGTAACGCAACGGAATGCCATGGAAAGAGAACAGTAAAAACTCTTCGGATTTCAACCGCACTTTGCAGGATTCAATCAGGGCTGTAATGTAATCTTGGTTTAATTGATAAGAATGAATGAAATCGAACGGCACGATGCCACGCTGTTGTTTCAGCGCCGCAGCGAAGGAGTCAAACACAGCGCCTGTGGTGGTGCTACTGTATTGCGGATAAAGCGGCAATACAATGATGTGATCCACTTTTTTATCTATTAATTTTTGTACCGCATCGGGTATTGACGGATTGCCATAAGTCATGCCGATTTCGATTTCCATATTAAGGTTTTGTTGTTGCAGAAAAATCGCTAATGCTTCTTTTTGTTGTTGAGTTATGGTAAGTAGCGGCGAACCTTGTTTGGTCCAAATGGACCGGTAGTTTTTTGCAATACGTTTGGAGCGCAAGGGCAAAATAATGGCTTTGAGCAGCGGAAACCATTTATAGCGTGGCAAATCTACTACGCGCGGATCCGTTAAAAATTGCCATAAGTAGCGGGAAATATCCTTAGGATTGGGCGAGTCCGGTGTGCCTAAATTGGCAAGGATAACGCCGATTTTTGCTGCTTTATTCATGAGTGATTACAGAAAGAGTTAAACGTGAAACGCAGCATAGTTTATCTTGCTCGTCACGAATGTCAATTTGCCAAACCTGCACATTTTTGCCTAAGCGAATGGGAGTGGTTTTGGCGTACACATTGCCTTGATGTACGGCACGCAAGTGATTGGCGTTAATTTCCAACCCGACCACCGCCTGATTTTCCGCCACACAACAAAATCCAGCTGTTGAAGCGATAGTTTCCGCCAATGCCGCAGAAATGCCGCCGTGCAATAACCCCATGGGTTGCGTCGTGCGTCGATCTACCGGCATTCGTGCTTCCAACCAATCATCACCTTTGGCGATAAATTCAATACCCAAATGTTCCACTGCACAGTTTTTACAAAACGCATTCAGTTGTTCCAACGTAAGATTTTTTTTCCAGATACTCATGGGATCTCGTTATTTAAATAAAGTTAATAAGGCTTGCACGGGGTGTTTCGGCTGATAATGGGCGAAACGTTTAACTTGACTGCGGCAGGAATAGCCGGTGGCCAAACAATAGTCAGGACTTTTATTTTGCAGTTTTTGCTCCCACGAAGATACATAAATGGCTTTCGACATCTCGATGTGTTGGGTTTCATGCCCGAAAGTGCCCGCCATGCCGCAACAACCCACGCTTTCAACCTGTAATTGTTGAGTGAACGCGGCAAAAATTTGTTGCCATTCTTTTGCGCTGTTCGGCATTGCGGTGATTTCCGTGCAATGCGGGAATAAATACCACTGATGTGGCTCAAAAGTGCGGCCATTTTTCCCGGCGTTTTTCATGTGCTGTAACAACGTGCCGTTATCAAGCTGTTGTTTTAGCCATTCGTGGGCGGTTAGCACATGGAAATCGCCCCGCGCCTCCCTCAGGATTTCTTTATACTCATCCCGATAAGACAACACAATCGCCGGATCTACGCCCACCAGCGGCAAGCCGAGTTTCGCCATACGATTAAGAAAATCCGCCTGATTTTTCGCGGTTTTCGCAAAACGGGTTAAAAAGCCTTTAATGTGCTGCGCCTTGCCGTTCGGTTTGAATGGCAATAATACCGCTTTAAAGCCTAATTTTTCGATCAGCGCCACAAAATCGGCAACCACTTTGGCATCATAATAGGAGGTAAAAGGATCCTGCACGATGAGTAAAACATTCTGTTTTTCCACCGCACTTAGGCGCTCCAGTGTTTCCAAGGAATCGTTTTTATGCCCGATTTGAATGAGTTGCTGCTGCAAATTCGGCGTGGACAACAACGGTAAATCCGTCATGCCTAAATATTTTTCCGCCGCTTTTTGGCTCACTTTTGCCGCTGTGAAGTAATTGAAGAAGTTTGCCTGTTTTGCCATCAGCGGCGCAATAAATTCCACATTGGACACCACATAATCTTTTATCGGGCGCAAATAGCGTTGGTGATAAAAATGAAAGAATTTAGAACGGAAACTCGGCACATCGATTTTAATCGGACATTGGCTGGCGCAGGCTTTGCAGGCAAGGCAGGTATCCATAGCGGCTTTCACTTCATGGGAGAAATCATATTCGCCACGGCGTTTTTTGCGGCTGTTTTGGATTTTTTTCACGATATTCGTGAGTTTCATTGTGGATTGTTTGAAATCCAGTTGTTCTGGACGAACCTGCTCATTTGCCAATAAACGCAACCATTCGCGAATCATCGCGGCGCGTCCTTTCGGTGAAAAAATACGGTTTTTGCTCACTTTCATGGACGGACACATGGCGCTGTGCACGTCAAAATTAAAGCATAACCCGTTGCCATTACAATTCATGGCGCCGATAAACTCTTCTTTCATTTGAATCGGAATTTGACGATCCAAATCGGCGCGCATCGGCGATAAGATGGAGTAGAGTTCTTGCTCGCTGTTCAGCGGGGTGCAGATTTTCCCCGGATTTAAGCGGTTTTGCGGATCGAACAGGAATTTGATGTAACGTAACTCGCGCCATAGTGCCGGTGTGAAGAATTTTTCGCCGTATTGCGAGCGCATACCTTTGCCGTGTTCGCCCCAAATTAAACCGCCGTATTTGTGGGTTAAGTTCGCCACTTGGTCGGAAACCCGTTTGAACAGTTTCACCTGTTCCGGATCGCATAAGTCCAACGCCGGACGCACGTGTAACACGCCCGCATCCACGTGTCCGAACATACCGTATTGCAGATGGTGGCTGTCCAACAAAGCGCGGAATTCACTAATATAGTTCGCCAGATTTTCCGGTGGCACGCAGGTGTCTTCTACAAACGGAATGGGTTTTGCAGCGCCTTTGGCGTTGCCCAGCAAGCCCACGGCTTTTTTGCGCATGGCGTAAATTCGTTCAATAGAAGGCAAGTCGGAACACGCCTGATAGCCGATGATATGATCTTGTCCGTCGGCAATTTTTTGATCCAACGCGGCACATAATTGGGACACTTGATTTTCAATGATCGCCTGGTTATTGCTTGCATATTCTACAATATTTAAGCCGAGAATCGGATTTTGCTCTTCTTCTGTTAAGAGTTCTTTCACCGAATGCCAAATAATGTCCTGCTTCGCCAGATTCAACACTTTGGAATCCACGGTTTCCACGGAAAGGGCGTTGGCTTTCACCATAAACGGCGCGTTGCGTAATGCCGCATCAAAGGAGCTATATTTAATGTTAATTAAGGTGCGATATTGCGGAATCGGCGTTAAATCCAGCACCGCTTCGCAAATAAAGGCGAGAGATCCTTCCGAGCCGGTGAGAATACGGGTTAAATTGAATTCGCTTAAATCAGCGTTAAAAACATTTTTTAAATCGTAACCGGTGAGAAAGCGATTCAATTGTGGCAAATCATGGATAATTTGTTCACGGTTTTCTTTGCAGCGTTGGAAAATTTCCTGATGGATTTTTTTTCCGCCGGCAGACAAATGACTTTCTTCGATAGTATGAAAAACGTCGTCAGATTTGACCGCACTTGTGTCCAGAATTTCGCCGTTCATCAATACGGCACGCAATCCCAAAACATGGTCGGAGGTTTTGCCGTATTGTAAGGAACCTTGCCCGGAGGCATCCGTATTGATCATGCCGCCCAAGGTGGCGCGGTTGCTGGTGGAAAGCTCCGGCGAGAAAAATAAACCGTGCGGTTTGAGAAACTGATTGAGCTGATCTTTCACCACGCCCGCTTGCACGCGTACCCAACGTTCTTTTACGTTTAACTCTAAAATTTTCGTCATGTGGCGGGATAAGTCCACAATAATATTGTTATTGATAGATTGCCCGTTGGTTCCCGTGCCGCCGCCGCGCGGGGTAAAGGTCAGCGGAAGGTATTTTTCCTGTTGCGCCAGTTTGGTCAGGCGCACCACATCGGTGACGGTTTTGGGGAATAAAATGGCTTGCGGCAGTTGCTGATAAACGCTATTATCGGTGGCTAAACTGAGACGATCGGCATAATTGGACGCAATATCGCCTTCAAAATGTTGCTGACGTAGGGTATTCAAATAATCTTTAACTAAAGGAGAGCATTGGGGAACATTTTTTAAACGAGGTAGTATTTGCATAGCGCTTGATTAGTTAGAGCGGTAGAAAGTAACCGAATCTTAACATACAAATGCAGAATATTGTCAGTAGAAAAAGGCAAAGAAATATTAAATTTACTGAATAAATTCTTAAGATTGGTTGATTAGTGAACTAGAAAGGTGTTAGATTGTTTAAAAAACAATCAAAAAAACTTAAGTTGTTTGATTTTCGGCTTTTTAGTGGGATAATGTCTGAACTTTTAAACAGTCATTTCATAAGGGATATGTATTTGTTAAAAGTATATGGGGTGAATTTAACTTCGTATTAAACAATATTTTAGTTCGTTAATTGTAAAGAATTTCACTTTTTTACTTAAACGGTTTAAGATGACAGGTAACACAAGTCCTTGTGTTGGTTTTCAGCTGTATCGGCTGATACTGTTTTAAATTAAAGATGACTAAGTTAAAGAGGATCATCAAAATGAAAAGAACTGCAATCGCATTAGCTATCGCTGGTTTAGTAGCAGCAACAGTAGCACAGGCAGCACCACAAGCAAACACTTTCTATGCTGGTGCAAAAGCCGGTTGGGCTTCGTCTCATCACGGATTAAATCAATTTAAACAGAAAGGAGTTTCTATAAATCGTAACTCTGAGGCTTACGGCGTTTTCGGTGGTTATCAAATTACAGATAACTTCGCTGTTGAAGCAGGTTATGAATATTTTGGACGTTCTAAGGCTAAAGTTAATGGTGCCCAACGCTTTAGACATACTGCTCATGGTACAACTTTAGCACTTAAGGCAAGTTATCCTGTGTTGGACAACTTAGATGTTTATGGACGTGTTGGTGCCGCTTTAATTCGTAGTGATTATAAAGTTGGTCAAGCCAATAAACCTGATAGATATCACAATTTGAAAGTATCTCCGGTTTTTGCGGGTGGTGTTGAGTACGCCATTCTTCCTGAACTGGCATTACGAGCAGAATACCAATGGGTTAGCCGTGTAGGCAACTTAGGTCGTGCAGAAGAAAGAGCCGACCGTTCTGCACGTACAATTGATTATTCACCGGACATCGGTTCTGTAGCAGTTGGTTTGTCCTACCGTTTCGGTCAAGGTGTAGCACCTGCTCCGGCTCCTGAAGTTGTAAGAAAGACATTCAGCTTGAACTCTGATGTGACTTTCGCATTCGGTAAAGCTAACTTAAAACCGCAAGCACAAAGCACATTAGACGGCATCTACGGCGAAATCGCTCAAGTGAACAATGCTAATGTTCAAGTTGCAGGTTATACAGACCGTATCGGTTCTGACGCTTACAACCAAAAATTATCTCAAAGACGTGCTGAAACTGTAGCAAACTACCTTGTATCTAAAGGTGTTTCTCAACAAGCCATCTCTGCTACCGGTCATGGTAAAGCAAATCCGGTTACCGGTAACAAATGCGATGCAGTTAAAGGCCGTAAAGCGCTTATTGCTTGCTTGGCTGATGACCGTCGCGTAGAAATCGCTGTTAATGGTACTAAATAATTCATTTGTTGATTATTAGCAAATAGAAATAATAAAGACCTAAACGAAAGTTTAGGTCTTTTGTTTTATGTAGTCAGGTTATTTAAATATAAGGAATGAAAATGAAAAAATGGCTTATTTTAATCGCAGTTATTGTGATTGCGGCAGTCACCTTGATTCCAAGCTATAACGGTTTTGTAAAAGCGGAAGAAGAAATTTATTCTGTGTGGATAAATGTGTGGAATCCACTTACCACGTCGTAGCGACTTAATTCCGAATTTAGTGAATATGGAAAAAAGTCAGGCGAATTTTGCAAAAGGAACCTTAACCGGTGTTGTTGAAGCCGTGCAAAAGCGGTACAAAACAAAATCGATCCGTCTAAATTTAACGGAAGAACCATTAACTCAATTCCAACAAAATCAAATGCTATGAGTTCGGCGTTATCCCGTTTGTTGGTAAGCGGGAAAATTATCCTGAATTGGGTGCCGATGAAGGCTTCATGAATTTAGCGTAAAAAAGTGCGGTGGTTTTTTATCGCGTTTTTATGGCGACATCGAAGCTGTAACAAGCGGAAATTATTCCGGTTGTGGTAATCGGTAAAATCAACTGGCGCCGACCTTATGTCAGCCCAATGAATCATGTGCTGAATGAAGAATTAACCTAAATCTTGCCGCCCTAATGGACGAGGTGAGGGCGCTCCGGTAGTAGCCGGTAAATCCGAGTCAAACATTCAGGCTTTTATTGGTGGGGGAAAATTGTTTGTGATACAATACGCGCGTTTTTTCCTTCAATAAACACAAGGAACATTATGGAAACTTTAGATAAAATCAAAAAACAAATTAGCGAAAATCCAATTCTTATTTACATGAAAGGCTCGCCGAAATTCCCGTCTTGCGGTTTTTCCGCCCGTGCAGTCGAAGCGTTAATTCACTGCGGAGTGCCGTTCGGTTATGTGGATATTTTGCAACACCCTGATATTCGTGCCGAATTGCCGGCTTACGCCAACTGGCCAACGTTCCCGCAATTGTGGATAGAAGGCGAGTTAATCGGCGGTTGCGACATCGTGCTGGAAATGTACCAACAAGGTGAGCTTAAAACCTTATTACAAGAGGTTGCGACAAGACATCCGCAAGCGTAAAAACGCGTTTTAAAATGACCGCACTTTGGTTTCCGGAGTGCGGTTTTTTGTTGCTTGACGCAGGGAAAAACAGGCGGCCTGTGCTATAATTCACCGCAAATTTTTACCGCGCTTTAGGATCAATATGTCGTTTCAATTCAACACGATCGCCTTACTTTTGGTGATTTTAATTTTATTAGGTGTACTCAGCCACAACAGTTCCATCACCATTTCCGCCGCTGTATTGCTTATCATGCAACAAACCTTGCTCGCCAAATATATTCCTTATTTGGAAAAATACGGCTTAAGCATCGGTATCGTGATTTTAACCATTGGTGTATTAAGCCCGCTGGTTTCCGGCAAAATCCAATTGCCGGGCTTGTCGGCGTTTTTTAGCTGGAAAATGTTTGTCGCCATTGGTGTCGGCGTGTTGGTGGCGTGGCTTGCCGGCAAAGGCGTTCCGCTCATGGGAGAACAACCGGTTCTGGTAACCGGCTTGGTTATAGGCACTATTATCGGCGTTTCTTTTCTCGGCGGCATTCCCGTGGGTCCACTCATCGCTGCCGGTATTTTGGCATTATTAATAGGAAAATTTTAAATGAAAAACAAATGGTTATTCATTGCCGCCGTGAGCGGTTTTTTATCTGTCAGTATTGGCGCTTTTGCAGCACACGGTTTAAGCCAAGTGTTGGAACCGAAAGCTTTAGCCTGGATTGACACCGGCGTGAAATATCAAATGTTCCACACCCTCGCCATCATGGGAATCGGCATCGCGCAATTATGCCGTGAGCAATTCGTCGCCAACAAAAGCGCCAATGTTGCCGCCGGCGCGTGGACCTTCGGCATCCTTCTCTTTAGCGGCAGTTTATATGCTCTCGCACTTGGCGCAGGTAAATTTATGGTTTGGCTCACGCCCATCGGCGGCACGCTATTTTTAATCGGCTGGCTTGGTTTGGCTTACGGCAGTTTCAAAAGTAAATCAGAATGAATAAAATAACGATAAAACAAGAACTTAATCCTTTACAACACTCCCTTTTCACACAACTGAATGACGTCATGCTTGCGGATAAACGCCGTTTATCCGCGCGTATTCATGGCATTGGCAAAATTAAAAGCACCGATGCACAACAAGCCGTCGCCACGGAGATCGAACAACAAATTCAACAGGCGAAATTGCGCGTGGAACAACGGAAAAGTGTGGTGCAAAATCCGATTGTTTTTCCGGAAAGCCTGCCTGTTAGCCAACGCAAAGCGGAAATCGAAAAATTATTGTCCGAACACCAAGTGATTGTGGTGGCAGGGGAGACCGGTTCGGGCAAAACGACCCAGTTGCCAAAAATGTGTCTGGAGTTGGGGTTAGGCAACTTCGGCATGATTGGACACACCCAACCACGCCGCATTGCCGCCCGTTCCGTCGCCGCGCGTATTGCGGAAGAATTGCAAACGGAATTGGGTGATTTGGTGGGTTACAAAGTGCGTTTTAACGACAGTCTCTCCGACAACACCCAAATCAAGCTGATGACCGACGGGATTCTGTTGGCGGAAATTCAAACGGATCGTTTTCTTAACCAATATTCCTGCCTGATTATCGATGAAGCCCACGAACGCAGCCTGAATAACGATTTTATTCTGGGTTATCTGAAACAGCTTTTGCCGCGTCGCCCGGATCTTAAATTGATTATCACCTCCGCCACCATTGATGTGGAGCGTTTTTCCAAGCACTTTGATAACGCGCCGATTATTGAAGTTTCCGGCAGAACCTATCCTGTGGAAGTGCGTTATCGCCCTATCGCCGAGGAAGACGATCAAGACCAGTTGCAAGGTATTTTAAATGCGGTGGATGAGCTGCAAGCAGAAGGGCGCGGCGATATTTTGATTTTTATGAACGGCGAACGAGAAATCCGCGACACGGCGGAAGCCCTGCAAAAACAAAATTTAAAACACACGGAAATCCTACCGCTCTTTGCGCGCTTATCGGCACAAGAACAAAACAAAATTTTCCACCCGAGTGGCTTAAATCGTATCGTGCTTGCCACCAACGTGGCGGAAACTTCCCTCACCGTGCCGGGCATTAAATATGTTATCGACCCCGGCACCGCGCGCATTTCTCGTTACAGTTACCGCACCAAAGTGCAACGCTTGCCTATTGAGCCTATTTCACAAGCCTCCGCTAATCAGCGCAAAGGGCGTTGCGGACGTGTGAGCGAAGGTATTTGTATTCGTCTTTATTCGGAAGAAGATTTTAACAATCGCCCGGAATTTACCGATCCGGAAATCTTGCGCACCAATTTAGCATCCGTTATTTTGCAAATGACGGCGTTGGGTTTGGATGATATTGAAGCCTTTCCGTTTGTGGACGCGCCGGATAAACGGCATATTCAGGACGGGGTGAAGTTGTTGGAAGAGTTGGGGGCGTTAGAATGGAAAGTAACACGCCAGCCCCCCTCAGCCCTGCGGGCAGCTCCCCCCGCAAGCAAGGGGAGCCAAGATTCTTTTTCTACACAACTTCATAATCTTTCCTCCATCCGTAAACAGGGGGAGGGAAAGGGTATTTTATCAGAAGAAGGAGCTTCGCTCCCTCCGTTTACGGGGGGAGCTGCCCGCAGGGCTGAGGGGGGGAATACTCCAACTTTTAAAGAAAAACGCGTTCTCACAAATCTCGGTCGCCAACTCGCCCAGCTCCCCGTGGATCCACGCCTTGCCAAAATGCTGCTAAGTGCGGTCAATTTTGGCAGCGTTTATGAAGTGATGATCATCGTTTCCGCGTTATCCATTCAAGATCCGCGTGAGCGCCCGACAGAAAAACAACAAGCAGCGGAAGAAAAACATCGTCGTTTTGCCGATAAAAAATCGGATTTCTTGGCGTTTTTGAATCTGTGGAATTATCTGCAAGAACAACAAAAAGCCTTGAGCAAAAACCAATTCCGTCGCCAATGTCAAAAGGATTTTCTCAATTATCTGCGCATTCGCGAGTGGCAGGATATTTATCAACAAATTCGCCTTGCGGTGCGTGAAATGGGCTTGCCGATTAATTCCGAAAAAGCGGAATATCAGCAAATTCATACCGCACTTTTAAGCGGTTTGCTGTCCCATATCGGGCTGAAAGAAGCGGAAAAGCAGCAATATCTCGGCGCACGCAACGCCCATTTCACCATCTTCCCTAATTCCGTGCTTTTCAAAAAGCAGCCGAAATGGGTGATGGCGGCGGAGTTGGTGGAAACGTCCAAACTCTGGGGACGCATGGTGGCGGAAATCGAGCCGGAATGGATTGAACCGCTTGCGGTGCATTTAGTGAAAAAATCCTATTCCGAACCGCGTTGGTCGAAATCGCGCGGGGCGGTGATTGCCGATGAAAAAGTGAGTTTGTACGGCGTGCCGATTGTGGCGGCGCGCCCTGTGAATTACGGCGCTATCGATCCTGCGGTGAGCCGCGAGATTTTCATTCAATCGGCTCTGGTTGAGGGCGATTGGAATACGAAGCACTCGTTCTTCAAACAAAATCAACAGCTTATCCGCGAAGTGGAAGAACTGGAACACAAAAGCCGCCGCCGTGATATTTTGGTGGACGAGCGCACGCTGTTTGAGTTTTACGACCAACGAATCGGCACGGAAGTGGTGTCTCAAAAGCATTTTGATACTTGGTGGAAAAAAGCGTCCAAACAGGATCCGGAACTGCTGAATTTCGAGCGTTCTTTCCTGATTAATGACGACGCGGAGCAGGTGAGCAAACTGGATTTTCCGAATTTCTGGCACCAAGGCAATTTGAAACTCAAACTCACCTACCAATTTGAACCCGGCACTGACGCGGACGGCGTGACCGTGCATATTCCGCTGCCGTTGCTTAATCAGGTGGAAATGACGGGCTTTGACTGGCAAATCCCGGGCTTGCGTGAAGAACTGGTGATTGCGCTGATTAAATCCTTGCCGAAATCCTACCGTCGCAACTTCGTGCCTGCGCCGAATTACGCGCAAGCCTTTTTAGGGCGCGCCGTACCGTTGGAAAAACCGTTATTGGATACGCTGATTTATGAATTGCGCCGCATGACGGGCGTGACCGCGGAAGCGGAACATTGGAACTGGGCGCAAATCCCGAGCCATTTAAAAATGACGTTCCGCGTGGTGGATGAAAAGGGCAAGAAAATTGCCGAATCTATGGATTTGGACGCGCTGAAGTTTGAGCTGAAAGACCGTGTGCAGGAAAGCATTTCTGCGGTGGCGGACGACGGCATTGAACAAAGCGGCGCGCACATTTGGAATTTCGCCGACCTGCCGCAATTTTATGAGCAGAAAAAACAGGGTTTCAGCGTGAAAGCCTTCCCGGCAATCGTTGATGAAAAAGATGCCGTGGGCCTGAAACTGTTTGAAACGGAATTTGAGCAAGCCGTGGCAATGCAGCAAGGGCTGCGCCGCCTGTTGTTGCTCAACGTGCCGTCGCCGATTAAATATTTACACGAAAAACTGCCGAATAAATCCAAACTCGGGCTTTATTTCACGCCGTTCGGACGTGTGCTGGATCTGATTGATGACTGTATCGCCTGCGCCGTGGATAAACTCATTGTGGATTTCGGCGGTTTTGTGTGGAACGAAGAAGGCTTTGAAAAACTGCGCGATTTTGTGCGCGAAAACCTCA
The DNA here is from genome assembly GCF_003130205.1 of Aggregatibacter actinomycetemcomitans. GTDB lineage: Bacteria > Pseudomonadota > Gammaproteobacteria > Enterobacterales > Pasteurellaceae > Aggregatibacter > Aggregatibacter actinomycetemcomitans_A. The sequence goes on from NZ_NRDF01000003.1 coordinate 154,622, forward strand.
ATGATGTCACCGTGGATATTGCACAAAAAGTGGAGCAAATCCTTACGCTCACCCATCAATTAAACCAACGACTGAAAGGCAAAATGGACTTCACCATGGCGTTTGCGTTGTCCGATATGAAAAGCCAAATCGCCGGCTTGATTTATCAAGGCTTCGTACAAAAAAGCGGCTACGCCCGCCTGCCGGATTTACTCCGCTACCTGCAAGCCATCGACAAACGCATGGACAAACTTGCCCAAGACGTCAATCGCGACCGCGCGGCAATGTTACGCGTGGAACAGGTACAACAAGCCTACCAACAGTTGCTCGCCAAACTCCCGAAATCCAAACCGATTTCTGATGAAGTAGCTGAGATTCGATATATGATCGAAGAATTGCGCGTGAGTTTATTTGCGCAGCAGCTGGGGACGAAGTATCAGGTGTCGGAGAAGCGGGTGTTGAATTTGATTATAAATATTAGTTATTAAGGACTTTTTATGAGTAAGATATTAATTCCACTAGAGATTATTGCTTTTTTATCCAGAGAGTTACCTGGCTTTAATTCACATACAGAATTAGATACATTATTTTTATCTGCAGGTATAGCATCAGATAGTATTTCTAATGAAAATAAGGAAAAAAAGGTTCAACGTAAATTATCAAATATAAATGATACTTGCCCAGAACCAATACAAAAATTAGAGATCTTGCTTAATGAAGCTACAAAACCTTTGATGGGAAATGATTTTCCCTATGGATATAAAAAAACTCAAGAAGAGAACAAGAAAAAATTTAAAGAGGATATAGAAACAGAACTAAGTAACCATGGTTTCACATATATTAATGGGAAAATCTTACCATCAAAATCGTTATCGCCTGTTAGCATCACTTTGTTTGATTTGATTAAAAATAGAGATGTTTCCTCAATAAATCGAGAATTTGATAGAGCGCTAAAAAGTTTAAATACAAATCCATTAGATGCGATTTCTTCTGCATGTAATATTTTAGAGTCTATTTTAAAATTTTATATTTCAGAGAAATGTTTAGAACTACCTAATACACAAATATTAAAAGAATTGTGGAAAGTAGTTAAAGAAGATTTTAAGTTTGGATTAAGTAAATTAGGACAAGATGATTTACAGAAAATTAATTCTGGTATTACATCTATAATTGATGGTGTAGCATCAATAAGGACACACGAAAGCTCAGCACATGGTGGAGGTCCAGAATCCTATATTCCTGAGGTTAGACAGGCAAGATTGGTTGTTAATGCAGCTCATTCTTTGGCTATATATATATTAGAAACATGGGAGGCTCAAGATAGCCTTTCACCATCGCCAAAACGTCTCAGATAGTATAAGTCCCCAACGATAGCACGTCTCCCGACGCGTGCTTATTTTCAAGCATTAGGCACGCGTCGGGAGACGCGCGCCAACGTAATAGATCAAAAAGTGCGGTCATTTTATTCGCAATTCGGCATTGCCGACTTGCTCACCCTTCGGGTCGTCGGCAAGCCGACGCTCAAAACGCGTTGCGTTTTGTCTCAATCGTTTTTCTCGCTCAAAAAACACTTCCAAAACCGACCGCACTTTTCTATTTTTCTCAATAAACCGATTAATGATGTAACTGTTGAATGACGCGCAAGATTTCTTTCATGTCTTTACCACAATAATCGGCTTCGGATTGGTCGATGTGCATGCGTTTTTCTTCGTAGGCGATGACGGGAATGCCTGCGGTTTTAGCGGCTTGAATGCCGGAAAAAGAATCCTCAATCGCCACGGCATTTTGGGCTTGTACGCCTAATTTTTCGAGGGTGTAACGGTAAATTGTCGGGTCCGGTTTGCTGCGCTTAAATTGTTCGCCGCTGACAATAAAATCAAAATGTTGAATGATGCCGCATTCGGTCAGAATATTTTGAATGTGGTCAAGGTGGGAGGAGGAGGCGACGGCTAATTTTATACCGTTTTGTTTGGCGAAATCAATGATTTGCTGAATATCGGCTCGGAAAATCGCGCGGTAATCCACGGTGGCAAAAAGCTGTTTGAAGAAATCAAAATAGCGCTGTTTGATTTCTTCTAAGGAGAGCGAGGAACCACTCAATTTTTTCACGATTTCAGGGATTTCCGCCAGTCCTTTGCCTACCACTTCCGAACGTTCGAGCGGGGTTAACGTGCAGTCGTGTTCCTTAATGGATTCAATAAATTGCGCTTGTAAGTCGTATTCTAAAAATTCGGTATCGACAATCACGCCGTCCATATCAAAGATGATCGCTTGTAGCATAGATTTTCCTTATAACAGTTGGATTTTTGTAAAAACTTTAAATTTTGTTGGCGCGCGTTTCCCGACGTTTGCTTATTTTCAGACATCAGGAACACGCGTCAGGAGACGCGCGCCAGTGGTGTTTTTTTGTGTTTTCGCGTAGATACTGTCTCCCAGCCCCAAAGTCAAATGTTTTTTCACTAAGCTAAACAAACTTGTGGTTGGTAAAAAGTTTT
>NZ_NRDF01000004.1:0-118733 GCF_003130205.1 Aggregatibacter actinomycetemcomitans
TTTTTCAAAGCGTTGCAACCGGACAACAACGGAAGAATGGGCGGCAATATGGAAGTGTTGTGCGGCTTCACGAATGCCCCAATGTTCTTCTAAGACAAGTTTGACAATGTGATGTTTGAATTCGATTGAATAATGTTTACCCATAAAAATCTGCACTTTAACTGGTTGGTTGTGATGTCCAACTTTTGGGGGGCAGATCAAATTTTTCACACCGCTACAAAAAATAGGCAAATTGTCCGAACGCCTCCACAATAACATCTGGATCAAACGGGAAGATCGCCAACCGGTAAACAGTTTTAAGCTGCGTGGCGCGTACGCCATGATCTCCAGCCTTTCGCCGGAACAAAAAGCGGCGGGCGTAATTGCGGCTTCGGCAGGAAACCATGCGCAAGGCGTGGCATTATCAGCGAAACAGCTTGGCTTAAAAGCCCTCATCGTGATGCCGCAAAACACGCCGAGCATTAAAGTGGATGCGGTGCGTGGGTTCGGTGGCGAAGTGTTGCTACACGGTGCAAATTTCGATGAAGCCAAAGCGAAAGCCATTGAACTCGCCGAACAAAAACATATGACTTTTATCCCACCTTTTGATCACCCGTTGGTGATTGCCAGGCAAGGCACGCTTGCTATGGAAATGTTACAGCAAGTGGCGGACTTGGATTACGTCTTCGTGCAAGTGGGCGGCGGCGGTTTGGCGGCTGGTATAGCGATTTTATTGAAGCAGTTTATGCCGGACATTAAAATCATCGGTGTGGAATCCAAAGATTCAGCCTGCCTCAATGCCGCGTTGGAAAAAGGCGAACCGATGGATTTAGCGTACGTGGGCTTATTTGCCGACGGCGTGGCGGTCAAACGTATCGGCAACGAAACCTTCCGTTTATGCCGACAATACATTGATGATATGGTGCTGGTGGACAGTGATGAAGTGTGCGCCGCCATGAAAGATCTGTTTGAAAATGTGCGTGCGGTGTCTTAACCCTCCGGTGCTCTCGGTCTTGCCGGCTTGAAAAAATATGTGAAAAAACACAATATCCAGGGCAAAAACATGGCGGCGATTTTATCCGGCGCCAATTTGAATTTCCACACCCTGCTTTATGTGTCCGAACGTTGCGAAATCGGCGAAAACCGCGAAGCCTTGCTTGCCGTCACCATACCGGAGCAACTGGGCAGCTTCTTAAAATTCGCCCATGTATTGGGCAGCCGTGCAGTGACCGAATTCAGCTACCGCTATGCCGATGACAAATGTGCTTGCGTGTTCGTCGGAGTTCGTACCCTAGATGAAGCGGAAAAAGCCGACATCATCGCCAATCTCACGCAAAACGGCTTCGATGTGGAAGATATGTCCGACGACGACATCGCCAAAACCCATGTGCGCTATTTAATGGGCGGACGGGTCGCCGACCATGACGAGCGCCTTTACACCTTTGAGTTTCCGGAACAAAAAGGCGTATTGCTGAAATTCCTCGAAACCCTCGGTACCCGCTGGAACATTTCGCTGTTCCACTACCGCGCCCACGGGGCGGATTACGGCAACATTCTCGCCGGCTTCCAGTTAGAAAAAGGTAACAGTGCCGAATTTGAACAGGCGTTAGAACAACTGGGCTACGTTTATCAGGACGTCACCGACAGCAAATCCTATCGCTATTTTCTATGTTAAAAAACTCATGTAAAATCAACCGCACTTTCTATTCCTTAACCTTTCTTATCCAACAACCGAATATAGCGCGTTGCCGATAACCAGGCGCCGATGTAGCCCATGATGGTGCAGACGATCAGCAGGAATAAGAATTCTACTAATCCTAAGCCGTTTAAATTGAAGCTGACAGCGAAAATGTCGGTGACGTATTTCACGGCGCCGGTGAAATAGCCGATGGTCAGGCTGCTGAAAATGCAGGCAAACAGACCGCCGAGCACGGCGTAAATCATGCCGGTGTAGAGGAACGGGCGGAGGATGAATTGATCGGTGGCGCCGAGCAGTTTCATCACTTCAATGTTGGCTTGGTTGCTGTAAACGTCGGCGCGAATGCTGTTGCCGATGACCAAGAAAACGGCGATCGCCATCAGCACGGTACAGAAAATCGCCACATGTGCCACCAGCCAGATCAGCGCGGTCAGTTTTTCCAGCCAGTCGTTATCCAACCGCACTTCCTGCACCCCTTTGATTTTATCTAAGGTGGTACGCAATTCGTTGCGTTTTTGCGATTCGTTAAATTCCTTCGTCGGTTTAATCATTACCACGGCGGGCAGCGGGTTATCGTCCAGCACATCTAATTCTTCGCTAAACCCCGACCAATGACGGAACTCGTTCAGGCTGTCCTGACGGGAAATGTAATTGAGGGATTCCACACCTTCTTGCTGACGGATTTTTTCCACCACTAAATTGGCGTCTTCTTCCGACAGGTTTTTATGCAAATACACGGTTAATTCGCTTTCCGGATAAAACTGCGTGGTGGCGTGATGAATGTTTTTCCAAAGCAGATAACTGACGGTAGGAATCGTGAGCGACACGGCGATCACCAGCACCGTTAACAGCATGGCGAACTTGCGTTTCAACAAATCCGCCAGCACGGCACGCAACACATACAGGCTTTGCACGCCAAAAGAACTCATACGACGGGAATTCATGGCGCCTCCTAGCGTAAATAGCCTTGCTCAAGTACTAAGCAAGGTTTCGGTTTTTGTTGCACGATGCCGATGTCATGGGTGGCGATTAACACCGTCATGCCGAGGCGGTTAAATTCTTCAAATAAATTGAAAATTTCTAAAGATAAGGCGCCGTCCAAGTTGCCGGTCGGCTCGTCCGCCAGCAATAACTGCGGTTTATGCACCACCGCGCGGGCAATATCAATACGTTGCTGTTCCCCGCCGGACAAATGCGCCGGCAAATGATTGGCACGATCGCGCAATCCCACACGATCCAACGCCGCCAGGGCGCGACTGTGCGCATCTTTCGGATGTTGCCCGGCGATAATCAACGGCAAGGCGACGTTATCCAACACCGAACGATCGGGCAATAACCGGTAATCTTGGTGCACCATGCCGATTTGACGACGCAAAAACGGTACTTCGTGACGGGATAAACGGGTGATGTCGTGCCCGTTAAACCAAATTTGTCCGCCATTGGCGCGCTCCATGCCCATAATCAATTTCAGCAGGGTACTTTTCCCCGCGCCTGAATGCCCCACCAGGTAGGTCATACTGCCTACCGGTAAATGAAAGCTTAACCCTTGCAGGGCAGGCTTCCCGCCCAAATAAGCTTTACTCACATTTGCAAATCGAATCATTTTTTTCTCTAATATGTTATGTCAATCTTGGCTCCCTCCATTTACGGGGAGAGCTGCCGAAGGCTGAGGGGGAAAGTGCGGTAGAAAATTTAGGTATTTTCCTTTCCGTCTCTTCGGAACAAGTTATTCGCAAGTTCATTCTTCACTTGCTATCCCCTTCGGGGTCGTCGGCAAAGTCGGAGCTCAAAACGCGATATGTCCCCCTCCCCGCAAACAGGGGAAGGCAAGAATCAGAACGTTGATAAAATGATAATTACAGTCAAAACAGACTATCCATTAAACCATCGTCAACAATTCCGCAAAATCCTCAAACACCCAATCCGGGTGGGATTCGGCAATCGGGATGTTGTAGTTATAACCGTAAGTTAACCCCACCACCGGGCAGCCGGCATTGTGCGCGGCAATAATGTCGTTGCGGGAATCGCCCACGAACAGCACTTGTTTCGGATACAAGCCGAATTTGCCGCATAAATAGAACAACGGGCCGGGATGCGGTTTGATTGCCGGCAAGGACTGACCGCCCAGCACTTCCTCAAATAAGTCCTCGATACCGAACGCCTTTAATACGGGGCGGGTGTGTTGGGTCGGTTTATTGGTAACCACCGCCAAGCGGTAGCCTTTGGCTTTGAGTTTTTGCAGGGTGTCTTTGACATTCGGAAATAAACGGCTGCGGTTGCAGATGTTTTCGCCGTAAAACACATTAAAACGTTCTTTCAACGTGGCAATCTGCGCTTCCGTTAAGGTTTTGCCCGATTGCGCCGTCGCCCATTCCAAGGCGCGGGCGATTAAAATCTGCGCGCCGTTACCAATCCAGGTCAGCACCAACGCTTCCAGTGCTTGCGGCAAATCGAATTCCGCCAATGCCGAGTTCACCGATAACGCTAAATCCGGCAGGCTGTCCACCAGCGTGCCGTCCAAATCAAAACCGATTAATTTAAATTGTCCTGTCATGCTTTATTTTCCTACTGTGGCTAACTGTTGACGCATTTCATCAATGACTTTTTGATAATCCGGCTGATCAAAAATCGCCGAGCCGGCAACAAACATATCCGCACCGGCACGCGCCACCTCGGCGATGTTGGAGACTTTCACGCCGCCATCCACTTCCAGACGAATATCAAAGCCGCTGTCATCAATGCGTTTTCTTGCCTGTTTGAGTTTATCCAGGGTCGCCGGAATGAACGATTGCCCGCCGAAACCCGGGTTTACCGACATCAGCAGAATAATATCCACTTTGTCTATCACATAATCCAAATAGCTTAACGGCGTGGCGGGGTTGAAGACCAAACCGGATTTGCAACCGCAGTCGCGAATGAGCTGTAAAGTGCGGTCAATATGTTCGGAGGCTTCGGGGTGGAAAGTAATGTAGCTGGCGCCGGCTTTGGCGAAATCGGGAATAATGCGATCCACCGGTTTCACCATCAAATGTACGTCGATGGGTGCACGAATGCCGTAATCGCGTAAGGCTTTACACACGGCGGGGCCGAAGGTTAAATTCGGCACATAATGGTTGTCCATCACATCAAAATGAATCACATCGCCACCGCACTTTAAAACCTTTTCCACGTCTTCGCCCAAGCGGGCAAGGTCGGCGGAAAGAATGGAAGGCGCAATTAAATAGGGTTTCATGGTCTCACCTCTCAAGCTGTCAAAATTGCCTTATCTTACTACGATATAACCCGATTTTTAAGAAATTATTCCGCGTCGGGCGGGCGATGTCGCATTTTGACGCGATTCAAGGTAAACTAGGCGCAATTTTTTTTCGATTTAGCGGTTTTTTATGCGTTTATTTATTTCTCTTTTAATAGCGGTTTTATTGCTGTTTCAGTACGATTTTTGGTTCGGTAAGAACGGGTATGCGGACTACCAAAACACCACCAAAGAAATCGCCGTACACCAGCAGGAAAACGAAAAACTTTCCCAGCGCAATCAAATTATTGCGGCGGAAATCAAAGACTTAAAAGAAGGAGTGGACGCCATTGAAGAACGCGCCCGCCTGCAGCATGAAATGGTGAAACCGAACGAAACCTTTTATCACATCGTCAAAGAACACAAATAATGACCTCAACCCGCAAGATTATCGCCATGGTACCGGCTGCCGGCGTCGGCAGTCGAATGCAGGCGGACAAACCGAAACAATATCTTCACATTCACGGACAGCCGATTTTGCAGCACACCCTAAACATACTGTTGGCTTATCCGCCCATCAGCCGAATCGTGCTGGCGGTCGCCGCCGATGATCCTTACCTTGACCAACTTAATCTCAGCCAAAACCCGAAAATTCAGTTGGTGGAAGGCGGTGAAACCCGTGCCGATTCCGTGTTAAACGGCTTGAATGCCGTGCAGGACAGCGATGCCGATGTCTGGGTGATGGTGCATGACGCGGCGCGTCCCTGTTTAACCCACGACGATTTGGATAAATTACTTGAGATTCAGGATGATAACGGCGCCATTCTCGCCATTCCGGCGACGGATACCATCAAGCGCGCCCTGCCTTCGCAACAAATTGCCCGCACGGAAGATCGCAGCCAATTGTGGTTGGCGCAAACCCCGCAATTTTTCCGCGCGGATTTATTACGCGACGCTTTAACCCGCGCCAAACAGCAGCAGTTTGCCGTCACCGACGAAGCCTCCGCCATGGAACTCGCGGGATTTCGACCGCACTTGGTGGCGGGACGCAGCGATAACATTAAAGTCACCCGCCCGGAAGATTTGGCGCTGGCGGCATTTTACTTAACGAGGAAGACAACATGATACGAATCGGCCATGGCTTTGACGTGCACGCGTTCGGCACCGACAACCCGCTCATTATCGGCGGCGTCACCATTCCCTTTGATAAAGGCTTTATCGCCCACTCCGACGGCGATGTAGCGTTACACGCGCTAACCGACGCGTTACTCGGCGCGGCGGCATTGGGCGACATCGGCAAACTGTTCCCCGATACGGATATGCAATACAAAGGCGCGGACAGCCGCGTATTATTGCGCGAAGCCTACACGCAAGTGCAGCAGAAAGGCTATTGCGTGGGCAACGTGGATGTCACCATCATCGCCCAGGCGCCGAAAATGCGCCCGCATATCGACGCCATGCGCGCCCTGATTGCACAGGATTTGGCGTGCGACATGGAACAGGTGAATGTCAAAGCCACTACCACGGAAAAACTCGGGTTTACCGGTCGCGGTGAAGGCATTGCCTGCGAAGCGGTGGCGTTGTTGGTGCGTAAGCCATGATGGAACTCGCCTATCTGCAAAAAACGCCGCCAAAACAGACCGCACTTTTAAAAGCGGAATGCGCGGATTTTATCGTCAAAGAGCAACTGGGCTACGACATGAGCGGCGACGGCGAATTCGTGGCGGTCAAAATACGCAAAACCGATTGCAACACCTTATTTGTGGGCGAGCAACTGGCGAAATTCGCCGGCATTTCGGCACGCAACATGAGTTACGCCGGCTTGAAAGATCGCAAAGCCGTCACCGAACAATGGTTCAGCCTGCAAATGCCCGGGCAACCGACGCCGAATTTCACTCAATTTCACTTTGAAGGCGTGGAAATTCTTGAAGTGACCCGCCACCAACGCAAAATTCGTATCGGCAGTCTGCAAGGCAATCATTTTGAGATTTTGCTGCGCCAGGCGGAAGAAACCGATGAACTTAAAGTGCGGTTGGATTTTCTGGCAAAAAACGGCTTCCCCAATTATTTCACCGAACAGCGCTTCGGGCGCGACGGCAACAACCTCACCCAAGCCCTGCGCTGGGCGGCGGGCGAAATCAAAGTGAAAGATCGCAACAAGCGCAGTTTCTATCTTTCCGCCGCCCGCAGCGAGATTTTCAATTTAATCGTCGCCAAACGTATTGAACTCAATCTGGCGCAGCAGGTCTTAAAGGGAGACGTTTTGCAACTGAACGGTTCGCACAGTTGGTTCGTGGCGGACGCGTCGGAAGATTTGACGCAACTACAACAACGCTTGACACAACGGGATATTTTGCTTACCGCGCCGCTTATCGGCGACGAGGGTAAAAGTGCGGTGGATTTTGAGAATGAAATTTTTGCCGCACACCAGGCATTGTTCCATTTAATGCGGCAGGAACGCGTGAAAGCCGCGCGCCGCCCGATTTTAATGCAGGCGCAACAGTTCCAGTGGCAGTTTGAGCCGAACGGCTTGCGCCTTAAGTTTTATTTGCCGGCAGGCAGTTACGCCACGGCGTTGGTACGCGAGCTGGTGAATGTCGAAAACTAAAAAACGAGAAGAAAAACAGGAATAACAAGAATATGAATATTTTATTAAGTAACGATGACGGCATTCACGCGCCGGGCATTCGTGTGATGGCGGAAGCGTTGCGTAAAATCGCCAATGTGACCATTGTCGCACCGGACAGCAACCGCAGTGCCGCCTCCAGTTCCTTAACCTTGGTAAAGCCGTTGTATCCGTTACATTTGGAAAGCGGCGATTATTGCGTCAACGGCACCCCGGCGGATTGTGTACATATTGCGCTGAACGGCTTTCTTTCCGGGCGCATTGATTTGGTCATTTCCGGCATCAACGCCGGTGCCAATTTAGGCGATGACGTGCTGTATTCCGGCACCGTCGCGGCGGCGTTTGAAGGACGCCATCTGGGTTTGCCGTCCATTGCGGTATCGCTCGACGGCCGCCAATATTTTGAAACGGCGGCGCGCGTGGTATGTGATTTGGTGCCGAAATTACACGCCCAATTATTAGGCAAACACGAAATCCTGAACATTAACGTGCCGGATGTGCCTTATGAAGAACTGAAAGGCATTAAAGTTTGCCATTTGGGTTATCGTTCTTCCGCCGCCGAAGTGATTAAACAACAAAGCCCGCGCGGTGAGGATATGTACTGGATCGGGCTCAGCGGCTTGCCGGAATATGAAGGCGAAGGCACCGATTTTCATGCGATAAAAAACGGTTATGTTTCCATTACGCCGATTCAGGTGGATATGACCGCACACCACTCAATCAGCGCTTTACAACGTTGGTTAGAAAGTGAATAATGCAACCTTTTAAGACAGGAATGCAAGATGAAGCTATTTGGCGCCATGTACGACAAAACCATGCAATGGTCGAAACATCGTTTCGCGCCATTCTGGTTATCTTTCGTGAGTTTTATTGAGGCGATTTTCTTCCCGATTCCGCCGGATGTGATGTTAATTCCGATGTCCATGTCAAAACCGCAAAGCGCGGTAAAATTTGCCATGTTTACTGCCACAGCCTCCGTGCTCGGCGGTATGATAGGTTACGCATTAGGCTATTATGCTTTTAATTTGGTCGAACATTACATTACCCAATGGGGCTATCAGGCGTCATGGCAAACCACCATTCACTGGTTTGAACGCTGGGGCGTGTTGGTGGTGTTCGTAGCCGGATTTTCGCCGATTCCGTACAAAGTGTTCACCATTTGCGCGGGCGTGATGCAAATGGCGTTTATACCATTCGTAATTACCGCGTTTGTTTCCCGTGCGGCGCGGTTCTTACTGGTCGCCAAATTAGCCGCTTGGGGCGGTGAAAAATTTGCTGCCAAATTACGCAAATCTATCGAATTCATCGGTTGGTCGGTGGTAGTGTTAGCCGTCATCGCGTATTTAATTTTACGTTAAGTAAGGTCACGAAAATGAATAAACTGATTCTGTTACTGTCTATGTCGTTAACGTTAGCGGCTTGTTCTTCACATAGTGAGATACCGAAAGACGAGAACGATCTGCCGCCGGGCATTATGCAACCGGTGGAAGGCACCGGTGCTATCGCAGGCGGCAGCTGGGTGCCTGAAATTCAACAACAAAGTATGCCAATCAATATGCAATAATTAAGGAATCCGACAAATGAAAAGCTCTTTTTTACTGTTACCGATCAGCATTGCCGTGTTAGCGGCCTGTACTTCGAATACACCGGCACCGGTGGAAAACGCCGACGGCACTTTATCCCCGGGAATCATGCAACCGGTGGACGGTTCAACCGATGGCGGCAATAGCACATGGGAACCGCAAATTCAACAAGGCCATGTACCCGCTTCCATGAACGGTCCGATTGCCCAACCGAATAATCCACAGGCGACTGGCGCACAAGCCACTCCGCAGCCGAATTTCCAACCGACGTATCAACAGCCTGCACCGCAAACACAGCCGGTTCAACAAACCCAACCCGCGGTGCAAAATCAACCGCAACAGGCATCCCAGGATTTCACCATTCCACGCAATCCGACTACGAATGCACCGGATTACAGCCAAATCAATAAAGGCTTCTACAAAGGTGCAAGCTACACCGTACGCAAAGGTGATACCATGTTCCTTATCGCCTATATTTCCGGTTTGGACGTGAAAGAATTGGCGGCGTTGAATAATATGTCCGAACCTTACAGCTTAAGCGTCGGACAAACTCTAAAAGTTAGCCGCGGTGCAACGACTACGGCACAAACGCAAGCTGCGCCGCAAATGCAACCGACGGTCACCCCACCGGCTACGCAAGGCAGTGAACCGACCGTGACTTATACCCCGGGTGCAAATGGCACACAATATGGCTCTGACGGTACCATTACCGGCCCGATCAAAGCCGGCGTAGGCACTGCTGCACCGGCAACCAATCAGCCGATAACCCAAGTGAATACCGCACCGGTAGTCTCCAACGTGGCATGGCGTTGGCCGACCAACGGCAATGTGATTCAAGGTTTCTCTAACGCCGACGGCGGCAACAAAGGCATCGACATCAGTGGTTCTCGCAGACAAGCAGTCAATGCCGCAGCGGCAGGTCGCGTGGTTTACGCGGGTAACGCCTTACGCGGTTACGGCAACCTGATCATCATCAAACACAACGATGATTTCCTCAGCGCCTACGCCCACAACGACAGTATTTTGGTAAAAGACCAGCAGGAAATCAAAGCCGGTCAGCAAATCGCCAAAATGGGCAGCACCGGCACCAACGGCGTTAAACTGCACTTTGAAATCCGCTACAAAGGCAAATCCGTGGATCCGCTGCGTTATCTCCCACGTCGTTAATCGACAAAACACAACAAAAAGTGCGGTCAGAAATTTAAGTGTTTTTCGGACCGCACTTTTTCACCCTATTTCCCCCTCGTCCGCACCCACAAATCCGCATATTTTACAAACGTTGAATGTGCCGAGAGAATAGCCAGCAGTAACCCCGCTTTGCCGTCTAAAAATCCCAATCGGATAAAATACATTTTGACAAAACAGCCGATGGCGTGGCTGATGCCTTGCCATAAGGTGGCTTTTTTACCGGCGCTTTCCCGTTGATCCGCCCAGGCTTTGGCATAGCCGGCGGATTTCACCAAATAATGGTGAATATCCTGATAAGTGTAGTGCAACAGATCCCCGTTTAATTTTTGAATGTCGGCATTGGCGGGCAATTCCACTTTTTCGTGGACCAGTTGATCACCGTAGCATGCGAAATCCGTACGATACAGGCGAATGACATAATCGGGATACCAGCCGGAATGGCGAATTTGGCTGCCGAACACTTCACTTAAGCGCGGGATTTGATATGCCGTATTCGGCGCGTCTTGCTCTATGGCATTTTGAATGGATTGACGTAATGCCGGCGTGACCCGTTCGTCGGCGTCCAGCCACAACACATAATCGCCGGTGACATAGTGTTGGGCTAATTGCCGTTGTTTGCCGAAGCCCTGCCAGTCGGTGTTTTGATAAAACTTGGCGTGATATTGCTCGGCGATGCGCTGCGTGTCGTCCGTGCTGCCGGAATCTAAAATGACGATTTCATCCACCCAATCTTTCACCGTATCCAGACACGATACGAGGTGGTGCGCCTCGTTTTTGACAATCATTGCAACGCTGATGGTAGGCATATTTTTATCCTTTGTGAATCTGCCGCAAACGCTTATACTAAGCGCTTGTTTATCATTATGAAATATTCGCAATTCTAACATAAGCCAGCGTATTTTCTATGTTACGTTTTTTTTATACCTGTTTAATGTATCTTGTGCAGCCTTTTTTGTGGCTTTCGGTGCTGTTTCGTAGCCTCAAAGCGCCTAATTACCGCAAACGTTTAGGCGAACGTTACGCGTTTTACAGCGAATTGCCCGCACCGAAACCCAACGGCGTGCTTATTCATGCCGCGTCGGTGGGCGAGGTGATCGCAGCCGTGCCATTAATTAAACGCATTCAACAAGATTACCCGCATTTGGCGATCTCCGTGACGACCATGACGCCCACCGGCTCCGATCGCGTCAAGGCGGTTTTCGGCGAGAGCGTCACCCACGTTTATTTGCCTTATGATTTGCCCGATGCGGTCGCCCGTTTTATTCGCTTTGTACAGCCGCGTCTGGTGCTTGTCATTGAAACGGAGCTGTGGTTTAACCTGATTCATCACTTAGCGCAACGAAAAATTCCGTTTATTATCGTGAATGCCCGCTTATCGGCGCGTTCCGCCAAGCGTTACGGCCGGTTTAAAAATCAGCTAAAACCGCTGTTGGATAACATCAGCTTGATTGCCCCGCAGGATGACGTGAGTCTGGCGCGTTATGCTCAATTAGGCATTGCGCCCGAACGTTTAAAGCTCACAGGCAACATTAAATACGATTTAAATTTAACGGACGCGTTGTTAAGTCAAATCGCGACGTTAAAAGCGCAATGGAACACGCAACGCCCCATTTGGATCGCCGCCAGCACCCACGAAGGCGAAGATGAAATCATCTTAAAAAGCCACCGCACTTTATTGGCGCATTATCCCGATTTATTGCTGATTCTGGTGCCACGTCATCCCGAGCGTTTTAATTCGGTGGCGCAGCTCATTGAACAGCAGGAGTTTCATTACATTCGTCGCAGCAGCCATGCCGTGCCACAGGCGGAAACACAGGTGTTGCTCGGCGATACCATGGGCGAGTTAATGTTGTTGTATGGCATGGCGAACGTGGCATTGGTGGGTGGCAGTTTGGTGGTGCACGGCGGACATAATCCGTTAGAACCTTTGGCATTTAAGTTGCCGGTGATCAGCGGTAAGCACATCTTTAATTTCCCTGACGTGTTCGGCAAATTAATTGAACGCCAGGGTGTCGTGATAGCGGAGGAAAATCCGCAGGCAGTGGCGGAGGGGGTGGCACGATTTTTATCATCGCCAACATTGGGCGAACGCTACGGCAATGCCGGTTATGCGGTATTAAATGAGAATCGCGGCGCATTGCAACGCGTTGTGGATTTATTAAAACCTTATTTGAACGAGGCAAATTAGATGACCACGGTAATTTATCCCGGCACCTTTGACCCGTTAACCAACGGGCATTTGAACATTATCGAACGAAGTGCGGTGCTTTTCCCGCGCGTTTTAGTGGCGGTGGCGGAAAGCCCGAGCAAAAAGCCGTTATTCAGCTTGACGGAACGGGTGGAACTGGTGCGCCAATCTAGCGCCCACTTGCCGAGCGTGGAAGTCATCGGCTTCGATAATTTACTGGCGCACACCATCGCCCAATATGACGTTAAAGCCATTATTCGTGGCGTGCGCAGCACTACGGATTTTGAATATGAAGTTCAGTTAGCCCATCTTAACCGCCTGCTTACCCACGGTGTCGAAAGCCTGTTTTTCCCGCCGGTGGAACAATGGTCTTACGTCTCCTCCACCATGATCCGCGAAATTTACCTACACAACGGCGACATGAGCCAACTGGTCCCGCCTGCGGTATTAAAGGCGTTGCAGACAAAGCGTGAGTTGCGTGAGTAAACATAGGTAGGGTGCGTGTAAACACACCATTTGATACCATTAATTACACCGAATAGCCCGCCAACAAATCCTGCCAATTCTGTTCGGTAAAGTGAATGTGCACACGCGCCACTTCTTTGTTGAACGAGCGATGTAGCCGTTGCAGATTGGCCTCTTTCCAAAAATGCCCGGATTTTTCACCGCACTTATCGAAGTCAATCAGCCAGAATGGATTGTCGTTGTTCGTTTGTTGGCACAGGATGTTGTGAGCGTTGAGATCCGTGTGGCAGATTTGCAAATCGTGCAAGCGACGGATGAGCGCGCCGATTTGTTGCCATTGCTTTGCTGCAAGGGTTTGTGTCTGTAAAAGTGCGGTCAGATCGCGGGCATTTTCTATTTTTTCGCTTAATAAATCCGCCTGATAACAAATGCCTAAGTTGCCTTTGCGTACCCGTGCGCCGATGGGTTTAGGAACCGGCAAGCCTGCCTGATGTAATTGATTTAACAGATTAAATTCGGCAATGCTGCGGGTGTTTTCCAATTTGCTGAAAGGATAACGATCTTTGTTGATTTTGCCCCACAAACCGCCACGATAATAATGACGTAGCGCCGTGTTCACACCGAATAAATCCGTCGTTTGCAGAAACCACGTGGTGCCGCGACCTTGTGCTGAGCCGATAATGCGGTTTTGTTGTCGCCAGAAATCCGCCTCGAAAAATTGCGCTTGGTTTGCCAAAGGTTGGTCGAAATTAAACAGAAAAAAATCGTTTTTGAGTTGAAATTCAAACATGTTGAGTGATGAAAATGAGATAGCGAATAGGCGCATTCTACTTTAAAATACGCCGATTCCCAAATTTAACCGAGATCAACGGAAACCTCATGGCTCTTTTCACCCAAGCTCCCAAATCCCTTTGTATTCTGCGTTTGTCCGCCATCGGCGATGTTTGCCATGCGTTGGCGGCGGTGCAACATATTCAATGTTATTGGAAAGACACGAAAATTACCTGGATTATCGGCAAAACCGAGGTCCAATTGTTGCGCAACGTGACTGGCATTGAATTTATCGTGTATGACAAAAAGTGCGGTTGGCGTGGCGTGTGGAATTTATGGCGGCAGCTGAAACACCGCCGATTTGACGCACTACTTAATATGCAAACAGCGTTTCGCGCATCGATTTTATCCCTTGGGATTCATGCCGACTATCGCATCGGTTTCGGCAAATGGCGGGCGCGTGAAGGGCAGTGGCTGTTTACGAATCGGCAGATTCAAGATCCGACCAACCCGCATGTGTTGGACGGTTTTATGGCGTTCGCCGATGAGCTCGGCGTGCCGCCTGCACCGGCGCAATGGGATTTGCCGGTGACGGAAGCGGATTCGGCGGCGGTATGGCAATATCTTGCTCCGAACCGTAAAAATTTGCTGATTTCCCCGTGTTCCAGCAAAAAAGAAAAAGATTGGCTGGCAGAACGTTATGCCGAGGTCGCGAATATTGCCCATCAACATGATGTGAATGTGATTTTATGTAGCTCACCTGCCCCCCGTGAATTAGCGATGATTAAGGAAATCAAAGCATTATGTGATTTTGAACCGGTGGATACGTCGGGCAAATTGACGTTAACTCAACTTACCGCCTTGATTCGCGAAGTGGATTTAATGATTTCGCCGGATTCCGGCCCCGCGCACATCGCCACCACGCAAGGCACGCCGGTCATCGGTTTATACGCCTATCACAACCCGTTGCGCACCGGCCCTTACCGCAACCTCGCTAATGTGGTTTCCGTGTATGAACAAAATGCGCAACAAGAATATGGCAAGCCTTCCATCCAACTGCCTTGGGCGACGAAGCTAAAGGGGAAGAATTTGATGGCGCAAATTGACGTGCAGGACGTCGTTGTGCAAATGAAGGCGTTGGGTTTGTTATAAAAAGTGCGGTCAAAAAATCCAATGGATTTTTGACGACGTTTTCCATAAAAAAATCGGCACCGAAAAGGTGCCGACTGTATTTGATCTTGACTAAATCAATTAGTCTTTTTGTGTATTGTAAGCTTCTAATGCGCGTAATGAATAAGTGTAAGCGGCGCCTGCATTTAACGCGATGGACATGGCAAGTGCGGCGGCAACCTCTTCTTCCGTTGCGCCGGCTTTGACCGCTTCGGCGGCATGTACACCGATACAGCTTTCACAGCGAGTGGTAACCGCCACGGCGAGGGCGATTAATTCACGGGTTTTAGCATCTAACACATTGCTTTCACTGGCAGCTGCGTCTAATGCACCGTAGGCTTGTAACATTTTCGGATAATTTTTACCTAATTCGCCGAATGATTTTTTCACATGGGCCACATCATTTTTCCAATCTGCAAACATAATTTTCTCCTTAATATGTGTTTTAAATTTCGAGACAAATTATAGGCAAATTCTTGTATCATACTTGCCAATTCGTCTTAACTTTTATATTTAAAATCTCATTATGGATTGCTTAGATAAACTTATTCAATTAGCGCAGGTGAGCGGTGAAGTGAATATTCGCTGTTTGTTTCAAGGCGAGTGGCAGGTGCGACATGATGCCGACGAAAACCAATACGTGGGCGCTTTTCACTTAATTGAACAAGGTGATTGTTGGCTGACCTTGGAACATCAACAGATTCATTTACACGCCGGTGACATCTTTTTTCTCCCGCAAAATCGACCGCACTTTATTGCCAGTGAGGCGCAGGACAATGTTATTCAAACCCGAATTACGCCGTCTGATGCACAGGAAGATCAGCAGGATTTATTTAAGGTTTACCATATCGGTCAGAATTCGCCGGATTTAAAGATGTTCTGTGGGATGCTGTACTACAACAAACCATCACTGTTAATTGATGCATTGCCGTCGTATTTGCATTTATCTTTGCGCGATACGCCGTTGTTGCCACTTATTCAGGTGTTACAACAGGAAGCGGATAAAACGCGTAGTGGCGCGAAATCCTTGATTGATTCGCTGGTCACTGTGTTATTTATTTATATTCTGCGTCATGGATTACAAAACGAACAACTAAATCAAGGGGTACTCGCCGGTTTTCAGGATAAGCGTTTGAACCCGGTGTTAACACAATTGTTAAACGCACCGCAACAGGCATGGAATATGGATACCTTGGCAGCATTGGCGGCAATGTCGCGGGCGAATTTTATGCGTGTGTTTCAGCATACTATCGGCATGGCGCCGGGCAAGTTTCTGACTCAACTGCGTTTGCAGCAGGCGGCGTTATTATTAAATAAGACGCAGAAAAGCGTGTTGGTGATTGCGCTGGAAGTGGGTTATCAATCGGAGGCGCATTTCAGTAAAGCCTTTAAAACGGCTTACGGCATGACACCGAGCCAATATCGAAAGCGTGAAGGGCTTTAGTATCTGTTGAGCGGAATTTACGCTATAATGCGCCACAATCTGCAAGGCAACGACTTGGTTGCCTTTTGTTTTTAAGGAAAAAAGAGATATGTTTGAAAAAGTTTTCAGTTGGTTTGAGAATCGCCTCAATCCGTATCCCGACCAAGCGCCGAAAACGCCGGAAAAAGGCTTGTTCCGCTTTATTTGGTCCAGTATCGACGGCATGAAACGCTGGATTTTACTTTTGGCGATACTTACCATCGGCGGCGGCATTATGGAAGCGTTGCTATTCCAATTTATGGGCTTGCTGGTCGATTGGTTAACCGCTTACACACCGGCAACCTTGTGGCAGGAAAAAGGCTATTTACTTATGGGGATGGCGGGCTTGCTGATCCTCAGTATTCTCCTGCTGTTTTTATCCTCCGCCGTGCGTTTGCAAACCCTGCAAGGGGTATTCCCAATGCGTTTGCGCTGGAATTTCCACCGCTTAATGCTGGGGCAGAGTCTGAGTTTCTATCAGGACGAATTTGCCGGACGGGTGTCCGCCAAAGTGATGCAAACCGCCCTTGCTGTACGCGATACCGTGCTGACCATCGCGGATGTGTTGGTGTATGTGGTGGTATATTTCGTTACATCGGGTTTGGTACTTGCCTCATTAGATAGCTGGTTCCTCGTGCCTTTTATCGTCTGGATTGTATTGTTCGTCACGATTTTGCGTTTATTGATCCCGCGTCTTGCCAAAACAGCAGAACGGCAGGCAGATGCACGCTCGCTTATGACCGGACGCATCACCGACGCCTATTCCAACATCGCCACGGTGAAACTGTTCTCCCACGGTTCCCGTGAAGCAGGTTACGCCAAGCGTTCTATGGAAGAATTTATGGTTACGGTACACGACCAGATGCGTTTGGCGACCTCGCTGGATACACTGACCTATATCACCAATGTGATGCTTATTTTAAGTACCGCCGTCATCGGCGTATTGTTGTGGCAACAAGGACTGGTGGGGGTCGGTGCCATTGCCACCGCCACCGCCATGGCGTTGCGTGTACACGGGCTATCACGCTGGATTATGTGGGAATCGGCGCGCCTGTTTGAAAACATCGGAACGGTTAATGACGGCATGAATACGTTAACCAAACAGCAAACCATTTTGGATAAGCCGAATTGTCCGCCGTTAACGGTTACACATGGCGAAATTAAATTCGACGACGTGAGCTTTGCCTACGATCCGGTGAAACCGTTGTTGACACACTTTAATTTAACCATTAAACCGGGCGAAAAAGTGGGCTTAATCGGACGTTCCGGTGCTGGTAAATCCACTATCGTCAATCTATTGTTGCGTTTCTACGAAGCGCAGCAGGGCGCCATTACCATTGACGGACAAAATATCATCGACGTGCAACAGGAAAGTTTGCGCAGCCAAATCGGCTTGGTGACGCAGGATACGTCGTTGTTGCACCGTTCCGTGCGCGATAACATTGTGTACGGCAGACCAAGCGCCACCGAGCAGGAAATGCTGGACGCAGCGGAACGTGCCGAAGCGGCGGATTTCATCCCGTATCTGAGTGACGCGCAGGGACGTCACGGCTACGATGCTCATGTGGGTGAACGCGGGGTGAAATTGTCCGGCGGACAACGGCAGAGAATCGCCATCGCCCGCGTGATGCTCAAAGACGCGCCAATTCTGTTATTGGACGAAGCTACCAGCGCACTGGATTCCGAAGTGGAAGCGGCAATTCAGGAAAGCTTGGATAAAATGATGGATAATAAAACCGTGATTGCCATCGCTCACCGTTTGTCCACCATCGCCGCCATGGATCGCCTGATTGTGCTGGATCACGGACAAATCGTGGAACAAGGCACCCACGCCGAATTGCTGGCGCAAAACGGTTTATACGCCAAATTGTGGCAGCACCAAAGCGGCGGTTTCCTGAGTGAGCACGTGGATTAAAAAACGTTTTTTAAAATGACCGCACTTTTATCGGAGTTAACTAACTTTCCTCGAGCTCCTTCTCTTCTATTTTCGTCACTGCGCCGTTGATGGTTAAGCAAATTTCGGTGGAAATGAGATGAGTGAGAATGTCCGCCAATTCCTGTAGTTTTTCCGTGTTGGCGGTACCGCTTTCGTTGAAATAACCCTGTTCTTTCAAGCTGTTGGTAAACGCAGAGAAAACGGCTTTATCGAAAAATTCCGGTGCATTAATGCCGTGTAGCACGGAGAGGCGTTGTGCCACAGATTGACTTTCTTTTTCCAGATTCGCACGGGAAATCAACGGGTTATTTTGCAGTAAATTCACAGTGATGTAATAGCGCTGTAGGATTTCACGCACACCTGCCGACCAAAGCTGCAACATCCGAATGTTCGGTTTATTAATCGCCAACATATTTTCACCGTGCTTGATGATATTTTGACGCTGTAATTCGGCGATAATTTGCTCTACCCGCTCCGCCAACTGCTCTTGGGTAAAATGCAGGAACAGTTCGCTACGCAGGAACGGATAAATTTTCAGCACTGCCTCCAATACCAAATTTTGCTGAATGGCTTCATAGTGCAACACGATATTAGCCACAAGCGACGGCACTACAAATAAATGCTGAATATTGTTGCGGTAATAGGTCATCAACACCGCGGAAGAACGCTCTAAACGAACGATTTCACCGAAATTGTCCTTTTCCGGCAAAATGCCCACGCGATCCAAGCTCAACACATGGTCGAGCATGATTTCTGCTTTTTCCGTCGGTACCACCACATCATCGGAATAAGGCACGTTTTGCAGGAATTGTTGATAACTGGAAAGTTGCTCCAACAGTTGCTCGCGGGATAACGCACGTTGGCGGGAGGACAATAACGCCGTGCCAGTTAAGTTCATGGCGTTCACGGCGGCGGCTTTGTTAATATTCACCATCACCTGATTGGAAACGGCATCCACCGCTTTGTTAAACCATTGCGGACGATCTTCCAAAGGCTCTTTCCATTCCGGGAAATGCTGATTCAAATAGTTGCTCAAGGTAATCGGCTCGCCGAAGTTCACATAGCCTTTGCCTAAATTGCGCAATTTTTTAATCACACGTAACACCAAGCCGGCATTTTCTTTTTCTTTCGCTGCACCGCGCAATTCTTTCGCGTAAGTATCCACTTCCAAAACGTGTTCATAACCCACATACACCGGCACGACGGTAATCGAACGGCTTTGTTGCTGTTGTAACGCCTGCAAAGTCATGGACATCATACCGGTTTTCGGCGCCAGTAAACGACCGGTACGGGAACGCCCGCCTTCAATAAAATATTCCACGGAGTAACCGCGATGGAACAATTCCGCCAGATATTCGCGGAAAATGGTGGAATACAAGCGGTTGCCTTTAAACGTGCGACGGATAAAAAATGCCCCGCCACGACGGAACATACCGCCCACCGGCCAGAAATTCAGGTTAATCCCTGCGGCGATATGCGGTGGCACTAAGCCTTGATGATACAAAACATAGGAAAGCAATAAATAGTCGATATGGCTGCGATGGCAAGGCACATAGACGATTTCATGCCCTTCCAACGCCAGTTTACGCACACGATCGGCATTTTCCACTTCAATGCCCTGATACAATTTATTCCACAACCAACGCAGAAAACGATCCGCCACACGCAAACCTTCGTAACTCACGTTTGCGGCAATTTCATCAAGGATTTTTTCCGCTTCTTTGCGGGCTTTCTCCACGCTGATATTTTTGCTTTTCGCTTCGTCTTCAATGGCGGCTAAAATCACCGGCTGTTGTAATAATTTATTAAACATTGCCTGACGGTTCGGCAGGCGCGGACCCGTTGCGGAGATACGCTGTTTGGCAAAGTGCATTTTTGCCACGCGGGCTAATTTTTGTGCGATTTTCTGATCAAAGCCATGCTCACGCGCCATGTAACGCAATGATACCGCCTGTGAAAAACGCACGAAGGTGTCCCGCCCGAACCACAAGGCGGCGATGGTTTTTTGCAGCCCGTTTAACAGACGTAAATTCGGCAGGCCCGATTTATCCTCACGCCCCGGCGCACGCCCCCACAACACGGAAACAGGGATCAGTTGCACATCTAGCTGAGGAGAAGTGCGGTGCAATTCCAGGTATTTATTGAAAATCGCCGTGGTTTCTTTTTTCGCGCCTTTGGATTTAAAAAAACGCCGACCTTCATCCAGGAATACAAAGCGCGGTAAGAAATTGCCGTTGATTTCATTTTGCTCTAACGGATCCGGCAATCCCATGCTTAAACAATTTTTTCGGAAAATTACAAAGTCGGTTTCAGAGGTGTAAGGCAAGACATAAACGATAGGTTGGGAGGTATCCAGTTCCAATTCTTCAATAGGGTTATGGGGAATCGGATTGTTCTTCACTAAGATCGATAATGGCAATTCAAGCAATTTTCGATAAGCATTCAGAAAAGCAGCCATAATAAATTTCCTTTTATTACGAGGGTAAATTTCGTGCTAGTTTAACATAAAAATCCGGCCCGATTAGTGATAAGCCGCACAATTCTGAGAGAAAGGGAGAGGTCGCGTTATATTTTAACAAAAGAAAAGTTGCGCCCTATTTTTTTCTGTATATAATACCAGTTATTTATGTATAAAATAACAGGGTAATTTTATGAAACCACTTACAGCACGACAACAAGAAGTCTATGATTTTCTTAAATATCACCTTGAAACTACCGGTATGCCGCCAACCCGTGCGGAAATTTCCAAAGATCTGGGATTTCGCTCCCCTAATGCGGCTGAAGAACACCTAAAAGCCCTCGCTAAAAAAGGCGTCATTGAAATCGTCTCCGGCACCTCGCGCGGCATTCGTTTATTGCAGGAAGATAACACCCAAGAAGAAGCCGGTTTACCATTAATCGGACGCGTTGCGGCGGGTGAACCGATTTTAGCCGAGCAGCATATTGAGGGCACTTATCATGTGGATCCCAATATGTTCAAACCACAAGCGGATTTCCTGCTGAAAGTGTATGGTCAATCTATGAAAGATGTGGGCATTCTGGACGGTGACTTGCTGGCGGTGCACAGCACCAAAGACGTGCGTAACGGACAAATTGTGGTGGCGCGCATTGAAGATGAAGTGACGGTAAAACGCTTGGAGCGTAAAGGTTCCATGGTTTATTTGCACGCGGAAAACGAAGAATTTGCGCCCATTGTGGTGGATCTAACCCAGTCGGCACATTTTGAAATCGAGGGTATTGCCGTGGGGATCATTCGCAATAACGCGTGGATGTAAAAACATCGGAAAAATCCACCGCACTTTATATTGCAAAAGCCCTGATTCAGTGTATAATTTGCGCCTTCAGTCACATCCGAATTAGTTCCTTGCTTCCACAAGATTGGTGACTGGTCTTACGTTGGAGGCTGATTAACCCGTAAGGAGCAGTAATGCGTCACTACGAAATCGTGTTTATGGTTCATCCGGACCAAAGCGAGCAAGTACCGGGCATGATTGAACGTTACACCGGTTCTGTAAAAGAAGCCGGCGGTCAAATTCATCGCCTGGAAGATTGGGGTCGCCGTCAATTAGCATACCCAATTAACAAATTACATAAAGCACACTATGTGCTTATGAATGTAGAAGCGCCTCAACAAGTAATCGACGAGCTAGAAACGACTTTCCGTTATAACGATGCTGTATTGCGCAGCCTTGTTATTCACACTAAGCACGCCGTAACCGAAGCGTCCCCAATGGTTAAAGCAAAAGACGATCGTAAAGCTTTAACTGAAGTTGAATCCAACGATTTTGAGGATGCTGAAGAGTAATTTCAACATTGATAACCGTTTATCCATTATCGGTATCGTTGCCGGTAATCTTAAACGACGCAAAAGTCCGAGCGGAATCGAACATTGCCAATTTTTATTGGAACATCGTTCAAACCGGGTTGAAGCAAGTTTAACGCGACAAGCCTGGTGTAAAATTCCGATTCAGGTGAGCGGTAATCAATTAGTAGAAAAAACTCAAGGCATTACGGTCGGCAGTAAAGTATTAATTCAAGGTTTTTTAACCACCCATCAGTTAAACAATGGGTCTGCACAATTAGTCTTACACGCCGAGCAAATCGAATTTATAGATTAGGAGACCAGCCAAATGGCACGTTATTTCCGTCGTCGTAAGTTCTGCCGTTTCACAGCGGAAAATGTTGTTGAAATCGATTACAAAGATATCGCTACATTAAAGAACTACATTTCAGAAAGCGGCAAAATTGTACCAAGCCGTATTACCGGTACTCGTGCGAAGTACCAACGCCAATTAGCCCGCGCAATCAAACGCGCACGTTATTTAGCGTTATTACCTTACTCTGACATGCATCATCACTAAGAAGGGGAAGGTCAAATGCAAGTAATTCTTTTAGATAAAATTGCCCACTTAGGTAAAGTGGGCGATCAAGTAAATGTTAAATCCGGCTATGCCCGTAACTATTTAATCCCACAAGGAAAAGCGGTTATGGCAACCAAAGCTAACATTGAACACTTCGAAGCACGTCGTGCAGAATTAGAAGAAAAAGCAGCCAAAGCATTAGCCGCCGCTGTTGACCGCGCAGAACGTTTAGAAGCGTTAGGTTCCGTAACCATCGCCTCTAAAGCCGGTGATGAAGGTCGTTTATTCGGTTCTATCGGTACCCGCGACATCGCTGATGCAATCACTGCAAAAGGTGTTGAAGTGACGAAAAGTGAAGTTCGTTTACCAAACGGTTTAATCCGTACATTGGGCGAACACGAAGTCACTTTCCAATTCCATGGCGAAGTTTTCTCTCACTTAAACGTGATTATCGTTGCTGAATAATTCCATTCTCAACGAAAAAACCCGGTCATCGCACCGGGTTTTTTATTATCAACAAAAAGTGCGGTGATTTTATCGAACATTTTTGTTACCCCCTGATCTCTTTATCTCCAATATACCTTCGATTTTTTACTAAATTACGATCCGGATCACAAATTCCACCTTTATTTCTTCAGTTTCTTTTTTCTCTGCCTATAATTGCCTCTTTAAAAAAGAGCAAGGAAAAATATGAACAAACATTTAGCACTTTTACTACGTCTATTACAAATTCCCAAACTGGGTCCTACCACCATTCATAAAATCCTTGCTCAAGTGAATTTGTCCGAATTGCAATATTACGATGCCGCCGCATTCAAACAAATGGGTTGGAATACCCAACAAATTCAAGCGTGGTTTCACCCGGAACAGCGTTATATTGAACCGGCACTCTTGTGGGGGGAAAAAGAGGGAAATCACATTATTGATTATTTTCACCCGGATTACCCCGATCTCCTAAAACAGATTGAAAGTGCGCCACCGGTTTTATTCGTCAAAGGCACACCTGGCATATTATCACAGCAACAAATCGCCATTGTCGGCAGCCGACAATGCTCAAATTACGGTGAATATTGGGCGAAATATTTTGCCACAGAATTGACCACCAACGGCTTCATCATTACCAGCGGATTGGCGTTGGGCATTGATGGTTTCTGCCATCAAGCCGCCGTCGATTTAAAACAACCGACCATCGCGGTTTTAGGCAGCGGGTTGGAAGAAGTGTATCCCGCCAAACATCGCAAATTAGCACAGAATATTATTGAACACGGTGGCGCGTTGGTTTCTGAATTTTTTTCCCGCTACAACCGCCTATTGCGGAAAATTTTCCTCGCCGTAATCGGATTATCAGCGGGTTATCGTTAGCGACCTTGATTATTGAAGCCACCGAACGTAGCGGATCGCTCATTACCGCGCGCTATGCGTTGGAACAAAACAGAGAGATTTTTGCACTGCCGGGCAATATTCAAAGCCAATTTAGCCGGGGCTGCCATAAGCTCATTAAACAAGGCGCAATGCTGGTCGAGAACGTGGAAGATATTTTGGAAAATCTTGCACCGCAAATGACATGGAAAAAACGCCCGCAAAATCGACCGCACTTTTCCTGTATAAAGAAATCAACATCCGTTGCATTACCGCCCCCTGTCACGCCATCCCATCCCGCGCTATACAATATTATCGGCTACAATCCGATGAGCGCAGATGATTTATCTACGGCACTTAATCTGTCTATTGATCAAATTCTTACTCAGCTGTTGGAACTGGAATTACAGGATTTGATTCTCAGTGAGAACGGGTTATATCGGCGGATTTAGTGCAAAAAAAGAACGGATCATAAAGATCCGTTCCAAATAAACAATGTGACCACAAACTATTTGTGTTTTTTCAAAAATTGTACGCCGGTATCCGGGAAGTCGGTGAACACACCGGTTGCGCCGGATTTGTTTAATAAAGCGTCATACATTTGATTCACATCGGTGAAGAAGTCCGGCAAAGCATCTTTGCGCACGGTGTATGGGTGCAATTCCACCTTATATTGTGCCAATTCTTTGACTAAAGGCGTGTATTCGATTTTGCCCGGTTTGGATTTTTCTTTGTCGATCAACATATACCAACCCGGTCCCACACCATCGGCATATTTCACTACTTCTGCCATGGCGCCCGGTTTGAACATCCAATCGTAATCGTAATTTACCCATTTGCCTTTTGCATTTTTTTCTTCGGTTTCATGCCAATCGGTGTATGCCACTAATTGCACTAATTTCAAATCCATGCCCATTCTCGGCAACAATTCGGTTTTAATACGTTTTAACTCATTGAAATCGAAAGTTTGCAAGTAAACCATATCGGTTTTCTTGTCATAACCGTATTTTTTCAATACTTTAAGGGTCGCTGCGGCAATGTCTTTACCGTTTTTATGGTGGAACCAAGGTGCTTTAATTTCAGGATAAATTCCCACTTTTTTGCCGGTAGATTTTTCTAAACCTTGGATAAATTCAAGTTCATCTTCAAAAGTATGGATTTTGAAATGGGATTTCCAAAGCGGGAAGCGTCCGGGATAAACAGCGACTTGTTTGCCATCTTTGGTTTCAAAGTTTTCCGTCATATTCAAACTTTGAATTTCTTTTAAGGTGAAATCGATCACATAGTAACGACCGTCTTTACGGTGACGATTCGGGAATTTTTTCGCCACATCGGTTAATCCGTCTAAGAAGTGATCATGAATAACAACTAAACGACTATCCTTCGTCATTGCCAAATCCTGCTCTAAATAGTCCGCGTGTTGCGCAAAAGCAAGGGCTTTTGATTCCAGTGTATGCTCCGGCAAATAGCCGCTTGCACCACGGTGAGCAATAATAATTTTATCCATATCAGAACCTTTGTAATAATTTACGCTACAACCGGCTAAAACGGTTGCTGCAATTAAGCTAAAGACTACATGTTTTAGTTTCATAAGCATTTCTCCTTGAAAGTGCGGTTGATTTTTTGGGTTGTTTTTGGTGCTATCCATAAAGCCTGTCGTTACGAAAGATGTTATGAAATATTAAATTCTAATGACAAAAAAGGCGACCAAGCATTTGCCCGCCGCCTTTTCTAGGCTAATTATTTCGTACCGTAAGTATCGCCTAATTTCGCTTTGTGTTTGCCTTCTTCAATCATCACGATGAAGAGCAAGATAACTGCTAAGATACCACCGCCGATCATGACATAGAAACCGCCGTCCCAACCGTAGTATTGTGCTGCCCAACCGATAACTGCTGATGCAGACACGGTACCGCCTAAGTAACCGAATAAACCGGTGAAACCTGCTGCGGTACCTGCCGCTTTTTTCGGTGCAAGTTCAAGGGCGTGTAAGCCGATTAGCATTACAGGGCCGTAGATTAAGAAACCGATTAGGGTCATCAAAATAAAGTCGGTTAATTGGTATGGGTTTTCATACCATGCGCTGTAGTTTGCAAGCTCAGTTTCCGGTGTTGCAGGGTTCATCCAGTATGTGGCTACCGCTGCGGTGGTTAAAATCATGAAGATGAAACCGGTTAGGCCACGTTTACCTTTGAATACATGGTCAGATACCCAACCACATAATAATGTACCCGGAATTGCGGCTAATTCATAAATGGTGTATGCCCATGCGGTACCTTTGATGTTGAAGTGTTTCACTTCACTTAAGTAAACCGGAGACCATTTCAATACACCGTAGCGGATTAAGTAAACGAATACGTTAGCAATGGCGATGTACCATAACAATTTGTTCTTCAACACATAAGTCAAGAAAATTTCTTTTGCGGTCAAGTCGTTTTCGTAAGTTTTTTCGTTATAGTCATCCGGGTAGTCGTTACGCCATTTTTCGATGGAGGGTAAACCACAAGATTGTGGGGTATCACGCATCATGAAATACACCGGAATCGCGCAAATCATTGCGGCAATACCCGGATAGTAAAGGGATTGTTGCCAAATGTCTTTTGCTTGCGCTTCAATACCGTGTGTACTGAAGAAGATTGCACTTGCCAATAACACCATCGCACCCGGCATCATACCGCCGATGTTGTGCGCAGTATTCCAAATTGACACGATAGTCCCACGTTCGGATTTAGACCACCAGTGAACCATGGTACGCCCACATGGAGGCCAACCCATTCCTTGGAACCAACCGTTCAAGAAGATCATTACCCACATGATGGCGATACCGGAGGTCGCCCATGGGAATAAACCCATTAAGGTCATACAAAGACCTGAAAGCAATAAACCGAACGGCAAGAACACGCGCGGGTTAGAACGGTCTGACATCCCCGCCATCACGAATTTTGATAAACCATAGGCTAAACCTGCAGCAGAACCGATAACCCCCAGCTCGGCCTTTGAATATAAACCGGCTTGAATTAAACCCGGCTGTGCCAAATCGAAGTTTGCACGCACAAAGTAATAAGCAGCGTAGCCAAAAAAGATCCCGGCAAATACCTGCCAACGAAGACGTTTATAGGTGGAATCAATTTTGTCTGCCGGCAATTCCGCAATGTGTGGAGCCGGTTTAAATGGACCAAACATAAAAATTCTCCAAATGTTCATTAAGTCAAATTGTCTTTTGTGAAAAGCACGGTGGAATAATAAAAGAAATCCAAAAACAGAAAAGAATATTTATGGGATTTTGTGAGAAGTATCACAAAAATACCTGTCATTTGATCGTATGCGAAATGATAAAGCGCAAAAACCAAAAATAAATATTCCTTTTTGCGCATAAAATGTAGGGAAGTATGAGAATAAATAATTAGTTTTAGATTTTTGGCAAAGAAAAAGTGCGGTTGTTTTTCAAAGTGTTTTTTGAGGAAAATACTCAACGATAAGACGAAAAGGTTTCCGCCTTATCCGCGTGAGATGACATTATTTTAAGCGCTGTCGCACGATTTCAAACAAACACACGCCGGTGGCAACGGAAACATTGAGAGAAGAAACGGAACCCGCCATCGGAATACTGATTAATTGGTCGCAGTGTTCGCGGGTTAAGCGACGCATTCCCTCGCCTTCCGCGCCCATCACCAGGGCTAATGCGCCGGTCAGTTTAGTTTGATACAAGGTTTCCGTAGCTTCTCCCGCAGTACCGACAACCCACACATTATGCCGTTCCTGCAACTCACGCAAGGTGCGGGCAAGGTTAGTCACCCGAATAAGCGGCACATTCTCCGCCGCACCGCACGCCACTTTACGCGCGGTGGAATTTAATTGCGCCGATTTATCTTTCGGCACAATCACCGCATTCACGCCCGCTGCATCGGCGGTACGCAAGCAAGCGCCCAAGTTATGCGGATCCGTCACGCCGTCCAATACCAACAATAAAGGCGCATTTTGCTGTTCCAGCAAACGATCCAAATCATGCTCGTTTAATTCCGGTAAGGAATGCACGCGCGCAATAATGCCTTGATGTACTTCGCCTTCGGCTTTTTTATCCAACGTTTGACGGTTTAAAAATTGAACGGAAATCCCCAACCGCTGAATGTCATTAATTAACGGTTGCAAACGTTGATCATCGCGTCCTTTTAGCGCCAGGACTTCAATTAAACGCTCCGGATAATTGGTCACAAACGCCTTAACGGCGTGGATGCCATAAATGGTTTCACTCATGCTTTGTTCTTCGCCTTCTTATTTTTAGCTGCGGTTTGCGGTTTCGTTTTAGAAACGCCATTATTTTTGACCGCACTTTTCTGTGGTTTCGTTTTTTTCTTTTCAGCGGCTTGCTTTGCTGTTGCGTTTTTGGACGCCGTCTCGGCTTTCTTCGCTTTGGTTCTCGCCGTTTTGCCGCTGCGTCTCGGTTTACGTTCGCTGGCGATCAAAGCAAAATCAATTTGTTTTTGTTCCAGATTCACCGCTTCCACCCGCACTTTCACCGCATCGCCGATACGAAAAATCATGCCGCTGTTTTCGCCGATAAGACGCTGTTTCGGCATATCGAACAAATAGTAATCATTCGCCAACCCGGAAATATGCACCAAGCCGTCGATGAATAAGTCGTTTAAGCGGACAAAAAAACCGAAACCGGTGACAGAAGAAATCACGCCGTCAAATTCTTCGCCCACATGATCCTGCATATATTCGCATTTCAGCCAGTCCGCCACTTCTCGGGTGGCGTCATCGGCACGGCGCTCGGTGGTGGAGCAATGGGCGCCGAAGACATCCATTTCGTCAAGTTGATAATGGTAGCCGCCGGTGTCGGTAGTTTTGCGTTTGGAACCTTTCTTTTTCGCCAACAAGTATTTGATACTGCGGTGTAAGGTCAAATCGGGATAACGGCGGATGGGCGACGTAAAATGCGCATATTCGCTCAATGCCAAGCCGAAATGCCCGATGTTGTCGGCGTTATACACAGCCTGGCTCATGGAGCGCAATAGCATGGTTTGAATCAATTCGCGATCAGGTCGCGCCTTGATTTGTTCCAGAAGCGCGGCATAATCCATCGGCGTCGGTTTATTGCCACCACCCAGCGTTAAACCGCATTCCGCCAAGAAACTGCGAAACGCCGTGAGCTTTTCTTCTCCCGGCAAGGCGTGAATGCGGTACAACGCCGGTTCCTGATTTTTCTCCATAAAATTGGCGGCGGCAATGTTCGCCAGAATCATACATTCTTCAATGATTTTATGGGCATCGTTGCGCACTACCGGCTCGATGCGTTCAATACGTCCCAAGGCGTTAAAAATAAATTTGCTTTCGATGGTTTCAAATTCGATGGCGCCACGCTGCTGACGGGCTTTTACCAGCGCCCGATACATCTCGTGCAGCGCCTCTAAATGCGGCACTAAAGGCGCATAACGCTCGCAAAGTGCGGTGTCTTTTTCCAGTATTTTTGCGACCTTGTTGTAGGTTAAACGGGCGTGGGAGTTCATCACCGCTTCGTAAAATCGGTAGTCCGTCATTTTACCTTTGGCGGAAAGCGTGATTTCACACACCATGCACAGCCGATCCACCTGCGGATTTAAGGAACATAGCCCGTTGGAGAGTTTTTCCGGCAACATCGGCACCACCCGATTCGGGAAATACACGGAATTGCCGCGATTATACGCTTCCTGATCCAAAGCGCTTTTAGGTCGAACGTAATAGCTCACATCGGCAATCGCCACCCACAATTTCCAGTCTTTGCCTTGTTTTTGGCAGAACACCGCGTCGTCAAAATCGCGGGCATCTTCGCCGTCAATGGTCACCAGCGGCAAATCGCGCAAATCCACGCGTCCGCGTTTTGCCTCTTCCGGCACCTCTTCCTGCCATTTTTTAAGTTGTTTTTCCACCGCACTTGGGAATACATGAGGCATGTCATGCTTGCGAATGGCAATTTCCACTTCCATTCCTTTTGCCATGCTTTCACCCAGAATTTCCGTGATTTTACCGATCGGCTGGAAGAACGGCGCGGTGCGAGGATTCAGTTCCACCACCACGACCTGCCCCATGCGCGCGCCAAGGCGGGCTTCTTCGGGGATCAAAATATCACGTGTAATACGGCTGTCATCAGGCACCACATAACCGATGCCTTGTTCTAAGAAAAAGCGACCGACAATTTGTTTTTTATTCGCTTCCAATAAACGCACGACGCGTACCTCAGGGCGACCTTTGCGATCAAATCCGTTGGCTTGCGCCAGTACATAATCGCCATGCATAATTTTCTGCATTTGCACATTCGGAATGAAAAAATCCTCTTTTTTCCCTTCCACCTGCAAAAAGCCAAAACCCCCGATGCCCAATAACCACACCTTTGAGCAAATCCAGTTTTTCCGGCAAGGCATAGCGTTTGCGCTTGGTAAACACCAGTTGCCCGTCATTTTCCATGGCGCGTAAACGACGACGCATAGCTTCCTGTTGTTCACCGTTGGAAATCGCAAGAGCGGCAAAAATCTCTTCTTTGCTCATGGGGGAGTTTTGCTTGCGGATAATTTGCAGGATAAATTCGCGGCTCGGAATCGGGTTGTCATATTTTGCCAATTCCTTTGCGTAATTCGGATCCTGCAAAGAGGATTTATTGTGTTTTTTCGCCATAATTTTTCATCAATCAAATAAAGTGCGGTCAGTTTACACCCTGTTTTGACTAAAGCAAGGGAAATGATGTGGTAAACGCGTTCCAACAATATTTGAGAAACCTTGAACGTAAAGGTTTTGCTCAGATTTTTTTACCTTATTTATACAAAATTTTCTGTTATAACCCCGCATTTTTTGGTACATTTAGCACAATTTTTTTGACGCTCAAATGTGAGCATTCTTTGTTCAATTCAGCTAAACGGAATTCCTATGTTATTTAAAAAAATTCGCGGTCTATTTTCGAACGATCTTTCTATCGACCTGGGTACGGCAAACACCCTTATTTATGTAAAAGGTCAGGGCATTGTCCTTGACGAACCTTCCGTAGTAGCCATTCGCCGCGACCGCAGCGGTTCCCTAAAAAGTATTGCCGCCGTCGGTAAAGAAGCGAAACAAATGTTGGGCCGTACGCCAAAAAGCATTGAAGCCATCCGCCCGATGAAAGACGGAGTTATCGCCGACTTCTTCGTCACCGAAAAAATGTTACAGTATTTCATCAAACAAGTGCACAGCGGCAATTTCATGCGTCCGAGCCCGCGCGTATTAATTTGCGTACCGGCAGGCGCCACCCAAGTAGAACGTCGTGCCATTAAAGAATCCGCAATCGGTGCCGGCGCCCGTGAAGTGTATTTAATCGAAGAACCGATGGCGGCGGCAATCGGTGCGAAATTGCCGGTTTCTACCGCGACCGGTTCCATGGTGATCGACATCGGTGGCGGTACCACCGAAGTTGCGATTATTTCCTTAAACGGTATCGTCTATTCTTCTTCCGTACGTATCGGCGGTGACCGTTTTGATGAAGCCATCGTGTCTTATATCCGCAAAACCTTCGGTTCCATTATCGGCGAACAAACCGCCGAACGAATCAAAAAAGAAATCGGTATCGCCTACATTCAGGAAGACGATGAAATCAAAGAAATGGAAATTCACGGTTCTAACATTGCCGAAGGCGCGCCACGTTCCATTACGCTAAATTCCCGTGATGTGTTAGAAGCGATTCGTCAACCGCTTAGCGGCATCGTTGCCGCCGTACGCACAGCGCTTGAAGAATGCCAACCGGAACACGCCGCCGATATTTTTGAACGCGGTATGGTGCTAACCGGTGGCGGTGCGTTATTACGCAACATTGATGTGTTATTAGCCAAAGAATCCGGCGTACCGACTATCGTTGCGGAAGAGCCGTTAACCTGCGTGGCACGCGGTGGCGGTGAAGCACTGGATATGATCGATATGCACGGCGGCGATATTTTCAGTGATGAAATTTAATTTAAGCTAAACTCAACGAAAAGTGCGGTGAATTTTAACCGCACTTTTATTTAGCCCGGATTAAACAGAATGAAACCCATATTCGGTAAAACCCCTCCCTTAGGATTAAAACTTTTTTTTGCGGTCACCGCCTCTATCGGTTTAATCCTCTCCGACGGTCAAACTGCCACCATGATTCAAACCCGCGGTTTTCTTGAAACGGCGGTGGGCGGGCTTTATTATCTAGCCAATACGCCGCGTACCGTACTGGATGGCGTGTCCGACAATTTGGTGGATACCAACAAGCTGCAAATCGAAAATAAAGTCTTAAAAACGCAGCTACGCGAAAAAAATGCCGATTTGTTATTGCTTGATCAGCTTAAAGTGGAAAACCAACGTTTACGTTTGTTACTCAACTCGCCCCTACGCATTGACGAATATAAAAAAATTGCCGAAGTGCTTACCGCCGAAATGGACATTTACCGCCAGCAGGTGGTTATTAATCAAGGGCAGAAAGACGGCGCTTATGTAGGACAACCCATCATTGATGAAAAAGGCGTGGTGGGACAAATTATTTCTGTCGGTGAAAATACCAGCCGCGTGCTGTTGGTTACCGATGTAACCCATGCTATTCCGGTACAGGTATTGCGTAACGATGTGCGGCTGATCGCCAGCGGAACCGGACACAGTGACGAACTGACGCTGGATAATGTGCCCCGTTCGGTGGATATCGAAAAAGGTGATTTATTGGTAACGTCAGGGCTAGGTGGGCGCTTTTTAGAAGGCTACCCGGTTGCCGTTGTAGAGTCAATCTCCCGCGACGGACAAAATTACTTCGCCACCGTCACGGCAAAGCCTTTGGCATCCATTGATAAATTACGCTATGTACTTTTACTCTGGCCAACCAATGAAGATATGCGTAAAGCGAAATCCATCACGCCGGAAGAGGTCCGCAAAGCAGTGCAGCTACGTTTAGAAAATCAAGGTAGTGAAGCCAATAAAGTGAAAAAAGCCGTGGTACCGACTGAGAATAATGAGACGCTAAATACGTCTACTGATACGCCGGAAGATCCCCAACCGGAAACAGTGCCTGATACTTCGGGAGAAAATAATGCACCTGCACCGGTTATTCCGAGCGAACAACCACAGAGAGAAGAAAATTAATGGAAGGTCGTTTTATTTTTCAATGTTTCGTATTAAGCACGATTTTTATCATCGCCTTGGTGATGGAAATTGCGCCTTGGCCTGTAGGTTTTCAAAGTTTCAAGCCGACATGGATCGTGTTGGTTTTCACTTACTGGACATTATCTATTCCACATAGAGTCAACATCGGTCAGGCATTCATTATCGGTATCATTTGGGACATGGTACTTGGTTCAACCCTTGGTATTCACGCATTGGTTCTTTCCGTTTCTGCTTATTTAATCACTACCTACCACCTGATTCTGCGCAACCTTTCCTTATGGATGCAAAGCTTGTTAGTTGTCGCATTAGTGTTTGCCGTTCGTTTAAGTATTTTCTTTATCGAATCGCTCCTGCACGACGCCAGCTTTAATTGGCAGGAAATTTTCGGTGCCTTAATCAGTGGCATGCTCTGGCCATGGATGTTTTTATTATTAAGAAAGGTCCGCTACCGGTTGGGAATTGATTAACGAATTGAAATAACGATTCGGCGTTAAAACGCATTTTTTTATGGCCGCACTTTATGTAGCTATGTAACGAAAAAGGCTTGGAATTCCCAAGCCTTTTTTGGTTTGTAAATTATTCGCCCAAACGTTCTTTGATACGGGCAGATTTGCCTGAACGTTCGCGCAGGTAGTAAAGTTTTGCTTTACGCACGGCACCCTTACGTTTCACAGCGATGCTGTCAATGATCGGAGAGTGGGTTTGGAATACCCGCTCAACACCAACCCCGTTGGAGATTTTGCGTAGAGTGAATGCGGAATGCAAGCCACGGTTACGAACTGCAATAACCACGCCTTCGAACGCTTGCAAACGACGTTTGCTACCTTCAACAACCCATACTTTAACTTCTAATGTGTCACCCGGACGGAAGCTAGGTACGTTTTGTTTTAACTGTTCTTGTTCAAGTTGTTTAATGATGTTAGACATTTTTTGATCCTTTTTGATCCTAGATTTAACTGAATTTACCGTTATATTCGGCTTGCGCCTGTTTTAACAGCTTACGTTGTTCGTCAGTCAGAGCTAGACCTTCCAGTAGCTCAGGGCGTCGTAACCATGTTCTCAATAACGATTGTTTTAACCGCCATTTGCGAATTTCTTCATGGTGTCCCGACATCAGCACGGGAGGCACGGTTAATCCGTCAAGCACTTCAGGGCGCGTATAATGCGGGCAATCAAGTAATCCGTCGGCAAAGGAATCTTCCTCGGCGGAAGCCTGTTTGCCAAGCACACCGGGAATAAAACGGGCAACGGCATCAATTAACGTCATTGCCGGCAATTCACCACCGGTTAATACATAATCACCCACCGACCATTCTTCATCAACCACGGTTTCAATCAACCGTTCGTCAATGCCTTCATAGCGGCCGCATAACAAAATCAATTTCTGATTTCGGGCTAATTCCTCTACGCCCGGTTGGTCGAGTTTGCGACCTTGCGGCGAGAGATAAATCACTTTTGCGCCTTCACCTGCTACCTTTTTTGCTGCGTCAATGGCATCCTTTAACGGTTGCACCATCATCAGCATTCCAGGACCTCCGCCGTAAGGGCGGTCATCTAAGGTTTTGTGCTTATCGTGCGTAAAATCCCTCGGATTCCAGCACTGCACTTGTAACAGGTCTTGCTTAACAGCCCTGCCGGTTACCCCGTATTCCGTAATTGCTTTAAACATTTCAGGGAACAGACTTATTACCCCAATCCACATAATTTAGCCTTATTTCATTGAGCCTTATGTTAATAAGCGCTACGGCATACCTGAGATTAGAAACCAGCGTCCCAATCCACTGTAATCGTCTTAGTGGCGAGATCGACTCTTTTAACTACTTGTTCATACAAAAACGGAATTAACCGTTCTTGTTTTCCGAAAGCATCTTTTACGTTGGCTTTGACCACCAACACATCATTGGAACCGGTTTCCATCATTTCGGTTACCTTTCCCATGGCATAACCTGCCAGATTCACCACGGCACAACCGATTAAATCATGCCAGTAGTAATCGCCTTCTTCCAGCTGCGGAAATGCGGATAAATCCACACCGATTTCCACATTTGCCAGAATTTGCGCCGCTTCACGATCATCCACGCCTTTTAATTTAACGATCAGCTCGTGATTATGATAACGCCAATTTTCCGGCTCTGTCGGCTGCCATTGCCCCTTGATTTTTAAAAACCAAGGTTGATAGTCGAAAATGCTTTCAGCTTGTTCTGTGGATGAATAAATGCGTAACCAACCGCGAATACCATAAGTCGAACCTAATTTGCCGACAGTTTCGATTCTTTGTTGTTGCATCTTCATCACCTCTTAAAAAGTAAAATTAAGCGGCTTTTTGCACTTCTTTTACTAAACTCACAACGCGATCGGATAATGAAGCACCTTGTCCAACCCAGTGGTTAACACGGTCTAAATCAATACGAACACGTTCTGCTTTACCTTGTGCGATTGGATTGAAGAAACCAACACGCTCAATGAAACGACCGTCACGCGGTGAACGGCTGTCAGCAACAACGATTTGGTAAAATGGGCGTTTTTTAGCTCCGCCACGAGATAAACGAATGGTTACCATAACCTTCCTCTAATAATTTGATTACAAAAAGAAAACCCTCAAATATCGAAAGTTAAATGAGAGTTAAACTTACTTTTTTCTCTGTATATATAGACAAAAAGCCTGTGGATTTTACTCTTTTTCGCATAAAAAGCAAGCTGAAATCCATGTTCAGGCTTGGTGGGAATAGGATTTTTTGCAATGAATGTGAAAAAAAGTGCGGTTGTTTTTCCGAGTGTTTTTTAAGGCGTCATTTCTACAGCCTTAACATCTGTTTAATCAGTTGTTCTTTTCACAGCCTATTTATCTGTTGCCGACAGACCAAGCCCGATGATCGCCACTGAATACCTGCCTCAGTAACAACATTTTAGCTACTTCCACTTTGCCTTCGTAATAACACAAATAACGATATTCGCCGAAATCAAAGCAGGATTGTTAATATTGTAAAATTTCCTGTTCTAAAGGCAAAAACACCAACACGCATCCGGGCTGAGAACTTGACTTTTGGCTCAATTAAGCGCGTCCGCCATCAGTTTTTCAATATCGGCAATTTCTTTCGGCGCAGCGGAGGTGAGGTTTTTGTTGCCGTAGTCGGTAATCAGCAAGTCATCTTCAATACGAATGCCGATGCCTTTGTATTGTTCCGGAATATCCGCGTCTTTGGATAAATACAGCCCCGGTTCCACCGTAATCACCATGCCCGGTTCCAATGTGCGACTGCGGTTTTCGCCGTAATCACCCACATCATGCACATCCAAGCCGAGCCAATGCCCTAAGCCGTGCATATAAAATTCACGATAGGCTTTTTGTTCGATCAATTCATCCACATCGCCTTTCAGAATGCCTAAACGTACCAAACCTTCGGTTTTAATGCGAATCACTGCTTCATTGACTTTCGCAATGGAGCTGCCGGGCACCAACAATTCAATGGCGCGTTTTTGCGCTTGTAGTACGATGTCATAAATGGCTTTTTGCTCCTCGCTGAATTTACCGTTCACGGGGAAAGTGCGGGTAATGTCTCCCGCATACATGGCGAATTCGCAACCTGCGTCAATCAGCACCAAATCGCCGTCGCGCAACGGCATATTGTTTTCCGAATAGTGCAAAATACAGGCATTTTCGCCACCTGCGACAATGCTGTTGTAAGCCGGATAACGCGCGCCGAAGCGGTTAAATTCGTGCAAAATGTCGCTTTCCACTTCGTATTCCAAACGGTTCGGACGGGTTTGTTGCATGGCTTTAATATGCGCCAACGCGCTGATTTGCCCCGCTTGCTGCATCAGCGCAATTTCATTTTCCGATTTGAACAGGCGCATTTCGCCCAGCATGTGTTTCCAGTTAAAAACGCCGGAAAATTCCACCGCACTTTGCTCCAGCAGCGCATCGCCCCAAGGTTGCTGCTTCGGTGCGTAGTAAAGTGCGGTCTG
The DNA here is from genome assembly GCF_003130205.1 of Aggregatibacter actinomycetemcomitans. Classification (GTDB taxonomy): domain Bacteria; phylum Pseudomonadota; class Gammaproteobacteria; order Enterobacterales; family Pasteurellaceae; genus Aggregatibacter; species Aggregatibacter actinomycetemcomitans_A. The sequence continues at coordinate 37,106 of NZ_NRDF01000004.1, forward strand.
TTTTTGCGCTAAATTTTTAAACTGCGGAACGAATTCTTCAATCGCATAAGCGCTATCCACCAACAGGGTTTGTAGCGCATTTTCCATGCCAAGACGGCGCCCGTTCCAAATTTCCAACAATTTATCGGACGGGCGTAAAAATATCATCGCTTGTTGTTCGCCTTGCTGTTTACGCAATAACAACGCGGCATTCGGTTCATTAAAACCGGTTAAATACCAGAAATAACTGTCCTGACGGAACGGGTAATCACAGCCGTCGTTGCGACGACGTTCAATATCGGAAAACACCAAAAACAGGGAATCTTCCTGCATCTGTTCAAACACTTTAGCCCGGCGTTGCGCAAATTCTTCCGGCGGTAACGCAGCCATGTACGCGAGATCCATAGTTTGTCCTTAATTAATGTAAAGTCGGTTGTTTTTCTTCAGTTTGATTAATTTGATTAAAATGGGTGAAAAATAACGTGGCGATAGTACGCATATATTCTACAATGTCTTCTACCGCCTGTGCCAGTTCCTCCGGGTCATCTTCTTCCTCGTCATAACCTAATTGGCAAATGTCATGTAAATCATCCACCGCTTCACCGATGTCGCCTTTTTCTTTGTCCAAATGCGGTTGCGCCAAACCTAAACCGAGCAAAAAGTGGTTCGACCATTCCGCCAAACCGTCCGCCTGTTCGAACACATTTTCCGTTTCCGGCAGGCAAAGCTCAAAATCAAAACTTTCATTGTCGGCTAATTGGCGGCGAATTTGCCGGTAAATGTCGCTAATGTGCTGCAAAAGTGCGGTAGGATAGGCGTGGTTATCATTGGTGAATTGGTACAGCAACGGTTGCCAGCTTTGATCCTGTACACCGCCGCAAATTAAGCCGCTCAAAAAACCGTGTAATTCGGCGGCGGAAAGCGGAATGGAAGCTTGACGGAGTTGTTGATTCAGGTGTTGATAAGAAATTGTTGTCATTGAAATTATCCTTGTTGAAATTGCCCTTAGTTTATCACTCTTCACGCAAAGCGACCAATATTCCGCAGGGATTTTCAAGAGAATTTGCGAACGCTCACAACCGGTTTAGAAATTGGCAAGCTTTTCCGCCTGTGGCATAATACGCGCAATTTTGATTAATGGATTTGGGGCAAAAAATGTCATCGACTAAAAGTATTGAAATCTCCGTATTAGGGCAGCTGTTACGTTTAAATTGCCCGGAAGAACAACATGACGCGTTACGCAGCGCCGCCCGTGAATTGGATCAGCGCGTATCGGAAATGAAAGAACGCACCGGTATTCTGCAAGTGGATAAAGTGCTTTCCATCGTCGCCCTGAATTTAAGTTTTGAACTCATGCAGGAACAGAAAAAAACCCATTTAATTGAAGATGTGTTGAAAAATAAAATCCTGCGTCCGTTGGATCATTCCCTCGAAAATATCGGTGCGCCAAAGTTCAATTCCTGAGAATTTCATCGTGATTTCAGATAACTAAAAGTATTCTGAGAAAAAGAATTTGTGCTAGTCATTAAACGTAATTTCGAGTAGTATTAAATAAAAGAATTTCCTGAGGTGTTCGCCAGTGGGTTACGTCCCTGAGCCGATACTTTTAATCTTATGAATTGGTTTCCTGTCATTGGTGTGCAGGCTTAGCTCGACTAAGAAGCCTAAAAATGATTTCAACTAATTCCCTTGAACCGTAGGGTTCAAGGACCGACCACCCGCAACGGCACCTCGGGGTCTCCTACCAAATAATACCTATGCAAGCACTTCCCTCAACCGCCACAGTTCGTCAACAACTTCGTCAGCAAATGCGAAAAACGCGCCGAAAACTGACCGCACTTCAACAGCAACAAGCCGCCCAAAACATCACCGAACAGGCGTTAGCGCTCATTGAACAACATCATGCGCAACATATCGGACTTTATCTTGCTTTCGACGGCGAAATTTCAACGCAACCGCTCATTGAACGATTATGGCAGCAAGGCAAAAATGTTTATTTACCGGTGTTACACCCCTTCTGTCGCGGGCATTTGTTATTTTTGCGCTATTTGCCCGACACGCCGATGAAGCGGAATAAATTCGGCATTTTAGAACCGCACTTGAATGTGCAGAATGTGTTGCCCCTGGCACAGTTAGATATGATTTTCACTCCGTTGGTGGCATTTGATAAACAGGGCAATCGCCTTGGCATGGGTGGCGGGTTTTATGATCGCACGTTACAAAATCCACAACATCGTTTCATTGCCGTGGGTTTGGCGCATCAATGTCAACAAGTGGAAACGTTGCCGGTAGAAAGTTGGGATGTTCCGCTGGAACATATTTTGGCGGGATAAAAAACAAAACCTCCGAATTTTCGGAGGTTTTTTTGTTATTGCTGTGGCGCTTGAAGTTCCGGCTCTTTCGGTTTTTCCGGCTCGTCAAATTTCTTGCCTTCGTTCGCCGCAATCACTTGCGCCGTTTGATCCGCCAAGTGTTTCAAGTTCATCTTTTCATAAGACTCCTTCATTAACGGCAGCGCGTCCAGCGTGGCTTGTGTGTCCGGATACAGTTTCAACATCGACACCACGCGGTTTGCCGTCGCCACGTAGGCATCCCGTTTAAAATAGAACTTGGCAATTTCCAATTCATGACGGGCAAGGCTGGCTTTAATGTAAGTCATACGCGCCAACGCGTCCGGCGTATAAGGGCTGTTCGGGAAGTGATTGACTAAATTCTGGAAGTTGGCAAAAGCGGTTTTAATTGAGGTGTTCTCACGGGTGGCACGATCCACGCCGAAGAAATCCTGGAAGAAATTATCACCCAAGGCGGAATTGGTTAAACCTGCCATGTAAAGGGCATAATCCAAATGACTGCTGTTCGGGTAACGCTGAATGAAGCGGTCGATAGTCAGCAAAGTTTCGCTGTAATCCTGAGATTTGTAGTACGCGTAAATTAAATTTAGTTGCACCTGTTCGCCGTAGGAACTGCCCGGGAAGCGGTTGCTCACCGCATTAAAATAACGAATGGCTTGAGTATAATCGCCGTCCTGCAAATAGGTTTGCCCGGTAGTATATAAGGTTTGCTCAGGGGCTTGTTCCACGTTTTGTTTTGAGCCGGAACAACCCGTTACCGCCAACGCCATGGCAGCAAGCAATGCAAAGGATTTAAGTTTACGCATTGAATAGAATCCTTATTTTTACGAAAAATGATAAATGGGTTACAATTGCCCGATATTGTATAGAACATTGCTAAATAAGCAAACTTGATTAACGGATTTTTTATTTATGGCACAAATTACTCTATCGGCGACCGTGCAATCGCATCAAATGGGACAACGTTTAGACCAAACCCTGGCGGAATTGTTCCCCGACTACTCCCGCTCCCGTTTAAAGACTTGGATTGAGGAAGATCTGGTGCTGGTCAACGGCGTTGTGCAAAATGTGCCGCGCAGCAAAGTTTACGGTGACGAGCAAATTGAAATTACCGTGGAAATTGAAGACGAAACCCGCTTTGAGCCGGAAAATATTCCGTTAAATATCGTGTATGAAGACGACGATATTTTGGTCATTAACAAACCGAAAGATCTGGTGGTTCACCCGGGCGCCGGCAACCCGAGCGGTACGGTGCTGAATGCGTTGTTATACCATTATCCGCCCATCGCCGAAGTACCGCGCGCAGGCATCGTTCACCGTTTAGACAAAGACACCACCGGCTTAATGGTAGTAGCAAAAACCATTCCCGCGCAAACCCAGTTGGTGCGCGACCTGCAAAAACGCAAAATTACCCGCGAATACGAAGCTGTCGCCTGCGGCATTATGACCAAAGGCGGCACGGTGGACGAACCCATGGCGCGCCACCCCACCAAACGCACGCACATGGCGGTACACCCGATGGGCAAACCCGCCGTGACCCACTACCGCATTATGGAACGTTTCCGCGATTACACCCGTCTGCGCTTGCGTTTGGAAACCGGACGCACCCACCAAATCCGCGTACACATGGCACATATCGCCCATCCGCTACTTGGGGATCAAACCTACGGCGGTCGTCCTCGCCCACCGAAAAATGCAAGTGAAGAGCTGATGAGCGTATTACGCCACTTCAAACGCCAAGCACTGCACGCCGTGATGTTGCGCCTCCAACACCCGATTAGCGGCGAAATGATGGAATGGTACGCGCCACTACCGGAAGATTTTGTGGAATTAATCACCGCGCTGAAAGCGGACTATGTGTTACACAAAGACGAATTGGATTATTAATATGCACGCAATCAAACCCAACTGGAACGCACCGCAGCAGATTCGGGCGTTCACCACCCTACGCCATGGCGGTGTGAGCTCAGCGCCTTATGACAGCTTCAATTTAGGCGATCACGTGGGCGATGATAAAAACGCCGTGAAAACCAACCGCACTTTATTGGTGGAAAAGTTTCACCTGCCGCAAATGCCCCTTTTCTTAAACCAAATTCACAGCACCAAGGTATTAAATCTGCCTTATCAGGGTGAAGATCTGAACGCCGACGCGGTTTACACCGACCAACCGAACCAAGTCTGTCTGGTGATGACCGCCGATTGCTTGCCGGTGTTATTCACCAATCAAAACGGTACGGAAGTCGCCGCCGCCCACGCCGGTTGGCGCGGATTATGCGATGGCGTACTAGAACAAACCGTCGCCCGATTCCGATGCCCGCCCGCTGAAATCTTAGCCTGGTTCGGACCGGCAATCGGACCGACCGCGTTTCAAGTAGGACAGGATGTAATCGATCAATTCGTAGCGCAGGATCCCAACGCCAAACAGGCATTCATTGCCGATCCGAAAGAAAACGGCAAATTCCTCGGCAATTTATACCAAATCGCCACCCAACGTCTCAACGCCCTCGGCATTACTCAAATCAGCGGCGGCGAACATTGCACTTACCTTGAAGCGGATAAATTCTTTTCCTATCGGCGGGATAACGCCACGGGCAGAATGGCGTCGCTGATTTGGATTGGGGAATAAAATCCCCAGTTTGATCTAAATGATGAGTTAGCCAGGGTTAAGTAATCTTTCCCCCTCTTAGGGAATATAAAACGGGAATGTAAAACAGCCCCAAAGGGGCTGCTGAATCATGCGTAACCGTGGGTAAGAAATTACCCACGGTAATTCAAAATCCATCGCGAATTTCGACCGCACTTTTTTATCTCAATTAACGCTTTCCCTTCCGCCTGTTTGATTTCCGGGGTGGTGTATAAGCGATGTTTATACAAATAACTGCCTAACAGCGCGTGCGCCAAGGCTTCTTTCACCATAGCCGGCGGCACTTCCGCTTCCGTTAAGGTTTCGGTGGCTTTGTCGTAGCGATACGTTTTGGCACCCACTTTCGGGAATTGAATCACCACGTCGTTACCATGCATGAGCGCCTGCACTTGGTCGTATTGCATGATGGCACGGTTCGGATCATTCGGTTTGGTGAGGTCGTAGCCAATCATCGGATAATCGCCGCTGATACCCGCCAAGGAAAGCAAAGTGGTCGGCATATCAAATTGGCTGACCAAACGGTTATCGCGGCGTGGTTCAATGCCGTCGCCCAGAATCAACGCCGGAATGTGGAAATGTTTAATCGGCATCAGGCTGGCACCGGCAACGCGGGAATCGTGGTCGGCGATCACCAGGAAAATGGTGTCTTTCCAATAATTGGATTCCTTCGCCAATTTAAAGAAATGTCCGATGGCGTAATCGGCGTATTTTGCCGCGTTGTTGCGGGTGGCTTTCGGTTGTTCGTAAAGCTCGATTTTACCATCCGGGAACTCGAACGGGTCATGGTTGCTGGAACTGAACACCAGGCTGAAGAACGGCTTGCCTTCTTTTTGTAATTGGGTGAAGGTCTCGTTGGCTTTGGTGAACAAGTCTTCATCGCTCACGCCCCAAGTGCCGGTAAAGGTCGGATTTTGGTAATCCATTTGGTCGATAATGCGTTTGAAACCGTTGCCGTAGAGAAAGCCCGCCATGTTGTCGAAATGCTTTTCCCCGCCGTAAATGAAGGAGGTGTCATAGCCCCGTTGGCTTAATAGCTGCGCCAAGGTGAAGAAACCGTTTTGGCTGTTATTCAGTTTCACCACGGCACGTGCCGGTGTGGGGGTGAAACCGGCGGGTACCGCTTCAATGCCGCGCACGGAGCGGGTACCGGTGGAATATAAATTATCAAAGAGCCAGCCTTGTTGCGCCAGCTTGTCAAATTCCGGCGAAAGCGGCAAACCGCCTAAGGTGCCGACAAATTGCGCACCGAAACTTTCTTCCAGAATAATCACAATATTTTTCGGCTTGCCCTGATAAGTGGCTTGGTTACGGGTCAGCGTCGGGAATTCATCGGAAATATAGGCTTCCGCCGGGCGACTGCCGCTATTCTTGATAATCTCCAGCATTTCCGCCGTTTCCATTTTGCCGTAGGCTTCGGAGGAAGTGCCTTCGTCTTTAAATTGCTGCGCCGCATAAAGCACGGAATAGCCCGAATTCAGCACCAAAGAATTGACCATGGCATCGGAAGAAAATGCCACCATCGCCGGGTTAATGCCGCGATGTTGCAGGCTGGAACGGGCGCCGAGAAAACTCACGGCAATCACCAATAACGCCACTAACGGGCGCCATTTCCAGTTCATCGGCTGCAAATCACGCACCGCACGACCGGTAAGTTTCCAATAAACCACCGCGGCAATTATCGTGAAAACGAGGCTTAAAATGACCGCACTTAGGTGCCCTTCCATCAGCATGGAAAACACTTCTTTCGGGTAAATCAAATATTCGATGAACAGACGGTTCGGACGATAATCGTAGGTGTTGATGAAGGCAGGCGTGGAGAGTTCCATAAACAAAATGAACACGCTGCCGACCGTTAACCAGGCGCGTAAAATGCCTTTCCAAATACGTCCTAACGCGTTGTCGTGATAGAACAACACGCTAAACAGCGCCGGCACACCGAACAGGTAGCACAAGGACACAATATCCATGCGCAAGCCTTGTAAAAACAGCTCGCCCCAGCCGTTGACCACGCTGACGCGCTCCATTTGCCATACAGACAACCCAAGGCGGGACAAGGTGAAAACGATCAGGTTAAGAAAACAAAAGAGAAAAATCGGATATAGCAAAGTATGGGCTTTTTCCGTTTTAAAAAGTTGACGTGACATTACAGTCTCCAAATGTAATAAATCCGCTTCCATGAAGCAGGTGAGCGGATGAAATTATGATTATTCGATCCAATGAACAATTTCATTAAGCGGTTTGCGCGCTTTCGGGCAGATGTCTTTAGCGCGATAGCCGAATGTTGCCGCCACGGAAACCGCGTATTTGTTCGCATCATAAGCGCCGGTTTGCGCCAGAATACGGTTTACTTCCGCATAGTTAAAATCTTCAATCGGGCAACTGTCGATGCCGATGAGTGCGGCGCCGGTCATCATGTTGGCAAGGGCGATATAGGTTTGTTTGCTTGCCCAGTCGAATAAAGTGCGGTCGTTTTCTAAGACGTTTATATCTTCTGTTTGAAACTTTTTATAAATCGCTAACGCGTTTTGTAATTGTTCTTCATTTAAGCCGCGACGTAATAAATTATTGCGAAAATCTTCCGAATCATAACGGGCGTTTTTATTGGCTAAAATCACTACCACATGGCTGGCGTCGTCTAATTGACTTGCCATGCCCCAGCTTACCGGTTTTAAGGCCTGGCGCAGTTTGGGATTTTGGATCACCAAAAACTGCCAAGGTTCGGAGCCGACGGAGCTTGGCGACAAGCGTCCGAGTTCTAAAATATAGTCAAAATCCTCTTTGCTGATTTTACGGGCGGGATCGTAATAACGCGTAGCACAGCGAAAATGGAACGCGTCTAATACCTGCTGTTTGGTCACGCTCATGGAGGTCTCCTTTCAATAACATAATGAGAAATAAGAATAAGTTGTCATTCGGCTGCTCATTTCCCGCTTATTTCGCTTTTTGTCCGGCAAAAAACGTTCTCATTTCTGACCGCACTTTTACGGCGTTAAATAGGGTTCAATTTGCGTCGGAATGACTTTAGGACTAGGAATTAGAACTTGTTTATGGCGATTAAGTTCGCCTTTTTCCAGCATAATGCTGCTTTTTGGCACTTTGAAGAGTTTGCTGAGGAACTTGAGAAGATGGGCGTTTGCCTGCCCATCCACGGGCGGAGCGGTAATGCTGATTTTCAGTTCATCGTCATGCAATCCGACAATCTGATCTTTGGCGGCTTTCGGTTGTAAGAAAATTCTCAGGCGCAAATCCGCGCCGTTTCGTTCCACTGCCGTCATGCCGTTTACCTTAGAAGTGACCCTTAAAACGCAGCGGCGACCCAAAGTCCGCCGAACAGGTCATATAACACGCGATTAAGCAGATACAACACAAAAACCACCACCATCGGCGAAAAATCGATCATGCCGGTATTCGGCAGAATTTTACGAACGGGGCGTAACACGGGTTCGCTTAATTGATATAAAAGATATTGGGTTTGACCGGCACCGCGATTAAACCAGCTTAAAATGGCGCCCACCAACAATACATAAAAAATCGCTTCACCGATGCTATGCACCACGCTTAACACGCCGATAATGGCATATTCAAACAGGGACGCACCGCCGATGGTGCCGAACGGATTCAACAACGGAAATTTCACCAACCCTAAAATAAAACACGCCAATAAGGCAGCGGTATTTACGCCTTTGACCGTCGGTGCGAGCTTGCTTAACAGTGTTACCACCGGCTGAGTGGCTTTGACCAGGGCTTGCGATAACGGATTGTAGAAATCCACGCCCGCCAGTTGAAACCAAGTGCGTAAAATTAAAATGAAGCTATATACGCTAATTGCCGTCGCAATAAGAAATTGAATTGAATTCATGCTGTTTCCTTAAAATTATAACCAGCCTTTACGTTTGAAATACCAATACGGCGCAAACGCCGCCAGCGCCATTAACCCCAGCGCCATCGGATAACCGAATTTCAATCCCAGCTCCGGCATATCGCTGAAGTTCATGCCGTAGTTGGATGCCACCAATGTCGGCGGCAGGAAGATTACCGACACAACGGAGAAGATTTTAATAATGCGGTTCTGTTCGATATTAATGAAACCCATTGCCGCTTGCAGTAGAAAGTTCACTTTTTGGAACAGGGATTCATTATGCGGTTGTAAGGACTCAATGTCTCGTAAAATTTCACGCGCCTGCTCTAACTGGTTCGCCGGCAAGCGGGTTTTGCGCACCAAAAAACTTAACGCGCGCTGCGTATCCATCAAACACAAACGCACTTTGGAACTGGTGTCTTCTTGTTCCGTTAAAGTCGCCAGGGCTTCGTCAAAGGCTTCCCCTTGGGTGCCGTCCAACACCACACGACTTAATTTTTCCAAATCCGCGTACACGTTTTCAATGACATCCGCCAGCTGCTCGATTTTGGTTTCAAACAAATCCAACAATAATTCATAAGAATTACATTCAATTAAACGCTGATTGCGGGAACGCATACGATATAAACGGAACGCCGGCAATTCGCGATCGCGCAGAGTAAACAAACGCCCGTCGCGAATAGTGAACGCCACACTGGCTAAATCCGCATAATCGTTTTCATCTTCACAATAAAAGAAGGAGTGCAGGTGCAAACCGTCTTCATCTTCAAAAAAACGTGCGGACGCTTCGATGTCTTCCAATTCCAGAAAGGATGCCAAACTCTGACCCAAACTTTCCTGTAACATATCACGCTCTTCCACGGTCGGTTCCAGTAAATCGATCCAAATGGCGGTATTTAACGGCTCGGTGGTTTCATCAATGCGAACCAAACGAGCATCTTCAAGGGCAAAGGCATTTATCATTTTGTCATACTCCCGATTGGATAATGCACAACGCGATGAACAACGATCAAACGAATAAATTACAGACAACAGCGAAAGTATTCACAATCAAGTCCGGCTTGATTGTTCCCCCTTCGGGGCCGTCGGCAGAGCCGACGTTCAAAAAGCGTTACTTTTTGTGCGGTCATTTTTACGTGTGTTTTTTGACGACCAAAAAGTGAGCTGTAATCGATGAATTTTTTGCAAATTTTCGCTTGACGAAAAAGATGCCGAAAAAGAGAAAGGTAAAAGATACTTACCCGCGAAACCATCGCCGATAAGTGAGACGGGCGATAGTTACAGTGAAAACTCCGTTCGGTATCGACTGTGACTGTCCAAAGTGTGTGTCCTCTTGTTACTAAATCGCGCGCAATGTTACGCCTGAACGCCAGATTCGTCAAGGTGTTATACTTTGAAAAATCAAATTGGCTTTTCTACAACAAGCCCTCCTAACAAAACCTTTCAGACAGAAGACAATACCATGGAATTTGATGTACAATCACCAAAGCCAGCACGCTATTTTTTGTATGGACTTTAGACAGGTTAGATGGAATTTTCGAAATAAACACAAGGTGGGTTTGATAACTCACCTAAAAAATACCGAAAAAACCGACCGCACAACAAGCAACGTTTTTTGAACGTCGGCTATGCCGACGACCCCGAAAGAGGAACAATCAAGCCGGACTTGATTGTGAATACTTTTTTATTCTACCTTCCACCAAATCAGCCCCCATTTGCGTTGTCCATGCACAATGGGTTCGTTGTTCTGTTGTTTTTGACGATAAAATGCCGCCAGCCCCTGCTTTTCTTTTTCACTCAATTGCCCTAGCGAAAATTCAACGGAGTTGAGTAAATCCTCGTAGGTCTCGCCCATAAAACGACCGGGTTCCGTTTCGATGAAATTCAGATTAGCTTGAATGCCTTTTTGGTAAAGCCGATTAAGCAAATAAATATAACTCGGAAAGCCGATGTCTTCGCGCCCGATAGCACTGAAAACCCCGTCATCTAAAAAATGCCGTTGGGTGATAGACGTAAGATAAACACGTTTTTTGGCTTTGGCGCGGAGTTTGTCGATCATATCGTCCAAATCATCCACCAAAGTGGAACGCGACGCCAAAACCACATCCGCCTGCGGCACATCCGTCCAATCCTCCGCCCAGGAACGGTGAATTAAGCTGATATTTTCCCGTTGCAGCTTTTGCTTATAATCCGCCAGCACATCAAGCATTCCCGCGCTGTAATCCAACGCGTAGACCTGTTGGCATTGCTGTGCCAAAGGAAGAGCAAACGTACCCGGCCCGCAACCGATGTCCAGCACGGTTTCATGCGGCTGCACCTGCATGGTTTGCAGCAATTGCTGATTGTAACGGCTGGCTTTGCCTACCAGATTTTCCGCCATCTTCGTTGCTTTTTTATCCCATTTTTCCGATGGCAAATTGTAATGATGGCAAGCGATAAGATGTTGTTTATAGAGTTCGTTGAAATCAATGTCGTCAATAGTCATTTTTTTCCTAAAAGTGCGGTCGTTTTCGGGAATGAATTTTACTGCAATGCTATATGCTTTGAAATATAGCGTGAGCAAGATTTACGCCATAAAAAACCGCACTTTGATTACTCAAAAGTGCGGTCGGTTCTACAAACAATTCTGTTTAATGATTAATCTCACCTTCAATCGGTTTGATGCTTTCATCGAATTCCGGTAACGGTTTGTGTTCGCTTGCGATGTAAGAATAAATCACCGGCAACACAAACAAGGTAAACAGCGTGCCGATTGCCAAACCGGCAACGATGACGATACCGATACTGAAACGGGACACCGCGCCGGCACCGGTTGCGTAAAGCAACGGAATAAGACCGGCAATCATCGCGGCGGTAGTCATCAGAATCGGACGCAACCGCACTTTCGCCGCTTCGGTAATGGCTTCAATACGGGTTTTACCGTGGTTTAACTGTTCTTCTTTCGCCACTTCACACATCAAAATACCGTGTTTGGTGATCAAGCCCACCAGCGTAATCAAGCCCACCTGCGAATAAATGTTCAAGGTACTGCCCGCCACACCGATAACACTGAAGAAGTTGAGTGCCAACAATGCACCACTAATTGCCAACGGCACGGAAATCATGATCACCAGCGGGTCGCGAATGGATTCAAACTGAATCGCCAGCACCAAGAAGATGATAACCACCGCCAACACGAAGGTCACCGCTAAGGCATTGCCTTCTTGTACCAACTGACGCGCTTCTCCTTTGAAATCGTAGTTATAGCCCTGTGGCAATAACTCTTGGGCGTTGTCTTGCAACCATTGGATGGCATCCCCGATGGAAGAGCCCGGCATTGGCACAGCACTGATTACAGCAGAGTTCAGCTGGCTGAAACGTGGTAATGAGCTTGGTTGCGGTTCTAATGACATAGTAACCAGGCTACTTAACGGTACAGATTTGCCATTGGCTGCGCTGACGTAATAATTATTCCAGCTTTCCGGAGATAATCGATTAGCACGTTTTACCTGTGAAATAATTTTATAGGCGCGACCATCAATATCCACCCGCTCAACCGTTGCTGCAGAAAGAAAACTACCCAATGTGGCACTTATTTGCTGCATAGTTATGCCATAGGTACCGGCTTTTTCACGGTCAATTTTAATGTGCATTTGTGCCGTATCAAATTTCAAATCCAAATTCGTGTAAACGAATTTACCTGATTCCTGCATGGCGTCCAGGAATTTACCGGCAACATTCGCCAAGTCGTTATAGCCTTGTGAGGTGCTGATAATAAAGCCGATTGGCGGCCCTTGTTCCCCGGTGTTAATTTCCGGGAAAGCGAAGCCACTGACGGACACTTCCGGAATGGATTTCGCTTTATTGTTCAACTCTTCCAATACTTGCGCCTGACTCTTGGAACGTTCGCTCCAATCTTTTAAGGTCACTACGTTAAGAGATTGGTTGGAACTCGGCACACCGGAAATGGTCATGGCGAACTGCACTTCAGGCGTGGTGGTAAGAATTTCCTGATACGGTGCCATGGCAGCCTGCACATAATCTACGTTCACGTTAGAAGGTGCCGAACCGATTGCCAAGAATGCGCCCTTATCTTCCGCCGGGGTTAATTCACTGGATAGCGATTTAAACAATACCGGCAAGGTCACAAAAATAATAGCGGCGAACACCAACATACATTTCCGGTTTTGCATCACCAAATCTAAAATGTATGCGTAAATATTGTTAACCCTCGTTAAAGTGCGGTTCACACGTTCTTCCAATTTACTTGGCTGATCGTGCGCTTTCAGTAATTTACTGGTCATCATCGGCGACAGGGTTAATGCCACGATGCCGGAAATGAACACTGCACCGGCAAGGGTTAACGCGAACTCTTTAAATAACGTACCGGTAATCCCGCCCATCAACGCCATCGGAGAATACACCGCAATCAAGGCGATAGTCATGGAAATCACCGGCACGGCAATTTCACGGGTGCCGATAATGGCTGCGCGGAACGGGGTTTCGCCCAGCTTAATGTGACGGTCCACATTTTCCAACACCACAATGGCGTCATCCACCACCAACCCAATCGCCAAAATCAAGGCAAGCAAGGTCATCAAGTTAATGGAGAAATCCAAGGTTTGCAGCATCATGATTACCCCGATAAGGGAAATCGGAATGGTAATCACCGGAATTAAAATCGCACGGAAGGAACCGATAAACATGGTAATCACCACCAAAACGATAATGGTCGCTTCAATGATGGTTTTCACCACTTCATCAATGGAGTTATTGATAGCAATAGTGCGGTCATACAAAATGTCGGTTTGAATGGCATCCGGCAGGTTATTTTTAATGTTTTCATACAACGGCAGAATTTTTTCCGCCACGGTTAACGGGTTTGCGGAAGAGGTCGGGTTAATCGCCAACACTACCGAATCGGCACCATTCGCCACCGCACGGGCGGTATCGCTGGATTTATTCAACTCAATATCCGCAATATCACGTAAGCGTACCAATTTATCGCCGCTGGAATACACAATAAGTTTGCTTAATTCATCCACAGACTTGGTGGTGGTATCCACTTTGTTTTTATAAACCACATAAAAACCATTATCGTTACCCGCCGCCGTTTGCACGTTATTTGCCGACAAGGCGGACATCACTTGTGTCGCGGAAAGATTTTGCGCCGCCATTTTTTGCGGATCCAACCAAATACGCAACGCATATTCGGAGGCACCGAAAATTTGCACGCTCGCCACCCCTTCAACAGTGAAGAACTGCGGTTTTACCACACGTTCAATGTAATCGGTCACCTGGCTGGCATCTAATTTACCGGAGCGGAAGCTAATATACATAATCCCCGAACCACCGGTTGATGAACTCACTGTCGGGTCTTCTATCCCCTTTGGCAACTCGGAACGTACCGAGTTCACCTTCGCCAACACATCGGCAAGTGCCGCGTTCGGGTCGGTATTTAATTTCATTTTTACCGTAATGGTAGAGCTGCTCGGACTACTAGAGGAAGACATATAATCCACGTTATCTGCCTGCGCCACCGCTTCCTCCAGCTTTGAAGTTACAAATGCCTGAATCAAGTTGGCATCTGCACCGGGATACACTGTGGAAACCTGAATTACGGTTGTGGTCATTTTAGGATATTCACGTACCGCCAGTTTGGAAATCGCCTGCAAACCAAGAATGATAATTAGCAGGCTGATTGAAACCGCAAGTACCGGGCGTCGAATAAATATATCGGTAAATTTCATTCGCTGGTCCTAATTAGAGGTTAGTTTTACTTGCCGGTTGAGTGGTACCCACGCCTTGTTTATCCAAAACAATCACTAACGAGCCGTTGCTTAAACTTTGCTGACCGCCGGTAATGATTTTATCGCCGATTTTCACTTCATCGCCTTTTAGTTGGGAATAGATGCCTTGGCGATCTTTGGTGAATACGGTGATTTGATGGGCGCGGTACATTTTGTTCACATCGCCTTTTGAGGCAAATTTTTCTTTTTCTTCATCCGAAAGAGCGGTCAAAATATAAAGTGATTCGCCATACATGTTGTAGCTCACCGCTACTTGCGGCACCACGATTTGATCGTATTCCGTCGGCAATGCCACGTTTAAACGGGTAAACATACCGGATAATAATTTCGCGCCATCCTCCGGCTCGAATGTGGCTTGCACATCAACTAAACCGGTAGAAGAACTGATTGCCGGTTCAATGGTGGTTACTTTCGCCGCAAAAGTTTCCCCTAAACGGGCATCGGCAGTAGCAGTCACTTTTTGACCAAGACGCAATTCATCCAACAAATTTTGTGCAATAGAGAAATCCACTTTCATGGAACTGCGATCTTCCACACGCACGATTTCGGTGCCGTTTGACACATATTGCCCCACATTCACTTTCACAATACCCGCTTTGCCGTCAAACGGTGCAAGGATCTGGCGACGCTCAACGGTGGCTTTTAAAGATTCCACATTGGCAACCTGCGCATCATATGCCGCTTTGGCATTATCCAATTCCTGACGGGAAACGCCGCCGCTTTTTGCCAGATTCGCATAACGTTGATAAGTTTGACGTAACGAAATCACTTGCGCTTCGGCAGCCCGTAAACCGGCGCGTTCAACGGAACTATCTAATTCCACCAACACATCACCTTTCTTGACGTTTTGTCCGTTCTCCACTAAAACTTTTGAAATCGTACCCGCACTTTGTGCACTCAACACAGCCCCTTGGTTCGGACGCACCAAACCGGTGGTTTCAATAACCGGTGTCCACTGTTGCGAAGTAACAGTCATTGCCGTCACCGGCGACGGGGATTCACCTTGATTGGCAAGGAAATCCGCAATGCCTTTTGATTTCATATAATTCATCACAATCATTGCGACAAAAAGTAATACGAATACACCCAAAGCCAGTTTCAAAAAGAACACATGGGAACGCTTTGGTCTGTTGATTTGAGTTGAACTCATAAAAACTCCGTAACTATTTCTTGAATTAATTTTTAATAGCAAGCCAAGTCCGTTCAATGACGGCCTCCAGCATTTCCGTTGAAACTTGCGGGGAAAAATGTCGGCATTTAAAGGCGATATTGAAAGCACTTTCCAATGAAATCGCAAATAAAATAGGAGGAGGCACATCAGCCAGCTCTCCTGCCGCCTTTGCTTTGACGCAAAAATGATACCAGATGCTGTCACTTTCCCATTTTTGACAAATATCGGAAAAGCCCGGCAAGGACTCGTATTGCCCCATATTCGCCATAATAGTTGGCTCCGCTTCTAAGAAATGCCAAATATTCCACCACATTTTTCGATATTGCTGAAAAAACGGCTGCCTCTCATCGTAGCCTTCCTTCAACACATCCTGGAAATTTTGAAAAATATATCGGGCAAACTGGGTCAACAATTCATCTTTATTTTTAAAATAAATGTAAATTGTCCCCGGCGAGATTTTTGCTTCTCTGGCAATCTTGTGCATAGACAAGTTTGGTAGCCCCACCGTTGCCATTAATGCATCGGTGGCAGTAAAAATCCGCTCGATCATATCCGTTTCAGATTGATTCATAGTAAATTTAATAAAATTGAGTTAATCGTTAGAAGTGCGGTGAAAATTTTTCTCAAATCGCACATTTAGGTAGGTTACAAACAGTCAATACACCGGCACTGAATGAACGTTCGTTCATTTTATTGATTTTTTCTTATTTGGCAAGCTAAAAATAAAAAAGTGCGGTTATTTTTCACCGCACTTTTATGCTTTCATCTTCGGATTACATCCCGATAACCACGCAACTAATCACGCTTTTGGCTTTCTCCTGCATCTTCACGGCGGCATTACGATCACCTGCCGGACCAACCACCACGCGGTTCCAATCGGCACTTTCATTCACCCTCGCCGGCAAGCCGAGTAGCGCCAAACGCGCTTGTAAATTTTCTGCCTGCCCTTTGTTTTTGAAAGCGCCGCATTGTAAGCCGTATTTTCGCTCACCGCCATTGGATGTCGTGGTTTGCGGTGGCGCAGGTTGCGGTTTCTGCGGCTGTTGCTGCGGTTCAAGTTTTTTCGGCGATTCGGCTTTCACCGTTTGTTCCGCTTTTTTCTCCTCTTTCAGCGGTGTGGCTTTCTTCGCTTCTACCACTTGAGGCTGCGGTTTTGTTTGTTGTTGCGGCGGTTGTTGTGTTGTTGGTTGAGCAGGCTGTTGTACCGCTTGTTGTTGGGCTTCTGCCGCTTTGGTTTTCGCCAGTTCCGCCTGTTTCTGTTCTTCTTCCATTGCCTGTAAAATCTTGCGTTGTTCTTCCGTTAAACGCATATTTTTATCTAACGATTTCGGGTTGTCATCAATAGGTACGGTGCGGGTTTCCAAGGCTTTAATATAGCTCCACACCTCTTCAGGACGATTCGGCAACACGCTTTTCGGTTGCGTTTTTTCCGCACTTTCGACCGGTTGCACCACCGGTTCCGGCGCTTTTTCTTTTAATAAATAAAGACCGAATGCAAACGCCGCCACAATCACGCCGGCAATGATAAATAATAGGGGTTTATTACTTTTTTTCTGTTTCTTCTTTTTCTTTGCGCCGTTGCGGGCGGCATAATCACGTTGTGCCACAATAAAACCTGTCTCAATAAAACCAAATAAATAATGAAATCACGATGATAAAAAATGCCGACAATTCTACGCAAAAATTGCGCTATTGACTACTGCAATCCCAAATAAACTAACTCAGATCGAGCGGATCCACGTCTAAAATCCACCGCACTTTTGTGGGCAAATCGCGCTGATAATGCCAAAATTCCGTCAGCACCTGCTGCAACGCCGTTCTGGAAGGATGCTGCAACAATAACTGCCAACGATATTGTCCCGCTTTTTTACTGAACGGCGCCGGCATCGGTCCGAGAATTTGCAGCGCGGGAGCGATATTTTGCTTAATCTGCTGTAGATATTCGACAAACTGCACCAATAATTGTTCAGCTTCTTCGCTATGACGACTTTGCGCCTTGAATAATGCCTGCGAGCCAAAAGGCGGCAACCCCATACTTTTACGCAACGCCAAGGCATTTTGTGCAAATTGGTTGTAGCCTTTGTGTAACAGGCTTTGCAACAGCGGGTATTCGGGATAATGGGTTTGCAATAACACTTCGCCTTGCTGCGCACCACGCCCGGCTCGTCCCGCCACCTGCATATAAAGCTGCGCCAATCGTTCTTCCGCACGAAAATCCAGTGAAAACAACGCACTATCCACATTCACCAACGCCACTAAAGTGACATTTGGGAAATGATGCCCTTTCGCTAGCATTTGGGTGCCGATAAGAATTTGACTTTTACCCTGCTGAATGTCTTCCAAATAACCTTCCAGCTTGCCTTTGCGCGCCGTTGTGTCGCGGTCGATGCGGGCAATGCCGTAGTGAGGAAAAACGTCTTTTAAGGTGGCTTCCAGTTGTTCCGTGCCTAAGCCTGTGGTGATTAATTGTGTGGAACCGCAATTGCCGCATTGACGCGGAATCGGCTTCTGTGAAGCGCAGTGATGACAGCGCAACACATGGTGTTGTTGATGATAAGTATAAGGTTTATCGCAATGGCGACATTCCGCCATCCAGCCGCATTCGTGGCACAACAGCACTGGCGCAAAACCGCGACGATTCAGGAACAGCAACACCTGATTGCCTTTTTCCAAATGCGCCTGCATACGTTTCATCAGCACATCGGACAGCCCGTTGTGCATAGGTTGACGTTTTAAATCGATAATCTGCTGTTTAAGTGCGGTGGAATTATTGGCTTTTTCCGACAACGACAAATGGCGATATTTACCGCTTTGCACGTTATTCAAACTTTCCAAACTTGGCGTTGCCGATCCCATTAAAATCGGGATATTCAGCTGTTTCGCATACACAATCGCCAAATCGCGCGCGTGATAGCGCCAGCCGTCCTGCTGTTTGAAAGAAGCGTCATGTTCTTCATCAATAATAATCGCGCCCAACTCGGAAAATTGGGTGAACAACGCAGATCGGGTGCCGATAACGACTGCACTTTGCCCGTTACGCGCGCGCTGCCACACCTGCAAACGCTGCGTGTCGTTCAGATTGGAATGCAACACGTCAATGACGACGTTAAAACGCGCCTGAAAACGCCGCACCGTTTGTGGCGTTAAACCGATTTCCGGCACCAGCACCAGCACCTGCTTGCCCTGTTGCAAGATCTCTTCGATAAATTGCAAATAGATTTCCGTTTTGCCGGAACCCGTCACACCGTCCAACAACCACGGGACAAAACCCTGAGTAAATTTCAACTGACTGAATGCCAACGCCTGCTGTTTGTTTAGCGTTAAACGATCCATTTTATTCACCATAGGCTTATCGCCTAATCGTTGTTGCCAGGTTTGGATCTCCGTTTCCTGAACAACTTCCGTAACGTAATCCTTGGCTTTCAGCGCCGACCAAATCGCCGCACTAAACGGATTATTGCCTTTCTCCGGCAAATCATTCGCCGCCTGCAAGGCTTCAAGCTGCTTCTTCGCGCGTTTCAATAAACTCAGCGACAATGCCTGCCCACCAAGTGCGGTTGGTTTCCAAAAAACACTTTGTTTTTCCACCGCACTTTCGCCCTGCCGCAATTTCACCGGCAACGCCTGCGACAACACTTCCCCCAACGGCGCATGATAATACCCCGCCGCCCAATGCAAAAACTGCCAGCTTTGCGGGGAAAACAAAGAAACCTCATCAAGACAAGCCAGCACCGGCTTCAACTGCTCCGCAGGCACATCCGACTGCTCCGCGACGTCAACTACAACACCCACACGCTTCTGCGCCCCAAACGGCACCCACACCCGCGCCCCGACGACAACATTCAGCGACGCCGGCAGGATGTAATCAAAATAGCGATGTAACGGCACAGGAAGCGCAATTCGGGCAAATGACATGGACGGAAATTCAGTGAAATAAAATGGGCTCGGAATATAGCATTTTGGGGGATTGTTGTCTATTTGGGGGGAATACCCCGTTGTTTGGGGTTTAATTTCACTTGGATAAGGGATAAAATACCGTCAAATTTAAGAAGCAAGAAATACGTATGGGATGAGTGAAAAAGCGAAAACATCTAAACCACAACAAGTTTGAACCTCTTCTATAAATTCGAATCAACCTATATTTTGAGTAAGAACCAATGGCTACAAAAAACAATCACCAAATTACACTTGTAACATCATTTTTTGACATCGGTAGAGGAAGCCTGCATTCAAGAAAAGATCTCCCAGATTTTCTAGCCCGAACAAATGATACTTACTTTGAATACTTTTCAAATTTAGCTAAGTTAGACAATCCAATAGTTATATTCACCAGCCAAGAGCATATAGAAAAGATTAAAGATATTAGAGAGAATAAGCCGACAAAAATTATTCCTTTTGATATTTACAAATTTAACAAAACAATACATAAAATAAGAAATATTCAAAATAATCCAGATTTTATATCTAAAGTAAATCCCAACTGCGCTAAAAATATAGAATATTGGAATGCTTTATATGTATTAGTTACTAACCTAAAGACATTTTTTGTGTATAAAGCAATTAAAGATGGATATATTGATACTGAATTTGTATCTTGGTTTGATTTTGGTTATGTCAGAGATATTAGCACATTAAACAATGTCAAAGAATGGAAGTATAATTTTGATAAAAATCATATACATTTTTTTACAATTAGAAAAAATTATCCATTAAATGATATGAATGATATTTACAATGCAATTTTTAACAATATTGTATTTGTTATAGGCTGCATGGTAGTAAGCCATAAAAGCAACTGGAGAAAATTCTTCAAAAATATTATATCGTGCCAAAAAGAACTGCTAAGAAAAAGTATAATAGATGATGATCAAGGGATATTTCTTATGAGTATTCTAAAAGATAAAAATAACTGCAAGCTACACTATCTAGGTAAAGATAATTGGTTCCATTTTTTTAAGAGACATGATGAAACAAGTAAAATCTCTCTAAAAGACAAAATTAAAGATCTTTTCATATAATTTATTGATATTTCTGTTTTAAATACGCATAAAAGCTATTTGGTTGACAATTTTTGATATAAGTGAGTTTATGCTGGTTACACTGTGCCGTAATCTCATCTAACCTATTTTTATCAAAAGGATTATTCAATTCAGAAAATAATAAATGTGGCAAAGTGTCATCAACCAATTCAAACTCTTCAATCAAATTTTCTTTTTTTAGCTCATCGAAGAGGATTTGAAAAAAGAAGTAGTGAGGAATATTCTCCTGTGTTTTCCAATACCATAACATTAACTGAAGCAACATTATAACTGTTCTATTTCCACTTTTAGAAAACATTATGCTACTTAAGAAGTTCGCTCTATGATTTTCTTTCCAAGAAAAATAATCGCTATTTAACCTTTGCCATTTTTCTTTATTTTGAGCCAGTGGAGAACGTTGGAATACAAAAAAATCCATTGAACTAAATTTACTCGGAATTGGCGCCGTAAATAAAAATGTGGCATCAACCCAGATGCCACCATAACATTTTAATAGCGCTAACCGTAAAAGATCAGAAAAAAACACATGACGAAAGCTAGTATTCTTTCTTTTTTCAGAAACAAAATCAGGAAATTCAATATATTCAATCAAATTTTGATCATCCAGATAAATTACTTCATAATCACCTTTATTTTCTTGAACCGAACGACGACAGATTTTAACAATATCAGGCAAATTCTCACTCCCCCAACCCTGTCCCCAATATTGCCAAATAATTTTTTTATTTCCTAAATCCTTTTTAGGTTTAATCATAATTTCATCTAATTTACCATTAAGATAAAGGGAAATGACCTCTTTCCAACAATTTGCAACATTATTTTGTTGAGATAAATTAGCTTTTTTGGCGAGCCATCTACGAATCGGTTTTGGAATCAAACCGGTATAAAATATTTTGTATGGTTTATTGCTTATTTTATGAATAACATTAAAAAATGTTGCATTAGATGAAAACAAAGTTGAGAGTGACATAGGCGATATTCCTCATAAAATCGTTTATATAAGCGGAACAATTTGTTTATTTTCCATTTCTCTAGCCCGCTTCCGCTCTTCCCACTTCTTCTTATTTAACGCTCTTAACATATTTTCTTTAATCCGAACCAAGCGTTGTTTTAAAGTCCTCTTTGTATGGCACACCGTATTCTTTTTACGGTCTTGCTGTAGCCCGCTTGTTAATAAACTCTTCTCTTGATTTAATTGTAATTCCTGAACACAAATCGCCGGATTCAATTGATATACCCGATAGCCGATAGTGTTAATCTGTTGATTAAACATTATTTCATCAATCGGTTTAATTTCTTCTGCGGCAAGTTTTTCAAACAACGCAACAAGGTATTTAGCCGCCCCCTGAGAAATCACATAACCCGCCGTGCCAAAATGCTTGGACGTTAAAATATCAATATTACGTTGTTGAAAAGGAGGAATCTGCGCTTGTTTTTCAAGCTGAACGGGCATGAGAAAAGTTTCCAAACGCAGGACAAAAATCTCTTGAAAATTGAACCGCACTTTTAGCCAGTCATCTTCGGCAAGAAACTTATCGGCATTTTCACCAAGCAAAATATCATCTTCAAAAAGCGTTACGTAGTCCAAGTTTTCATCAATACATTTCTTCCACAGCATGAAGTGGCTCATTAAACAGCCTTTTTCTCCCATGGTGAGCTGAGAGGCGTTCGCAATATTGGGAAGATAGCGCTGCAAATGATCAGTCAATTTATCGGACGGCGTGAAAGCATCAAAAAATTCAAAGGGAATATTTTGATGAGTAAATTGCTCAATAATGTGGTTTCTGCGTTGTTCAGCCGTAGAAATGCTGATAACAAAATTTTTATTTTCTGTGGAATTCATAGAGATACATGAAATTATGCCTTAGGTCAGGCGCTATCTTACTATCTTAAGACAATGAAATGAATATCCCTGCTCATAAAAAAGATAATCTCGCAGCCACATGGGGCTGCTTGAATTGCGCTTTTTTTTTCTGTAAAATTCGCAACCTTACACACAAGCGTGCCATTTTGAAATGGCGTAATATTAATCTCATGCGGTGTCAGGGATTGCTTCTGCGATTGGCTTGATAGCGGCATGGCTTCAAATTTGAGGTTTTCTATGAAACAAGGTATTCATCCTGAATATAAAGAGGTTACTGCGACCTGCTCTTGCGGTAACGTGATCAAAACCCGTTCAACCTTAGGCAAAGACATCAACCTTGATGTATGCGGTAAATGCCACCCGTTCTATACAGGTAAACAACGTGTTGTTGACACCGGTGGTCGTGTTGAACGCTTTAACAGCCGTTTCAAAATTCCGGGTACAAAATAATCTGAATTTTAGCCCTCGCGATTGCGGGGGTTATTTCCATTGACCTTAAGGTAATATGTTTATGGATAGCGCACACAATCTCCCTCCAATCTTCATTATCAGCTTAAAAAACTCCCCCCGTCGTGAAGTTATAGCAAAGCGCTTAAATGGGCTTGGCTTGCAATTTGAGTTTTTTGATGCGGTTTATGGGAAAGCACTGACTGAAGAAGAGCTTGCCAAGGTGGATTATCAGTATTATCAAGATTTCGATAATAAACGTCTGACGCTTGGTGAAATTGGGTGTGCACTAAGTCATATTCGGGTATATGAACAAATCAAAACAAAGCATATTCCCGAAGCGATTATTTTGGAAGACGACGCGATTGTTTCTACCCATTTTAAAGCGATTCTACAAGCGACTATTGAGAAACTGCCTTTGCGTTACGAAATTCTCTTTTTCGATCATGGCAAAGCCAAATCTTACCCATTAATAAAAAAGTGCCTGCCTGAAGGTTATAAACTGGTTCGTTATCGTTGTCCTTCAAAAAACTCCCGTCGCTCAATCATGAAAGCAACCGCTTATATGGTGAATCTGGCGGGCATAGAAAAACTCTTAAAATATGCCTATCCTTTACGTATGCCGGCGGACTTCGTTACGGGTTTTATTCAAAAAACACGCATTCACGCTTATGGTGTTGAGCCGCCCTGTGTCTTTGAAGGCTTGGCGGTTGAAAGCGAAATTAATTCTATTGAAGATCGATACAAGAAAGCATAAATGAAAGCATTACTCCGGAAAATCCGTTTAGCCTTAGGCAAAATGTTGTTGGACAAAAACGTTCAGGGACAACCTTTGCCGACAAATCCGAAAATTATTGTGTTACAACAAGACGGAAAAATCGGAGATTATATTGTCAGTTCATTTATTTTCAGGGAATTAAAACGGCATAACCCGAAAATACAGGTTGACGTTGTATGCTCACCTAAAAATGCCAATTTATTTGAACAAAATCCATTTGTTGATCATTGTTTTATTTTAAATAGAAAAGAACGTTGTGCTTACAGCAGAATGGGAAAACAGCTTTCACATGAACATTATAATGTATTAATTAATTTACCGGTATTATTACGGAATCGTGATTTATGGCTAACCCGATTAATTCATGCAAAAAATAATATCGGCTATAAAAAACAAAACTACAAGCTATTTAATTTGAATGTTACTCAAGACCAATTACATTTTTCCCAGGTTTATGCAGAAGCCATTAAATTCTGTGGTGTAAAAAATATTAATCTTGAATATGACATTCCAAATTACAGTGATAAAAAAGAAGATATTGCAAATTTTATTCAAAAAAATCATCTTGCCGATTGCATCGCTATAAACTTTTTTGGTGCAGCCGGCACCCGAAAATTTACGGGACAAAATATTTGTCGGTTTATCGAAAAATTTAAAGCCGAAAATAAAAAAGTACTGTTACTAACGTACCCCGAAGTAACTCCTTTGTTAAAAACGATAGCAGAAAAATATACCAATGCTTTTATCTATGAAAATACTCAAACTATTTTTGATACGATCGCATTACTTCATTATACTAGTATCGTTATTTCTTCTGATACCTCTATTATTCATATTGCAGCGGGGTTAAATAAGAAAATTATTGGATTTTATAAACTCGCCGATAAAGAAAACTTTGCACATTGGAATCCAAACTGTAAAAATAAAACATATATCCTTAATTTTATCGAAAATATCAATGAAATATCTCCCGATAAAATTAAATCAGAATGGTTAAAATAAATCACTTTTATGTCAATAACAAAAAAACTCGTTGCTAAATTAGCCGGAAAACGAAAAGCAGAAAACATAGATTTAATAAAGATCAAATCGGTTTTATTGAAACCGATTGGCGATGCTATTGGCGATGCCGTCGCCCATACCTCGCATTTAAAACAATTAAAACTTGCCAATCCGGAACTGGTGATTGGCGTGATCGTCACAGAGAGAAATCGGGACATTTTTGCTTATTCCGATTTAGTTGATGTTCTCCTGGAGGACAAACCTTTAACCTATATTGCTCAATGCCGTAAATGGGATCTCTATTTAGATTTTCAGCCGACTTACACCACTAAATCTATTATTTTAGAGAAGCTGTTATCACCAAAATACATTATTGTGTTTAATAAAAAACATAAGGAAAATTATAATTTATATACAATCAAAAATTATAATTTCGCTTGTCCACAAAATGACACAACACATATCTCTGAATATTTGAATAATTCTGCTATTTCTGCTTCTTTAGATCCAAAGGCTGCGGAATATGCTTTAATAAATCAGGAAACTATTCGATTTGAAGTGCTTTGGGGAGATAAAGTGAGAATTTTATTGGCACCTGAAGGCAGCACCAGAAAAATTCCGACAAACGAATTTGCCGAATTATTAAATTCACTTTCTCCAACGATTGTAGAAAATGCACTTTTTGTGCTAACCAATACGAAAGAAAGTGCCACTTATTATGAAGAATTAATTTCATTATGTGATAACAAAATTCAGATGAAATTATCACCTAAAACCACAATTCAGGAATATATCCAACTTGTTTCTTCGGCGGATTTAATTATTGGCGTTGATAGCGGAACCATTCATCTCGCCACGGCGTTACAGAAAAAAGTCCTGGCATTTTATGCCCGAAATATTGCCAATTTTTGCCGCTGGCAACCTAAAGGCAAAGCTGAAGTACCTTATAAAGCCATTATGAGCAAAACCGAAAGCGACTCCAACAATCACACCCGCGATTTCCCTATGGAAGAAGCGGCAGATTGGGTAAATCACTTATTTCAAACACTGCCGAAGCACTAAGGTTATCCCCTCTTTTGGCACGTCGGGCAATAAAAACTATTCCGTTGCCCGATGACTAAACTCTCAATTTTTGTACCGCACTTCGGACATGATTTGCCTTTGTTGCCGTAAACCAGCAATTCCTGTACAAAATAGCCTGGTCTGCCATCGGGCTGGAGAAAATCTTTTAGTGTGGTGCCGCCTTGTTCAATAGCTTTGGCAAGCACCGATTTGATGGTACCCACCAAGCGTTCACATTGTTTTCGGGTTAGATTAGCGGCGAGCTTCAACGGGTGTAATCCGCACAAAAATAGACTTTCATTGGCATAAATGTTGCCAACACCCACCACCACGGCGTTATCCATTAAAAAGGTTTTAAGTGCGGTCGTTTTTTTGCGTGATTTTTTGAACAGGTATTCCGCATTGAATTCTTCTGATAGCGGTTCAGGTCCCAATTTTAAGAATAAATGGAATTCATCTAATTTTTCCGTCCATAACCAAGCGCCGAAACGGCGGGGATCGTTATAACGCAGTAATTTGCCGTTATTCATCACAATATCAAGATGGTCATGTTTATCAATGGGGCTGTCATGGGGTACAATACGAACCGTGCCCGACATCCCCAAATGCCCGATGATGTAACCTTGTTCGGTGTGAATAATCAGGTATTTGGCGCGACGGGTTAAATCCAGAATTTTCACATGATGCAACTCCGCCAATTCAGGCGACACAACCCAGCGCAGTTTCGGCTGGCGTACCACAATTTTTTCAATAACATAATCTTTCAGATAAGGACTCACACCGCGTACGGCGGTTTCCACTTCAGGCAGTTCGGGCATTTCTTTCTCCAAGATCCGTGGGGCGGAAAAATATTGATACAAAAAAACCCGAACAATATCGGGTTTTTCAATTCGTGCAAAATTATTTGATTTTTGCTTCTTTATAAACAACGTGCTTACGCACTACAGGATCAAACTTTTTGATTTCCATTTTCTCAGGCATATTACGTTTGTTTTTTGTTGTTGTGTAGAAATGACCTGTTTCAGCAGTAGAAACTAAACGGATTTTCTCACGAGCACCTTTTGCTGCCATTTGTTAGCTCCTTAGATTTTCTCGCCACGAGCACGGATTTCAGCTAAAACTGCATCAATGCCTTTTTTATCAATAATACGCATACCTTTTGCAGTTAAGCGTAATGTTACGAAACGGTTTTCACTTTCAACCCAGAAACGGTGCGTGTGAAGGTTAGGAAGAAAACGACGACGAGTCGCATTCATTGCGTGTGAGCGGTTGTTCCCCACTGCCGGACGCTTGCCTGTTACTTGACAGACTCTAGACATATTAATCTCCAATAATGAAATATAAGCTCGAGCTTACGGTTCGGAATACTTCAAAAATAACTTTTGAGAGTGACCTCGTCAGGTCGCAACCCGACCCGCATACTATATTAAAGGTCGTGCATTATACTCACTTTATCTTGCATTCTCAAGCCTAAATCCTGAATTTGCTTACATTAAAACTAAAATTTATCTAAAAGTGCGGTGGATTTTAAAGAAGATTTTGTTCCGCAAAGGAAAAATAGCGTCCATTGCCGATCACGAAATGATCCAGCACGCGAATATCCACCAAATCCGCCGCCTGTCTGATGGTGTCGGTAATTTGTTTATCGGAAATGCTCGGCTCCGCCACGCCGGAGGGGTGATTATGCGCCAAAATGATCGCCGCCGCATTACAAGCCAAGGCTTCTTTAATGATTTCGCGCGGGTACACCATCGCTTTATTAATGGTGCCGAGAAACAGACGTTCCTGCTTAATCAGGCGATGTTGGTTGTCCAGAAAAAGCACCATAAAAATTTCCCGCTCGGTATTTGCCAGTTCCGTCTGCAAGTACATTTGCACAATGTTGGCTGAGGTAAAACAGTGGGTTGCTTTTAATTCCGCAAACAAATAACGGCGAGTCATTTCGGTACAGGCTTGCAGTTGAATAAACTGCGTAATGCCAATGCCTTTCACGGCGCAAAACCGTTTTTGATCGGCGCTAATCAACTCACGTAACGAACCGAAATGTTGCAGCACATTTTTCGATAACTGCATCACCGGGCAATCCTTAATTCCCGTACGCAAAAAAATCGCCAGCAGTTCATCGTCCGTCAAGGCGGCAGCACCGTATTTTAATAGCTTTTCCCTTGGCATTAATGTCTCATTCATTTGCCGAACCTCTCTAAAAACAAAAGATTCGCAATTAATTCATAATGTTATTAAAAATTGGAAAACCACGTACAAAAGATGGAACCGGGATCGCAAAAATAAGATTTTTGATTGAATAATAATTCAAGTAGAATAGGCGAATTCGTTTTCAAGCCGGGCAAACCATGGGGTTTAAGCATGATAAATATAGAAAATAAACGCATTGCCGTGGGCATTACAGGCGGAATTGCCGCTTACAAAACCATTGAATTAATCCGTTTATTACGCAAAGCCAACGCGCAGGTTCGCGTGGTATTAACCCCTGCGGCGGCAGAATTTGTCACACCGCTCACCTTGCAGGCAATTTCCGGCAATGCCGTGGCGCAATCCTTATTGGATCCGCAAGCGGAGCTGGCAATGGGACACATTGAATTGGCAAAATGGGCGGACGCGATGCTGATCGCCCCTGCCAGTGCGGATTTTATTGCCCGTCTCACTGTGGGCATGGCGAATGATTTATTATCCACCCTTTGTCTTGCCACCGACGCCCCGATTCTGTTGGCACCGGCAATGAATCAACAAATGTATCACCAGGCAATAACGCAGCAAAATCTGACCGCACTTTTAAACCGAGGCGTACAACTTATCGGACCGAATAGCGGCGAACAAGCCTGCGGCGACGTCGGCGCAGGACGAATGTCCGAACCGTCGGAAATTTTCGCCGCACTTTGCGGCCATTTTGCCGCACAACAGGATTTGGCGGGCATAAATGTTGCCATTACCGCCGGACCGACCCGCGAAGCCATCGATCCCGTGCGTTATATTTCCAATCACAGCTCTGGCAAAATGGGCTTTGCCATTGCTGAGGCCTTTGCCAAACGTGGGGCGAATGTTACCTTAATCGCCGGCCTGGTCAATCTTGCTACACCGAAACATGTTTCCCGCATTGATGTGACATCTGCGCAGCAAATGTGGCAAATCGCTCTTGAACGCGCGGTGAAAAGCCAGATTTTTATTGGCTGCGCCGCCGTTGCGGATTATCGCGTTGCCGATGTTGCCGAGCAGAAAATCAAAAAATCCGGCGAGGAAATGACGTTAAAGCTCATTAAAAACCCCGACATTATTACCGACGTCGCCCATCTTGCCGAAAACCGTCCGTTTGTGGTGGGATTCGCCGCCGAAACGCAACATGTCACCGATTACGCCAAAGACAAATTGCAACGCAAAAACCTCGACATGATCTGCGCCAACGACGTGTCAGGCGGACAGGTTTTCGGCGCAGATCAAAATGTGTTACAACTATTCTGGAAAAACGGAGAAAAAGCCTTGCCGTTGGCAGACAAAAATACATTAGCGGAAATGTTGGTCGATGAAATTATTACGCGTTATGGTCGATAAAAAACGCCGTAAAAAATGACCGCACTTTAGGATAAAAATCACCGATTTCTTTAAAGGTAAACATCACAATGAAAAAAATTGACGTAAAAATTTTAGATCAACGTATCGGTACGCAATTTCCGTTGCCGGCTTATGCCACGGAAGGTTCCGCCGGTTTGGATTTACGTGCCTTAATTAACGAATCGATTGCGATTCAACCGGGCGAAGCCAAACTTATCCCGACGGGATTATCCATTTATATTGCCGATCCGAATTTGGCGGCGGTGATTTTGCCGCGTTCCGGTTTAGGGCATAAACATGGCATTGTGTTGGGCAATTTGGTGGGGTTAATTGACTCCGATTATCAAGGCCCGTTAATGGTTTCCGTGTGGAATCGCGGCGCCGAGCCGTTCAAAATTGAAGTAGGCGATCGCATTGCCCAGCTGGTTTTCGTGCCAGTGGTGCAGGCGGAATTTAATATCGTCAGCGAATTTAATGCCACGGAACGTGGCGCAGGCGGCTTTGGGCATTCGGGTAAACACTGATGGAACAGGCGAATAAACGTAGTATCAAAGAACGCCGCCAACAAGTGCTAACGGTGCTCACCCATATGCTCCATTCCGAACGCGGTATGGAACGCATGACAACCGCCCGTTTGGCGGCGGAAGTGGGCGTATCGGAAGCGGCGCTATACCGTTATTACCCGAGTAAAACCAAGATTTTTGAAGCCCTTATTGAGAACATCGAAAGCACGTTGCTTAATCGCATTTCGCAATCCATTAAACACGAAACCAACACTATGCAACGGGTGAAAGACATTATGCAGATGATCTTGGATTTTGCCCGTAAAAATCCCGGTTTAACCCGCGTGTTGACCGGTCACGCGTTGATGTTCGAGGACACCAAATTACAAGCTCGCGTCGCCACCTTTTTTGACCGCCTAGAATTGCAATTTGTGAACATTCTGCAAATGCGGAAATTACGTGAAGGACGTGGCTTTAACGTGGATGAACGCATTATCGCCGCCCACTTGGTGACCCTCTGTGAAGGGCAGTTTATGCGTTATGTGCGTTCCAATTTTCGCCACATGCCGAATCAGGGTTTTAACCAACAATGGCAGCTGATTGAAAGCTTATTTGCATAATTTATTTATTTAGGTAATATGTCGTGATTATTCCTTGGCAAGAGCTAGCCGAAGAAACGTTAGTCAATATCGTGGAAAGCGTTATTTTGCGCGAAGGAACCGATTATGGTTCACATGAACAGACTTTCGAACAAAAAAAGAAAGCATTGTTGAACAGAATCCGCCAGGGAAGCGCGGTGATTGTTTGGTCTGAATTACATGAATCTATCGACATAAAAGATAAAACGGAATTTTTTAGATAAACTGCTTAGTTTTTCACAATTTAGATGGAGGTTTAACGTGCAGGAACAAAACGCACAAGCTACGCAATCAATGGATCCGACACTTGAGTGGTTTTTATCCCACTGCCACATCCATAAATATCCGTCTAAAAGCACATTAATCAACGCCGGCGAAAAAGCCGAGACCCTTTATTATTTAATTCAAGGTTCCGTGTCTGTTTTAGTCAAAGACGAAGACGGCAAAGAAATGATCCTCACCTATTTAAGCCAAGGGGATTTTTTCGGCGAGGCGGGCTTATTTGAAGAAGGACAACGCCGTTCCGCATGGATTAAAGCAAAATCCTCCTGTGAAGTGGCGGAAATTTCTTACCGTAAATTCCGTCAACTAATTCAAGTCAACCCTGAAATCCTGATGTATCTCGCCGCCCAATTAGCATATCGGTTACAAAACACTTCACGTCAAGTAAGTAATTTAGCCTTTTTAGATGTCACCGGTCGCATTGCGCAAACCTTGCTCAATCTGGCAAAAATGCCGGAAGCCATGACTCACCCGGACGGTATGCAAATTAAAATCACCCGCCAGGAAATCGGACAAATGGTCGGCTGTTCGCGGGAAACCGTCGGGCGTATTCTGAAAATGCTGGAAGATCAACACCTCATCTCGGCACACGGCAAAACCATCGTAGTTTACGGCACCCGCTAAAAACATCTTTACAAGAGACCGCACTTTATGTTGATCGACTTAAGTGCGGTTGTTTTTTTAGGTGTTTTTCTGCCTAATGACTAAACAAAAGGTCTGAATATTCTCAGACCTTTTGTTTAATCAAGCCATCGTTTAACGCATCGTTACAAACTCTTCCGAACCTGTCGGGTGGATTGCCACGGTGTTGTCGAAATCGGCTTTGGTGGCCCCCATTTTGATGGCGACGGCAAAGCCTTGGATCATTTCATCCATGCCGAAGCCGATGCCGTGCAAGCCGACGATTTTCCCTTCTTTACCCGCGCAAACCAATTTCATGCGACAAGGTTGGCGGTGTTGGGTCACGGCGCTGTACATCGGAGTAAAGCCGGATTTATACACTTTCACGTTCTCCGCGCCGTATTGTTCGATAGCTTGCGGTTCCGTTAAACCTACGGTGCCGATTGGAGGGTGGCTGAAGACCACTGTCGGCACGAGATTATAATCCAGATGCTCATTCGGTTTATTGTTGAATAAACGTTCGGATAAACGACGCCCGGCAGCAACGGCAACCGGCGTTAATTCAATACTGCCTTCAATAATGTCACCCACCGCATAAATACCCGGCACATTGGTATTTTGGTATTTATCCACCTTAATGAAACCGCGATCGTTGATTTCCACACCGGTATTTTCCAAACCGATGTTATTCGTTGCCGGATTACGCCCGATTGCCCAAACCAAACAATCTACGATAATTTCTCTGTCGTGATCGAATTTCACGGTTAAAGATCCATCTGCATTTTTAATGACTTCTTGCACCGTGGTGTGTTTATGCAAATAAATGCCGTCTTGCTCCAACACTTCCACCAACGTTTCAACGATCAACGGATCCTGATTACGCATCGGCGCGTGACGACGCACTACCAAGTGAGTGTCGGAACCTAAACTATTGAATACGCCGGCAAGTTCAACCGCGATATAACCCGCCCCGATAATGGCAACGCGTTTTGGTAACGTATTCAAAGCGAATACCCCGTCAGAATCAATGCCGTATTCCACACCTTTAACCGGCGGATGGCTCGGACGACCACCGGTCGCGATTAAAATGTGATCGGCGGTCACCTGTTCGGTGGAACCGTCTGCAAAGGTCACTTCAATGGTGTTTTTATTCACAAATTTAGCGAAGCCGTTAATCACATCGACGTTATTTTTCGCCAATACATTGTTATAAGAAGTATGAATACGATCAATGTAGGCTTGGCGGCTTTCCACCAACTTGGCGAAATCAAATTTCTTTACCTCCACATCAAAGCCATAATCCGGCGCATAATGATTAATCGCCTCCGCAATTTGTGCGCCGTAAAACATCACTTTTTTCGGTACACAACCCACGTTTACACAGGTCCCGCCCAAATGTTTCGCTTCAATAATGGCACATTTTTTGCCATAACTTGCCGCACGATTAATGGAGGCAATACCGCCGCTACCACCGCCGATAGCAAGGTAATCATAATGTCTGCTCATAGTCTCTTCCTTAATGAATCAATTGGGCGCTATTCTGCCCAAAGGGTGTTCACAAATCAAACAAATAGGATAAATCGGTCTAATCGGTATTTTCTTATTCCGGCGTAATCCAATTCACCGACCAACTGCCGGTGCCCTGCGGTATAAGTGCGGTGGTTAAATAAGGCAAAATGGATTTCATTTGTTGCTCCAGCGTCCAAGGCGGATTCACCACAACCATCCCGCTCGCCGTCATCCCGCGTTGATCGGAATCCGGGCGCACCGCCAGTTCGATTTGCAGGATTTTACGAATCCCCGTGGCTTCCAAGCCTCTGATAATCCGCTTAGTTTGCTGACGCAACACCACCGGATACCAAATGGCATAAACGCCCGTGGCAAAACGCTTATATCCCTCTTCAATGGCTTTCACCACCAAATCGTAATCTTCTTTCAGCTCATACGGCGGATCAATCAACACTAACCCTCGCCGTTCTTTTGGCGGCAGGGTGGCTTTGACCTGCTGAAAACCGTCACCGATTTTTACCGTAACATTGTCAAATTCTTTAAAATTATTGCGCAACAACGGAAACTCGCTCGGGTGAAGTTCCATCAGCAACGCACGATCCTGCGAACGCAATAAATTTGCCGCCAACAACGGCGAGCCCGCATAATAACGCAATTCCTTGCCGCCATAATTGAGCTTTTTAATTAACGCCACATAACGTGCCACTTCTGCGGGCAAGTCCTCACGTGTCCACAAACGACCAATGCCTTCCACATATTCCGCCGTTTTCTCCGCTTCCGCACTAAACAGGCGATAACGCCCCGCCCCGGAATGCGTATCCAAATAATAAAACCCTTTTTCTTTTTGTTGCAGGCTTTCGATAATCAGCATTAATACAATGTGTTTCAATACATCCGCATGATTGCCCGCATGAAAACTATGACGATAACTGAGCATAATCCCTACTTAAAAAATGTTTGAAAAAATAACCGCACTTTTTCCCCAAAAGACGAAGCCCGACAATTGCCGGGCTTCGTTTGAGCAAATGGCGGTTTAGAACAATTCTTCCGGCTGACCGCCAGGTGAACCGCCGCCGTCGAGAAGTTCGCTCGGCACATAGTAGCCGCGTTCTTCCACATAAGCACGGGTTGGTTCCGTTCCTTTAATGAAATATTCCACGCGTCCGTCGTTAGCCAATAAGCCGGAGCGTAAATCAATGTGTTTTTCTACGATATTGGCAGGCATCGGCAATTCACGTTCCGGAATATCCTGCAAGATCGGCTTCATATAAGCAATCCACGCCGGCATCGCACTTTTCGCACCGGCTTCGCCGCGACCTAAATTAAAGCGATTATCATCAAAACCGATATACACTGCCGTCGTCAGATTCGCCCCGAAGCCGGCATACCACGCCACTTTGGAGTTATTCGTCGTACCGGTTTTGCCGCCGATGTCTTTACGTTTAATGTCATTTGCCATGCGCCAACTGGTACCTTTCCAACCAAGCCCTTGTTCGCCGTAAATTGCGGTATTTAACGCGCTACGAATTAAGAATGCCAATTCGCCGCTAATCACGCGTGGGGCATATTGCACTTCGGATCCGTTGGTTTTTGCATCCGCCATGAGGTTCAGATTTTCCTCTTTCACCGCGGCACGCGGCTGCAATTCCGGAATATCCGGCACGCTTTCGCCTTGATCCACCTCTTCGCCGTTCGTGGATTCATCGGTGCGGGCAAATTCGTCAGCCGGCGTCAAATCGGTATTTTTAAAGCCGTCCAATTTTTCCGTTTCACCGTAAATCACCGGAATATTGTCGCAGGTCGGGCACGCCACTTTCGGGTTCGCCACGAATATTTCTTTACCGCTATTATCTAAAATTTTATTGATAATATAAGGATCGACTAAGTAACCGCCGTTATCAAACACCGCGTAACCGCGCGCCATTTCTAACGGCGTGAAGGATGCCGCGCCCAAAGCAAGGGCTTCGCTGGCAAAATATTGATCCCGTTTGAAACCGAAACGTTGTAAGAAATCCGCCACGAAATCAATGCCCGCCATTTGCATGGAGCGAATGGCAATCATATTTTTAGACTGACCTAATCCCACGCGCAAACGTAACGGACCGTCATAACGATCCGGCGAGTTTTTCGGACGCCATTCTTTCTGCCCCGGTTTTTTCAGCACAATCGGCATATCCTGCAACACGCTGGATAAGGTTAATCCTTTTTCCAATGCTGCCGCATAAATAAACGGCTTAATGGAAGAACCCACTTGCACCAAAGATTGGGTGGCGCGGTTAAATTTACTTTGCTCAAAACTGAAACCGCCCACAATGGCTTCAATGGCGCCGTTGTCACTGTTTAAAGACACCAAAGCGGAGTTGGCTTGCGGGATTTGCCCCAGCATCCAGTCGCCTTTGTCATTTTTCCGAATCCAGATTTGATCACCTACTTTCACCGGATTAGCTTGTCCCGTCCAACGCATTGCGCTGCTCGGCAGCGTAATTTTGTCACCGGAAGCCAAGAGGAGCTCCGCGCCGGATTTGGTAACGCTGACTGCCGCCGCCGGAATGAAGGGGTCGGAACTCGGTAATTTTTTCAGGAAACCGATGATGGTGTCGTTATCCCAAGGTGCTTCGTCTTTTTTCCATAAAGGCGCGCCACCACGATAGCCATGGCGCATATCGTAAGCGATTAAGTTATCACGCACCGCTTTTTGTGCGGTTTCCTGATCTTTGGAAAGCACGGTGGTATAAACTTTGTAACCTTTGGTATAAGCATTTTCTTCACCGAAGCGCTTCACCATTTCCTGGCGCACCATTTCCGTTACATAATCCGCACGGAAATCCATTTGCGCCCCGTGATAACTGGCGACAATCGGCTCTTTTAATGCCGCATCATATTCTTCTTTGGAAATGTATTTTTGATCCAACATACGTCCCAGCACCACATTACGGCGTTCCAGCGCACGTTTCGGCGAGAACAGCGGATTCATTGTGGAAGGCGCTTTCGGCAAGCCCGCAATCACCGCCATTTCGGATAAGGTTAATTGATTCAATTCTTTACCAAAATAGGTTTTTGCCGCCGCCGCGACACCATAAGAACGGTAGCCCAAGTAAATTTTATTTAAATACAGTTCGAGAATTTCGTTTTTATCCAACGCATTTTCAATATCAATCGCCAAAATCGCTTCTTTGGCTTTACGGGTCAGGCTTTTTTCCGGCGTTAAGAAGAAGTTACGCGCTAACTGTTGAGTGATGGTACTCGCCCCTTGAGACGCGCCGCCTTTGCTTACGGCAACCATCAACGCACGCCCGATGCCGATAGGATCCAGCCCGTGGTGTTCATAGAAACGGCTGTCTTCCGTAGCCAAAACGGCTTGAATGAGTTTTTCCGGAATATCCGCCAGTTTCACCGGAATTCGGCGTTGCTCCCCCACTTCCCCGATAAGTTTGCCGTCGGAAGTGTAAATTTGCATCGGCTGTTGTAGCTCAACGGTTTTCAGCGTTTCTACATCCGGTAAGTCGGATTTGAGCTGGATATAGAACACACCCGCCACAATGCCGCCAAGAATAAATAAAGTTAATAGGGAACTTAATATTAATTTTGCGATCCGCATCGAAAATTTCTCACTTATTTCATTGTCGTTAAAAGAATTAAAAATATAGTTGGTTGCTAAGTATAAAGATTACGCCACAAAAGCAAAAGCGAAAACTCACTTAAATCGTGTAAATAAGGATGAATCCAATGTTTATCAGACACATTCCCACGTTGCAAATCGGTCTTTGGTGCCGTCGAGAAACCATCGACGCAGCGTGGATCGACCCGCAAAATCAACCGCACTTTTTGCGCCTCGGCGAATTGGAATTAATGGAACTGACAAGCCATTTAAACCGTCGCTTTAACCATCCGCGCAAAAAATTAGCCTACAAATTTATTACCGCCATCATGCCCCATCAAATCTGGCAAAAAACCTTGATTTTGCCCCATAACCTAAACCTTCAGGAATGTGAGCAACAGTGCCATTTTAGCTTAACCAACGAGTTGCCGATTCCCGTCGCGGAGGTGTGGTATGACTACGCCGCCACGCCGTTAAAACAGGGCTTTCGGTTAGATATTGTTGCCATTAGACAACAAATCGCCACGGAATATTTGCAACAATTTATGCCTTTACAAATTGATGTGTTGGACAACGCGGCAAAGGCGATGTTGCGTGCGGCGGAATATTTTCTAGGGCACGCCTTGCCGCCCAACGCCGTTTTTTTGTATCAAGACGAAACGGGCTTGCTGGCGGTGCAACACAAATTACAGCAAACCCAAACGCTGTTCCAAACGCAGGGAAATCTGACCGCACTTTTGGCGCAATATTGCCAACGTTATGAAGAAGAACCGACGCAGGTGTTCTATTATCAAGCCGCAAAAGACACTCAGGCGATGCCGCAAAGCTGGCACGCCATTGAAACCGAGTTGCCGTTCATCGCACTGGGTAACGCCTTGTGGCAACGGGAAACGCCGTTGAAATCCACCGCACTTTTTAGCGCCGACCACGACATTTGAGACGCTTGCCATGAAAAAAGACATCAATCTCCTGCCGTGGCGTATTCAACTGCAACGCCAGCAGAATCAAGCGTTGCTTCGTCAACTTATCCTTTGCGCGTTGGTATGTACAAGTGGCTGGTTGATCTTGGATTCTTTGGCGGAAAGCCACGCAGAAACCGCAGAAACAATACAAAGCGAACTGACTAAAATCCAACCTGAGCAACAACTCACACAGCGACACATTCAGCAACTCCGAAGTGCACAGACAGATTCGGAGGAATTGCGCCCCGTTTCAAAAGAAACCGTTTTTTCGCTGTTAAATCAATTAACTGAGTTACCGCTCACTCAAGGCGAGTTAACGGAATTGTTTCTTAAAACACCGCAACTCACCTTAACCGGTTACAGCCACAGTCAAGAAGAATTCAGCCGGTTGAATCAATTTCTCACGCAACAACCGCTTTTTGCCGAAGTAAAGCTGACGGAATTTAAACCGAACGCAGACGAACTGCAGTTTCAATTTGACTTAACCTTGCAGGGCGCGCCATGAAATTCAACAGCATAAACGGCTTTCTACAACACTGGTACCGTTTGGCGCCCGGGCAACAAAAGGCATTGCTGATTTTTGTCGGCTTATTGGTGCTCTATTTTCCCACATGGCATTATTGGCAACAGCGTTCCCGGGCGGAAACCGTGTCGCAGCAGTTACAACGCCAACAGGAAGCGCTCGCCCATCAGCAAAAAATCTTAGCGACGTTAAAAGAGAAAGCCACGAAGCAATTACTTACACCGGAATTAGCGGGTAAACTCCCGCCGATAAATCAGCAGATTCAACAATTTACATCAAAATTGCACATTGCGCACAGCCAATGGGATTTTCGCCAAAAACCGTTGCTCAAATTGCAACTGCACGGGCAGTTTACCGATTTGCGGGAATTTTTGACCGCACTTTTCAGCGCCAATGACGAACTGGCATTACTGGAATGGCACATTATTAAAAACGCCGACGCCAATGACGGGCATTCCATCCACAGCGAACTTTTATTTCAATTACACACCAAGGAAAAATAATGTTACGTCCTCTTTTCATTTTATTTGTCGGCGCGTTATTCAGCCTGTCTGTCGCCGCCAATGATCCTTTTGACAAAATCCAACGTGGTGTCGCCAGCCAGAAAACATCCATAACAGAAACGACAATCTCCGCCCCATGCTACAAAGCAACGGACGCAATTTTCTCGTCAACGCCATTTGACCAAATCAGCGTCGTAGGCGTGTTGCAACAGCAAAAAGATTGGCAATTACTCTTGCTTGCCGACAACCAAGTGAGCCTCGCCAAACAAGGGGATTTTATTGCGGCGGAAAGCCTGAAAATCGAACACATCGGCAAACAGGAAATTCGTTTTTTGCGTTGGGATAACCCGCAAAATTGCGAACTCGCCACGACATTGAACATAAAATTTTAAGAACTGTTGAAGGAAATAGCATGAAATCGATTCTTTCCCGACGGCTAAAGTGCGGTCTGTTTCTCGGGTGTTTTTTAAGTCTTGCGGTGCAGGCGGAACAAAATCCCCTGTTTTCCATTCGACTGAAACAGGCGCCGCTGGTTCCGACCTTGCAGCAGCTGGCGTTAGCGCACAATACCAATTTGATTATTGACGACGAGCTGCAAGGCACGGTGTCGTTGCAGTTGGAAAATGTGGATTTGGATCAGCTGTTCCGTTCTGTGGCGAAAATTAAGCAACTGGATTTATGGCAGGAAAATGGCATTTATTACTTCACCAAAGGCGACACCAATGCGAAATTTGCCGGCAAAATGGAAGAACCTTTTTCCCTTGCCGCCCCGATAACAGAAGAGCCCGCGTCGCTGACCACCGCGACCATAAAATTACACTTCGCCAAAGCCTCTGAAGTGATGAAATCCCTTACCGGCGGAAGCGGTTCTCTGTTATCACCTAACGGCAGTATCACTTTCGACGACCGCAGCAATTTGTTGCTGATTCAGGATGAACCGCGCTCCGTCCGCAACATTAAAAAGCTGATTAAAGAACTGGATAAACCCATTGAACAAATTGTTATTGAAGCGCGCATTGTCACCATTAACGATGAAAGCCTGAAAGAACTGGGCGTACGCTGGGGGATTTTCAGCCCGACGGAAAACGCCCATCGTATCGGCGGCAGTTTAGCGGGCAACGGCTTTGATAACCTTGCCAATCAGTTAAACGTGAATTTTCCCACGACCACGACACCGGCAGGTTCCGTGGCGTTACAGGTGGCAAAAATCAACGGGCGACTTTTAGACTTAGAATTGACCGCACTTGAACGGGAAAATAATATGGAAATCATCGCCAGCCCGCGCCTGCTGACGACAAACAAAAAAAGCGCCAGCATCAAACAGGGGACGGAGTTGCCCTATATTCTGGTGAATGAAAAAAGCGGTTCGCAAAGCGTAGAGTTCCGTGAGGCGGTATTAGGTTTGGAAGTCACGCCACACATTTCGCAGGATAAACAAATTCTGTTGGATCTCATCGTCAGCCAAAACTCGCCGGGCAGCCGTGTGGCGTACGGTTTGGGCGAAGTGGTTTCTATTGATAAACAGGAGATTAATACGCAAGTCTTCGCCAAGGACGGCGAAACCATCGTGCTGGGCGGTGTATTTAGCGATACCATCACCAAAGGCACCGACAAAGTGCCGGTGCTGGGTGACATTCCGGGCATTAAACATTTATTCAGCAAGGAAAGTGAACGCCATCAAAAACGCGAGCTGGTGATTTTTGTCACGCCACATATTTTGCGTAAAGGCGAAACCCCGAACGCTTCCAAACAAAAGCGAGTCGGAGTAAATGACTAAATCACGGCAAAGGGAGAGAATAAAAGGGACCTAAATAGGAAATAATTTTGCTTTTCCTCATAATAGATAAAATAATTGTCCTGTTTAGGTTGAAAACAGTAGCGGTTTATTGCGATAATCCCCCCCTAATTTGGGGGTGATCTTTTCAACTCTATATTCAAAAGCTTTCACACGACCATATCTGAGTATGTTACGGTCGTTTCTTATTTTCTAAAAGATCACATTCTTTTCGACGACATAATTTAAGATTATAACAATGGCAGAAAAACGTAATATTTTTTTAGTGGGGCCAATGGGGGCAGGCAAAAGCACCATTGGTCGTCAACTTGCTCAATTGCTTAACATGGATTTTGTAGATACCGACGCAGAAATTGAAGAACGCGCCGGCGCAGATATTGGCTGGATTTTTGATGTTGAGGGCGAAGCCGGTTTCCGTAAAAGAGAGGAACGTATTATTAACGAATTAACGCAACGTCAAGGCATCGTGTTATCTACCGGCGGCGGTGCAGTGTTATCTAAGGACAATCGAAACCAGCTTGCCGCGCGCGGTATTGTAATTTATCTGGAAACCACTGTTGAAAAGCAATATCAACGCACCCAGCGGGATAAAAAGCGCCCGCTTTTGCAAGATGTTGCCGATCCGCGTCAGGTGTTGGAAGATTTGGCAAAAATCCGCAATCCGCTGTATGAAGACGTAGCAGACATTACCCTCCCTACTGATGACCAAAGCGCTAAGGTCATGGCAACGCAGATTATCGACTTGATTGATAACTATAACGGTTAAGTAACGACCAAAAAGCAAAATAAATAATGTTGTGTGTAAGTGTTGAATTGAAAGAAAGAAGCTACCCGATTCATATCGGCGCCGGATTATTGACGGATCCCCATTGTTATCCGCTAAAACCGGGCAACAAAGTTATGATCGTGACCAATCCGACCGTTGCACAATATTACCTCACCACCGTCACCGACACGCTGGAAAAAATCGGTTGTCTCGTTGAGCACGTATTATTGCCCGATGGCGAACAATACAAAACCCTTGACTCTTTAAACCTGATTTTCACCGCACTTTTACAAGCCAATCACGGTCGTGACACCACCATTGTCGCCTTGGGCGGCGGGGTTATCGGCGATGTTACCGGTTACGCGGCGGCGAGCTATCAACGAGGCGTGCGCTTTATTCAAATTCCAACCACCTTACTGGCACAAGTGGATTCTTCCGTAGGCGGCAAAACCGCCGTAAACCACCCATTAGGCAAAAACATGATCGGCGCTTTTTATCAGCCGAATGCCGTCATCGTGGACACCCTGACCCTAAATACTCTGCCAAAACGCGAAGTGAATGCCGGCTTGGCGGAAGTCATTAAATACGGCGCGATTTTAGATTTCCCTTTCTTTGAATGGCTGGAACAACACATTGACGACCTGATCGCCTTAGATCAATCCGCGCTCCGGCAATGTATCGCCCGCTGCTGCCAATTAAAAGCGGACATTGTGGCACGGGACGAAACGGAAAAAGGCGATCGTGCGCTGTTAAATCTTGGTCATACCTTTGGTCATGCCATTGAAGCCCATTTGGGCTACGGCAACTGGCTACACGGCGAAGCGGTGGCTGCCGGTTGCATGATGGCGGCGGCGTTATCAGAGCAATTAGGCGATTTAACCGAAGCCGATGTGGCGCGCCTGGAGAAACTCTTGGCAAGAGCCAATCTACCTACCGTTTCACCGGACGGCATGACGGCGCAGGATTACTTACCGTTAATGATGCGCGATAAAAAAGTGCTGAACGGCAAATTGCGTTTGGTGCTGCTCAAATCCCTCGGTCAGGCTTATGTGGCAACGGATGTTAATCAAGATTTGGTCATTGACGCCATCCACCGTTGTTCTCAATTCGATTAATTATGCCTGAACCCGCCAAACCCGCTACGCCAGCCAAAAGCCGCCCGTTTCTCAAATGGGCGGGCGGTAAATATCGCCTTACGGACGAAATCAACCGCTTATTGCCGAAACGCAAACAATGCTTGGTTGAACCTTTCGTCGGCGCTGGCGCGGTGTTTCTCAACAGCAACTTCAAACGCTACATTCTGGCGGACATCAACCCCGACTTAATCAACCTCTTTAACATCGTCAAACTGGATGTGGAACGCTATATTCAAGCGTGCAAACCGATTTTCTTTCACCTGGAAGCCAACACCGAAATTTACTACTACGGCAAACGCAAGGAATTTAATCAAAGCACCGACGTTTTTCAGCGCGCCATATTGTTTCTCTATTTAAACCGCTTCGGTTTTAACGGATTATGCCGTTACAATTCCAAAAACGAATTCAACGTTCCTTTCGGCGATTACAAAACCCATTATTTCCCGGAAGAAGAACTGCGTTTTTTTGCCGCCAAAGCACAAAGTGCGGTCTTTATTTGCGCCGATTTTCAACAAACCTTTAAAATGGCGGACGAAAACTCCGTGATTTACTGCGACCCGCCCTACGCCCCGCTTTCACAAGACAGCAATTTCACCAATTACGCCGGCAATGAATTCTCCATCGCCCACCAGCGTGATCTCGCCAACCTCGCCAAACACACCATGGAACAGCGTAACATTCAAGTGTTGATCTCCAACCACGACACCCCTTTCACCCGCGAAATCTATCAAGGCGCCAAAATCCGTCGCTTAAAAGTACAA
This sequence comes from Aggregatibacter actinomycetemcomitans, assembly GCF_003130205.1. GTDB lineage: Bacteria > Pseudomonadota > Gammaproteobacteria > Enterobacterales > Pasteurellaceae > Aggregatibacter > Aggregatibacter actinomycetemcomitans_A. The sequence goes on from NZ_NRDF01000004.1 coordinate 80,252, forward strand.
CGTTTCATCAGCCAAGCGCCGCATAAACGAATTAAGGTAAGAGAATTGATTGCGATGTTTAAGCAGGGAAAATGATGTTTAACGATAAAAATGTAGTGTAATAGTAGATCAAGATCACATTTTTGAAATTTTCATATTTATATATTCTTTTTAGCATTACTTTTTAAAAAATACAGTTACAATATTTTAACTAAAAAACTAATACTTATTAATTCGTTTTTACAAGACCTAAAACCAATGAACAATAACCAACCCACTAATTCAGGTTATATTTATTTTCGTCTACCTGACACAGAAGCAAAACATCCAAATCAAGTTACACAAGAAAAACTCGGCAAAAGTATTGACCGAGTTTTCCGTTCCTATAAAAATTTGTTTCCCAAATTGTCAGGGACAAATTACGAAGACATTGCCCGAGAATTTTGTGAGATGTTTTTTCAGTTCAATTCACTTTCTGACGGCGATACAACGATCCCAGTTCATTTGGCAAATTTGTCTTTAAAAGATAAAGCCGATGAGCGCATCGCTCTTTCTATCCGCATCAACAGTCATCCGATTTTCAACGAACATATTTCACACAAGATTGCCGTTGCAGTTATCGGTTTTTGTCCGACTGCAACAAAAAATCCGATTTTTATTCCTGAAAGCGTGTTCCTGACACACGGACAGCCTGAGCCGACAAATTACGAGCAACAAGTCGAAGCTGTATTTCATCAATTAAAAGAGGGTCAATATCCCAAACGCGGTATTTCTAATCTATTAACACCGGAATTTACCAAATCCCTGCCCAAATATGCCGTAAAAACCAAAGCGCGTTTGGCGAGTTGGTTGGATTTTCTCTCTTTTAAAAACAAGCTTATCAAACATAAAACCCAAGGATTGCGCTATCTTCGTTGGCAGTTTGACGAGGAAAAAGGTCAAGTGCATTTTTTGGTGATTGCAGAAAATGAAGAGGCATTAAAAAAAGCCCGTGCCGCATTCAACCGTCAAAGCTTGCATACATTTAAAACCGAAGTTTCAACCGAGCCATTTCGTTTTGTTCTGCCGAAGAAAGAGACCTCCTCTGTGGATAGTGCATTTTCACAATTGGGGCAATTAGCGAATCAGGGCATCAAAATCATTCAAAAAAACAATTCTGATAAAGAAAAGCTGAAGGCTTGCGAACATTTCCGCCAAGTTTTGCAGAGTGAAGCCGATGAAAAGAGCAATTTTGATTTCAGCAAAGCTGTGTTTGCCGACGTATTTGTCGATATTTCCGAAGAGTTAAGCAACCGCATTGCCGGATTTGAGGACGATAGCAACAAAGACGAAGGCAAAACGCGCCAAGAGAAAATCAATGTCCTGTTCAAAAATATGCCCGAGAGTGGCTTTCTCTCTATTTCTTTAGTCGGCGATTTGGCTCTGATTGACCGCCACCGCAGAGCGGTACAAAACCTGCAGCAAAACGAAGGTTGTTATGCACCGTATCTTTCAAGTTATCTTTTTGATATTGAAAACGCTAATCAGCCGAACGAAATTCCCGAAATTACCGAATGGGAAAATAAACATCTGAACGACAAACAAAAATCCGCCGTGCAAAAAATGCTTGCCGTGCCGGACATCTGTCTGATTCAAGGTCCGCCGGGGACAGGGAAAACCACAGTAATTGCCGAAGCCTGCCTACAGTTTGCCAAGCGTGGGGAAAATGTTTTATTGGCAAGTCAGGCACATGATGCATTGGATAATGCCTTATCCCGTTTACAAAACAATCCCGAATTGCGTACCATCCGTTTGGCAAAAAATGCCAACCGTATTACAGAAGAAGGCAAACAGTTCACCGGTGAAAGCGTCTTGAGCAAACATTATGTTTCGCTGAAAAATTATATTGATGAAAAACATCTGAAACCTTTTAACGAATTGTCGTCTGAAACCGACAAACTGCGCGAATGGGTGAATCAAGCCGAATTTGTGGCACATGATTTGCAACAACTGCACAGTGAATACCGCACTAATCAAGGTCGTCTGAAACAGGCTGAACAAGCATTGACTCAGGCGAAAACCGAATTTGCCGCACAGCAAGACGCATTCAGGCAACAAAGCCGCGATGTGGAAAGTATTGTGCAGCTTATCGGTTTGCTCAACGGTGAAGATTCTGCTGAAGCCTTGCGCCACAGCGATTTTGCTTTAAACAAGTCAATCAACAGCATGGCGGACGCGGGGTGTTAAATGTGTTGACTAAATATTTGTTTGACCCGTTGGCAGAATTTTTATTTGACCAAGTCGAACAGCCGAATAAATTAAAAGGCAAAACACTAAAAGTCTTGCAAGCCGGAAGACATTTTGATTTTGAGTTGGAATAATGCACTGGCTTAACATTGCCCATATTATTGAAGCGACCGAAGCCGAAGGACCCGGATTGCGTTTCGTTATCTGGGTTCAAGGCTGTTTAAAGCGCTGTAAAGGCTGCTGCAACGGAGAATTGTTGAAAATCAAACCCGCACATCTTATGCGCTCAAACGAAATTATCCGCCTGCTCCAAAACACCCTGGAAAAATCCCCCTTGGAGGGCGTTACCTTTCTTGGCGGCGAACCTTTTTTGCAGGCAGAGGGATTAGCCGACATCGCCGAAGCAGCACGGAATCTGGACTTATCCGTCATGGTTTTTTCCGGTTATGAATACACCGAACTGCTGGAAAATAAATTTTCAGGCAGCCAAAGACTACTAAACTTCACAGACCTTCTGATTGATGGCGAATTCGATAATACGAAAATCGAAAACGTCAGAAACTGGGTCGGATCGACAAACCAAAAATTCCATTATTTGACCAACCGTTATTCGACTGAGATTGAAACCCGAGAGTTGGCGGTAACCAATGAGTGGAGGTTCAATTCAAACGGACAAATCCAAGGAAACGGACTTCCCTTTAAAATTGGATAGCAACAAAATAAATGTAAAAAAGAGAACCCTTTTAAACAAAGGGTTCTCTCGAGTTTTAAGTATTATATTTTACACTTTTAATTTATATGTAACTCAGAACGGAATATCATCATCAAAATTATCCATCGGCGCCTCAGCGGCAGGTTTACTTGCCGGCGCGCTGCGTGGGGCGCTTTGTTGTTGGCTTGGATAACTTGGTTGGGCGGACGGTGCGTAGTTTCCGCCGGATTGGCGATCGGCGCGGCTGTCTAACATTTGTAAGACATCGCCTTGGATTTCGGTGGTGTAACGATCTTGACCGTTTTGATCCTGCCATTTACGGGTTCTTAAGCGTCCTTCGACGTACACTTTAGACCCTTTGCGCAGGTATTCACCCGCGACTTCCGCCTGGCGGCGATAAAATACGATGCGGTGCCATTCGGTGACTTCGCGGCGTTCGCCGGTGTTTTTGTCATTCCAGCTTTCACTGGTGGCAACAGTGATGTTGGCGACGGCTTCACCGTTCGGCATGGTGCGGATTTCAGGATCGTTACCTAAGTTACCGACAATAATCACTTTATTTACTCCAGCCATAATATCCTCTTCTTTTATTCGATTTTACTGTAAAAAAATTTGCCCTATTCTGCCTGAAAATCAGAAAGAAATCCACGCTTTCAACAAAATTAACTGGATATTTGCACAGTTATTTAAGAATATGCGATAATTGTCGCAAATTTACACTTCTTTCATTTATAAAATCTATTATGGATACCATCGACATTCGTGGGGCACGAACCCACAATCTGAAAAATATTAACTTAACCATTCCACGCGACAAACTCATCGTTATCACCGGTTTATCCGGTTCGGGCAAGTCTTCGCTGGCGTTTGATACGCTGTATGCGGAAGGACAACGCCGTTATGTGGAATCCCTTTCCGCCTATGCGCGCCAGTTTCTATCATTAATGGAAAAACCCGATGTGGACCACATTGAAGGGCTTTCACCGGCGATTTCCATTGAGCAAAAATCCACCTCCCACAATCCGCGTTCAACGGTGGGGACGATTACCGAAATTCACGATTACCTGCGCCTATTGTTTGCCCGCGTGGGCGAACCGCGCTGTCCGCACCATCATGTGCCGCTCACCGCGCAAACCATCAGCCAGATGGTGGATAAAGTGCTTTCCCTGCCGGAAGACAGAAAAATGATGCTGTTGGCGCCGGTGGTGAAAGAACGTAAGGGCGAACACGTTAAGCTGTTGCAACAAATTGCCGCACAAGGTTACATTCGCGCCCGTATCGACGGAGAAATTTGCGATTTATCCGATCCGCCGAAACTGGAATTGCAGAAGAAACACACTATTGAAGTGGTGGTGGATCGCTTTAAAGTGCGGTCGGATTTAGCCACAAGATTGGCGGAATCCTTTGAAACCACGCTGGAATTATCGGGCGGCACGGCAGTGGTTGCCTACATGGACGATCCGAAAGCGGAAGAATTGGTGTTCTCCGCCAACTTTGCCTGCCCCCATTGCGGCTACTCCGTGCCGGAACTGGAACCGCGCCTGTTCTCTTTTAATAACCCGGCGGGCGCTTGCCCGACCTGTGACGGCTTGGGCGTACAACAATATTTTGATGAAAAACGCGTGGTGCAAAATCCGGGCATTTCTCTCGCCAACGGCGCCATTAAAGGCTGGGATCGCCGTAATTTCTACTATTATCAAATGCTCACTTCCCTGGCGAAACACTACCATTTCGATATTGAAACGCCGTTTGAAGCATTACCGAAAAAAATCCAACAGATTATTTTGAACGGTTCCAGCAAAGAAGAAATCGAGTTTCAATACATGAATGATCGCGGCGATGTGGTGCTGCGCCGCCATGCCTTTGAAGGGATTTTGAACAACATGGCGCGCCGTTATAAAGAAACGGAATCCATGTCGGTGCGCGAAGAACTCGCCAAACACATCAGCAACCGCCCGTGCGCCGATTGCGGCGGTTCACGGCTACGCCCGGAAGCGCGCAATGTATATATTGAGCAAACCAACCTGCCGGATGTGTCGGAAAAAAGCATTGGTGAAGCATTAGATTTCTTCGGCGATTTACAACTCAGCGGGCAAAAAGCCCAAATCGCGGAAAAGATCCTGAAAGAGATAAAAGAGCGGTTACAATTTTTGGTGAATGTGGGCTTGAATTATCTTTCCCTTTCCCGCTCCGCCGAAACCCTTTCGGGCGGTGAAGCGCAACGAATTCGCCTCGCCAGCCAAATCGGCGCGGGATTAGTGGGCGTGATGTATGTGTTGGATGAGCCGTCCATCGGCTTGCACCAACGGGACAACGAACGTCTGCTTAACACGCTGATTCATTTACGAAATTTAGGTAACACGGTCATCGTGGTGGAACATGACGAAGACGCCATTTTAAGCGCCGACCACATCATCGACATCGGACCGGGCGCGGGCGTGCACGGCGGTAGCGTCATCGCCGAAGGCACCGCACAACAAATCATGCAAAATCCGAATTCCCTCACGGGTAAATTTTTATCGGGCGCCGAAAAGATCGAAATACCGAAAAAACGCACCGCACTTGATAAGAAAAAAATGCTCAAGCTGTTCGGCGCTTCCGGTAACAACCTGAAAAACGTCAATTTAGACATTCCCGTGGGCTTATTTACCTGCATCACCGGCGTGTCCGGCTCGGGCAAATCCACACTGATTAACGACACCCTGTTCCCTATTGCACAAAACGCCTTGAATCGTGCGGAAAATGCCGAGGTATCGCCGTACAAGTCGATTAAAGGTTTGGAATTTTTCGATAAAGTCATTGATATTAACCAAAGCCCGATTGGGCGCACGCCGCGCTCCAACCCGGCGACTTATACGGGCGTATTCACGCCGATTCGCGAACTGTTCGCCGGCGTGCCGGAAGCCCGTGCGCGCGGTTACAACCCGGGGCGTTTCAGTTTCAACGTACGTGGCGGGCGTTGTGAAGCCTGCCAGGGCGACGGCGTGATCAAAGTGGAAATGCACTTCCTGCCCGATGTGTATGTGCCTTGCGACCAATGTAAAGGTAAACGCTACAACCGCGAAACCCTGGAAATTCGCTACAAAGGCAAAACCATTCATCAGGTGCTGGACATGACCGTGGAAGATGCGCGCGAGTTTTTCGACGCCATTCCGATGATTGCGCGTAAATTGCAAACGCTGATTGACGTGGGCTTGTCCTACATTCGCTTGGGGCAATCCTCCACCACCCTGTCCGGCGGGGAAGCGCAACGGGTGAAACTGGCGACGGAACTCTCCAAACGGGATACGGGCAAAACCCTGTATATTCTGGACGAACCGACTACGGGGCTGCATTTTGCCGACATCAAGCAATTGCTTTCCGTGTTGCACCGTTTACGCGATCAAGGCAACACCATCGTGGTTATTGAGCATAATTTAGACGTGATTAAAACCGCCGACTGGATTGTGGATCTTGGCCCTGAAGGCGGTAGCGGCGGCGGGCAGATTATCGCGACCGGCACACCGGAGCAGGTCGCCAAGGCGGAAGGATCGCACACCGCCCGCTTCCTCAAAGGCATTTTGGCAAAAGGCTAAAAACGCTTCGTTTTCCGACCGCACTTTTTGTGGCAAGACAAAAGTGCGGTCGGTTTTGGCGGCGTTTTTACTTCAACGGCCTAAACTTTACCTGACTGTATTGCAGGATTCGCAGTAAGTTTTGTTGCTGATTCACTTCGCCGCATTGTTGTTTCAATTGGATGAGATTCATGCGTAAATGTTGCAGGCGGTAGATATGTTTGGCGATGTCTTGGATATGTCGGTCGAGCAATTGATTGATTTCCGCTTTTTGTTGTTCGGAAGCGCTTTCCAGGCTCAACAGCAATTTGATTTCGTCAAGGGACATATCCAAGGAACGACAGTAACAAATAAACGACAGGCGTTGCAGATGTTCGTCCGTGTATAAACGGAAACCGCCGGCGGAACGGGGCGGGCGCGGCATTAAGCCTTTTTGTTCGTAAAATCGGATGGCTTCCACGCTGCATCCTACGGCTTTGGCTAACTTCCCTATTTTCATGTTATCTCCGCAAAAACGTCCGTGAAAACGACCGCACAAAAAGCAACGCTTTTTGAACGTCTGCTCTGCCGACGGCCCCGAAGAGGTGAACAATCAAGCCGGTCTTGATTGTGAATACTTTTAGGCGCCGAGGCGAAATTCGGGGTTGATGTAAAAGGTTAATTGCGTAATTTCCGGCAAATGTTGCTGAATTAACCGCAATAATTCCTGCTGACGAAACAAAAAACTTTGCCGCACCATGGCATTCGCCACTTCAATGCGCAAGCTGTGTTGTTCTATATTGGCAATGCGATACAAGCCCTTGAACTCAGGTGAAAAAAATCCGTTAACCTGTTGATTTAATTCATTTAGACGAATACCTTTTTGCATGATTTTTGCCAACGGCGAATCCTGTAATAATGTTTGAATATTTACCGGTTTTTGATAACGCATCGCCTTGTTTTCCGCCTTTTCGTCCTAATATTTATGACATTGTAGCGAATTTCCGCTACAATACCGACAATTTTTTGATATTGAAATCCTTATGATAATTTCTCACAAAAGCAAACATCATTTTTGGTCGCAACTGCTGCTTGGCATGCTTGCGATTTTTGTTTTGCCCGCTGGTCAGGAACTGAATTATTCTTCTTCCGTCGGCAGTGAAAATTATCAAAACGCTCAGCAGCAAAATGCGCCGCAGATTTTGATGACCGTTGCGTTGCTGCAACAAACCCGTCAGTTGCAACACCAACCGCAACATACGCCATTGAATGTTGAAATTCTCCCGCAAAATGAACCGCACTTTGCGCGTTCGCCTTTCGTTCCCAATGCGCCGATTCGTGCCGGACCTCAATTTATTTAACTTCGATCTTTATCTATTCCGTCGTTTACTTCGTTAAACGATTTCATTTATCTGTTTTTAAAAGAAAAAATTATGCTTAGAACTATTGCAACTAAAATCTTCGGCAGCCGTAACGATCGTATCTTACGCCGCCTCAATAAAATCGTCGTTAAAATTAATAAATTAGAACCGGAATTTGAAGCCTTAAGTGATGAACAGCTGAAAGCCAAAACTGCCGAATTCCGTGAGCGTTTAGGCAAGGGCGAAACCTTGGAAAGCCTGATGCCGGAAGCCTTTGCTACGGTGCGTGAAGCCAGTAAACGTGTGCTGGGTATGCGTCACTTCGACGTGCAGCTTATCGGCGGCATGGTGCTTAACGATCGTTGTATCGCGGAAATGCGTACCGGTGAAGGAAAAACCTTAACCGCCACTTTGTCTTGCTACCTGAACGCCTTGCCGGGCAAAGCGGTACACGTGGTGACCGTGAATGACTACTTAGCGCGCCGCGATGCGGAAACCAATCGTCCGTTATTTGAATTTTTGGGCATGACCGTGGGCGTAAACATTCCGGGCTTGTCACCGGAAGAAAAACGTGCGGCATACGCAGCGGACATTACCTACGCCACCAACAGTGAATTAGGTTTCGACTATTTACGTGACAACCTGGCGCACTCGCCGCAAGAACGCTTCCAAAAGGATTTATATTATGCCTTGGTGGATGAAGTGGACTCCATCTTAATTGATGAAGCACGTACTCCATTGATTATTTCTGGTCAGGCGGAAGACAGCTCCGAGCTTTACATCGCCATTGATAAATTGATCCCGAACTTGATTAAACAAGACAAAGAAGATACGGAAGAATATCAAGGCACCGGCGACTACACCTTAGATTTGAAAACCAAACAGGCGCACTTAACCGAACGCGGTCAGGAAAAATGTGAACAATGGTTGATTCAACAAGGTTTCATGAAAGACACCGAATCCCTTTATTCACCGTCAAAAATCACCTTACTGCACCATGTTATGGCGGCATTGCGTGCTCGCACGCTGTTTGAGCGCGATGTGGATTACATCGTCAAAGACGGCGAAATCGTCATCGTGGACGAACACACCGGTCGTACCATGGCGGGTCGTCGCTGGTCCGACGGCTTACACCAAGCCATAGAAGCCAAAGAAGGCGTGCGCATTCAAAGCGAAAACCAAACCGTCGCCTCCATCACTTACCAAAACTATTTCCGTTTATACGAAAAATTGGCGGGCATGACTGGCACAGCGGATACGGAAGCCTTTGAATTCCAAAAAATTTATGGTTTAGAAACGGTGGTCATTCCAACCAACCGTCCGATGATTCGTGACGACCGCACCGATGTCATGTTTGAAACTGAAGAATACAAATTCAACGCCATTATTGATGACATCAAAGATTGTGTAGCACGTCAACAGCCGGTGTTGGTGGGGACGATTTCTATCGAAAAATCCGAATTGCTTTCCAACGCATTGGATAAAGCGGGCATCAAACACAACGTGCTGAACGCCAAATTCCACGCACAGGAAGCGGAAATCGTAGCAAATGCGGGTTATCCGGGTGCAGTAACTATCGCCACCAACATGGCGGGGCGTGGTACCGACATCGTGTTGGGCGGTAACTGGAAAGCGGAAGTGGATAAACTGGAGAACCCGACAGCAGAACAAATTGAAGCCATTAAAGCGGCATGGCAGGAACGCCATGACATCGTGAAAAATGCCGGCGGGTTACACATTATCGGTACCGAACGCCACGAATCCCGTCGTATCGACAACCAACTGCGCGGTCGCTCCGGACGTCAGGGCGACCCGGGTTCTTCCCGTTTCTACCTGTCTTTGGAAGACGCGTTAATGCGTATTTACCTCAATGAAGGCAAACTCAACATGATGCGTAAAGCCTTCAGTAATACAGCCGAAGCCATGGAATCCAAGCTGCTGGCGAAAGTAATCGCTTCCGCGCAAGCGAAAGTAGAAGCGCATAACTTCGACGGGCGTAAAAACCTGCTTGAATTTGACGATGTGGCAAACGATCAACGCCACGCCATTTATGAGCAGCGTAACGAATTGCTGGAAAATGACGATATTTCGGAAACTATTGATGTGATTCGCCAGGATGTGTTCAACAGCGTGATTGATCAATATATCCCGCCGCAATCCTTGGAAGAACAATGGGATGTTCCTGCCCTGGAACAACGTTTGAAACAAGATTTTGCCTTGGATCTGCCAATCAGAAAATGGCTGGATGAAGACAATCATCTGCATGAAGAAACTCTGCGCGAGCGCATTATTCAATCTGCCGTGGACGAATACAAACGCAAAGAAGAATTGGCGGGCGAACAAACCATGCGCAACTTTGAAAAAGGCGTCATGTTGCAAACCTTAGATGAACTTTGGAAAGAACATTTATCCGCTATGGATCATTTGCGTCGTGGTATACATCTACGTGGTTACGCACAAAAAGATCCGAAACAGGAATACAAAAAAGAGTCCTTCCAAATGTTTACGGAAATGTTGGATGCCTTAAAATTAAGCGTGGTTACCACCTTAAGTCGCGTTCAGGTTCGCACCGCGGAAGAAATGGAAGAGGCGGAACATTTGCGTCAGGAACTGGCACAGCGCGAAGCCGCCGCCATGCAGTATAACAACGAAGAATCACAAGGCGCGCAACAGGGCACGGAAGAACATCACAAAATCGGTCGTAACGAGCCTTGCCCGTGCGGCTCCGGCAAGAAATACAAACATTGCCACGGCAGCCGTGCCAGACATTAATGTCGTGAGATAAAGTGCGGTAAAAAACACGGAAATTTTTGACCGCACTTTTCGCTTTCAATTTAAAGGAAACCGCATGAGGAAACCGCTTGTACAGGTTGCAGCCGGGATTATTCGCAACGAATTCGGAAAAATTTATTTAACCCAACGTCTGGAAGGGCAGGATTTCGCGCAAGCTCTGGAATTCCCCGGCGGTAAAGTGGATAAAGGGGAAACACCGGAACAGACGCTCAAACGTGAACTGGAAGAAGAAATCGGCATCGTGGTGCTAAATGCCCAATTGTTTGAACGCTTTGAATTTGAGTATCCCACCAAAGTCATTTCGTTCTTTTTTTATCTGGTGGAAGAATGGGTCGGTGAACCTTTCGGACGCGAAGGACAAGACGGTTTCTGGTTAGCGCAAAACGAACTGGATGCCGAACAATTTCCGCCGGCAAATGCTAAATTAATTCAACGACTGTTGGCGGAAAGTGGAGATTAATTATCCGTAGAAGATCAGACCAAATCTGACAAATCACAAATAAAAAGAGAGAATTTCGCGTTTAGAAACAGCAGCAACTATTTTTACTGGAGAACCGCCAAAAACTAAAGATAAATTATCGATTTCTCTCATTTTTTCCTCGTATTTTACTAAATAAATTATTTATTTTTTCTTTAAATGAATATAAAAATAGTATTCCCCAATAGATATAAAATATTTGCAAGCCAAATATATCTGATAGGATTTTTGCTATAAAATATATTAACAGGCAAAAAAGAGTAAATTGTATGAAATTTTTCACTTGTTTTCCTCAATATAAGTAATATTGTATTTAATGATCATCTATATTCTAATTTAAGATATTCCATCTGAGCTTTTATTGATGCCAAATTAATTCGACGACTGTTGGCCGAAACTACAAAAGCAAACATCGCAAATGCAGATAATAAAGCAGCTAATGACACAATGAAATCCCTATCGATTGGGGACTAACAGGCAAATCTCACCGATAAATCTTCCAGTTGCTGCCAAATATCATCGCTAAATTCCTGCTTGGCGCAGCGTTCCACATCGGCAAGTTGCTGAAAAAAAAGGTAGAGTTTACGGTAGGTTAAACGTTGTACCGCCTGAGTAAATAACGGGCGGCGATTTTGCCACACTTTCAGGCGATCAAACTGCTCACGCAGTTGTGCGGTGGGTAAAGGTGAGTCGAGGGATTGAGGTTGTTCCGGTTTGCTGATGTCCAGCAATGTCATTAAATCGCGCTGCAATGTGCGCAGAAGAATAATCGGCTGAACATCTTCATCTTTTAAACCGATGAGAATTCGACGGGCGCGATTCCCTTTTCCGCCTAAAATCGCATCAACCCATTGGAACGGGGTAAACACCGAGGACTGTTCCACCACGCTATTTACGCGGGCAAAGGTGAGTTTGCGATCGGGGTAAAGCAAATCCAGTAATTGCAATGTTTGCTTCAGCGCCAACAGGTTATTTTCGTAGCTATAACACAGTAACTGTACCGCTTCTTGCTCAATGCTTAGCCCAAGCATTTTTGCCCGATTCGTCACCCAGCGGGGCAACTGCTCCGCATTAGGGGTTTGACAGTTTACCAATACCGCCTGCGGTTCATATTGGTTTGCTGCCGTAAACCACGCTTGTTTTTCGACGGCTTTGGTGAGTTTGGCTAACCGGAAAATCGGCAACACATCGGAGTGAAGCAACGAAATGAATTCGGATAAATTTTTCTGCAAAAGTGCGGTCGGATTTTCAGGTAAATCTAAAATAATGAGCTGTTTATTGAAAAATAAGCCCATGGACTGCGCCCGCTCGAATAAATCATTCCAATCGGTGGAAGCGTTAATCTCCAGTTCAACTTTTTCATCAAAGCCCTGCTGAAGCGCCGCTTGGTAAATTCCGTCGGCGCTTTCATTAAGCAGTAACGGATCCTCCCCCACCAGAAAATATACGCGGGCTAAGTGCCGTTCCAGTGAAGCAGTAAGCTGTTCGGGAAATAACCGATTCATTATTTCCCTTGAATTTGGTGCTGCAAGGCAACCATTTTGTTAATTAACTGGCGCGCCGCCTGCTCGTGCATATCCTGCCAGATTACGTCTTTTTCTGCCGATTTCGCCAACGCCGCACGGGAGTTATCAAAGAATGTACGATTCACACGGGTGGAAATCGGGAAACTGTCCTGATTCGGCAGTTTTACGCTGGCGTCCACTTCCAGAATCAGTTGTTTTTCCGCCTCACGTCCCTGTTTGAAAATGGACACCACTTGGTCTTTGGTGGAAATGCCGTTTAAACGCAACACCGGCACGTTTGTCTGATCTTCCACCAACGTCACGTTATTCAGTTGCAACTGGCGACGCATGACGCGTGCCATATCGCTATAAGGATCGCTGCTTTCCAAACGCAGGGTTTGTAATTCTTTCGGAATCAATTCGCCGTTTTGGAAATGAAATCCGCAAGCGGAAAGCCCGAAAACGGCGGCGGTCAGAAATAAGGTTTTGACGTGTTTAAGCATAAAATCACCTTAAAGATTATTTATAAGCGCATTTATTCGCTTATTCTCCCCTTCGGGACAGATTGGCAGAGCCAATGTTCTAAAAACGTTGTTTTTGCCAGCCGCACTTTGCTGTAAAGTGCGGTCATTTTTTTGATTAAATTATTGCGGTTTCACTACCACGTTAAGCAATTTGCCGGCAACGTAAATCACTTTCACAATTTGCATTCCGTCGGTAAAACGTTTGACGTTTTCATCGGCAAAGGCAACGGTTTTCACTGTGTCTTCATCAGCGTCCGCCGCCACGGTGACTTTGCCGCGCACTTTACCGTTCACTTGCACCACGATGAGTTTTTCATCTTCGATCATCGCCTCGGCATCGGCTTCCACCCAAGGGGCGAAATCAATGATGTCCTGATTGCCGAGTTCTTGCCACAAGCGGAAACAAATATGCGGGGTAATCGGGTAAAGCATACGCACCACGGCGCTCAAGGCTTCCGCCATCACGGCGCGATCTTGTTCGTCGTCCAACGGCGCACGGGTGAGTTTGTTCATCAATTCCATAATTGCCGCAATGGCGGTATTGAAGGTTTGACGGCGACCGATGTCATCGCTCACTTTCGCGATGGTTTTGTGTACGTCACGACGCAAGGCTTTTTGGGCAGCGGAAAGTGCGGTCGGATTTAACGGCGTTTTTGCCGGATTTTTGTTGTATTCAAACACCAAATTCCACACGCGCGCCAAGAAGCGTTTCGCGCCTTCCACGCTGGATTCCTGCCATTCTAAGGCCATTTCCGCCGGGGAAGCGAACATCATGAATAAACGCACGGTATCCGCGCCGTATTTTTCCACCATTTTCTGCGGGTCGATACCGTTGTTTTTGGATTTTGACATTTTGGTCATACCGGCGTGTACCAGATCATGTCCTTCGTCATCCGTCGCTTTGACGATACGCCCTTTGTCATCACGTTCTAATATGACCTTGGTCGGCGAAACCCAAATGCGCTCGTTGTTCGAGCCGGTGTAATAGAAGGCATCCGCCAACACCATGCCTTGGCAGAGCAACTTGTTCACCGGTTCGTCGCTGGTGACAAAGCCTGCATCGCGCAGCAATTTATGGAAGAAGCGGAAATACAACAAGTGCATGGTGGCGTGTTCAATACCGCCGATATATTGATCTACCGGCAACCAGTAATTGGCTTCTTCGCTGTTCAACATGCCTTGTTGGTATTCCGGGCAGGTGTAACGGGCATAATACCAGGAAGACTCCATGAAGGTGTCAAAGGTGTCCGTTTCTTTCAACGCCGGTTTGCCTTGATAGGTGGTTTTCGCCCACTCGGGATCCGCTTTAATCGGACTGTTCACGCCGTTCATCACCACATCTTCCGGCAGGATAATTGGTAAATCCTCCATCGGCGCCGGCACCACATCGCCGTTTTGCAAGGTCAACATCGGAATCGGTGCGCCCCAATAACGCTGACGGGACACGCCCCAGTCACGCAGACGGTAATTCACTTGGCGCTTGCCCACGCCTAACTGTTCCAGTTTATCGGCAATGCCGTTGAACGCCGCGTCAAATTCCAAGCCGTCAAATTCGGCGGAATGAATAAGTTTGCCGTGTTCGGTAAAGGCTTGTTTGGTTAAATCGATTTCTTCGTCGTGAATCGGTTCAATAACCTGTTTTAAGGCTAAACCGTATTTTTGTGCGAATTCGTAGTCCCGCTGATCATGCGCCGGTACCGCCATTACTGCGCCGGTGCCGTAGTGCATCAACACAAAATTCGCCACCCACACCGGCAACGATTCGCCGGTTAGCGGGTGCACCGCATACAAACCGGTTGCCATGCCTTTTTTCTCCATGGTGGCAATGTCTGCTTCGGCAACTTTGGTATTTTTCGCTTCCTGAATGAATTGCGCCAACGCCGGATTATTTTGCGCCGCCAGCGTGGCTAACGGATGGGCTGCCGCCACCGCCACATAGCTCACACCGTAAAACGTGTCAGGGCGGGTGGTATAAACTGCGAATTTCTCATTGGTATCTTTAATGTCAAAGGTGATTTCCACCCCTTCGGAACGCCCAATCCAATTGCGTTGCATAGTTTTCACCGTTTCCGGCCATTGCGGCAACTCGTCTAAGCAATTGAGCAGCTGCTCGGCATAATCGGTGATTTTGATGAACCATTGCGGAATCTCTTTTTGCTCCACCGGCGTATCACAACGCCAGCAACAGCCCTCATGTACCTGTTCGTTTGCCAACACGGTTTTATCGTTCGGGCACCAGTTCACGGTAGAGGTTTTTTTATACACTAATCCTTTTTTGTATAACTCGGTGAAAAACCATTGCTCCCATTTGTAATATTCCGGACGGCAAGTGGTCACTTCGCGATCCCAATCGTAACCAAAACCCAACATCTTGAGCTGTTTTTTCATATGGTCAATATTTTCATATGTCCATTTTGCCGGTGCCGTTTTATTTTTGACTGCCGCCCCTTCCGCAGGTAGCCCGAACGCATCCCAACCGATTGGCTGTAATACATTTTTACCATTCATGCGTTGATAACGGGACACCACATCACCAATGGTGTAATTACGCACATGCCCCATATGCAGGTAGCCTGATGGGTAAGGAAACATTGTCAGACAGTAATACTTTTCTTTTGATGTGTCTTTAATCGCTTTAAAGATTTTATTCTCAGCCCAATATTGTTGTACCTCAGGTTCAAGCAAATCAGGACGATATTGTTCTTGCATAGAAAATCACCTTAAAAATAGACCGCACTTTTCGGCAGGTTTTAACTTGGAAAACACGGCATAGAATAGCCTAAAACGGGGAAAAATAACAGAAAGTGCGGTGGGAATTTTGGATATTTTTCATGGCTTAACTTGATGACAAGCCTCATACAACGGCAATAAATCACGAATGCTTTCAACGATAAATTGCGTCACGTCCAATTTGTCCAGTTCGGCTTTTTCCGCATTACGTCCGATACACCAAAAATCCTCGTCGGAACGCAAAGTTAAATCCTGCGGCGTGAATTGATTCACTTTGCGAAAATCATCGTATTCGCTTTCATCGCCACGCCAAATATCGAAATCGGCAAAACGGGCGAAATCAAAATTCTCCAGCCATTGATTATATTGCTGTACATTAATTTGCGAGCGATCGGCGCGATAACAATGCCAATCCAGACTCACCGATAACCGACGACGATTCAACAACACCGACAAAATCGCCGCAGAATTAAGATGATATTCATATTTAAAATGGGCGAAAAAATGCCCGCGCACCTGCCAGCCGTTCGTCCAGCTTTCAATATGCGGTTTGGCAAAGGGCCAACCAAGCGCCGCGGAAACCTGCAAAATAGTCGCTTTCCAGTTGTCCCAATGGGCTTTGTAATCCGCCTTAATGCGCGGAATCTCCTCCGGGCAGAATTTTTTCATTTTGGCGAATTGGAAGAAAGGAATGTTGAAAAGATCGCAGGCGTTGGCGTTAATTAGATTCACTAAGATCATCCTTTTTTATTTAATTGCTTACTGAATAACCTCAAAACACTGCAGAATAATCTGTTTAAAGGCATCATTCGTCACCGCCCAATCCACAATATCCACTTTCCACGGCAAATCCGATTCGGAGAAAGCCTCCGTTAAATTTGCCAAGGTATTCAGCGAAAGCGGGGATTCGCCAATAATTGCCAAATCCAAATCGGAATACATTTTGGCATTTCCTTTCACGCGCGAACCGAACGCCCAAACCGAATGATTCGGGACATGTTGTTGTAAAATCGCTTTAACGATTTGAAGTTCTTGTTCAGTGATGGTGAGCATGTAAACGTTCTTGTAAAGATTGCTGTAAAAATTGCGCTTCCCGCAAAAAATCCGGAATGCCGGATACCACGAGAATTGCGGTTTCTTCATTATAAGTATGACTGGTGCGACCACGCATTTCACGATATTGCTTCCAGTTTTGCCAATTTCCCAGCAATAAACCTCTTTCATTGCCCGTACGAATCAGATCTTGAAACGTCATAACGTCAATTTGCGCGGGATTCGCTTCGGTGTATTCCAGAAAGCGCTTAAGCATTTTATGGCTGATTTCGTAAGTAAATTCAAAACGTTGAATCAACCCGTCGCGAATTTGTATATCTGTAATATCCGATTTATAACGCACTAACCCTTCAGCTAAACGGTTAATCGCATTAGTCAATGGTGTCAAATCCAGTTCCGTCATCATACTTTCCTAAAAAACACGGTAATTTTTATTCATAAGCTCACCCGTTCGCTTATTCACCCCTGAAGGGGCCGTTGGCTGAGCCAACGTTTAAAAAGCGTTGCTTTTTTTCACCGCACTTTGGGTGAAATATTGCTTGTCTTCCCAACGTAGCATGGTTAAGCGGTTGCCCCAGACGCAGCCGGTATCGAGGGCGTAAATGTTCGGCGGGGTGGTTTCATCCACTAAACTTGCCCAATGTCCGAAGATGATATTTTCCTTCTGATACAACGGATTATCCAAGGCAAACCACGGTGCGAGATCCGTCGGCGCCTCCTTGATAGGGAGCTTGCAGGCGAAATTCAGCCGATGATCGAGATAACAAAAACGCATACGGGTGAACACGTTGATACTGTAACGCAGTCGGTCGAGCCCCTGCAAATCGGGCGACCAGCGATCGGGCTGTTCGGCATACATATTTTCTACCAGATGGCGATAATTGCCGTGGCGTAACACCTTTTCCACTTCGTTGGCGCAGGCTTTGGCGGTGGTTAAATCCCAATCAGGCGAAATCCCCGCGTGCACCAGCACGAAATTCTGTGCCGGATTGTGAATCAACAAAGGCTGGCAACGCAACCAGTTCACCAGCTTGAAAAAGTCCGGTACGGCAAAAATGGCATCCACGCGATCGCGCGGTTTGATTTTTTTCACCCCAAGTGCGGTGGAAATAAAATGTAAATCGTGGTTACCTACCACGGTGTGCGCCGCATTTCCCAAGGATTTCACCAAACGCAGGCACGCCAACGAGTTATCTCCGCGCGCCAGCAAGTCGCCCGTTAAATACAGCGTATCCTGCGCGGGATCAAAGCACACCCTTTCCAACAGCATTTGAAATTCATCATAGCAACCGTGTAGGTCGCCGATTAAATATGTCGCCATTTTTGACCGCTCTTTTATTCGTCCGAATCCGTCACATCATCTTTATTCACATCTGCCGGCAGATTGTCCGCCAACCAGTTCGCCAAACGGGCATAATCGGCGATACTGAGATTTTCCGCACGGGCGTTTACATCAATTTCAAGTGCGGTCAGATTTTCCGTTGAAAATAATCCCGATAAGGCATTACGCAAGGTTTTACGGCGCTGATTGAAGGCTTGTGAGCACACCCGATTAAGCCAATATAAATCTTTCACCGGGTGCGGCAATGTCTTATGCGGAATCAGACGCACCACCGCCGAATCCACTTTCGGCGCCGGTTTAAACGCGCTCGGCGGCACTTCCAGCACCGGCATAACCTGACAGAAATATTGCGCCATAATAGTCAGTCGCCCGTAAGCCTTACTGTTCGGTGCGGCACACAGGCGTTTCACCACTTCTTTCTGCAACATGAAATGCATATCCTGAATAATGTGGTGATAGTTAAACAAATGGAACATTAACGGCGTGGAAATGTTGTAAGGCAGGTTACCGAACACACGCAATTTCTGCCCTTTTTCCGCCAACTGTTCCTGTGCATAAAGAGAGGAAAAATCAAACTGCATTGCGTCGGTTTCAATAACCGTAAGTTTTTGATGTAAAAACGGATGGTGGCGCAAACGTTCCGCCAAATCACGGTCAAGCTCCAGCACGGTCAGATGTTCCACCTGTTCTGCCACAGGCTCCGTCAAGGCGCCCAAACCGGGTCCGATTTCCACTAAAAACTGATTCGGCTGCGGATAAATTGCCGCCACGATATTCTGAATAACGTTGTTATCATGCAGGAAATTCTGCCCGAACCGCTTACGCGCCGTATGGCCTAAATGCTTTTTTGAATTCATTGAATAGGATCTTATAAAAATAACGAAAAGTGCGGTGTATTATAAAGCAAAAACCCGACCTTAGGGTCGGGATTTCGGTTAATTTATGTATTTAATATCCGCTCGTTTACGCAGTGCCTGCACCCAGTCGCGGGCGGAATCCTGCAGTTGTTGATTGACAATTTGCTCGTAGGCTTTTTGGCGGTAGGCATCTTCCGTGCGGTCGGCCTGACGGGTGTTGGTCACCTCCAAAATGTGCCAGCCGAATTCAGTTTTAAATGGTGCGCTGATGACACCCTGTGTGGTTGTACGTACCGCTTGGTTAAACGGGCCGACGTACATTTCAGGGAAGGCATAACCTAAGTTACCGCCGTTGGCGCCGGATAAATAATCTTTGGAATATTTCAACGCGGCATCGGCAAAGGTGGTTTTACCGGCAATGATGTCCGCACGGATTTGCTCAAGTTGCGCCTTGGCTTGTGTATCATTTAATAACGGGTTTAGTTTCAGTAAGATATGACGTACTTCATATTGCGTGTCGGAGATCTGCGCCACACTGCCCTTGGCTTTGGCTTCATCCAGCATTTTCTTGGCAAGCGCTTCAACCTGTTCGCGGGACACATCCACACTTTGGCTGATGGCGTGATTACGCACTTCGGACATCATCACCTGTTGTGCGATTTGCTGGCGATAGGCGCGATAGCTAATGCCCTGATAATCCAATGCGTCCAATAATTGACCGAAAGTTAAGCCGTTTTGCGCCGCAATGCCTTCAATGATTTGATCGATTTGCGCGTTATTTACTTTCACATCAGATTCTTTCACCGCCTGATCCACCAGAATATCGTCAATGACTTTATTCAATGCCGCCTGACGATCATTGGTTTTCTTATTGATCGCACTCTTCACCTGACTTTCCAATATGGGAATGCCATTAACGGTAGCGACCACTTTTTCCTCGGCGTGAACATGGGCAGCTAACACAAAAAAACCGATTGCGGCAAACAAAACAGATTTTAAATTCATCTTCATTAATATTCCGTTATAAGGTTTAAAATTATTGGTTAGATTATTAATTTAGCTAAAGGTTCACAAACTTTATTTGGACAGCAGCGCTACTTCATAGCATTGGTCGAACTTCATGGTGCGCACCTGAATATTTTCGCTTCGGCTGGTCGGCACGTTTTTCCCCACATAATCGGCGCGAATCGGCAATTCACGATGACCACGGTCCACAAAGATCACCAATTCCACTTTCGCCGCCCGCCCGAAATCCACCAAGGCATCCAATGCTGCGCGAATCGTGCGTCCCGTAAACAGGACATCATCCACTAAAATCACTTCTTTGTGTTGAATATTAATAAAATCCGACGCACCACTGTAAACCGGCACTTGTTCTTCCCCTACGTGTTCAAGATCATCGCGATAAAGGGTAATATCCAAATCAAAGGCGGGAATGTCGGTTTGCGTTAACAATTTAATTTTATTCTTAATCAGTTCGGCAATTTCCGCTCCCCGCCGTTTAATCCCGACAATCACCAAATTATCTAAACGTTGGTGTTTTTCAATGATTTCATGAGAAATACGGGAAATGGTTCGAAGGAACTGATTTTCGTCAATAATGATTTTTTCCATAAGGTTTGGGAATGTGTTGTGCTGAAGACTAAGATGCGGGCTACAATATCACAAATATGATAAGTTTTCTTTACTTATCTAAAGAAAACCACCAAAAGAAACGCAATAAAAACCGACCGCACTTTTCCAAAGAAAAATCAGTGTCCCACCACATTCGCCTCAACCTCCACCCGCTCGCCGTTGTCAAACATCAATTCCAACGGAAACTTTTCTCCCGCCCGTAACGTTTTCGCGGCTTCAAACACCATAATATGCAAGCCGCCGCGCTTTAATTGCACGTTGCCGTTGGCAGGGATTTCAATGCCGGACAAAGTAAGCATTTTGCCATGTTGCGTACCGTGCAATTCAAGGCGTGCCGCCCGGGTGCTTTGTGCAAAAGCGAGATTAACGGGTTCCTTGCCGTCATTGTGTAAATTCATGAAAATTGCCGAAGGTTCATCGGGGCTTTGGGTGGCGAAGACAGTGGCGTTTTCTACGCTGATTTTTGCGCTCACACAGAAGGGCAAAAGTGCGGTTAAAATTAACGGCGTTTTTAAAATAGCTTGCATGGTTTTCTCCTTTTTCATGTTGGTCGGCGGTGCCGATTACTTTTAAACTATAACAGAAAAATGCTATATTAGCGCCCGATTTTCCGATGACTCAATTCAATTTAAAACCCCAATGGCAAATTATTACGACATTACCCTCGCCCTTGCCGGCGTATGCCAGGCGGCAAAATTAGTTCAACAACTGGCATTAAACAACAAAGCCGATCAGCAGGCGCTGGAAACTTCCCTGAACAGCTTATTGCAAACCGTACCGCAAACCACCTTAGACGTCTTCGGTGGTGCCGAAAGCAATCTGAAACCGGGTTTAACCACCCTGTGTGAGCAACTTAACGGCAGCGAGCCGGAACTTGGGCGTTATTGGTTAAGTCTGTTGGCATTGGCGGGAAAATTGAATAAAACCCCGGCAGCCAAGCAGGAACTGGCACGTCGCGTGCAATATTTACCGACACAACTGGAACACTATCATTTGCTGGACGAACAAATGTTATCCAACTTTGCCGGCATTTATGTGGATGTGATCAGCCCGCTGGGTCGTCGTATTCAAGTTACCGGCGTCACGCAATATTTACAGCAAGTAGGCACGCAAAATCGCATTCGTGCCGCGTTGTTAGCCGGCATTCGCGCGGCGATTTTATGGCAACAGGTGGGCGGCACCAAATGGCAGTTGTTGTTCTTTCGGGGCAAAATCGCCGCCACCGCACAGCAAATTCTCTCTTCTCTTTAATTTAACTCATGGAGCTTCACGCGATGCAACTCAGCGCATTAACCGCACTTTCCCCCATTGACGGACGTTATCAGGATAAAACCGCCGATTTACGCAGTATTTTCAGCGAATTCGGTTTATTAAAGTTCCGTGTGACGGTCGAAGTTCGTTGGCTACAAAAACTGGCAGCGACCGCACAAATTACGGAAGTTCCTTCTTTGTCGCAGGAAGCAAACGATTACCTTGACAGTATTGTAGAAAATTTCAGCATAATTGATGCACAACGCATTAAAGACATCGAAAAAACCACCAATCACGACGTAAAAGCGGTGGAATATTTTCTCAAGGAAAAAAGCGCGGCATTACCGGAATTGGCGGCGATCAGCGAATTTATTCATTTCGCCTGCACATCCGAGGACATTAATAACCTGTCCCACGCCCTGATGTTAAGCACTGCGCGGGATAATGTGTTGTTACCGGCATGGTTAAATTTAATCGAAAAAATCACCGCACTTGCCGAGCAATATAAACGCATTCCATTGCTTTCCCGTACGCACGGACAACCTGCCTCACCGACCACCGTGGGCAAAGAAATGGCAAACGTGGTATATCGTTTAAGACGTCAATACAAACAATTACAAACGCTTGAAATCCTAGGCAAAATCAACGGCGCGGTAGGCAACTACAACGCCCATTTATCCGCCTATCCGAACATTGACTGGCACAAATTCAGCGAAGAATTCGTGACTTCCCTGGGTGTGACCTGGAACCCGTACACCACCCAAATCGAACCCCATGATTACATCGCCGAACTGTTTGATTGCGTGGCGCGATTCAACACCATCATCATTGATTTCGACCGTGACCTGTGGGGCTACATCGCCTTAAATCATTTTAAACAACGCACCATCGCGGGCGAAATCGGCTCCTCCACCATGCCGCACAAAGTCAACCCGATTGACTTTGAAAACGCCGAAGGCAACCTTGGTTTGGCAAACGCCGTGATGGCGCACTTAGGCAGCAGACTACCGATTTCCCGCTGGCAGCGAGATCTCACGGAT
The DNA here is from genome assembly GCF_003130205.1 of Aggregatibacter actinomycetemcomitans. Taxonomy (GTDB): domain Bacteria; phylum Pseudomonadota; class Gammaproteobacteria; order Enterobacterales; family Pasteurellaceae; genus Aggregatibacter; species Aggregatibacter actinomycetemcomitans_A. Next base: position 103,271 of record NZ_NRDF01000004.1, read on the forward strand.
TCCACCGTGTTACGTAACCTCGGCGTGGGCTTGGGCTATTGCTTAATCGCCTATGCGGCGACGCAGAAAGGCATTAGCAAACTGGAAGTGAATGAAGCCCATTTGCGCGAAGAGTTGGATCAAAACTGGGAAGTACTTGCCGAGCCGATTCAAACCGTGATGCGTCGTTACGGCATTGAAAAACCATACGAAAAACTGAAAGAGTTGACCCGAGGCAAACGCGTGGATGCCCAAGCCATGTTTGATTTCATTGAGAAATTAGCCATCCCGGCGGAAGAAAAAGCCCGCCTGCAACGACTCACTCCTGCCGGCTACATCGGCGCCGCTGTGGAGCTGGTGGAAAAACTGTAAACAGCAAACAGGGCGTATTCAATACGCCCTTAAAAAACACCACAGAAAATGACCGCACTTTATGGCATGAAGAATGAATAATAGATGGTTTTAGAAGAAGAGTATGTGAAATTAAAATGAGTGCGGTTGTTTTTTCCGGCGTTTTTGCAAATGGATTATTAGTCTTTTCCTAATTCTATTTTTACGATTTAATGACTAATCATCTTTCAGCAAATACAATAAAATTTCCCTAAATTTAAAAAGGATATAAGCATGAAGAAAAAATTACTTACCCTTCAGGTATTTCAGTATTAGGATCCGGCTTGCCTGGTTTCAGTTATGCAGAGGACAAAACGATGGAATTAACACAACGTCAGCAGGCATTAGCCGCGATTGGGGCGTTTACCGCAACAGGTAATCAAGCAGAACTCAAAACCACCTTAAACCATGCCTTAGATGAAGGTTTAACCGTGACGGAAGCCAAAGATGCGATGGTGCAGCTTTATGCTTATACAGGCTTTCCGCGCAGTTTAAATGCGCTTTTCACCTTGGCGAAAACGGTGAAGGAACGTCAAGAAAAAGGGTTGAAAACAGAACAAGGCAGAACGGCAACCGCCTTGCCAAAAGGCATGAATATGTTGGAAGTCGGCACCAAAACCCAAACGGATTTAGTGGGACAAGCGGTCGACTTATCCGCCCTTTCACCTGATATTGATCGCTATTTAAAAACCCATTTATTCGGCGATATTTTCGCAAGCGACCTACTCAACTGGCAAGAACGCGAAATTATTACCATCGGGGCGTTAAATCAATTAAACGTACCAAGCCAACTTAACGCACATATCGGTATCGGCAAAAAGCACGGTTTGACCGATGCCCAAATTCAAGAAATTCAACAAATTGGAGTACAAAAAGTGTCTGAACCTAGCCAATTTCCACTAGGAAAATCTAACGATACGTACGCCCAATATTTCAGCGGTCAAAGCTATTTAGCGCCGCTCTCCACCGAGCAAGTGGGCGTGTATAACGTCACTTTTGAGCCAACGGTGCGTAACAATTGGCATATTCATCACGCCACCAAAGGCGGCGGTCAGATTCTGATCGTGACTGCAAGGCGCGGTTATTACCAAGAATGGAGCAAACCTGCACGGGAATTAAAAGCGGGCGATGTGGTGAATATTCCGACGAACGTGAAACACTGGCATGGTGCGGCGAAAGATTCGTGGTTTCAACATTTAGCCATTGAAGTACCGGGCGAAGGCATCAGCAACGAGTGGTTAGAACCGGTTTCTGACGAAGAATATTCAAAATTGAAATAAAGTGCGGTTGGTTCTCGGCGCGTTTTTATAAAATCTGTAGGGTGGGCATTCTTGCCCACCAAAATGTATGGTATGAAATAGTGGGCAGGAATGACTGCCCTACAAATAATATAACGATAGAATAACGACATTCAGACAAGAGGAAAAGAAAATGAACAACATTCAAGGTAAAGTCGTGATTATTACAGGTGCATCATCAGGCATTGGTGAAGCCACCGCATACAAATTAGCCGAAAACGGTGCAAAATTGGTGTTAGGCGCGCGTCGTGAAGCGAAGCTGCAAGCCATTGTGGACAACATCAAGGCAAAAGGCGGCGAAGCGATTTATCGTGTCACCGACGTGGTGAAAGCGGAAGATAACGCCGCATTGGTTGATCTTGCAAAATCGATCTTTGGCAAAGTGGATGCGATTTTCTTAAACGCGGGCTTAATGCCGAACTCGCCACTTTCTGCCCTGGAAACCAACAATTGGAATGCCATGGTGGACGTGAACATAAAAGGTGTGTTAAACGGTATCGCGGCGGTATTACCAACCTTCGAAGCACAAAAATCAGGGCATATCTTGGCGGTGTCTTCCGTGGCGGGTTTGAAAGTATACCCGGGCGCAACGGTTTACTGCGGCACCAAATGGGCGGTGAAAGCGATTATGGAAGGTTTGCGTATGGAATCCGCGCAAGCAGGCACCAACGTTCGCACGGCAACTATTTATCCTGCGGCGGTGCAATCCGAATTGGTGGATCACATCACCAACGAAGATACTTCAAAGGGTTACCGTGAGCTTTACGACACCTTTGAAATCCCTGCCGAACGCGTGGCAAATGTAGTGGCATTTGCACTTTCACAACCGGAAGATACCAATATCAGTGAGTTTACCTTAGGGCCGACCACGCAGCCTTGGTAATCGCTTAAAATATCGAAAAAATTAACCGCACTTTAGTAACCTTCATAATGGAGACTCAAAGTGCGGTTTGTTTTTGGAGAGTTTTAACATCTCTTTAACTCGCGCCGCACTTTTATTTTGGAATCTCCGGCATCATTTTCGCCACAGCCTGTACAGAACCTAAGGCTTTTGCTTGTTGGTAAAAGGCAACTTTGTATTCCAATAAATTCAAATAACGTTTCAATTCCGAAATTTGTTGCTTCACGTTTTGGGTTTGATTTTCAAAGAGGGCGAGACGTTCTTCAATGGTGCCATCGCCAATAGTCGTACATTCAGCAAAGCGTTTTATATCTCTTAAACTCATGCCTGTGTTTTTTAAACATTGCAGCAGGCTAAGCCATTGTAAATCGTTGTCGGTGAAGCGGCGATTACCGTGTTCATCTCGCCCAACATTAGGCAATAAGCCTTCTTTATCGTAAAAGCGTAATGTATGGGCTGAAATGCCCATTTTTTGGGCGGTTTGTGCGGTGGTGTAGCTCATTTTTTCTCCTTTAAGGCTAAAAATGTGAAAAAAGTGCTTGCCTTAGAGTAAGCTCTAAGGTGTAAACTGCCCGCCATCTTGATGAATCAAGCGGATTGCGTCAAGTTTATTTTATGAATTATTTATGAAGGAATTACGATGGAAATTAAAAGTATTAAATCTCGTGCCGCAGTGGCGTTTGCGCCAAATCAACCGTTACAAATTGTAGAAATTGACGTAGAAATGCCGCGCAAAGGCGAAGTATTAATTCGCAACACGAACACGGGTGTTTGCCATACGGACGCGTTCACCCTCTCAGGGCAAGATCCTGAAGGCGTATTCCCTGTGGTGCTCGGCCACGAAGGCGCGGGCGTGGTGGTGGCTGTGGGGGAAGGTGTGACCAGCGTGAAAGAAGGCGATCACGTGATTCCACTTTACACCGCAGAATGTGGCGAATGCGAATTTTGCCGTTCAGGAAAAACCAATTTATGTGTGGCGGTTCGCGATACCCAAGGCAGGGGCTTAATGCCCGATGGCACCATGCGTTTTTCTTACCAAGGTCAGCCAATTTATCACTACATGGGCTGCTCAACTTTCAGTGAATATTCGGTGGTGGCCGAAGTGTCTTTAGCCAAAATCAACCCGGAAGCCAACCACGAACACGTTTGTTTGCTCGGTTGTGGCGTGACCACAGGGATCGGCGCGGTGCACAACACGGCGAAGGTGCAAGAAGGCGATTCAGTTGCGGTATTCGGTTTAGGCGCGATTGGTTTGGCGGTGGTGCAAGGCGCTCGTCAAGCGAAAGCAGGTCGCATTATTGCCATTGACACCAACCCCGCTAAATTTGAATTGGCAAAACAATTCGGCGCGACCGATTGTTTGAACCCGAACGATTACGATAAACCGATTAAAGATGTGTTGTTAGACATCAACAAATGGGGTATCGACCATACCTTTGAATGTATCGGCAACGTGAACGTGATGCGCCAAGCGCTTGAAAGCGCACACCGCGGTTGGGGTCAGTCCATCATTATCGGCGTAGCAGGTGCGGGGCAGGAAATTTCAACCCGTCCATTCCAATTAGTGACAGGTCGTGTATGGAAAGGCTCGGCATTTGGTGGCGTGAAAGGCCGTACTCAGTTGCCAAAAATGGTGGATGATTCCATGAAAGGCGACATTGATTTAAAACCGTTCGTCACGCACACCATGACGCTGGATCAAATCAACGAAGCGTTCGATCTTATGCACGAAGGCAAATCCATCCGCACCGTGATTCATTACTAAGCAGCGCGAAACCAAGAAGAGCGAAACATTATGAAAAAAATTGAACAACACCAAAGTTTTGGTGGCGAGCAGCAAGTTTGGACGCATTTCGCCCAAAGTTTGCAATGTGATATGAAGGTGGCGGTGTTTTTGCCGCCTAATCCCGAAAATCGACCGCTTGGCGTGATTTATTGGCTTTCCGGTTTAACCTGCACCGAGCAAAATTTCATCACCAAATCAGGCTTTCAGCGTTATGCTGCAGAGCATCAAGTGATTGTGGTCGCACCTGATACCAGCCCGCGTGGCGAAGAAGTGCCGGACGATGCGGCGTATGATTTAGGACAAGGCGCGGGATTTTACCTCAATGCGACCCAATCGCCTTGGAACACGCATTATCGTATGTATGATTACATTTTAAACGAACTGCCAAGCCTGATTGAGCAACACTTCGCAACCAATGGCAAACGCGCCATTATGGGACATTCCATGGGCGGACATGGGGCATTAGTGCTGGCGTTACGCAATCCTGATCGTTATCAAAGCGTATCGGCGTTTTCCCCGATTCTTGCGCCGAGCCTCGTACCTTGGGGAGAAAAAGCTTTTTCGGCATATTTAGGCGAAGATCGTAAAAAATGGCAGCAATATGATGCCAACTCACTCATCAAACAAGGTTTTAAACTTAAAGAGATACGGATTGATCAGGGGCTAGACGACGAGTTTTTAGCAACACAATTACGCACCGAAGAGTTTATTGAAACCTGCCGTAAGGCCAACCAACCTGTGGACGTACGTTTCCACAAAGGCTACGACCATAGCTATTATTTCATCGCCAGTTTTATTGGGGAACATATTGTCTATCATGCGCAATGTTTAGCTGATTAATCAGTTCTAGCGAGGCTAAATTTTCCATCAAAGTGCACTGAAATGAAGCGTCCATATGCCTTGTTATTTAAATTTAAGGAATTTTAATGAGTCTATTCATGAAAATCATCAAATGACTCATGATTTTCAGCGCAGCGGGCCGGGTATTTTTAAACTATCACCCTGTTTGGTAGCAAACCTGATGCCGCAAGCTTTGCTAAAATGTAGGCTTTAAAACACGTTGACGGCACTAAATTTAACAATCCGGAAGTAATTCCTGTGCGTACTGCCACAGAAGAAGAGCCTGCCTCATTGTTCGGTTGGGCATGGAAAATGATCAACCCACCCGCGGGCAAAGATCCAAGTGAACCTTTACCCACGGCGCAGCTCGACAATAGCCAATGGCAAAACGATTCCGTGGCGTGGGCATTCCACCACCCTACTTAAAACTGGCGATGTAGCGATTACCTTTGTGCCGACCCGTTTAAGTGGTAGAACGCTTGGCGCAGACAACTCCACCCTTTGGGGCGGTCATTCTAAAAAACGTTTTTTAAAATGACCGCACTTTTTTGCTTTTTATGATGGCTGAAAGGAAGATTAACGTCTGAACATTCCGCCTAACCCGCCAAGTCCACCGCCCATTAAACCTTGCATGCCGCGCATCATTTTCGCCATGCCGCCTTTGCGCATTTTCTTCATCATGCGTTGCATTTCGTCGAATTGTTTGAGCAATTTGTTGACATCTTGCACCTGCGTGCCGGAGCCGAGGGCAATACGACGACGACGGGAGCCTTTGATAATGTCGGGATTGGCGCGTTCTTTTAAGGTCATGGAATTGATGATGGCTTCCAGCTTATTGAACATTTTGTCATCCACTTGATTTTTTACATGATCCGGCAGGTTTTTGGCACCCGGTAATTTTTCCAGCATGGACATCATGCCGCCCATTTTCTTCATTTCGCGTAACTGTTCGCGGAAATCTTCCAAGGTAAAATCGTCGCCTTTCTTGAATTTTTGCGCCATTTTTTCCGCTTTTTCGCGGTCAACGGAACGTTCTAAATCTTCAATTAAGGAAAGCACGTCCCCCATGCCGAGAATGCGTGATGCCACGCGATCGGGATGGAAAGGCTCCAATGCATCGGTTTTTTCGCCCACGCCAAGGAATTTAATCGGTTTGCCGGTAATTTGACGAATGGATAACGCCGCCCCGCCGCGCGCATCGCCATCCACTTTGGTGAGAATCACGCCGGTCAGCGGGAGCGCTTCATTAAAGGCTTTTGCCGTATTCGCCGCATCCTGACCGGTCATGGCATCCACGGTGAACAGGGTTTCGACAGGGTTTAACACCACATGAACCTGTTTGATTTCGTCCATCATTTCGCCGTCAACGTGCAAGCGACCCGCCGTATCCACGATCAGCACATCGTAGAATTTCAGTTTGGCCTCCGCCAATGCCGCTTTGGCAATATCCACCGGATTTTGTTTAACATCGGACGGGAAGAAATCGGCATTGACCGCTTGAGCAAGGGTTTCCAATTGCTTGATTGCCGCCGGGCGATACACGTCGGCAGAGACCACCAGCACTTTTTTCTTGTGGCGTTCGCGCAGGAATTTCGCCAGTTTCCCCACGCTGGTGGTTTTCCCCGCCCCTTGCAAACCCGCCATTAAAATCACCGCCGGCGGTTGCGTGGCTAAATTCAGGCTTTCGTTGGCTTCGCCCATCGCCGCTTCCAGTTCGGCTTGTACGATTTTGACGAACTCCTGCCCCGGCGTGAGGCTTTTGTTGACTTCAACGCCGATGGCGCGTTCTTTCACTTTATTAATAAAATCACGCACCACCGGAAGCGCCACATCGGCCTCCAGCAACGCCATGCGTACTTCGCGTAAGGTGTCTTTAATATTATCTTCGGTTAAACGCCCGCGTCCGCTAATGTTGCGCAGGGTTTTGGAAAGACGATCGGATAAATTTTCAAACATAATATTGCCTGTGGTTAAATCGGAAAGAGGTTATCGGTAAAATGCCGTTCATTATACTGAAATTCGGCGCGTTTTCACCCTTGAAATAAAGTGATGGCGATTTTAACCCGATATAGCTAGAATAAAACGCCAACGAAACATGGGATAATATTTATGTGGATTGCTGTTTTATCAATTATTTTTTATTTAATCAGCGTGTTGTTTATCACGCCGATGTTATTAACCTCGCAGGTCAATGGCGGGCAAACCCAACCTAAAAAAACACCGTTTTTTCTGACCGCACTTTTTGCCATTATTTGCCATGTTTTCACCACGTTGCCGTTGCTTAATGATTTAGCAAACGGGCAAACTTTCACCCTGATGGAAATGGCGTCATTGATGAGCGTGATTATCGCCTCGTTAGCCACACTTGCCATGTTGCGGGTAAACAGCATGTGGTTTGTGTTGCCTATCGTGTATTGTTTTTCCATGGTTAATCTGGTTTACGCCACCTTTATTCCAAGCCATATTATTCAACTGTTGAATCAAAACGGTTCCATGTTATTTCATATCGGCTTGTCTATTTTTGCTTATGCGGTGTGTTGTATTGCCACGCTATACGCCATTCAACTGGGCTGGATTGACCGTCGCTTAAAAGCCAAAAAAATGCACTTTTCGCCGATGGTGCCGCCATTGATGACGGTGGAACGCCATTTTTTTCGTTTACTGGTGAGCGGTGAAATATTGCTGACGCTGACCTTGATTTCCGGTTCCTACCATTTGATGCACGCCATGACACCTGACAACCTGCAAGGGGGATTTTCATTACTTGGCTGGATCGTGTTCGGCATTGCGATTCTGGGGCATAAGAAATACCGCTGGCGTGGGAAAAAGATGATTATTTATGCAATTTCGGGTATGATTTTGCTCACGATTGCTTACTTCGGTAGCCGATTGATTGTGTAAAATCAAAGGATGAGAGAAAAGTGCGGTGAGTTTTTCCCGCATTTTTTATTTTCAATTAATGCAAGGATTTCCCATTGGACAGTATTCCCCTTAGTACGTTATTTATCATTTTAATTGTGTGTTTGGTGCTTTCCGCCTATTTTTCCGGTTCCGAAACCGGGCTGCTTTCTCTAAACAAATACCGCCTGCGCTTCTTATCCGAGCAAGGAAATAAAGGCGCGCAAAAAGCGGAAAAACTGTTGACCAAACCGGATAACCTATTAAGTTTTATCCTTATTTTCAATAATCTTGTTAATGTCTGTGCTTCCGCCATCGCCACCGTGATCGGAATACGTTTATACGGCGATGCAGGCGTGGCGATTGCCACCGGGCTACTGACCTTTGTCATGCTGATTTTCTCCGAAATTTTTCCGAAAACTGTGGCGGCAATGCACCCGGAAAAAGTGGGCTTGACCACCAGCCATTTATTAACCCCGCTGATCAAAATCTTTTCTCCGTTAGCTTGGGTCATGAACCTATTCACCAAAACCTTAATGCGTTTGGTGGGCTTAAAACCGGCGCTGAAAAAACAGGTTATCAGCCGTGAAGAATTACGCAGTATCGTAAGCGAAGCGGGCGAAGCCACGCCGGACGAGCAACATCCGCAAATGCTGCTGTCTATTTTGGATATGGATACCGTCACCGTGGACGACATTATGGTACCGCGCAATGAAATCGGCAGTATTGATATTGATGATGATTGGAAGGCGATTATGCGCCAGCTCAACCATGCGGCGCACAACCGCGTGGTGTTATACAAAGGCAGCATGGACGAAAATATACTCGGTATATTGCGGGTGCGCGAAGCCTTCCGTTTATTATTGGAAAAAAATGAGTTCACCAAAGAAACGCTGATCCGTGCCGCCGACGAAGTGTATTTTATTCCAGAAGGGACGCCGTTAAAAGCGCAATTGGCGAATTTCCGCCAACGTAAAGAACGTATCGGTTTAGTGGTGGACGAATATGGTGATATTAAAGGCTTGGTGACACTGGAAGACATTTTGGAAGAAATCGTGGGCGAATTTACCACTTCCAACACACCGACCATTGATGAAGAGGTTACCCAACAATCGGACGGTTCCATTATTATTGATGGTTCTGCTAATTTACGCGACTTAAATAAAATGTTCCACTGGAATTTGGATACGGATGAGGCTCGCACATTTAACGGTTTGATTTTAGAGCATTTGGAAGAAATTCCACACGAAGGTACAATCTGTGAACTTAATGGCTTGCAGGTTACCGTGTTGGAAGTGAGTGAGAATATGATTAAGCGGGCGAGGGTCATTAAATTATAATAATTTGTGTTTACGTAATCTGAAACGATGAAGTATTCTTATCGCTTTTTGTTTTAAAAATAAGCACAGATTTTTACAATAAATGAGATTGATTATCAGTTGTGGAAGGGGTATGATCTGCCCCCTCTCTCTACTATTTAAGCAGATCACATTTAAAAAGGAAAAGCAAATGCCACAAATTTTTGAATTCTTACAAAATTATAGTGACTACATTATTATCGGTTTATTACTGTTTATGAGCGTATTAATGCTCGCCATGGTCATCGAACGTTTCTTCTTTTTATCCCGTGTTAAAGTGAGTCAATATTCCACCATTTATGCACTTGAAATTGATTTAAACCGTAACCTCACTATAGTTTCTACTGTGGGAGCAAATGCACCCTATGTAGGTCTCTTAGGCACCGTTATCGGGATTTTGCTGACCTTCTACCAAATCGGTCAATCCGGTGGTGAAGTAGATGCCGGTGAAATCATGCTGCACTTATCCTTGGCCTTAAAAGCCACTGCACTAGGTATTCTGGTGGCGATTCCTTCCATGATTTTCTATAATGCCTTGGGACGCAAAGTCGAAGTGAACCGTTTGAAGTGGAAAGTACTAAATTCTCAACAACATAAAAAAGAAGAACAGGATAAGGAATAACCTGTGAAAAAGTTTGATGAAATCAACATTATCCCGTTCATTGATATTATGTTGGTGCTACTTGCGATTGTGCTGATTACGGCATCTTTCATTTCCCAGGGGAAAATCCAAGTGAATGTACCGAAAGCCAGTTCTTCCGTCGCATTCAAATCCAATGAGTTGGCAAAATTGTTAACGGTAACGGCAAAAGGTGAATTATATTTCAACGATAAACCTACCAATCTTGAAAGCTTAGAGAGTGAAATCGCCGGTTGGGATAAAAAGCAAAAAGTGACGCTAAAAATTGATTCCGAGGCATCTTTCCAGGATTTCGTTTCCGTCACCGATTTACTGGCAAAAAATGAAATTAAAGATGTAGCGATCGTGGCAACCAAAGACAATGGCGCCGCCAAACCGAAACCTGCCGATGAACAATCCGCCAAACCTGCAGAGCAGCCGGCCGGCAACTAGGAGAATGTTATGCAAACAGCAAAGCGTTCACTCTTAAGTTTGCTTTTGTCTCTACTGATTCATGCTGTGATTGTTTATTTGTTGTTCTGGAGTCACGTGAAAAAATCAGATTTCAGTGCTAATAGCGTTGCCGGGGAATTGTCCACCAGCATCTCCATGGAAATGCTGATGGCGCAAGTAGAAGCTGAGCCGCCATCGGTGGAAGAAAAAGCGCCGGAACCTGAAAAGCAGGAAGCGGTAGATGATCCGACGGTAAAACCGGAACCGCCGAAAGTTGAAAAACCGAAAGAGCCGGAAAAACCAAAAGAGAAGCCGAAAGAAAAGCCAAAGGAAAAACCGAAAGAAAAGCCAAAGGAAAAACCGAAAGAGAAGCCGAAGCAAAAACCGAAAACCGATGTGCCTGTGGGTGACAAAACGGTGGATTCCAATGCCTCGGTGAATTCTAAAGCCACATCAACCGGTCCGGTGACAACCAATAATCCGAATTTAGCAGGCAGTGGCGCCAGCAGCGATGAAAGAAATGCCTATTTATCGGCAATTCGACGTGAAATTGAGAAACATAAACGCTATCCAACACGTGCCAAAATGATGCGTAAGCAAGGCATTGTAACCGTTTCTTTCTCCATCGGCGCAGATGGTTCCATTAGCGGGGCGAGCATCGTAAAAAGTTCCGGAGCGGAAGATTTGGATAATGCGGCGTTAAGTGCGGTAAACAGCGCCCGCTCTATAGGTCCGCGCCCGGCAGGGATCTCATCTTCAATCAGCGTACCGATTAGTTTCAAAATCAACTAAGCGTCGGCTTCAATAAAAAAGTGCGGTTACTTTTTCAGGTGAATTCGGTATTATGTAGCAGTTGCACAAAGATTTAGCTTATTAAAAATTCTAAAACCCCTATTAAAATTACATTTGATAGGGGTTTTTATTATGATACAAAAGTTATTGAAGTACGAGCTGATTGAGCAATTACTGCTGTTAAAGGCAAAGCAAGAAATACTTGCAATATAGGTCAATATGTTAACACAGGAAATCAATGAACTCATATCATTCATGCCTGAACCTCCATCGTTGATAACTGCCCTTGCATTGCAAAGGTTTTACAAGAGCATAATGACTAGTTGCCTTATTTTGAAATTGCAGAACATGATTAGCCTTGCGTAGTCATCCACAACTTGTTGAGGTTCATGATAACTATTACCGGGCAATCAAGCGAGTTTTATTGCGATTAGAGAAAAAGGACTATGAACGTGAAAGGTTTTATCGGCTTGAGGTTGCTACTTTAATGAGTAATGAGTTTCCATTTGGCATCTTTCGGGCGAATTTCATGGTGTTTTATGTAGAAAAAAAGATTAATGCTTCGCGCACGGAATCTTTATGCTCTTTGGTGGCTGTGATGTCTTGGTTATCGTGTTTAACAGTAAGCTCAGAGATTTCTCACAAGGTGAAAGTGCGATAAAAGCATTGATGTAGAATACTTAATAGCATTTTATGGAGCTTATCTTTGAAGCATTGCAGGTACGGCAGATGAACAGCTCAGTATTAAAACCATACTTGCTATTCTTGCATAATCTTAATGGTCTCATTTAAGGTTGCCACCTTGCCTTTAAAAATCGCCAATTGGCGTAAAATTTGTTTACGTTCAAGTTTTAAACTATTTAACTTTTGCTGAATTTGATTGGTGTAGATTTTTTTGTGTGCTACTAGTGTAATACTATCTCTTGGGGAATGTGTTTACGTTGCCAGGGAATGCGCCATTCATTTTGTTGATTAGTTGTATTCAGGCATTTATTCAATGCATTAACTACCAACCGCCAGGTTGTCAGCGATTATCTTCACGCAACAAACGCCGCCACTTTTATCTCACAGGCTTCAAGCGGCGAAATTAAACAAGAGAAACCGAAAAAAACAAGCACTAATTTATCTACGGTAAGATTTACAGAAGCTCAATATAGATTGATTGATAAACTTTTAGAAGTTACTAATCTTAATAAAAAGGCTGCATTATTTAATATTGTGGCTGAATTTATGCGAACTGATTTTAACTATCTTGATTATGTTGATTTTGTTACAAGTTCAAATGTACAAAAATCAGGGCGTACTTACGCTATACAAAAAAATCGCACTTATGAATTTTTCTATGAACTTTACGAAGATTATCGGGTAAATTGGATCAATGTTCGTGTTAGAAGTGTGATTATTCTTGCCTTGTTGCATTATGCAAAATGTAAGTTAAATTTGAATTTGGACGGCTATGACAATAAAAGTTTATGAGGGGCAATATAAGCAAGCTGCTGTTGCATCTATGGGGTAGGCGACTTGTGGAGATTGAAAAAACGGCGACAGGCACGGCTAAAAAGTGGTAAAATTTGATAGCTATGAGTGCTATTATTCAAATTCGGCGGTTGCATTGCGAGACGCTCTGCTATTTTGTTCAATCAATAATTTTTGATATAAAGAGAGAAAAGTATGATTACTAATGAAGAAAAATTAAGTAGACAAAAATCAGTTCAATTTGCTATTGATAATAATCGTCTTGAGGGATTGGATACTGATAGCGATATTTTAGAACTTTCTCAAGATTGGGTAAACGGTGAAATTAGTTATAAAGAATTTCAGGAGAGAGTTTATGAAATATACGGGATCTGATCCATATATTTATGAAGATGGAGTTTTAATAAATAAAAAAGGAATTAAAGATGAAGCTGAATTAAATAGGATAGAAAGAGCTTCTTCTTATATGAAAGCTCTTGATTTAAATCAAAATCCAATTAACGGTAAATTTGATTTAAAGCACCTTCAAGCTATCCATAAAAAATTATTCGAAGATACTTATCCCTTTGCTGGAAAAATAAGAGATGGATATTTACAAAAAGGTGAACAAGATTTCACTATGGGCTATCGTATTATTCCGCAATCTGAAAGACTGTTTAAGGAACTCAAAAATGAGCAATTTTTGAAGAAAACAGAGTCTGATAAAATTGTGGGTAGATTAGCTTACTATATGGGGGAAATTAACGCTATACACCCTTTTAGAGAGGGGAACGGAAGAACACAACGAATCTTTATAGCTCAATTAGCAAAAGAGGCTGGCTACGAATTAAGTTTTGATAAAACAACTCAAGAAGAAATGACAAGTGCTTCAATTCAAGCTCATAGATGTGATTATAAAGGGCTTGAGAATATTATCGAAAAAGGGCTAACTCCTCTATCTCTAAATTTAGAAAAATCTGAAAAATTAGGACAAAAGTCTTATGATGTTTTAGTAAATGGAGTAAGAGCCGATGATCTGCTAAAGAAAGATAGCCAACTTTCAAAGGCTCTTGATGGGCTTGCTGCTCATCAAGATATGCAACAAAAAGGCATAACCGCAGAAGCCTTGAAATCTGGAGCTATCCAGCCTAAACAGCTAGATAATGAATTAAAAGTCAATCGCCCTGAAGCAAGAGCAATTAACGCCGTAGGTTCTAAAATTAAACCTAAATCTCAGGAACAACAAGCTCAAAAATCTAAAGGTTTTTCCCTATAAATAATAGTCCAAAGAGTAAAAAAACGAACGTAGTCCGTCTTTACTCTTTGAGAATTCAGCAACAACCGCAGGAAAGCGGTAGTTATTTTGCTCGTTTTTTATTTTTTTCTATAAATAATATGTAGAAGATTTATAAAAGGCTTGTGAAAGACTTTTAAAAAAATTCTTTATGGTGTATAACATACCTACTATTTATAATAGGTATATCCGTTTTTAAAGAGGCAAATTATGATTTCTGAAGCTGAAAAAGAAGTTAGACGTGAAGCAGTTGAATATGCAAAATCTAGCGTAGGATTAGAGGGGGTGACTTTACCTAAAGGATTGTTAGAAATTGCCGATAAATATATTCAAGGTTTATTAACAAGAGAAGAATTTACAAAAGAATATATTACAGCAGTAAGAGCAGGTGTGTAATATGATGAAGGGTTATTCTGAAGAAGAGATAAAGGATAAGTTGTCATTTATTCGTTTATCAGAATTGAGAGAAAATCCTGTAAAAGGGAAATTTGATTTAGAACATCTGAAAAGATTAAATGGTTATATTTTTCAGGATAGCCATGATGTAGCTGGTAAATTTAGACCTGAAGTTGAAATAGGTAGTAATGAGTTGTGGCATAAGGCACTCTATTATCGGGGCTTTGGGAATATAACCGTTTTTATAACTCCATGGATAGTAGAAGTATTAAAGAGGCTGAAGATACTTTAAATGCGATCAATATAAACCGATTAAAAACTTTTAATAAAGATGAATTTGCTAAAGAAGTTGCAGATATTTATAAAAAGCTAGATTACATTCACCCATTACCTAATGGGAATAGTCGAACATTACGAGAATTTACTCGAATTCTTTCGGAAGAAGTTGGGTTTAAATTAGATTGGTCTAAAGCAACTAGAACAGAAATATATTTAGCAAGAGATTTTGAAGTAAATTCAGTTAGTCTGTTGAAAAATGCAGATCCAGTCCAAAGAATTGCGTTACAAGATGAAATAAATGCGATTCTTTACCATAAAGAATATAAATCCCTAGAGGAAATTATAAGTGATTCACTATCTGAATTAAATGTTGAGCAATCTAAAGTCTATAAAGTAGATTTTTCGTTCAATGGAGAGCTATCCGAAAAATTAGGTCAAAAATCCTATGATGTTCTGGTAAACGGTGTAAAGGCTAATGAAATTATCAAGCAAGATAGCCAGATCTCAAAGGCTCTTGATGGGTTTGCTGATCATAAAGATATACAGCAAAAAGGCATAACCGCAGAAGCCTTGAAATCTGGAGCTATCAAGCCTAAACAGCTAGATAATGAATTAAAAGTCAATCGCCCTGAAGCAAGAGCAATTAACGCCGTAGGTTCTAAAATTAAACCTAAATCTCAGGAACAACAAGCTCAAAAATCTAAAGGTTTTTCCCTATAAATAAA
>NZ_NRDF01000004.1:118831-148321 GCF_003130205.1 Aggregatibacter actinomycetemcomitans
ACGCCGTAGGTTCTAAAATTAAACCTAAATCTCAGGAACAACAAGCTCAAAAATCTAAAGGTTTTTCCCTATAAATAAATAGTCTAAAGAGTAAAAAAAAGAGTGTAGTCTGTTTTTACTCTTTGAGAATTCAGCAAGAACCGCAGGAAAGCGGTAGTTATTTTGCTCGTTTTTTTATATCTGCTTATTGTGGCTCTTGATATGTTGTATTTATTCGTCAATATATTTATATTCCTCGTCTTTTTTGAGAGAGTTTTTTAGGTTTCCCCTCTATCGCTGCTGAATCTCCAGATTCAATTTTAGCAAGTTCCCCCCTCCCCCTTGTGTTCTTTCTACGATAAAATTTAGCTCCGACTCGGTAAATAGCCCATAGCCATAGGATCCTTGCGTTTTGTAGTGCCTATAGCTTGATTTAATGTAATGAAACCGATTTTATTTTCTAATAAAAAATCTGCCATTTTTAAGCATTGGCTTAGGCTACTCCCTAGCCTATCGAATTTTGTAACGACAAGTGTATCGTCCTTTCGAATATAATTAAGCAGCTCATTGAGCTGCTCTTCGTTTTTTTCGGCTTTACCCAAAAATTTTTATATGACCGAATTTTTGCATTGCTACTTGCTGTGGGCTTCTTTGGCATTCTTTAAGAGGATATATCGCAAGATTTCAGCAAGAGGGAAAATTGGCATGTTATCTGCTAGAAAGGTCGGCACGCTCAGTACGTTTATCAACAACAAGCAAGAGCCGCAGGTTTACCGCTTCGCTGCATTAAGGCTTATAGCCTTAATAATTCACCCTTTTAAAGTGCTCAAGAAACAAACAGTTAATCAAAAATAATTTAAAATAGTCTGTAAAAGACATATAAAAAAGCGACAATACATGCATTTAAGGTTGATATGATGGCTTAACTAAACAGTGAAAAGCAAATTTTCAACCAAAGCCCATAGGGGATTTAATTGTGAACAACGAAAAAATTTCAAATATCTCCCAACAAGTAATTACTATTTTAGATATTAAACTTCACGAAACCGAAAACGATCAATTCCTTTTACATTTTGAGGGAAAAGTAAGAGGCATTGTAGTTTATTTTAACTATTGATTTTGATCATGTTTTTGTCAGTTTTTGGGATGCTCGGTTATCTTTTGTGATCGATTTCAAATTCTTTGACTCACTATAAATGGTTAAATGATCACTCCTTGATATTACTAAAAATGTGTATGAGGGGGGTAGTTATGAATAATTTTAACCAACTTAGTCGGCGAGATTTTATTAAGTCATCACTGGCAGGTGCTGCCATTATAGCGGCGGATATTGTCCTGCCATTTAATGTGATGGCGACGGACACATTAAAAAAAGAACAAGAAAGCGCAGAAAAAGTGGTGTGGAGCGCCTGCACCGTCAACTGCGGAAGTCGTTGTCCGTTACGTATGCACGTTAGGGATAATCGCATTACCTATGTGGAAACCGACAATACAGATACGGAAACTTACAATGTGGATCACCAGGTGCGCGCCTGTTTGCGTGGGCGTTCTATGCGTCGTCGTGTTTATAATCCCGATCGTTTGAAATATCCGATGAAACGTGTGGGAAAGCGTGGTGAAGGTAAATTCAAACGTATTAGTTGGGACGAAGCTTTAACGGAAATTGCCAATGCCTTAAAACGCAATATTGCAAAATACGGCAATGAGTCCATTTACCTGAACTACGGCACCGGTACTCTGGGCGGCACAATGACCAAATCCTGGCCACCAGCTTCTACTATGGTGGCGCGTTTTATGAACTGTATCGGCGGGTATTTAAACCACTACGGCGATTACAGCACCGCACAAATTGCGGTGGGATTAGATTATACCTATGGCGGCGGATGGGCGCTCGGCAACGGGATGGCGGACATCGAAAACACCAAACTTATCGTACTGTTTGGTAACAATCCCGCCGAGACACGCATGAGCGGCGGTGGTTTGACCTACTGTATCGAACAGGCAAAACAACGCTCCAACGCCAAAATGATTTTAATTGACCCACGCTATACCGATACCGGCGTAGGGCGCGAAGACGAATGGATTCCGATTCGTCCCGGCACCGATGCGGCATTGGTTTCTGCGCTGGCGTATGTGATGATTACCGAAGATTTGGTGGATCAGCCCTTCCTTGATAAATATTGTGTCGGCTACGATGAAACAACTTTACCGGAGGGCGCCCCGCAAAATGGGCATTACAAAGCCTATATTTTAGGGCAGGGCGATGATGGTATAGCCAAAACGCCGGAGTGGGCATCGAAAATCACCGGAATTCCGGTGGATCGTATTATTAAATTAGCCCGTGAAATCGGTAGCACCAAACCGGCATTTATTTCCCAAGGCTGGGGACCGCAACGACGCAGTAACGGTGAACTCATTTCCCGCGCCATTGCCATGCTGCCGATTTTAACCGGTAACGTCGGTATTCATGGCGGCAACACTGGCGCGCGGGAAAGTGCGTACAGCATTCCGTTTGTGCGAATGCCGACGTTAAAAAATCCGGTAAAGGCCAGTATTCCGATGTTCATGTGGACTGATGCCATTATTCGGGGACCGGAAATGACCGCACTTACCGACGGTATTCGCGGCGTAGACAAACTGTCCGCGCCGATTAAGGTAATTTGGAATTATTCCAGTAACTGCCTTATCAATCAGCACGCGCAAATTAACCGCACCCATGACATTTTGCAGGACGACAGCCAATGCGAAATGATCATCACCATTGATAACCACATGACTTCCACTGCGAAATACAGCGATATTTTGTTGCCGGATTGCACCACTTCGGAACAAATGGATTTTGCACTGGACGCTTTCGTTTCCAATATGGCGTATGTGATTTTTGCCGACCAAGTGGTTAAACCGTCTTTTGAATGTCGCACGATTTACGATATGTTAAGCGATTTGGCGGACAAAATGGGGGTAAAAGACACATTCACCGAAGGTCGCACGCAGGAAGAATGGCTACGCTATATTTATGCACAATCCCGCGAAAAACTGCCGGAATTACCAACCTTTGAGGAATTCAGACAACAAGGCATTTTCAAAAAAGTGGATCCGAACGGTTTCAAAGTGGCGTACAAAGAGTTTCGTGACGACCCGGAAGCTCACCCGTTGAAAACACCGTCCGGCAAAATTGAAATTTATTCCTCCCGTTTAGCGGAAATCGCCAAAACCTGGAAACTGGCAGAAGATGAAGTGATTCACCCGCTGCCGGTTCACGCGCAAAGTTTCGAGCATTACGGCGATCCGTTGATGAAAAAATACCCGCTACAACTCAGCGGTTTCCATTACAAAGCCCGCACGCACTCCACTTACGGTAATGTGGATGTGTTAAAAGCCGCCAATCCGCAGGAAGTGTGGATGAACCCGATTGATGCGCAACCGCGTGGTATTCAAAACGGCGATCTGATTCGTATTTTTAATGATCGTGGTGAAGTGCGCATTAACGTTAAGGTGACCCCGCGTATTATTCCGGGCGTGGTCGCATTAAGCGAAGGCGCGTGGTATGCGCCGGATAAAGATCGCATCGACCATTCCGGCTGTATTAATGTGCTGACCACCCAACGCCCGTCACCACTGGCGAAAGGCAATCCGCAACATTCGAATTTGGTTCAAGTGGAACGCTTGTAGGGAGTGAATAATGGAACAATATGGTTTTTATTTTGATTCGGATCGCTGTACCGGCTGTAAGACTTGCGAATTAGCCTGTAAAGATTACAAAGATTTAGGCACGGAGGTGAATTTCCGCCGCATTTATGAATACACCGGCGGCAACTGGAGCCAACAGCCGGACGGTTGTTGGAACCAAGACGTGTTTGCTTATTACATGTCCATTTCCTGCAATCATTGCGCCGATCCGGCTTGTACCAAGGTTTGTCCGACAGGCGCCATGCACAAAAATGCCGACGGTTTTGTGATTGTGAATGAAGAAACCTGCATCGGCTGTCGCTATTGCCACATGGCGTGCCCGTATGACGCGCCGCAATTCGACGCGGAAAAAGGTCATATGACCAAATGCGACGGTTGCTATTCGCGTATTAAAGCAGGGCAAAAACCAATTTGCGTCGATGCCTGCCCATTGCGCGCCCTTGATTTTGCGCCCATTGAGGAATTGCGCGCCAAATATGGCGAACAGGTCTCTATTGCACCCTTGCCACCGGCAGAAGTAACCCATCCGAATTTAGTCGTGAGACCAAACAAAAATGCCCGCCCAAGCGGCGATACCAACGGGTTCTTAGGTAACCCGGGAGAGGTGTAAAATGAGCATCGTGATACATGAATTACCTTTGGTGGTGTTCACCGTGTTGGCACAAAGTGCGGTCGGTTCCTGGCTTGTTTTTAGCTTCGTGCTTTGCACCAATTCAAATGCACAAAGTCGTCGTTATGTGCACAAAGTCATGTTTGTGATCCTTGCGTTACTCGGTATTGGCTTTATCGCCTCCGTGTTGCACTTAGGCACGCCGATCCGCGCTTTTAATTCGCTGAACCGTGTGGGCGAATCTATGATGAGTAACGAAATCGCGTCGGGGGCGTTGTTCTTTGCTATGGCGGGTATGTATTGGTTGCTTGTCATCATGCGTAAAATGCCCCTTGTACTCGACAAACTATGGTTGGTGATAACCTCCCTTATCGGTTTGGCTTTTATGGTGATAATGGATCAGGTTTATCACATTCCAAGTGTGCCGACCTGGAACACGCCGATAACCTCCTGCCTGTTCTACGGCACGGTAGCATTGGGCGGCATCGCGTTAAGTTATGCGTTGCTGATGGCAAACCCACAACGGACTTATCAACTTAGCGCCTTGCCTTGGTTATTTTCCCTTGCGGTGTTATTCGCCGCCATTGTCGCCGTTTACCAAGGTTTCGCCTTACCGCAGATTCACAGCGCCATACAAAATGCCGCCGCCCTCGTGCCGGATTATGCCCCCTTCAGCGCACTGCGTTTTTGCTGCTTAGCCCTCGCTGCGCGCTTTATTTTCCGCAGTAAAAACATCGGCGTACTCGCATTGGCTGTCATTTTGACGCTGTTTGCCGAAATGTTAGGACGCAATTTGTTTTATGGTGCGCACATGACCCTTGGCATGGCGGTAGGTGGTTAATTGTCGTCAATAACTAAAAAAAGTGCGGTCATTTTATCAGGAGTTTTTATGGAGAACGGATTAATGCAATGGATTTCCACCGCAGGGCGGTTATTGGGCGCCGCGTTTTATTATGCGCCCGATGACGCGCGGGTTGCCCCTGTGTTGCGTTTTTTTGAACAGGAAAATTGGCAACAGGAATGGGCGCCTTTTGTGGATGAAAAAACGCTGGAAAAAACCACCGCACTTTTTGCCGAAGGTTTGCAACAACCGCTTACCGAACAATATCAGGCGTTGTTTATCGGTCCGAATGCGCTGCCTGCGCCGCCTTGGGGTTCCGTCTATTTGGATCCGGAATCGGTGATTTTCGGCAGTTCGTTGTTGGAGCTACGCGCCTTCCTGCAACGTCATCAGATTGCCTTTCAATCCCACCAGGATGAGCCGGAAGATCATCTGGGCTTGATGTTAATGCTGGCGGCATATTTGGCGGAAAATCAACCGCACTTAATGATGGAGTTTCTCAGTCGCCATCTCCTTACTTGGGCGCCGCATTGTTTACAACTGCTTGCTACGCTGGAAGATTTCCCGTTTTATCGAGGCTTGGCGTTATTGACGTTAGCTACGCTAAAACAATGGCAACAAGCCCTAAATTTAGACGTACCAACCGTTCGTTTTTACCGTTAACGGAAAGCATCTCTATGCAAAAAAATGAAACCTACTATCAGGCATATTTAAGCCACCACGCCATTTCCCGACGGGGCTTATTCCGTGGCATTTTCGGTGCGGCGGAATCCCCGTCCATAGAAAATCAACGTACGGCAAATCGTCCGCCGTTTGCTGCACGGGAGGATTTGTTTTTGACCGTATTTAACGGCTGTGACGAGTGCAAAATCGCCCGTTTTCTCTCCGCGATTGGACCGGTGCGCACATAAAGTGCGGTTAAAAATCCAAGTGTTTTCCACCGCACTTTTTGCCGTCTTTCCTTTATCCCGCCTTGTGTTTTCAGTATAATGGCACGCATTTTCCACCCTTCAATTCGTAGAACTGATTATGACAACATTTAATGTAAAAACTTTTCAAGGCATGATTCTTGCCTTACAGGAATACTGGGCGAACCAAGGTTGTACGGTGGTGCAGCCGTTTGATATGGAAGTGGGCGCGGGCACTTCACACCCGATGACGGCACTTCGCGCGTTGGGGCCTGAACCGATGGCGTTTGCCTATGTGCAGCCGTCGCGCCGCCCGACAGACGGTCGTTATGGCGAAAACCCGAACCGTTTGCAGCATTATTATCAATTCCAAGTGGTGATCAAACCTTCACCGGACAACATTCAGGAACTGTATTTGGATTCCTTAAAAATGCTCGGTTTCGACCCGACCCAAAACGATATTCGTTTCGTGGAAGATAACTGGGAAAACCCGACGCTGGGCGCGTGGGGCTTGGGTTGGGAGGTGTGGCTGAACGGCATGGAAGTGACCCAATTCACCTATTTCCAACAGGTGGGCGGCTTGGAATGTAAACCGGTGACCGGCGAAATTACTTACGGTTTAGAACGCTTGGCGATGTACATTCAGGGCGTGGACAGCGTGTATGATTTGGTGTGGTCCGACGGTCCGCTTGGCAAAACCACTTACGGCGACGTGTTCCATCAAAACGAAGTGGAACAATCCACCTACAACTTTGAATATGCCGACACCGATTTCCTGTTCTATTGTTTCGATCAATACGAAAAAGAAGCGCAAAACCTGTTGGCATTGGAAAAACCGCTGCCGTTGCCGGCGTACGAACGCATTTTGAAAGCGGCGCACAGTTTCAACTTATTGGACGCGCGTAAAGCCATTTCCGTAACCGAACGTCAACGTTATATTTTACGCATTCGTGCGCTTACTAAAGGCGTGGCGGAAGCCTATTACGCCAGCCGCGAAGCCTTGGGTTTCCCGGGGTGTAAGAAGTAGTTGGCAAAAGTGCGGTGAAAATCAACCGCACTTTTTCATGGAGTTCATGATGAAACCGATTCTTTATTATGCCGAAAAATGCCCCGACACCGCGCCTTTTGTGGCGGAACTGAAACGCTTGGGCGTGGAATACGACGAAGTGGAAGTGATGTCTTCCATCCCGAATTTAAAACAGTGGCTACGTTTGCGTGATAACAACGCCGCGTTTGATGCCGTTAAAGCCAAGGGCAATGCGGGCTTTCCGGCGCTGTTATTGGAAAACGGGCGAGTCATTTTGACAGAAAGCGAACTGCGCGACATTTTCGCTTAAAAAACACCCGGAAAACTGGCCGCACTTTAAAGGACGATTATGTCGCTGATGACCACAGAAAATACCTTTACAACAGAAATCATCGAGCTGGTTCGCAATACTAAACAGCGTATGGCTGTGGCGGTGAATGCCGAGTTGACCATGTTGTATTGGCATATTGGTAACCGTATTAATCAACATATTTTGCAGGGGGAACGGGCGGAATATGGGCAACAAGTTGTAGCAAATTTAGCTAAAAACCTAACGTCTCAATTCGGTAAGGGCTGGAGTAAAGCTCAGCTTAACCATTGCATGAAGTTTGCAGAGACTTTTGCTGATATTGAGATTGTCTCTGCACTGCGGAGACAATTAAGTTGGACGCATTTTAAAAGCATTATTTATATTGATGATCCGATTAAACGCGACTTCTACGCCACTATGGCAGCACAAGAACGTTGGAGTACGAGAACGCTTGATGATCGCATTGGTTCGCTTTTATTTGAACGCACCGCAATTTCTAAAAAGCCGGACGAAACCATCATTCAAGAGATGGCCTTACTGCGTGAAAAAGGTGAATACAATCAATCTATGGTGCTAAAAGATCCTTATATTTTGGATTTTCTAGACCTCAACGATCGTTACTTAGAAAAAGATTTAGAAGATGCGATTTTACGCGAAATTGAGCAGTTTTTATTAGAGCTGGGCGCCGGTTTCACGTTTATTGCCCGCCAAAAACGGATTCAAATTGATAACGATGATTTTTATATTAATTTGTTGTTCTATAACCGTAAACTCAAACGCCTGATTGCGATTGAATTAAAAACCGAAGCCTTCAAACATTCGCATAAAAAGCCAGATGGAACTTTACCTTGCATGGCTCGCGAAATATGAGCAGGAAGACGACGAAAATACACCGCTTGGGATTATTCTCTGTACCTCGAAAAAACAAGAGCAAGTGGAATTATTGGATTTAAAAAGTTCCGCTATTCATATTGCCGAATATATGACGGTGTTGCCAAGTAAAGCAGTGTTGGAAGAACGGTTGCATTTAGCGGTGGAAAGGGCAAGAGAAAGGTTTTTAGTAAAGTAAAAATAATAAGTTAAGGTTTAGAAAATATCTGGGATTAAGGAATATGTTATGAAAATTAATTTGAGAACGGCTGTTTCAAGATTATTTCCTAATCATTCGTTTGAAATGATTTATATTGAAGCAATTGCAAATGCTCTTGATGCAGATGCAACAGAGATTACCATTGATATTAATTATAATAATAGCGAATTTAGTTCTTTTAAGATTATTGATAATGGCGTTGGTATTGATGAAGTTAGGTATCAAAGGTTTTCTAATTTAATGGATGCACAAGATACCTCTCATAAAGGTCAAGGAAGATTAGTTTATCTACATTATTTTGATAATATTAATTTTGAAAGTATCTATAGAAAAGGGCAACAGATAGAAAAAATCGTCTTTAATTTTAATTATAATTTTGATGATTCTATATACCAAAAAGAGAATATTTTTTCAGAAGAGACTGGAACATGTGTTTCATTTAGTGGATTCTCTAAAGACAGATTAGGTAGTAAAGAAAGTATAAATTCAACAAGAATTAAAGAGAATATTTTATCTGAGTTCTTGCCGGCATTTCATAAGATGAAGGAGGCTGGGAAAAATATTAAAATTAGTATAAATACTAATATAGACAATAATTTTTCTAATGAAGTTATATCTATTGATGGTATTCCAGAATTTGAATGCTTAGAGATAGAAAGTGATTATTTAAAAAATATAAGCCCTAGACTATCAGAAAAGGTTAGTTATGATTTGTTTAGAGAGCCATTATCCCTATATTATTATGTTGAAAAGACTTCAAAAAAAACATCTATTGTGACTTCGTTTGCTATTGATAATAGAGCAATTAAGGTGCCTATTATAGATAAAGAGAATTATATAGATGGATTCGATGCTATCTTTTTCCTATACTCAAAATGTTTTGATGGTCAAGTTAATCCAACAAGACAGGAATTAACAGTTGATAAGAATGACTTAAAGGAAATAAAAAAGATATTCAAGAGTAAAATACAAGATATTTTTAGAGAAAAAGTACCTGATTTTCACAATCTCCAAGAGAAAGAAAAGAAATATCTAAAAGATAAATATCCTCACTTAATAGGTTATATTTCTGAAGATGATATTGGATTTAGCTCTAAAAAAGATATATTGTTTCAGGCTAGGGATAAATTTTTTGATGATCAATAATCCATATTGGAGAAAGAAAATCTCACAAATGAAGATTATCAAAAAGCCTTAGAGTTATCGTCAAGAAATTTAGCTGAATATATTCTCTTTAGGCAGAAACAAATTGATAAACTGCAGAAAATTAGTTTGAAAGATATTGAAGAAACTATACATGATGTAATTTGCCCTAGAAAAAATGAGAGCAGTAAGACTAACTTTAATATTTTTAAGAATAATGCTTGGATTTTAGATAATAGATTCATGTCATTTTATAGTTCTTTTAGTGACATAACATTAAATAAGATCTCTAAGTTAAATAAAGATTTCTTTGAGGAAGAGTCAGGTTCTCAAGAAAGACCAGATTTTCTATTACTTTTTTCAAAACCACAAGATGAGCAAAAAAAAGATAAAGAAATTGATATTGTTATTTTTGAATTTAAAAGACTTAATGTAGGTAAGCATGAGAAACTTAAAGCATCTTCAGAATTAGTTGAGTATGCCAGTGAAATAAAAGATTTATTGAGTGAAGATATAACGGTAGGAAGAATGTGGCTATATGCTTTAGTAAACATTGACGATAAGTTTAGAAGAACACTACGTAACCAAGATTATAAACCTAGGTTTTCTATTCAAGGAGAAATCTGGTATAGACCCTATAATGAATTAGGTTTAGAAGTTTCATATTTAGATTTTAATGCGTTAGTATCAGATGCAAGTTCACGAAATGAAACTTTTATTCGAATATTAAAGAATGATTTTAATAATGAGTAAGAAAATTTTAACGAGAAAACCAATGACAACCCAAAACTTCCTAGTAGAAATCGGCACGGAAGAGCTGCCGCCAAAAGCTCTGAAAACATTAGCCACCGCCTTTGCGGATAACGTGCAAGCTGAATTGAACCAAGCGGGGTTGGCGTTCGACAAAATCGAATGGTTTGCGGCGCCGCGTCGTTTGGCGGTGAAAGTGTTGGCACTTGCCACCCAACAACCGAGCAAAGAAATTGAAAAACGCGGGCCTGCGGTGTCGGCGGCGTTTGATGCGGAAGGTAAACCAACCAAAGCGGCAGAAGGCTGGGCGCGTGGTTGTGGGATTTCCGTGGAGCAAGCGGAACGTCTTGCCATCGACAAAGGCGAATGGCTGGTTCACCGTGCAAAAATTGAAGGTCAGCCGACCAAAAACTTGCTTGGCAACATCGTGGCGAGCGCTTTGGCAAAATTGCCCATTCCAAAACCAATGCGTTGGGCGGACAAAACCGTGCAATTCATTCGCCCTGTTCATACGGTAACCATGTTGCTTGGCGATGAGTTAATCGAAGGCGAAATTTTAGGCGTGGCAAGTGGTCGCACCATTCGCGGTCATCGCTTCTTAGGAGAGCGTGAATTTGAAATTCAGCACGCCGATCAATACCCACAACTGTTGCGTGAAAAAGGCTCGGTCATTGCCGATTTCAACGAACGCAAAGCGGAAATTTTGGCAAAATCGCAAGCAAAAGCGACCGCACTTGGCGGCGTGGCGGATATTGAAGAAAGCCTGTTGGAAGAAGTGACTTCATTGGTGGAATACCCGAATGTATTGGCGGCGAAATTTGAAGAACGCTTCCTTGCCGTGCCTGCGGAAGCCTTGGTTTACACCATGAAAGGCGACCAAAAATATTTCCCAATTTATGGCAAAGAAGGAAAACTTTTACCGCACTTTATCTTCGTGTCGAACATCAATCCTGATGATCCAAGTGCGATTATCGAAGGCAACGAAAAAGTGGTTCGCCCACGTTTAACGGACGCGGAATTCTTCTTCAAAACCGACTTAAAACAAAAATTGGTGGATCGCTTGCCGCACTTAGAAACCGTGTTGTTCCAACAACAGCTTGGCACATTGCGTGACAAAACCGACCGCATTGAACAGCTTGCAGGCGAAATCGCCAAACAAATCGGCGCCGACGAAGCGAAAGCGAAACGTGCCGGCTTGCTGTCAAAATGCGACTTGATGACCAATATGGTGTTTGAATTTACCGACACCCAAGGCGTGATGGGTATGCACTATGCCTGGCATGACGGCGAAGATGAAGAAGTGGCAGTGGCGTTGAACGAACAATATATGCCGCGTTTCGCAGGCGATGAATTGCCGAAATCCTTGGTGGCGAGTAGCGTAGCTTTAGCGGATAAATTCGACACTTTAACAGGGATCTTCGGTATCGGACAAGCGCCGAAAGGCAGTGCCGACCCATTTGCTCTACGTCGTGCGGCACTCGGTGCATTACGCATTATCGTTGAGAAAAACCTACCGCTTGATCTGGAAGATTTAGTGCAAAAATCAGCCGCACTTTTCGGCGATAAACTCATTAACAAAAACGTGGTTGCCGATGTGGTGGACTTTATGCTCGGTCGTTTCCGTGCGTGGTATCAAGACGAAGGCATTGCGGTGGACGTAATCCAAGCCGTACTTGCCCGCCGCCCAACCCGCCCGGCAGACTTTGATGCCCGCGTGCGTGCGGTGTCGCATTTCCGCACTTTAGATTCGGCAGAAGCCTTAGCCACGGCGAATAAACGCGTGGCGAACATTCTTGCCAAAGCGGATATTGCCATCGGCGAAATTAATTTGACCGCTTGCGTTGAGCCGGCAGAAAAAGCCTTAGCGGAAGCCGTGCTTGCATTACAAACCGAAGTGCAGCCGTTAATCGCACAAGGCGAATACACAGCAGTGTTGGATAAACTCGCCAACTTACGCACGCCTGTGGATAACTTCTTCGACAATGTGATGGTGAATGCAGAGGATCCTACGTTACGCCAAAACCGTTTGGCGATTTTGAATACGCTACAAGGTTTATTCTTACAGGTGGCAGATATTTCGTGCAATAAAGCCAAAAGTGCGGCGATGCAAGACGGGTTGGCTTGACCTTGTTGAAGCATGAATCTTGCGTCGTTCTTAGCCGGAATCACTTATGGTTCGACAAGCTCACCAACTGTGATTTCGACTTTACCGACTTAAAAAACGCCGCAAATTTTGACTGCACTTTTTTGTCTTTTCGCTTCAGAACTACTTATTTTTCCCTTCCAAATACAACCATTCCGCCACTTTTTTAGCGAAGTAGGTCAGAATGCCGTCGGCGCCGGCGCGTTTGAAGCAGAGCAGCGATTCCATAATACATTCTTTTTCTTTCAGCCAGCCGTTTTGAATGGCAGCCATGTGCATGGCGTATTCGCCGGAGACCTGATAGGCGAAAGTCGGCACGCCGAATTGTTGTTTTACGCGATAGACCAAGTCCAAATACGGCATGCCCGGTTTGACCATTACCATATCGGCGCCTTCTTCCAGGTCTAATGCCACTTCCTGCAGGCCTTCGTTGCTGTTGGCGGGATCTAATTGGTAGGTTTTTTTATCACCGCCTTTTAAATTGCCGGAAGAACCCACCGCGTCGCGGAATGGGCCGTAATAGTTGGAGGTATATTTGGCGGAATATGCCATGATGAGGGTGTTAATAAAACTGTTTTCTTCCAGTGCATGGCGGATTCTGCCGATGCGACCGTCCATCATGTCGCTTGGCGCCACCACATCGGCACCGGCTTCAGCGTGGGAAAGGGCTTGTTTGATTAACACCTCGGTGGTGATGTCGTTCAGCACATAGCCGTCCTCGTCGATAATACCGTCTTGCCCGTGCACGGTGTAGGGGTCAAGCGCCACATCGGTTAACACGCCAAGTTCGGGATAGGCGGCTTTTAAGGCTTTTACCGCGCGTTGTACCAAGCCGTTCGGATTATAGGCTTCTTCCGCCATGAGGGATTTTTTGCTTTGTTCCACCACCGGAAACAGGGCTATGACCGGCACGCCGTATTTCACCAATAACCCCGCTTCAATTAACAGCTGATCGAGGGTTAAACGTTCTACATTCGGCATGGAAGGCACGGCTTCGCGGTGATTTTCGCCTTCAATAATAAATACGGGATAAATCAGATCATCAACAGTCAGTTTGTGTTCCGCCATTAAGCGGCGGCTAAAGTCCTGCTTACGCATACGGCGTAAACGGCGGGTAGGGAAACCGGTGAAAATTTGTTGCGTCATATTCTCTCCTCAATCTGATTATTAATTTGCGCTGTCGTTTTCGTTTTGATTATCGTCATCTTCGCGCGGACGGTAGAAACGGGCGCATAGCACACCCATTTCAAATAACAAGCACATCGGGGCAGCGAGTAAGGTTTGTGAAAATACGTCCGGCGGAGTCAGAAGCATGCCGATAAAGAAAGCGGCTACGATAATATACGGACGTTTAGATCTTAAATCTTCCGGTGTGGTCACCCCCGTCCAGCACAGCAAAATAATCGCCACCGGCACTTCAAAACAAACACCAAAAGCGAGGAACAAGGTGAGCACAAAATCCAGATAACTGCTGATGTCCGTGGCGATGGCAACGCCTTCCGGCGCGGTTTTGGTCAGAAAACCGAACACCAGCGGGAACACCACATAATAAGCAAACGCTACGCCAAAATAGAACAACAGGGTGCTGGAAAAAAGCAACGGATAAATCAGGCGTTTTTCATGTTGATATAATGCCGGCGCCACGAACGCCCAGATTTGATAAAGCAAATAGGGCACGGAAATAAAAACGGCAACCACGCCGGTGAGTTTAATCGGAGTGAAAAACGGCGTGGCGATGTTGGTGGCAATCATGCTGGAACCGTTCGGCAGGTTCGCCGTCAGCGGTGCCGCTACAAAGTTATAAATTTCATTGGAAAAGTAAACTAACGCCACAAATACCACGACAACGAAAATAATGCTGTGTAATAGGCGAGTGCGTAGTTCTACCAAGTGAGTGATGAGGGGTTGAGTATCGTCAACGCTGGTCATAAGTTATCCTGATGTGAGGCTGTCCCGCAAGGTACGGTTAACTTTTCTCTGAGGATTTGTCCGAATGTGCCGATTCCGTGTTGGCAGGCAACGGGTTGTCCGGATCGTATTGATTGATGTAATGGGCGAGT
Organism: Aggregatibacter actinomycetemcomitans; assembly: GCF_003130205.1. GTDB lineage: Bacteria > Pseudomonadota > Gammaproteobacteria > Enterobacterales > Pasteurellaceae > Aggregatibacter > Aggregatibacter actinomycetemcomitans_A. The sequence continues at coordinate 133,383 of NZ_NRDF01000004.1, forward strand.
TTTTCGTCCAGTTCGATTTCTTCCTGTTCCGCCAGCTCCGCCGGGGAAAGTGCGGTTGTTATTTCCGCTGTTTTTGTGGCGGTTAAGGTTTCCGTTTGTGGCTCGGCATAATCTTCCACATCGAGAATGTCGTAATTTATCATTGGGTTGTGCTGATTTGCACCGGGATGCACGTTGTCATTTTCATCGCCGTTTTCCACCACACTTTTCTCTGCCTGCGCCTGTTTCAGTTGATCGACCTGATCCTGAAACGTGGTGTTGGTGTCGCTGGCTTTTTGTTCCAACTCGGCACGCAATTTATCGGCGGAGGCTTTCAGCTCTTCCACGGTTTTGCTCAATTCCGGTGACAAGGCTTTCAGGTTCAGGCTTTCCGCTTTTTTGATACTTTCTTGCAATTCCTGCAATTTGAGTTCCTGTTTCAGCTCGTTTTGCACGTTCGCCGCCAAGCCGCGAATAGTACGCACCCAAGTCATCACAGTGCGAATCGCCACCGGTAAACGTTGTGGGCCTAGTACTACTAAGCCCACAATGCACACTAATACGATTTCGGAAAAGCCAATATCAAACACGGATTAAGCCTGTTCTTTCTCTTTGTTTTTTTCTTGTTCCGGTTGTGCGTTTTGTTTTTGTTCTACTTTATTGAACGTCGCATCTTCCGGTTTGCTTTCTTCGTTCATGGCTTTTTTGAAGCCTTTCACGGACTCACCTAAGTCCGTGCCCAAGGTACGCAATTTTTTCGTACCGAACAGCAACACGATAATTAAGACCAAAATCGCTAATTGCCAAATGCTAATGCCGCCCATAAAAACCTCGTTATTCTGTCTGAAATTAATAAGTAAAAACGTGCCTGACTATACCCGTTTTGCACGGTTTGAACAATAGCTAGGGTTGATTATTTTTGCATTTCTTGATTTAGTTCATGTCGCCCTTATGCCATGGTGGGCAAGGGTTAACGTAACAATAACCCGAGCAGCCAAATCACAAAACCAAGTGAAAAAACACCGCACTTACCCAGCCCGGCAAGTGCTGAAATTGCCACAGGGTGGAAATAAACACCACGACACCGATGACGCGCTGTTGTTGTAACATATCCATGACGTTTTCCGGCAGCTAAATGCTCACACCAATAAGGCAGTTTTTTTGCCTACAGCAACGATGTTGCATAAAAATTGACCTCATTTTGCTTAACCGAGATTATAATTCGGTGTTAATCTTAAGAGGCCACCCGTTTCAACTTCTCAATCGCCTCTTTATTGAACAAATAATGGGTGCCGCAGCATTCGCATTGCATATCGATGGTGCCTTGGTGTTCTGCCAGAATTTGTTCGATTTCTTCTTCGGAAATCAATAACAGCGCGGCGCCGGAGCGTTCTTGCGAGCAACCACAGTGGAAACTTACCGCTTGTGGCGGGAAGAGTTCGACGCTTTCTTCGTGATACAAACGGTATAGCAATTCTTCTGCGTTTAAGCCGAAAATTTCTTCCTCTTTAATAGTCGCCGTTAAGGTTGCCAAATGCTCGAAATCCTCTGGTGAACCGGAACCGTCCGGTACGATTTGCAACAACACGCCGGCGCTGACCGGTTTGCCGTCATATTCGCCGGTGCGAATGATAAGTTGGGTTTGTAGCTGTTCGGAGCGCATGAAATAGTCTTCCAAACATTCGCTGATGGTCGGTTTGTCCATCGGCACTATGCCTTGATAACGTTCGCCTTCCTTCGGTGCGATAGTGATCACTAATACGCCTTTGCCAATCATTTGATGTAGGCTCATGCTGTTGTCAATATCGCCTTGCAAGCGGGCAAGGGCGCGGATTTGTTGTTGATCATTGCCGTTTACGAGCGCCAATTTTAACGGACCGTCACCTTGAATTTGCACAGTGATGTCGCCGTTAAATTTTAAGGTGGCGGTAAGCAGCGCGGTAGCAACCATCATTTCGCCCAATAAGTTGCGTACTGCTTGGGGATAATGATGGGTGTTTAAAGTGTCGTTGAAGGTTTGATTTAAACGCACCCATTCGCCGCGCACCGCGCGATCTTTGAATAGATAGCGATAAAGTTGGTCATTGTCTTGAGTATAATTTGTCATCTTTGTTGTTCCTAAATGAATCATGTTCGCCAAATGTGAGGGCGTTTGCGCCGATTACAAGAGCGTGCTTATTCTTGGTTGCGGTGTTTGAATTTAAGCAGATCACGGCGCTCTTTTTTATCGGGACGGCGATCGGGGTGGGGCATGGAAAGGGCATTCATTTTGCGCGCCATGGCGAGTTTTTCCCGATTGGCAACGCTTTGTTCCGTTTCGCGATAGCGCAGTTGCGCTTCCGCTGCGCCACGTCGTTGGGCGGATAGCACCAGCACGGTGATTTCTTTTTCTTCGCTGCCTTGACGTAATTTTAAGGTTGCGCCCACTTCCACGATTTTATTCGGTTTGCTGCGTTGACCGTTGTAATGCACTTTGCCACCGTCGATCATCTCTTTAGCGAGGGTGCGGGTTTTATAAAAACGCGCCGCCCACAGCCATTTGTCTAAGCGAACCGCCTCTTTTTCATCGGCTGTCTGCTGATGTTTTGCCATGTTGCCGCTCCGTTACAGTAAAGTGCGGTAGTTTTTGATGGAGAAATGCCGTGCGAAGGATTTATCCTCCAAGGTACTGTCGGGATTTTCCACGCCGATGGTATAAGCGATACCGAACTGTTTGGCGCTGTCCAACACCGGTTCCGTGTCGTCAATAAACAAGGTTCTGCTCGGATCAAACGGGGTAAATTGTTGCAGGCGATGCCACAGGGATTGTTCCACTTTCGGCGCGTTAAACTGATGGCTGGATAAAAGCAGATCAAAGTGCGGTGCTAAATCGCAGTGTTTTAACTTTTCCTGCAAACTGAACGGGTGGCTGTCGGTGAGTAAAATCAGCTTTTTGCGTCGCTCGCGGGCGGCTTGTAAAAACGGGTAAACATCCGACCGCACTTTGATGTACTCGCGCTGTTGTTGTAACAATTCGCGCAACGGCAAATCGAGATTTTCTGCCCAAAAATCAATGCAATACCATTGCATACTGAATTCCACCTGTTGATAACGGCGATGAATCAGCTCGCGGCTTTGTTCCACGGAGACCTTGAATTTATCGGCATACGCCTGCGGAACGATGTTTTTCCAGAAGCGGTGATCGAAATAAAGATCAATCAGTGTGCCGTCCAAATCCAGAATCACGGTGTCAATTGCCTGCCAGTTAAATTTTTGTTGATTCATTCCGTTGCGGTCCCTTTTCTTTGTGAAAATAGTGGGGTATGGTATCGCTATTTCAGCTGTTTGTAAAACAAGGAAAGGCGATGACAACGTTACAAAAACCACAAATTCTAAATATAAAAACCGTAGCAAAATCAACAATTTTTGAAATTCAATCGGTGGATTTGAAATTCGCCAACGGGGAACACCGCACTTATGAGCGTTTTCGTCCCGGGAAGTATGCGGCGGTGATGGTGGTGGCTATCGACGGCGAGGATTTATTGCTGGTGCGTGAATATGCGGTGGGCACGGAGCGTTATGAACTGGGGTTTGTGAAAGGCAGAATGGACGCGGGGGAAACGCCGGAACAGAGCGCCAATCGGGAATTGCAGGAAGAAATCGGCTTGGGCGCAAAATCCTGGGTGCATTTACGCACCATTAATATGTCCGTAGGATTTATGAATAATCCCATGCACATATTACTGGCGCAGGATTTTTATCCGAGCAAACTGGACGGCGACGAGCCGGAACCGCTGGTGCTGGTACGTGTTCCTTTGGCAAAAATCAACGAGTTGTTAGCCGACCCGGAATTCAATGAAGCGAAAAATCTGACCGCACTTTATTTGGTGAGGGATTATTTACAACAAAAATAAGGTCTCATATTGCACGATATTTCCCCGGGGAAATACCGTAATAGGATTTAAAGACTTTCGTAAAGTGGGGATCCGATTGATAGCCCACTTCCGAAGCAATGACGGAAATGGGTTTTTGAGTGTTTTTCAGTAATACGCCGGCAATGTTCATTCTTATGATGGTCAGGAATTTACCGGGCGGAATCCCGGTTTTTTGTTTGAATGTGCGAATGAAGTTGGCACGCGACATAGCACAGCTTTCTGCTAAGGCTTCCATGCTCCAGCTTTTTTTAGGCGCTTCCACCATGGCATTTACCGCATTTTTTAAGCGTTTATCTTGTAATGCGCCGAGAATGCCTTGGTTGACTTGATGATGTTGCAGATAATCTCTGATCAGGTAAGTAAAGAGAATATTGCATAGCGCGTTGACAATTACTTTGCTGCCCAGATTTTCTTCTGTTTCTTTGCGAAGGAGCTCCAGCAATGCGATGATAGCGGCGTTATTGCTGGAAAGATACCAGTGCGGCAAATTAAAAAGTAAATTTTGGGCAAGATTGAGATAACGGAAATAACCGCAGAACATTTCAAAATCACCGGATTCGCTTGTGCTGTTACGATGCAATGTAAATGCGCCCTGCGTAGTTTCGGTAATCGGGCTTTCTGTTCCCGCGCCGTAATAAAGGCTGTGTTCCTCACCATAAGGCAGGAAGATCACATCGCCCGGCTTGAGATGGCAGGTTTGATTTTTCAGCCGAATTTGACATTCGCCGCGTGACACAATGTGAAATTTGCCGATTAAATTGGGTTCCTGCTTGTGATGAACCAGCCAGTCTCCCTGGAAACGGCAGAGGATATTGATTTCTCCTTCAATTCCCGATAATCGAATCAGCTGATCTAAATAGTCCATATTTCAATGTTTGCCCTGATTAAACGAAGAAGCCTATCACAGCGTGGTAAGCTTCATATCGGTTTTTTAATTAGACGGATTTTTTCGCCTTTAGCCATCGATTCGCGCATTCGGCGGCGGCAACCAATCCGCCTGCCATCATGATGATATCTTTAATAACCAGCCGCCCTGCCGCAGATAAATAAGGGAAACCATAATTCGGCGTTGGTAAATCACCGCCCAAATTAGGCACCCAGGTTTCCGGTGTGAAAATAAGGAACGACAAGGTGACGATGGACATGCCGAACGTGAGCAAACCGCCAAACAGCCCCGATGTCGGTGACCAGATGCCGGCTAAGGTTAATAAGCCGATGGTTACAATCATTGCACCGATAATATAAGAGGCGGTGTAAGTGCCGTTCGCTTTATGCCATTCAATATTTTTTATCACCATTTTACCCTCCGGATTTTTATAAAGGGTATATTCTTTCACCAGTTCACCTTTGTCATTTTGTACTAAATTCGATCCGTTTTTGTACAAGAAACTTAAAAACGGACTATTAGATACAAAATGTGCAATGCCGTCGGCTTCATATTGACAGACTTTTAAGCCACCAATCCAGACCATCACGATACAAATAGCAATGCGTACAAAATTAATAAATTGGCGCTGCATCGGCGCAACAATTTTAGCAAGTAATTCAATGAATGCGTTCATTCTTAGCCTCACGGAAATTCATAATTAAGTGGATAATACGAAACCTTTAGCGGTTATTTACCTAAGTAGAATTAGGTTTGGCGAACTATATCGGATATTTAAGATAAATAAATTGATATGCTCCAAGATTCCTTACTATTGATACTAAAACAGATGAATTTAAGATTATAACGATGTCCTGCAGCTATTTATTTTGCTACCGAGTAGACACGAATGAAGGACTAACAATTAAAAATATGTTAAAAAATCAGATATAAATTTAAACAAAATTCAATTTAAGCAAAATAAACTGAATGAATCTTGATTGTTTTATGATTTTTTGCCAAGGTATCTTCGCTTTTAATAAAAATTAATGAATGGGTATGTTATGCAATCGACAAATTTAAAAGAACTGACCTTTCGGGGGATATTGCTTGGGGCGTTGATTACAGTGCTGTTCACTGCATCTAATGTTTATTTAGGTTTAAAAGTGGGGGTAACTTTTGCTTCCTCTATTCCGGCAGCCGTGATTTCCATGGCAGTACTGAAATTCTACAAGGATTCCAGTATTTTAGAAAATAATATGGTGCAAACCCAAGCCTCTTCTGCGGGGACACTTTCTTCCGTGATTTTCGTATTGCCGGGTTTGTTAATGATGGGCTATTGGCAGGATTTTCCGTTCTGGCAAACCATGTTGATTTGTGCGGCGGGTGGTACTTTGGGGGTATTATTTACCATTCCGTTACGTCGTGCCATGGTAGTGAACAGTGATTTGCCCTATCCTGAGGGTGTGGCAGCGGCAGAAATTTTAAAAGCCGGTAATCACAATGATGGTGACAGCGGTGTGAAAGACATTGTTTACGGTGGCGTGCTGGCAAGTATAGTGGCGTTTTTAACCAATGGTCTGCGCGTAATGGCAGATAGCGCCAGCGGTTGGTTCACCGGATTTGGTGGCAAAGCAGTCTTTCAGGTACCAATGGGATTTTCTTTAGCCTTGTTGGGCGCAGGTTACTTAATCGGTATCGTGGGCGGGATTGCGATCTTACTGGGTACGCTATTCGCTTGGGGTTTTGCCGTACCGTTCTTTACTATGTCCGGTGATATACCGACTGATGCCACTATTGCGGGCTACGCGATGGATGCATGGAAAACCAAAGTGCGTTTTATCGGCGTAGGGACGATCGGTATTGCGGCTATCTGGACCTTATTGATTCTACTAAAACCGATGGTACAAGGTATGGCGCATTCTTTCCGGATGTTGAAGGGACATCAGGCAGAATACGAACATCGTATTGATATTGACCTATCGCCGAAAACCATGATTTATATTTTGATCGCGACTGTTATCTTGATTGTAATTTCTTTACATCACTTTATCGCTGCCGCACCAATTTCACCTGAATTAACACTCTTATTGGTGGTGGTTTGTACATTCCTTGCAGTTTTTATCGGTTTTTTCATAGCGGCGGCGTCCGGTTACATGGCGGGGCTTGTAGGGGCTTCTTCCAGCCCGATTTCCGGTATCGGGATTATTTCCGTCATCGTGATTTCTTTGGTGTTGGTTTCTATTGGTAATGCGTCCGGTTTATTTGAAACTGCTGATGGACAGAAATTTTTGACCGCACTGACCCTGTTCACTGCTTCCATCGTGCTCACCACAGCAACCATTTCCAACGACAACCTGCAGGATTTGAAAACCGGTTTGTTGGTGGAAGCCACTCCTTGGCGTCAACAGGTGGCATTGATTATCGGTTGTTTCGTGGGTGCGTTAGTGATTGCACCGGTATTGGAAATTCTGTACCACGCTTATGGCTTTACCGGTGCCTTACCGCGTCCGGATATGGATCCGTCACAAGCCTTATCTGCACCGCAAGCCACCCTGATGACCACCATTTCACAAGGGATTTTCTCTAACAAATTGGAATGGACTTACATCTTAACCGGCGTGGGCTTAGGTGCCGTGTTGATTATTATCGACAGTTTCTTGAAAAAAGTGAGTAACAAAACCTTCGCGTTGCCGGTGCTTGCTGTGGGGATTGGTATTTACTTACCGCCTTCTATTAATATGCCGGTGGTATGCGGCGCGGTGTTGGCGTGGTTAATTAACCGTCACATTAATCGCTATGCGGCACGTACCGGCGATAAGGAGCCGGGAAAGCGGGCGGAACGTTTCGGCACCTTGTTCTCTGCCGGTTTAATCGTGGGAGAAAGCTTGATGGGCGTGGTGCTAGCCTTCATTATTGCGGCATCTGTGACCTCCGGCGGTTCTGAAGCGCCATTGGCGTTGAATCTGGAAAATTGGGACACCATCGCCGAAGTGCTGGGTTTAATCGTCTTTGTTGTCGGCATCGTGATTTTCACCTCTCGCGTATTGCGTGCAAAAAAATCTGCATAAGCCGAAAAATTCCTCTACAATGGGCTACCTCCGGTAGCCTATTTTTTTACTCGGGAACCCTATGTCATCTAATTATCCTTATATTAAAACATTGGTTATATTTCCTCTGCTTGCTCAACTTATCGGCACCATCGTCAGCATTTGTGTGGATGGCAATACTGACGGTTTGCTCAGCACTACCGACTTAGTCCTTTTTAGTCTGTTATCGACTTTTATCGTGGCAACCGTGCCCGCTTTTCTGATTGCATTGTGGACAAAAATTTATCGCTATACGCGCTATAATATGGTAGCGATTGTGTTAATTTCGCTGATTATCGCTTTTTGTTATGGCAACGTAGCAAGCTTTATCTACATGACGCTCTCTCAGCCAAACATGACGTTTGGTATTTGGCTGCGTAGCGGCGGCATTGATATGGCGTTTTTACTGAGTTTCGGTATGGCGTTGTATTCGGTTCTTGTCTTGCCTTTGTTGTTACCGCAAACCAGATAAACGGCGAACTAAGATTGCGAACATAGGAGGGAAAACTATGCCAATCCTAACGACCCATTTATTGCAGGATGTAATAGAGATCGCCCAACAGGCGGGTGAGCATTTACGTTGCTTTTATCAACGTTCGGTGGCAGTTCGAATGAAAGAGGACAACACACTGGTGACCGAGGCGGATTTATTCGTCAGCCAATTTTTAACGGAAAAACTGACCGCACTTACGCCGCAGATTCCGATTCTTTCCGAAGAGAATTGCCATATTCCGCTGACCGAGCGGCAAACCTGGCGCTCTTACTGGTTAATCGATCCCCTGGACGGCACACAACAATTTATCGATCGCACCGGTCAATTCTCCGTGCTCATCAGTTTGGTGAAAGATCATCAGCCAGTGTTGGGTGTGATTCATGCACCGATGTTGGGTTCCACCTATTACGCCATGCAGGGTTTCGGTGCGTATAAACATCATGGCGGGCAGCACCTCAAATTAACCTTCCGTGACATTCAACCGGACAATGCCTTGCGTATTGCTGTAGGTTCCGCCGCCGCGGCCGAAAAAGTGCGGTCGATTTTAAATAAGAATTTGGCTTACGAATTTCATATTTGCGGCTCCAGCGGGTTAAAAAGCACCTTGGTAGCGGATGGCGTATGCGATTGCTACATTCGCTTGGGTTGCACCGGCGAATGGGATACCGCCGCTTCCGAAATTTTACTGGCGGAAATGGGTGGCATTATTTTTGACTTGAATTATCAACCGCTGACTTATAACAAACGGGAATCTTTCGTCAATCCGAATTTTGTCATGGGCATCACGCAGGATTTTCCGTGGGATAAAATCTTTCACTCCAATTAATTAGAGTAATTGGAAATCCAGAATAATTTTACCTATTATACGAAGCATTTATTTAAACAATGACATCAACGTGGTAACAAAATGAAAGCAGAAAACTGTTGTATTGTAATTTTCGGCGCCTCCGGCGACCTCACTTATCGTAAACTTATTCCGGCGCTATATAACCTCTATAAAATCGATCGACTGGGTGAAGATTTCTCCGTTCTCGGCGTGGCACGTACCGAACTGAACGACGAATCGTTCCGTGAGAAAATGCGTCAAACGCTGATTAAAAATGAAGGTGCGGAAGGCAAGTGCCTGGAGCAGTTTTGCAGCCACCTGTATTATCAGGCGGTCAATACGGCGGATAAAGCGGACTACGCCAAACTGGTTCCGCGTCTTGACGAACTGCACGACACCTATCGCACCGAAGGCAACACCTTGTATTACCTTTCCACGCCGCCGAGCCTCTACGGCGTGATTCCGGAATGTTTGGGCGAGCATGGTTTAAATAAAGAAGATCACGGCTGGAAACGCCTTATCGTGGAGAAACCGTTCGGTTATGACAGCAAAACCGCCGAAGCCTTGGATATTCAAATTCACCGTTTTTTTGAAGAACATCAAATTTACCGTATCGACCATTATCTTGGTAAAGAAACTGTCCAAAACCTGCTTGTGTTACGCTTCTCCAACGGCTGGTTTGAACCGTTGTGGAACCGTAATTTCATTGATTACATTGAAATCACCGGCGCGGAATCCATCGGTGTAGAAGAACGCGGCGGCTATTATGACGGTTCCGGCGCCATGCGCGATATGTTCCAAAACCACTTATTACAAGTGCTGGCGATGGTGGCGATGGAGCCGCCGGCGATTATCAATGCCAATTCCATGCGTGACGAAGTGGCGAAAGTGCTGCATTGTTTGCGCCCGCTGACCCAGGAAGACGTGGAACATAATCTGGTGTTGGGACAATATGTCGCAGGCGAAGTGGACAGCGAATGGGTGAAAGGCTATTTGGAGGAAAAAGGCGTGCCGCCGTATTCCACCACGGAAACCTATATGGCGTTGCGTTGCGAAATCGAAAACTGGCGTTGGGCGGGCGTGCCTTTCTATGTGCGCACCGGCAAACGCCTGCCGGCACGGGTCACGGAAATTGTGATTCACTTCAAAACCACTCCGCACCCGGTATTCAGCCAAAATGCACCGGAAAATAAACTGATTATCCGTATTCAACCGGACGAAAGCATTTCCATGCGTTTCGGCTTGAAAAAACCGGGCGCAGGCTTTGAAGCCAAGGAAGTATCCATGGATTTCCGTTATGCCGATCTCGCCGGCGCTACTGTCATGACTGCTTACGAGCGTTTATTGCTTGATGCCATGAAAGGTGACGCCACCCTGTTTGCGCGTACCGATGCCGTACACGCCGCTTGGAAATTCGTTCAACCTATTCTGGATTACAAAGCCCAAGGCGGCAGACTTTATGATTATGAAGCCGGCACCTGGGGTCCGACGGCAGCCGACAAACTCATTGCCAAAAGCGGCCGTGTATGGCGCCGCCCAAGCGGGGTGATGAAGAAAAAAGTGTAATAAATCCCGCTTCCCCTCCCCTGTTTATGGGGGAGGATGGAGAAAATTCGTAGAATTTTCGGAGGGAGAGGGGAATTCATCTTTTTTCCCCTCTCTCTGACGAAAATTGCCCAATGCAATTTCCGTCTGTCTCTCTCCCGCAAGCGGGCGAGAGGAGCAAATAAAGAGAACAACCATGAACTACATCACTTTTCCCACTGCTCAAAACGCGGTAGAAAAAATCGCCCAAGAATTTGTGATTTACAGCCAATTAAATCACCCTGTGCACATTTCCCTTTCCGGCGGTTCCACACCGAAACTGTTATTTAAAACTCTTGCGCAATCCCCTTACGCCGAACAAATTCACTGGCAAAACCTGCATTTCTGGTGGGGCGATGACCGCATGGTGAACCCAAGTAATCCGGAAAGCAATTACGGCGAAGTACAAAAACTCTTGTTCGATCATATTCAAATTCCGGCAGAAAACATTCATCGAATCCGCGGCGAAAACGAACCGCACTTTGAACTCAAACGCTTCCAAGAAGAATTAAGTGCGGTCATTTCTGACGGCGTTTTTGATTGGATCATTCTCGGCATGGGAGCCGACGGTCACACCGCGTCGCTTTTCCCACATCAAACCCACTTTGATGATAAAAACCTTGCCGTGATTGTGAAGCACCCTGAAAGCGCACAAATCCGTATTTCCAAAACCGCCAAACTCATTGAGCAGGCAAAACGCATTACGTATCTCGTCACCGGTGAAAGTAAAGGGAAAATTTTAAAAGAAATTCAAAGCACACCGGCTGAAAATCTGCCATATCCCGCCGCTAAAATTCAGGCAAAAAATGGGGTAACGGAATGGTATTTGGATAAAGACGCGGCGAAGTTGTTGTAATATTGGTTTATAAGTTTGATAGCGCAAGCTTCATAGTCGGTGCTTGTAAAGAAAAACATACATTGGGAAAACGTGTACCAACGTGGGAAACTATTGGAGGAATTACATGAAACATAACTTATTTATTTTATATGGTGCTGCTAATACAGGTAAAACCACAACCTTTAATGAATTACTAAAAAGTGCTTGTGATCAATTCTTAGATAAATTGGTGTATTTTGAACGGAGTGAAAATTGTGCTGACTTTTTAGCTGTCTTTCAAAATAAAAATGTGAAAGTAGGTCTATATTCTTCAGGCGATAATGAATGGCATGTTAGTCATAACCTGTATGGCCTTCACCACCAAAACTGTAATTTTATTTTTGGTACATCAAGAACTCAAGGCGGAAGCTGCCAGGCAGTAAATAATTATGCTGATCTTTTTTATTCTGGTGATGATTCTATTAAATGGCATAAGAAAGAGAGTGCAACAGACAGGGATAATAACAAAATGGCTAAGGAATTATTTTCCACTTTGAAAAAGCTTTTAGTTGAATAATTGCGTAGATGGAACTTATCCTTCCTTGCTGACGCGCGCCATTGTAAATAAAAAAATTGACCGCACTTGGTGCCGAAGGCGTCATTTTAGGCTGTACGGAAATCGGTTTATTGATTAATCAAACAGACAGCGATTTGCCGTTTTTCGACACCGCACTTTTACACAGCCAAATGGCGATTGATTTTATTTTGGAGAAATAACGGGAGAGATAAATGAAACCGATTTTGTACTTTGCCCCTTGGTGTCCGGATACCGAATCTTTTGTGGCGGAATTACAGCGACTAAATATCGCTTATGAAGCAAAAGATATGGCTGGTGACCGTTTAAATTTTAAAGCCTTCTTAAAATTACGCGACACCCATTCCGCCTTTGATGACGCCAAAGCCAACGGCTACATCGGCATTCCCGCATTGGTGTTGGAAAATGGTGAAGTGGTTTTGGATAAAGCGGCGTTGAAAAACGTTTAGAAAAACGACCGCACTTTTGGGTTTAGATAACCCCTTTGCCGGCGCGTGTTTTCTGACACATGCCATTGTAGGAGAAAAAATGGATCGCACATTAATTGTTTTTGATATGGATACGCATTGTCTGGAGGAAAATTACCATAATCCAAGTTGGCGTAATGCTTATGCAGATATTCAACGCATTTTAAAAAAACACGGTTTTACTAATATTCAAGGCACAGTTTATTTAAGCGATATTGGCATTAAACAAGCGCATGGCACATTGGCATTACAAGAGGTTGCGGCGCGATTTGAATGGTTTTATCACTGTGCATCCAATATTCAATTCTATGAATTAAAAGATGATCTTAATGCGCAATTTATTGTAGAGGGCGTACAGCGTGCCCGTGAAGCCTTTAATCGCTCACTTAATAGCTTACGCCAAGAATTATTACAAGCAGGTTTATCTGCTGATAAAGTAGAAGAAATTGTGGGAAAACGCCAATTTTCTTTACAGCAGATTCCGGAGAACGAGTTGTTCCAAAATAATCAAGAAAATTAAATTTATTCTTTTTTGATAGTCCTTTGCTAGCGCACGCCAGCATAAATAAAAACAACTGAAAAAACGACCGCACTTTTTGCGCGTCGTCATAGAGGGTGCAATTTGTTGCACTAAAATATTTAAAATCGGTGCAACAAGTTGCACCCTACCAACAGGAGAAAAATATGTCAGTAAAAGGCGACATCGGTGTTATCGGCTTAGCCGTGATGGGGCAGAACCTCATTTTAAATATGAACGACCACGGGTTTAAAGTAGTGGCGTATAACCGTACCACCTCCAAAGTAGACGAATTTTTGGAAGGTGCGGCGAAAGGCACTAATATTATCGGCGCGTATTCGTTGGAAGATTTAGCGTCTAAATTAGAAAAACCACGCAAAGTGATGTTAATGGTGCGTGCAGGCGAGGTGGTGGATCACTTTATTGAGGCATTATTACCGCACTTGGAAGCTGGCGACATTATCATCGACGGCGGTAACTCTAACTATCCGGACACCAACCGTCGCGTGGCGGCGTTGCGTGAAAAAGGCATTCGTTTCATCGGTACAGGCGTATCCGGCGGTGAAGCAGGCGCGCGTCACGGACCTTCCATCATGCCGGGCGGTAACGAAGAAGCGTGGCAATTTGTGAAACCGGTATTGCAAGCCATTTCTGCCAAAACCGAACAGGGCGAGCCTTGCTGTGACTGGGTGGGCAAGGACGGCGCAGGTCATTTCGTGAAAATGGTGCACAACGGCATCGAATACGGCGATATGCAACTTATCTGTGAAGCCTACCAATTCTTAAAAGAAGGCGTGGGTTTATCTGATGATGAATTGCAAGCCACTTTCAACGAATGGCGCAACACCGAATTAGACAGCTACTTAATTGACATAACCGCCGACATTTTGAGCTACAAAGATGCGGACGGTGCACGTTTGGTGGATAAAATCTTAGACACCGCAGGTCAAAAAGGCACAGGAAAATGGACAGGTATCAACGCGTTGGATTTCGGTATTCCATTGACCTTAATTACCGAATCCGTGTTTGCCCGTTGCGTGTCTGCCTTTAAAGATCAACGCGTCGCCGCAAGCAAGTTGTTCAACAAAACCATTGGCAAAGTGGAAGGCGATAAAAAAGTATGGATTGAAGCGGTGCGCAAAGCGTTATTGGCTTCAAAAATCATTTCTTACGCACAAGGCTTTATGTTGATTCGTGAAGCGTCCGAAAACTTCAACTGGAACATCAACTACGGCAACACCGCTTTATTATGGCGCGAGGGTTGTATTATCCGCAGCCGTTTCTTAGGCAATATTCGTGATGCCTATGAAGCCAATCCGGATTTGATTTTCTTAGGTTCCGACAGCTACTTCAAAGGCATTTTAGAAAACGCCATGAGCGACTGGCGCAAAGTGGTGGCGAAATCCATTGAAGCGGGTATTCCAATGCCGTGTATGGCGTCTGCGATTACCTTCCTAGACGGCTATACCTCAGCACGTTTACCTGCAAACTTGTTGCAAGCACAACGCGACTACTTCGGCGCTCACACCTACGAACGCACCGACAAACCGCGCGGCGAGTTCTTCCACACCAACTGGACAGGACGCGGCGGCAATACGGCTTCAACCACTTATGATGTGTAGTGTGTAAAAACATCCCGTAAATCAACCGCACTTTGATCTGCGCCCCAAAAGTCGGACACTACAACCAACCAATTAAGGTGCAGATCTTTTATAGCTTGAATTTACAATCCAAGTGCAAAAAAGAAGAGTTCATAATAGTGTATAATTTTTGTTCCCAAACAAAAAACAAAC
>NZ_NRDF01000005.1 GCF_003130205.1 Aggregatibacter actinomycetemcomitans
TAGTATCTTTTGAAATTACGCTAATAGGTTCTACAATGCCTGTGGAACGGTCAAAGCCTAAAATTGTAGGTTGACTACCCGTTACACCATATTTTGCAAAATTCCCTTTGTTCACTTGTCCCAACCCAACCGAATAATTCATTTTTTTAGCCTCAAGTTCATCTATGACTGATTCTGCTTCTTGGAGTGTTTTAGGCTGTTTAGCAAGAGGAATATCATTTACTACTGCGATAGCATAAGGATTATATGAGCTTTCTGTTTGAATTAATGCGTGAAGTGTTTCAATGTGAACTATTGTTGAGCAAGCTAATAAAATTTCAGGGACCATTAAATAGCAACCTTATTGTTATTACAAGCTAGGACGGTATTTAGAGATAATGCCATTAATAAGGCAATATAAAGATCAATTATCTAACAGGACGACCTTTTGTTTTAATGCTAACAATCATATTAGAATACTGACCGGGATCTTTTAAAACCGGTTTAAGGATACTGCGTTTAAACTCTCTAACTAAAATCAGAATATGAAGAACTTTCTCCATCATTATTAAATAAACTTTTTCAATTTGAATAAATAGGGTTGAACATATTCAATAAATACTAAGTCTAACGATTGCTCCATATTAGTCTAAATTAGATTTCTCGCTACATTATTTAAATTCGTCTGAGCAAGGAGTTCAAGAACTTCTATAAACCTAGTATAACCCTTATATATGAAACTTTCACTGTTTTATATTCTCTAGCCATTCCATTTTTAAAGTTTAAGAAAATTTAAACAAGCAAAACTATATAAATTAACTTTGTTTATTACTCCGTCAGTTTATGGCTACTGACTGTGAGTTCATTTGCTTTATAAACATTAAATCTTCTCAATTCCTTATACCCACGACTCCACCACTCGAGCTGAGTGACCGGCTAATTGCGTAGGGAGTTATGGAGGCGTGTCCCGGAGTCGAACCGAGCTACATGGATTTGCAATCCAGTGCATAACCGCTTTGCTAACACGCCGTTAGTTTTGGAGCGGGAAACGAGGCTCGAACTCGCGACCCCAACCTTGGCAAGGTTGTGCTCTACCAACTGAGCTATTCCCGCGTTTGTCTTTAGTGCGGTGCATTTTACTGACTTATCTAAAACTGTCAACAAACAATTAAAAAAAACGATGAGTTTGTTGAAAAAATACAAAAGGTTAAAATTTTTCCGGGGTTAAATTTTAGCTTGTGCAATCAAGTAGTTATAAAATATCCTTTTATCAGGAGGGAGTTTATGCCAGAATGAAGCACCTTTTTTGCAAAAAGTGCGGTATAAAAATATGTTGTTTTCGCGGAGGATTTATGACACAAAAATATGCGATTGATACCCTATTAGCCCAAGCCGGCAATCGCACTGACGAGCGCACCGGCGCCGTTTCCACTCCAATTTTCCTTTCTACCGCTTACGGGCACTATGGCATTGGTGAAAGTACCGGTTTTGATTATACCCGAACCAAAAATCCAACCCGCGCTGTATTAGAAGAGACTATCGCCCAATTAGAAAAGGGCGAGCGCGGTTTTGCCTGCTCTTCCGGCATGGCGGCAATTCAATTATTGATGTCATTATTTACGTCACCCGATGAATGGATTGTATCCAGTGATGTTTATGGCGGAACTTATCGTTTATTGGATTTTTGTTACAAAAACACCAACGGTGTCAAACCGGTTTATGTGAATACCGCCTCTGTTCAGGCGATTGAAGGGGCGATTACACCGAACACTAAAGCGATTTTTATTGAAACCCCCTCCAATCCGTTAATGGAAGAATGTGATGTGGATGCTATTGCCAAGGTGGCGAAAAAGCACAATTTATTACTTATTGTCGATAACACATTCCTCACGCCGGTGTTATTCCGTCCAATGGAACACGGGGCTGATATTGTGATTCATAGCGGAACCAAATATATTGCCGGACATAATGACGTTTTAGTCGGTTTGATTGTCGCGAAAGGGCAAGAACTGTGCGATCGCTTGTTTTATATCCAAAACGGTGCGGGTCCGGTGTTATCGCCGTTTGATTCTTGGCTAACCATTCGCGGTATGAAAACTTTGGCATTGCGTATGCAACGTCATGAAGAAAATGCCAAAGCGATTGCCGATTTTTTGCGTCAACAACCGCAGGTGAGAGATGTGTTGTATCCGAATAAAGGTGGTATGTTGTCTTTCCGTCTGCAGGACGAAAACTGGGTGAATGCGTTTTTGAAAGCGATTAAATTGATTACGTTCGCCGAAAGCCTTGGCGGCACGGAGAGTTTCATTACTTATCCGGCAACCCAAACACACATGGATATTCCGGAAGCGGAGCGTATCGCGCGCGGTATCACCAATAATCTGTTGCGTTTTTCCGTCGGCTTGGAAAATGTGGAAGACATCAAAGCGGATCTGGCACAGGCGTTTGCACAGCTTAAATAAATTTAATGTATTTGGAGGGCAAAATGAAAGTTGCAGTATATAGCACGAAAAGTTATGACCGAAAATATTTAGAGTTAATTGATGCTAAATATGGTTTAGATTTGGAATTTTACGATTTCATGCTCAGTGAGCGCACGGCAAAAATGGCGGAACATTGTGAGGCCGTATGTATTTTCGTGAATGATGACGGAAGCCGAAAAGTGTTGGAAAAACTCGCCGCACTTGGGGTAAAAATTATTGCCTTGCGCTGCGCCGGTTTTAATAACGTGGATTTAAAAGCCGCACAAGAACTCGGTTTGACGGTTGTTCGTGTGCCGGCATATTCGCCGGAAGCGGTGGCGGAACATACGGTCGGCTTAATGATGACGTTAAACCGTCGTATTCATCGCGCTTATCAACGCACCCGTGAAGCGAACTTCTCCCTGGAAGGGCTGATCGGTTTCAATATGCACGGTCGCACCGTCGGTGTTATCGGCACAGGTAAAATAGGTATTGCGGTCATACGTATTCTAAAAGGCTTCGGTATGCATATTTTAGCCTTCGACCCATTCAAAAATCCGGCAGCAGAAGAGTTGGGCACGGAATATGTCAGCCTGGATGAGATTTATCGACGTTCTCATGTTATTACTTTGCATTGCCCGGCAACACCGAAAAACTACCACTTGCTGAATCACGAAGCTTTTGCCAAAATGAAAGACGGCGTGATGATCATCAACACCAGTCGCGGTACGCTGATTGATACTAAAGCGGCAATTGATGCGTTGAAACAGCGTAAAATCGGAGCTTTAGGTATGGATGTATATGAAAACGAAAGGGATTTATTCTTTGAGGATAAATCTAATGAAGTGATTCTGGATGACGTATTCCGTCGTTTATCCTCCTGTCACAATGTGTTATTAACAGGACATCAGGCATTTCTAACGGAAGAAGCGCTAACCAGTATTGCCGATGTTACCCTGTCTAATATTTATGCTATTGGGAAAGGCAAACCTTGCAATAATGTAGTTTTGCCTTCTTAGCTTTTAACAATTAAAATAATTTGTGTTATTCGTATAGCGCTATGCTATTATGCGCAGGAAATTAAACACTAGTACACAACAGTAACAAAAGGAAAAAAAATGAGCGAAGTATTACATTCCAGCGATGCAACATTCGTTGCAGACGTTTTAAATTCAGAGGTCCCTGTATTATTAGACTTTTGGGCTACATGGTGCGGACCGTGCAAAATGATTGCCCCGATCCTTGATGATTTGGCGGTGGAATTTGATGGTAAAGTGAAAATTGTGAAAATCAATATTGACGATAACCAGTCCACCCCTGCACAGTTCGGCGTGCGTAGTGTCCCGACACTATTATTATTTAAAGATGGCAAACTGGTAGCAACCCAAGTTGGCGCCTTACCGAAAAATCAATTGGCCGCATTTATCAGCCAAAATATCTGATTTTAGTCAGAATAAAAACGCCGAGTATACTTTGCTCGGCGTTTTTTGTTCCATCGCATTAATCGCATTAAAAGTGCGGTCAGTTTTTCCGGCGTTTTTTTTAAAATGCTTGAGCTATTTATTCACCCTTCGGACCATTGTCAAAATCAACATTCAAAAAACATTATTTTTTGTGACCGCACTTTTTACTTCGTCTCACGCAACTGTTTCAGAATGCCTTTTATTTTTTCGTCTAATGGCGCGGTTAAACGTAACATTTCGCCGCTGTGCGGATGTTCAAAACGAATAGCGTAGGCGTGTAAAAATAAGCGATTTAATCCTAATTTCGCCATGTGCTGATCAAATTCTTTATCACCGTATTTACTATCAAACGCAATAGGGTGACCGGCATATTGGGTATGCACCCGAATTTGGTGGGTACGTCCGGTGACAGGTGACGCTTTGACTAGCGTGGCATTGGTATAGCGTTCTTCCACGGAAAAACGGGTTTCTGAGGGCTTGCCTTGCTCACTCACTTTCACGATCCGCTCACCGCCGGCAAGTTCATTTTTCAGCAAAGGCGCCTGCACCACTTTGCAGTGCGATTGCCACTGTCCACGCACGAGTGCCAAATAATCTTTTTGCACGGTTTTTTCACGCAGTTGTTCGTGCAGATTACGTAAAGCAGAACGTTTTTTTGCCACCAATAAAATGCCCGACGTATCGCGATCTAAACGATGAATCAGTTCTAAAAAACGAGCTTCCGGACGAAGTGCACGCAAAGCTTCAATGACCCCGAAATCCAACCCGCTGCCACCGTGTACGGCAATGCTGGAAGGTTTGTTGAGCACTAATAAATAATTATCTTCAAAGATAATATGTTGTTCCAGTTGGGCAACTTTCGTGAGCTTATTGGAAATCGTCGCCTGCGCTTTTTCCGCTACACGAACGGGCGGAATGCGCACCACATCATCCGCCAGCAATTTATATTCAGGCTTGCTTCTGCCTTTATTCACCCGCACTTCGCCCTTGCGCACAATGCGATAAATCAGGCTTTTTGGCACACCTTTTAAACGCGCCAGTAAGAAATTGTCTAATCGTTGACCGGCTTCATCGTCGCTGACAGTTAAAAATTGCACACTTGGGTTGATGATTTTTTCGCTCATATTTGCCTATTTATTGCCGCGGTTACAAAACTCGGCACGCATCATAGCATATCGCGCCATGGGTTTGAATGTGGTGAAGAGTATTCGTCGAATTATGATAACCGCCTTGCTAAAAATCCCTATTCGGGCGATAATAGTAAGTATTTTTAAGTTGTAAAAACGCTTAAAAATAAATACGTTATCATTGACGGAATATAATGCAGCATTCGGCATAAGACATTGATAGGTCAGTGATTTTTTAGCATCAAAATGAGCGTCGGCTTGCAGACCATTTTTTAACAGGTTTTGTTTTATTAAAATTTCGACATTCGATTGATTTTAATAGGTAGTCAATGCACCCAGCAGATGACGGTCGGGAAGACGGACATTCTGCGACAGACACGAGGTCGATTACTAAGCAAAGTGCGGTCATTTTTGGTGGAGTTTTTTTAGGGTTCGCCCTTTTTTATAAAAGAGAAAACGAATGAAAAGAATGTTAATCAATGCGACTCAAAAAGAAGAGTTGCGCGTTGCATTAGTCGATGGGCAACGCTTATTCGACCTGGACATTGAGAGTCTGGGACATGAGCAGAAAAAAGCCAATATTTACAAGGGAAAAATTACTCGGGTTGAGCCGAGTTTGGAAGCCGCTTTTGTGGACTACGGCGCAGAACGTCATGGTTTTTTACCGTTGAAAGAAATTGCACGTGAATATTTCCCGGCGGATTATGTATATCAAGGTCGCCCGAATATTCGCGATATTATCTCGGAAGGACAGGAAGTCATTGTTCAGGTTAATAAAGAAGAGCGTGGTAACAAAGGTGCAGCGCTGACGACTTTTGTTTCCTTGGCAGGAAGTTATTTGGTGATTATGCCGAATAATCCGCGCGCCGGCGGGATTTCCCGTCGTATTGAAGGGGACGAACGTTTGGAGCTAAAAGATGCGTTGAGTTCTTTGGATGTGCCTGACGGCGTGGGCTTAATCGTACGCACCGCAGGTGTGGGAAAGACCCCTGAAGAATTGCAATGGGACTTGAAAGTGCTGTTGCATCATTGGGAAGCCATTAAACAGGCGTCTCAAAGCCGTCCGGCGCCTTTTTTAATTCATCAGGAAAGTGATGTTATCGTGCGCGCCATTCGCGATTATTTGCGTCGTGATATTGGTGAAATCCTGATTGATAGCCCGCAAGTTTATGAAAAAGCCAAGGCGCACATTAAATTAGTTCGTCCGGATTTCATTAATCGGATGAAATTATATCAAGGCGAAGTGCCGCTATTCAGCCATTATCAAATTGAGTCACAAATCGAATCGGCATTCCAACGTGAAGTGCGTTTGCCTTCCGGCGGTTCTATTGTTATTGATGTAACTGAAGCTTTGACAGCCATTGATATTAACTCCGCCCGTTCCACCCGTGGCGGCGACATTGAAGAAACCGCGTTAAATACCAATCTTGAGGCTGCTGATGAAATTGCCCGTCAATTACGTTTGCGCGATTTGGGCGGTTTAATCGTGATCGACTTTATCGATATGACGCCGGTTCGCCATCAACGTGAAGTGGAAAACCGTATCCGTGATGCGGTGCGTCAGGATCGGGCGCGTATTCAAATCAGCCGAATTTCCCGTTTCGGGTTGTTGGAAATGTCCCGTCAGCGTTTGAGTCCGTCATTAGGCGAATCCTCTCACCACGTCTGCCCGCGTTGTCAAGGCACCGGCAAAATTCGTGATAACGAGTCACTTTCCCTTTCCATTTTGCGTTTATTGGAAGAAGAAGCGTTAAAAGAAAATACCAAACAGGTTCACACCATCGTTCCGGTGCAAATCGCGTCTTACTTACTCAATGAAAAACGGAAAGCTATTCATAGCATCGAAAAACGCCATAACGTGGATATTCTCGTGGTGCCGAATGAAGCTATGGAAACACCGCACTTTAGTGTGTTCCGTGTGCGTGATGGGGAAGAGGTTAATGAGTTAAGTTATAACTTAGCCAGATTACACCAGGATCAAGATGAAACCTTTGTGGCTGAAGAGTCTCTGGTTTCCCGTAACATTGACACTGCGCCTGCGGAAACGCCGGCGGTGGAAAGTGCGGCGGTTTCTTTATCCATTCCAATGCCGGCACCGGAGCCTGTTGAGCGTAAAGAGCAAAGCGGTCCGTCGTTGTTGAGCCGTTTATTGGCGGCGTTAAAAGGCTTATTTGCTTCCGAACCGAAACCGGAAGAGCAAAATAAGAAAACGCGTAATAACAATAGAAACAGTAACAATAATCGCAATCGTCGTAATCAGGAACGTCGTAATAATCGCCGTAACCGTAATGACAATGCGGAAAATGTGGTTGAAGAGCAAACTACAGAAAAGGCTGAGAAAGTTGAAAGCAGAAATCGCAATCAGGAGCGTAATGCCAAACGTAGTCGCAAACCTGAAGTGATTGAAGAGGTGATTAAGCCGGAGGCTTCCGTACCGGTTAGCGAAGAAAAGGCGGAGCCGACACAACGTCGTCAACGTCGCGATTTGCGCAAAAAAGTGCGTCTTAATGAGGAGGAAATGAATGAGGTTCTGCCTTCTAAATCGACAGTAGTACAATTTGCAGAAAACACCGTTGTTGAATCAAAAGCGGATGAAGAGATGATAGTGACGGATGTGGTTGATGTTGATGATAATGCTGAAGCCGATAAAGGGCGCGATAATTCACGTCAACGTCGTTTGCCACGTCATTTGCGCGTCAATAATCAGCGCCGTCGTCGCAATACGCAAGAAAAATCGCCGATGCCATTATTTGCGGCAGTGGCTTCACCGGAGTTGGCGAGCGGTAAAGTGTGGATCGACATGGGACAGTCAGTTCAATCAAAAGAAAATAGCTTCTTATCTGTTGATGAACTTCTTGAGCAACAAAATCAATCTGATGCAGGCGAACCGGATCAAAGTATCACTGTCACTGTGCCAGCGTTGGATATGATTGTTGAAAAAAGTAAAAATGATGTTCAGCCATTAACGGAATTTATTATCCAACCGGCAAATGATTCCGTTAAGAAAAAAGTACAGGCATCGTTACAACGCTTAAATAACAATGTGGTATCCGCTCCAATGGAAGCGACAGCGGAAGTGATTGTAACAATGGACGTCTCCGATGATGTGAAATTCATGGATGAAACTGACCGCACTTACGTGTTTAACGGACGTGTAGGGACATTCTCGGCAGTAGCCCACACTAAAGCAGAAGCGACTTTAGCGAAGTCTTCCGATGCACCGATTGCGACTTATCCGGTGCAAGAATGGCAGGAATCCCGTTATTATTTCTACGGTAAAGGCGCAGCAGGGCACCACGCCGCAATCAGCCATATTTACACCGAACCGACTAAAGCGGAAGCGGTGAAGTAATCGCTTGAAAATAAAGCAGTTAAATAGAATCTTGTATTTAACTGCTTGACTTGGTGTGGCAAAGTTCGTATTATTCACCTCGCTCAAAACGCGGAGGAATGGTCGAGCGGTTGAAGGCACCGGTCTTGAAAACCGGCGAGGGTTTGCGCCCTCCCTGGGTTCGAATCCCAGTTCCTCCGCCATATTCATAAAAGACGCTAAGTGAAGAACTTAGCGTCTTTTGCTTTTCTCATTTCCTTCTTTTTCCAGCGCGCTATATCATTTAATTTATGCATGTAAATCACGTACTGGCGAGTCTGCGGTTATCCGATTCTTGTATCCCTTGTATCATTTTTAAAACAACTTGAATATCTACCGCACTTTATTTTATTTAGTTGATTTCTGGCAATAAAAAAGGATTAGGGGTTGCCTAATCCTTTTGCCGAAATATTGTAGAAGTTATTTTTTACCGATTTTATTATCTAATGCAAAGGCACCGGCGCCTGAGAAAATAAAGTATAAGAAAATGAAGCAGTATAAAAATGCCGGTTCACCTTCTTTCAAGAGTGGGTATGGGGAAGCATGGAACATGAAATAAGCTATCGCCATTTGCCCGCTTAGTAAGAACGCAGATACGCGGGTAAACAAACCTAAAATCAGTAGGATACCGAACACCAGTTCAATCACACCACCAACACCCATTAAGGATGCCGGTTGAACGGAACCATTGCCGCCGGTCACGGAAATCGGGAATTCCCAGAATTTTGCCGTAGCATGTAATACGAATGCGTAACCTGAAGTAATGCGTAATAAGCCTAAAAAGTAATTACTGTATTTGTTTAAAAACATTTTTCCTTCCTTAAATAAAATAATGAAAATTGAAGGCGCGTATGCTAACAGTAAATTTAAAAGAAAAAAACAATATTGGTTAATTATTTAAAGCTTTTGCTGCTTGTAATGTTCGTAAAAATGCTTCTCCGTCCATAAAACCGGTAATGCGGTGCGATGAAATTTCTTTTCCCTGTGGGTTAAAAAGCATCAATGTCGGTAAGCCGGTTACTGAAAATTGCTTCATTAAAGTGCGGTTTTTTTCGCTGTTGTTTGTCATGTCGATTCTTAACAGTAAAACGTCTTTTAAAGCGTCTTGCACTTGTGGTTCTGCAAAGGTTTTATGTTCAAATTCTTTACAAGCGACGCACCAATCTGCGTAAAGATCCAATAGCGCCAGTGGTTTCGGGTTCTTCGCTAATACCAGTTGTAACTCCTCGTAGCTTTGCACGGATTGAAATTCAAGTGAATTTTTATTCATAAGCTCACTCGTTCGCTTATTCACCCCTGAAGGGGCCGTTGGCGAAGCCAACGTTGAAAAAGCGTTGCTTTTTTTGACCGCACTATGGGTTTCTGCGTGGAGGGTATTATTTTGCCACAGCCAATTTTGGAGTGGCTGCGCCAGCGTGATGGCGGCAATCAGAAAAAGAATACGGAACAGTAAACCCATACCGTTGGTGCGCATTTGAGTGGTGAGCCAAATAAAGAAGCTGGCGCCAAGCAGCGCCCATAAACGCGGTTCCCAGTCCAATGGAAGAACGCGAGAAAGCAGAAAGACCGGTAAAGCAAGCATCACAAAGCCGAAGGCAGTTTTCACATTCTCCATCCAGGCACCGGATTTCGGCAGGATTTTGTTACCGAAGACAGTAATCAGAATTAATGGTAAGCCCATGCCAAGTGCCAATAAATAAAGGGTTAATACGCCGATAACAAAGTCTCCCGATTGCGCTACATAAAGCAATGCACCGGAAAGTGGTGCGGATGTGCAGGGGGAAGCGACCAAGCCCGCGATGGCACCCATGGCAAATACACCGAAAAACGCGCCACGTTTTTGTTGTTGACTTAATTGAGTCAGCTTGGTTTGTAAGGATGGCGGCAATTGCAAAGTAAATACGCCGAACATAGAAAGTGCCAGCAAGGTAAACACCACCGATAAGCCGATTAACACATAAGGGCTTTGCAACGCCACTTGGAACGGTAAACCGATAAGCACGACCAATAAGCCCAGGAGCGTATAAGTTAGCGCCATGCCTTGCACATACACGAAACTCAGAGCAAAGGCGCGCCAAGTATGGCTATGTTCCGTTCTGTTGCCGATGACAATCGCCGATAACAGCGGCAACATGGGCAACACACAGGGGGTGAATGCCAAACCGATGCCCAGTATAAAAAACCACAACATGGCATATTTGCTTTGGAATAAACTGTCGGCAAGCTGATTTTGTTGAGATAAATAAACACTTGGATTTTTGACCGCACTTTTAGTTTCTTCTTTAGCTGTCAGTGAAGTTTCTACGGCATTGTGTGGCAGTCCGCCAAGCGTAAATTGTTTAGTTTTTGGCGGATAACAAAAGCCGGGAGTACAACCTTGATAAGTGACTTCCAGAATATCTTGCGGTTTGCTATTTGGCAATGACAGGCGTAAAGGAAGTTGGTGCTTGAAGATTTGTACCGTGCCAAAATATGGATCTTCGTATTGTTCTGCCCGGCTTAAAAATTGCGGTTGGCTTTCAATGGGCTGTCCATTAAGGGCAAATTCCAGTTTGTCCTGATAGAGATAATAATTTTCGACGATTTGCCAATTAAGTGAAATGTCGTTGCCGTGTTGTTCTGCCTGAAGTTGAAACGCTTGATCGACCGGTAAGAATTTCGGCTTTTGGTTAAACAGATCCACGGCTTGCGCATTGAATATCACGAAAAAGCAGAGGATAATGAGGAGAAATTTTTTCATAAAACGGTTGCTATCTTCTATAAAATGCTGCCCATTCTAGCATTAGCAAAAATAAATTGCTGTAAAATATCATGCTTTAGAGGTTGTTATACCTATTGTTGCGATTTATTCCGTATGGAGTTCGGCGTAAAATTTATCAATGCAAAATAACTGAGGTAATCAAATGAACATTGCGGTTTATTGTGGCGCGGCACTCGGTAATTTACCGAGCTATCGCCTGGCGACCATTCAATTAGGCGAATGGATTGCGCAACATCGGCATACGTTGGTTTATGGCGGTGGCAAGGCGGGATTGATGGGCGTGGTGGCAGATACGGTACTTTCCAACGGCGGCACCGTTATTGGTGTGATCCCTGAATTTTTACAGGCGCGGGAATTGACACACCAAGGTTGTACCGAAATTATCATTGTGAACTCCATGTCGGAGCGAAAAACCAAAATGCTGGCATTAGCCGACGCTTGTATTGCCTTGCCGGGTGGACCGGGTACACTGGAAGAAATCAGCGAAGTCTATTCTTGGGCGAGAATCGGTAAAAATCCCCATCCTTGTATTTTATTTAACCAAAACGGTTTTTATGAACCGCTGAGAAGTCAATATCAAAGCATGGTCACTGCCGGTTTCTTGACGCAAAGTCATTTTGATAAACTATTATTTAGCATAGATCTTATTGAGATAGAACGTTTTATTCTTGATTATCAAGTGCCTGAAATTCGTAGTTATGAAGATGTGTAAAAAGTGCGGTCAAAAATAAAGTTGTTTTTCTATGAGAATCAACCCGGTGGGTTTTTCGTACATTACATGATTTTTCTTATTACTCCAATCTAAGTTGTTACTTTTTTCGGTATCTTATTTTTTATTTTAAAATAAGTTTGCTTCCATGAATTTTTTTGTGTAAGATGGCGCGCATTGTTATTTTTCACTAAAAAATAAGGATTGCAGAAAAATGAAAAAAGGTATCCATCCGGAAAATTATCGTACCGTTCTCTTTTATGATTCCAATGCCAAACAAGGCTTTTTGATTCGTTCCTGTGCCAGAACCACCAACACCATGAAATGGGAAGATGGCAAAGAATATCCGGTCTTTATGTGTGATACGTCCTCCGCCTCACATCCATTTTACACCGGCAAAACCAGACAGGTCGCCAACGAAGGGCGCGCCAGTGATTTCGCCAACCGTTACGGCAAATTCGGTGCATTTAAATCAAAATAAGGAATCCTCATGCAAGTATTATCTTCATTAAAAAGCGCCAAAACCCGCCCGGTTGTAAAGTCGTACGCCGTCACGGTGTGGTTTATGTGATCTGTAAAGAAAATCCACGTTTTAAAGCGCGCCAGGGTGGCAAGAAAAAACGTTAAAAAAGTGTTCCAGTTTTTGTGTGTAACTTTGAGCTGTGCGCTCAATTATCCTCCGATGATGCATTGCATCGGAGGATTTTTTATTTTGGTAACAAGAGATTGAAGTATGAAATTTTATGACTTAGATCATAAAATTAAATTCTAATATGCCGAATTATGCATTTTTTTATTGTTACAATAATGTTGCAACTATAAAATAGAGTTTATTTAAATAACAGCCTCATGGAAAAACTATAACGACAAAATAAGGATTTGCCAATGCAAACACCACGAATTTTAATCGTTGAAGATGAAACGATCACCAGAAACATGCTAAAAAGTATTTTTGAAGCGGAAGGATATGACGTATTTGAAGCGTCGGATGGTACGCAAATGCACCAAGTGCTGGATACCGAGGATATTCATTTAGTGATTATGGATATTAATTTGCCGGGCAAAAACGGCTTAATGCTTGCCCGTGAGTTGCGTGAAAATGCGGACATCGCGCTGATGTTTTTAACCGGTCGCGATAACGAAGTGGATAAAATTCTAGGCCTAGAAATCGGTGCCGACGATTACATCACCAAACCTTTCAATCCGCGTGAATTAACGATTCGCGCCAGAAACCTGTTGCAGCGCACTATGCAGGAAAATCAACGCGCGCACCATGTGGAACAATATAAATTTAACGGCTGGACGTTGGATTTAAACAGCCGCACGTTGGTTACGCCGGAAGGCGAGGAGCGCAAATTGCCGCGCAGTGAGTTCCGCGCTATGTTACATTTCTGCGAGAATCCGGGCAAAATTCAAACCCGTGAAGAATTATTGAAGAAAATGACCGGGCGTGAGCTCAAACCGCAGGATCGTACGGTGGATGTGACTATTCGTCGAATTCGCAAACATTTTGAAGATCATCACGACACACCGGAAATCATAGCCACGATTCACGGCGAAGGTTATCGCTTCTGTGGTGAATTGGAATCCTAAAGGAAAATCAGCGCATAATGCGCTGATTTTTTATGCGGAAAGCAAAAAAGTGCGGTCATAAAAAACAATGTTTTTTTCGACCGCACTTTTTGTTGTTAAGAAACCTTCAAGCAGGCAACAAAATGGCTGTTGTTGTCACTGTTGAATGCTGGTTTTTGTTGCGCGCAACCCTCATCGGCAAGCAGGCAACGGGTGCGGAAAACACAGCCGGAAGGCGGATTAATCGGTGATGGCAGATCGCCCTCCAACAGCTGGATGGATTTATTGCGTTCCAGTTTCGGATCAGGAATCGGTACGGCGGACATCAAGGCTTTGGTGTAAGGGTGTTTCGTGTGTTTGTACACTTCATCATCGGTGCCAAGCTCCATGGCATTTCCCAGATACATGACCAATACGCGATCGGAAATGTGTTTCACCACCGCCAGATCGTGGGCAATAAAAATGAGAGACAAGCCCATTTCTTTTTGCAGCGATTTCAGCAAATTCACCACTTGCGCCTGAATGGAAACGTCCAAGGCGGAAACCGGCTCATCGCAAATAATCATTTTCGGTTCGATAATTAATGCGCGGGCAATACCGATACGTTGACATTGTCCGCCGGAAAATTCGTGCGGATACCGGTTAATCAGGTTCGGCAGCAAGCCCACTTTTAACATCATCGCCTGCACTTTTTCTTTGACTTGCGCTTTACTCAAGTGCGGTTGATAAATTTTCAACGGCTCGGCAATAATTTCACCGATATTCATGCGCGGATTAAGCGATGCCAGCGGATCCTGAAAAATCATCTGAATATCTTTACGGGTATTGCGCCATTGTTTTGCCGATTGCTTTCGTAAGTCTTTGCCAAGCCACAGGATTTGCCCCTCAGAAGCCTCTACCAAGCCGATAATGGCGCGTGCCAGCGTGGATTTGCCGCAACCGGACTCGCCCACCACGCCGAGGGTTTCACCGGCGTAGAGTTTAAAGGATACATCTTTCACCGCTTTCAGCGCCTGCGGTTTGGTAAAGAACAGGGATTTGTCGTTCTTAATTTTGAAGCTCACGCCGAGATGACTCACTTCCAACAATAATTTTCTTTCTACTTGTTCATTCATAGGGCAAATTCCTCTGCAGACAGCCAGCAGTTTCTGAGTCGTCCGTCATGAAGTGCTGTCAGTTTTGGCGGCGTTTTTTGGCATTGCTCGGAAGCGAATCGACAACGCGGTGAAAACGGACAACCTTGCGGTAAATGCAACAGATTCGGCGGGTTACCGGGAATAGTGACCAAATGTTCTTCGTCCATATCCAAGCGCGGGATGGCGTCCATTAATCCGATGGAATAAGGATGGGTCGGGTGATAGAAAATTTGTTCCGCATTGCCGTATTCCATAGTGCGACCGGCATACATCACCAGCACATGATCACAAATGCCCGCCACCACGCCGAGATCGTGGGTAATCATAATAATCGCCGTATTGAACTCATTTTTCAGCTCGTTTAACAAGGTCATGATTTGCGCTTGCACGGTCACGTCGAGGGCGGTGGTCGGCTCGTCGGCAATTAACAGCTTCGGACGACATAACAGCGCCATGGCGATCATTACCCGCTGACGCATACCGCCGGAAAATTCGTGGGGATACATCCCCATGCGCTTCTTGGCTTCCGGCATTTTTACCGCATCCAGCATCTTCACCGATTCGTTAAAGGCGGTCTGTTTGTCGTAGCCTTTGTGCAGCATTAACACTTCCATAAGCTGCTCGCCGATTTTCATATAAGGATTCAGCGACGTCATGGGATCCTGGAAAATCATGGAAATTTGTTCCGCGCGGATTTTATTCAGTTGCGCCGTTGGCAAGTTGACCCACTGAACCCCGTCAAATAGCGCGGAACCGGAAACTTCGCCGTTGGACGCGAGCAAACCCATAAGGGCAAAAGCGGTTTGTGATTTACCGGAGCCGGATTCGCCCACGATGCCAAGGGTGTGTCCGGCATCTAAGGTGAAATTTAAATCGTTGACGGCGGTCACAATGCCGTCCGGTGTTTTAAAACTGACATGCAAATTTTGCAAATCCAATAAGTGCGTTGAGTTTGTCATTATCAGCTCCTAACGGTCTTTCGGATCGAGTGCGTCGCGCAACCCGTCACCGATAAAGTTAAAGCAAAAAAGGGTTAAACAAAGGAAGAATGCCGGGAAAATCAGCAACCAAGGAGACACCTCCATTTGTGCGGCGCCGTCGCTTAATAACGCGCCCCAGCTACTCATGGGTTCTTGCGTGCCCAAGCCTAAAAAGCTCAGAAACGATTCGAACAAAATGAAGCCAGGCACTTCAAGAGAGGCATAAACTGCCACTAAGCCCAAGACATTCGGGATGATGTGTTTAAAAATGATTTGACGACGAGGCACGCCGCATACAATTGCCGCTTCCACAAATTCTTTGTTTTTCAGGCTAAGGGTCTGTCCGCGTACGATACGTGCCAAACCGAGCCAGGCAATGGCGCCGATTGCCACGAAAATCAGGAAAATATTTTGTCCGAATAAGGTCACCAATAAGATGACGAAAAACATGAACGGAAAAGAGCTTAAAATTTCTAAAAGGCGCATCATCACCATGTCGATTTTGCCGCCGAAATAGCCGGAAATCGCGCCGTAAATGGTGCCGATTAAGACGGAAATCAGCGCGCCCGCAATGCCCACCATTAAGGAAATTCGCCCACCGATGGCGGTACGCACCAAAAGATCGCGACCGGAGGAGTCCGTGCCGAAGAAATGGTAGCCTTCCAGCGTCGGTGCCACGCCCATCATGTTCCAGTCGGTGTCTTCATACGTAAAGGGAAAGGCGAGGGGGGCGAAGGTGATGAAAAGCACGATGATGCCCAACATGATTAAACTGACCACCGCCGCTTTATTGCGGAAGAAACGTCGTTTGGCGTCCTGCCATAGGCTACGCCCTTCCAGTTGCATTTCATCCATGCGTTCCGCAAGTTGTTCAACAAATTCGGTATTTTTTTGATTTACTGGTTTTACACCATCATTTTTCGTCATGTTACTTCCTTAATAACGAATTTTCGGATCAATCACGGCGTATAAAATATCCACCACGGCGTTAAAGACGATAGTCAGAGTACCGACCAAAATCGTGAGGCTCAACACGAGGGAATAATCACGATTAAGCGCACCGTTGACAAAAAGTTTACCCATGCCCGGTAAACCGAACACCGTTTCAATCACCATGGAGCCGGTAATGATGCCTACAAATGCCGGGCCTAAATAGGTAATCACCGGTAACAGTGCGGGGCGCAGCGCGTGCTTTAAGATAATGCGTGAAGTGGACAAGCCTTTTGCCTTGGCGGTACGAATAAAATTGGAGTGCAACACTTCAATCATGGAGCCACGCATAATCCGCGCAATGCCCGCCACATAGCCGATGGTTAAGGATGCCACCGGCAACAGAATGTAGCTCAATGCGCCTTCATTCCAACCACCCGCCGGCAGCCAGCTCAGGGTAATGGCAAACAACAGTACCAATAAGGGCGCGAAAACAAAGCTCGGCATGATTACGCCTACCATGGAACAGCTCATCAGAATGTAGTCCCATCTGCTGTTTTGGTTCAGGGCGGCGAGCGTGCCTGCGGCAACACCCAGGGTCACGGCAAAGAAAAAGGCAATGGTGCCGAGTTTCAGCGAAACGGGCAAGGCGGAAGCAATCAGGTTATTTACGGACTGATCTTTATATTTAAAAGACGGACCGAAATCCCCCTTGGCCAAGTTTTTTAAATATAAAAAATATTGTGTATGCAGCGGTTCGTTTAGGTGATATTTGGCTTCAATGTTTGCCATCACTTCGGGCGGATAAGCGCGTTCTGAGGTAAACGGGCTGCCCGGCGCCAAGCGCATAAGAAAAAAAGAAAACGTAATCAGAACAAATAATGTAGGTATCGCTTCCAACACGCGTTTTAAGATGAACTTAAACATGAAATTGTCCCCAACGTATTGATAAAATACGGACGTAAAAGCAAAAAATAAGAATAAAGTGCGGTCAAAAAATCCATCGAATTTTCCGACCGCACTTTTTGATTAATGTTTAATAATATAAAGGTTGCGTAACAAAACGTTATCTTGCGGATCTTTGCCGGTGTAGCCTTTCACATAAGGTTTCACCAAGCGTGGATTCACATAGTTATATACCGGAATCACGGCAAAATCATTTGCCAGAATTTCTTCGGCTTTGGCATAGGCTTGCGCACGACCTTTCTCATCGGTAGCAAGGTAAGAATCGGCAATGGCTTTGTCGTATTCTACATTCTTGTACTTGGCGGTATTGTTATTGGAATTGGATAAGAAATAGTTACCGAAAGTGCTGGCTTGGTTGTAGTCTGTGTTCCAACCGGCGCGCGCCACGTCATAACGTTGTCCGCGACGATTATCAATATAAGTTTTCCATTCCTGATTTTCCAGCTTGACATCCACTAAGCCTTTAGTATTAGCTTTCCACATGGAGGCGGCGGCGATCGCCACTTTTTTGTGGTTTTCATTGGTGTTGTAAAGAATAGTGAATTTCAGCGGATTCGCTTTGCTGAATCCAGCGTCCTCCAGTAGTTTAATGGCTTCTTCGTTGCGTTGCGCCATCGGTTCTTTGCTGTAAGCCGGTTGCTGAATCAGCCCGCCTTCATTAATGTACGGCGGGGTAAACACATAAGTCGGTGTTTGACCTTGTCCCAGCACTTTATCGGTAATCACATTACGATCTAAGGTTAAATTTAATGCTTTTCTCACGCGAATATCGTTAAACGGTGCCTTGGTGTGATTGATTTCATATAAATAGGTTGAAAGGGTTCTGGCGGTAAATACTTCATCCGGAACGTCTTTTTTCAGTTTGGCGAATTGCTCCGGCGGAAGGGCGTGGCTGGTGATGTCCAAATCTCCCGCACGATAACGTGCCACATCGGTACTGGAATTCTCAATGGCTAAGAAGGTGGCGTTGTTAATTTGCGTTTCTTTGTCATTCCAATATTGCGGGTTGCGCTCAAATTCAATTTTTTCGTTGATGACGTGATTTTTTAATTTATAGGCACCGTTACCGACGATATTTTCCTTTTTCACCCAATCGTCACCGAATTTTCCCACGATTTTTTGCGGCAACGGTAACAAGGATTGGTGGGTCGTCAAACCCACCGCATAAGGCACCGGGTTTGTGGTGTGAACGACGAAAGTGTGATCGTCTTTTGCTTCCACGCCAAGTTCTTCCGGTTTTTTCTTGCCGTCAATAATGTCTTGTGCGTTTTCAACTTGTAGATAATCCAAGAAACTGGCATAAGGTGAGGCGGTTGCCGGTGTCACTAAGCGACGCCAGGCGAAGACGAAATCATTTGCCGTAACAGGTTCGCCGTTTGACCATTTGGCATCTTTGC
This sequence comes from Aggregatibacter actinomycetemcomitans, assembly GCF_003130205.1. Classification (GTDB taxonomy): domain Bacteria; phylum Pseudomonadota; class Gammaproteobacteria; order Enterobacterales; family Pasteurellaceae; genus Aggregatibacter; species Aggregatibacter actinomycetemcomitans_A. The sequence goes on from NZ_NRDF01000005.1 coordinate 18,853, forward strand.
GCAGGTGGAATGTCCAGGTTTTGTAATCGGGCGTGTTTTCCCAGCTTTCCGCCACACCCGGAATCAAATTGCCGTCGGAATCAGTAGTCACCAAACCCTCAAATAATTGATAAGCGACTTCTGCTTCCGGGATCCCGTCAGTTTTGTGCGGGTCAAAACTTTGTGGCTCGGAGCCGTTGTTGATCACGATATTCTGTGTTTCTGCGAGCTGGGTCCCTTCAGGTACTTTGGCGGCATAAACGCTGCAAGATAAGACGAGCGCAATGGTTGAGACAAGTAATTTTTGTTGCATTTGAATCTCCTTGTTATGAGCAATGAATTATCGTAAGAGTTAGAAAAATGGTTTATCGCAAAATAGTTATTTTGTAAAGATCAATTCACAAAAAAGGACGATTTATTTATGCTTCTATAGAAAAGGAAAAAATAAAGGCGAAAAATTATGTTTTATTTAAAAATCACGTTTCTAAATAAGGATCGATTTCCTGTGTAATGCGTTTGAGTTTCCTTGGCTTTCAATGGCACAAGAAAATTGCATAAGTTGTTATATTTCATCATGTAACCCGTTAATTACCAATAATGGGCGCTATGTTATAGCAATCCGGCGGGGTTTTGCTATCTTTGTGTGGATTCGGTAGAATGAGCGCCAATTTATTTTTCATTTCCAACAGATTATGACCAAGAAAAAAGTAAAACCCGGTTCCAACACGATTGCGCTGAATAAACGCGCCAGACACGATTATTTTATTGAAGATGAAATCGAAGCCGGTCTTGAATTGCAAGGCTGGGAAGTAAAATCCATGCGTGCCGGCAAAGCCAACCTGAGCGACAGCTATGTGATTTTCAAAAACGGTGAAGCTTTCTTATTCGGCGCAACCATTCAGCCATTAAGCATGGCATCAACGCACATTGTGTGCGACCCGACCCGCACCCGCAAATTATTGCTTAAACAGCGTGAGCTGGATTCTTTATTCGGTAAAGCAAACCGCGACGGATTCACCCTGATCGCCCTTTCCCTCTACTGGAAAGGCGCGTGGGCGAAAGTCAAAATTGGCTTGGCAAAAGGGAAAAAACAACAGGACAAGCGGGAAGAGATTAAAGAACGTGAATGGAAAGTGGCAAAAGAACGCATTATGAAAAACGCGCGGAAAGGGTAGCGGATAGCAAAAAGTGCGGTCATTTTAAAAAACGTTTTTCGAAACGACCGCACTTTTTCACTTCAGATTAAGGCTTATAGATAATTTCCACGCCTTCTTCATCGTCTTCCGACCAGTCATCCCAGTCGTCATCGTCTTCATCATCAACATCGGCATTTTCCAATTGCTCCTGATGATAATCTTCCCATTTGAATTTGACTTCCTCATTTTCTACCGGCGTTTCTTCCGTTTCGCGCGGGTTGGCTTCCAGGACGTCCATAATATCGCGGCACAGTTGCGGGACGTTTTTACCGGTGGCGGCGGAGATTAAATAATAATCTTCCTCCCAGCCCAGACGTTCGGCGATCTCTTTCGCCCGCGCATGGGCTTCTTCGTCACCAAGTGTATCGATTTTGTTGAACACCAGCCAGCGCGGTTTTTCCGCCAAGGATTCGCTGTATTGGAACAATTCCGATTCGATAATCGCCACGTTATCCGCCGGATCGGAATCATCAATTGGGTTGATGTCCACCAAATGAATCAAGACGCGACAACGTTCCAAATGTTTCAGGAAGCGAATACCCAAGCCCGCTCCTTCCGAGGCGCCTTCAATTAAGCCCGGAATGTCGGCGATAACGAAACTGCGGTTATCATCCACTTTCACTACGCCTAAACTTGGCACTAAGGTGGTAAACGGATAATCGGCGACTTTCGGTTTAGCGGCGGAAACGGCGCGGATAAAGGTGGATTTGCCGGCATTCGGTAAACCGAGCATTCCCACGTCGGCGAGGAGCATTAGTTCTAATAGTAAATCACGTTTTTCCCCTGCCGTACCCATGGTTTTTTGGCGCGGTGCGCGGTTGACGGAAGATTTAAAACGGGTATTGCCCAAGCCGTGATAGCCGCCTTTCGCCACCAATAATTTCATGCCGTTTTTGGTTAAATCACCGATGACTTCCTGCGTATCGTTGTCGATGGCGCGGGTTCCCACCGGTACGCGTAAGGTAATATCTTTGCCGCGATGACCGGTGCAGTTTGCACTGCGTCCGTTTTCCCCGCGTTCGGCGGCGAAACGTTTTTCAAAGCGGTAGTCAATGAGGGTGTTGAGGTTTTCATCGGCGATTAAATAAACGTCACCGCCGTCACCGCCATCACCGCCGTCAGGACCGCCTTTCGGGATATATTTTTCACGACGGAAACTGGCACAACCGTTGCCGCCGTCACCGGCTTCGACGCGAACCAAAGCTTCATCAATAAATTTCATTTAAGTTCTCCAAAACACTTAAAATAGGTACCGCACTTATCGGTTAGCAGGAAATAGCTTATGTCCTATGGCGGATAAAATTGCTCCGCATACTACAATAAACGTACCAATATAGCTAATAGTATTTAATTCTGGCGCGGCGAAATTCGTCGGGGAGATATAGTGCGCCATATGAGCAAATAAAATGGTAAACAAGGGGACTAACGTAATTATCACGCTGACTTTGGACACTTCCCAGCGGTTCAAAGCTTCCGCATAGGCGCCGTAGCCGAATAGGGTATTTAAGCAGCAATAAATGAAGCAGCCTAGCGCCAGTGGCGTTAATCCCTGAACTTGTGAAAATTCGGCGAAGGGCGTAAAGACGATGGCGCAGCCGAAATAGATCATTAATAAAATTTGTTGGGCGCTGAATTTTCGTAACATTAATTTCTGCGCCATGCCGTAAGCCACCCACACCAGTGCAGCACTCACGCTGATAAGTACGCCGGTGGTGTAGGTATTTAATCCACTGAAAATTTCCAGTCGATCATTGAAAAATAAGCCTAAGCCGATGAACAGTAAGACCAAACCGATTTTTTGATGCAAGCCTAATTTTTCTTTAAAAATCACTACGCCACAAATGAGCATGCCGAAAGAGGATAAGTGAATAAAAATTTGTGCAGCGGAGGGTTCAATATAATTTAATGAACTGTTAAATAAGAAGAAATTGCCTGCCAAACCCAGTACACCAATGATCGCCAGTAACCAGAAATACCCCAGTTTGGATAAATCGGGCAGCGTTTTTTTATAGCCGAGTAATAACAAAAGGGCGCAACCGGCGACAACGAAGCGGTACCATACGATAGTTTGTACGTTCATTGCCGCAACCACCTGTTTCAGCGCAATGGGTAAAGAGCCCCATGCCATCGCGGTAATGAGTGCAAAAAGAAAACCAAGTAACGGTTGTTGTTTCATTTATCTTCCTTACATTTCGAGCGAGCACTTAAAAGTGCGGTCATTTTTACCAACGTTTTTTTACCTGTCAAAGCGAAACCTGATGATTTTTACGATGAAAAATCGCGGGGAGTTTGTGTCCCAATACGGAGAGCAACGAGCCTGAAACGACGGTAATCGCGCCAAGGTAGCTGATCCAATTGAGTTCCTGATCAACGAAGAATTGTGGATAAACGGCAATTAAGATGTCAGTGAAAATAATTGTAAAAATCGGAATCTGCGTCATGATGGCGCTGACTTTTGAAATATCCCAGCGATTAAGCGCTTCGCCGTAAGTGCCGTAAGCAATAATGGTATTAAGGCAACAAAAAATCAAGCAGCCCAGCTGAAAGGAATTTAACGCGCTCACCTGCTGTATGTTGGCAATGGGGGTAAAAATAATCGTGCAGCCAATATAAATCATGAGCAGAATTTGTTGCGAACTGAAGCGGCTCAACATCAACTTTTGCGCCATGCCATAGGCAACCCAGCAGAAGCTGGCGCATAGGGCAATGACAATGCCTTTAAAATAATCGTTGAGCTGCAGGAAGTCGCCAAAGCGTTGGTTAAAAAATAAGATCAAGCCGAGAATTAAAATAACCAAACCGATTTTTTGATGGAGCCCGATCTGTTCTTTAAATACAAAAACGCCGAAAAACAGCATGATAAACGAAGATAACGGGCTGAGCACCTGACTGCTGGTCGGTGGAATATAATTCAGCGCCAGATTAAATAAGAAGAAATTTGCCGATAGTCCAAGAATGCCGAGCATAATCAAAATGAGATAACGCTGACGAAGTGCGGTGGGTTTTGGCAGCGTTTTGCGTAATCCCAATAAAATAAATAAACCGATAGCCGATGTGATAAAGCGATACCACACAATGGTTTGAGCATCCATCACTGCGACGACCTGTTGCAAGGCGATTGGCAACGCCCCCCACATACAGACGGCGGTTAACACGAGTAAAAAACCGGCTAAAGGTTGTTGTTGCATGATTCTACCTAAATTTCACCTATAAAAAAGCCCCGCATGAAAGCAGGGCATTTTATTCTGTTTGGGTAAAATTACTCAGTAATGATACTTACGTATTTACGGCTTTTTTCGCCTTTTACTTCAAATTTTACTTTACCATCGGCTGTCGCGAATAAGGTGTGGTCACGTCCCATTCCAACGTTGTTGCCTGCGTGGAATTTAGTACCACGTTGGCGAACGATGATGCTACCTGCTAATACAGACTCACCACCGAAACGTTTAACACCAAGACGTTTAGCTTCAGAATCACGACCGTTACGAGTTGAACCACCAGCTTTTTTAGTTGCCATCTACTTGATCTCCTCTGAAATTATGCTTGAATCCCAGTGATTTTCACTTCTGTGAACCACTGACGATGACCTTGTTGTTTACGGCTGTGTTTGCGACGACGGAATTTAACGATTTTAATTTTCTCGCCACGACCTTGTGCAACCACTTCAGCCACTACTTTCGCGCCGGCAACGACCGGTGCACCGATTTTAACATCTTCACCATTAGCAACCATCAACACCGAATCAAACTCAACTGTTGCGCCGGTTGCAAGTTCAAGTTTTTCTAAACGAACGACTTGACCTTCGCTTACTCGGTGTTGTTTACCGCCACTTTGGAAAACTGCGTACATAAATACTCCGCTATAATTGTGCTCTAATGTTGTTTCATTTCGCACATAAAATTCATATAAATAGGGCGCAAATTCTACGGAAAAATTTAGGGGATAGCAAGAATTTATTTGCGAGAAAATAAAAAAATTCGCAATTTCGGCAGTTTGATTTCAGAAAGCCTGAAAAATCAGGTAAAATCCACCGCACTTTAATTTTTTAGTTTCCTCCCAACCTGATTTAATCGGTTTTAATCAGTCGAATTAACAGAATGAATACAACAAATTTAATGGATATGAAGGCAATCCAGGCGCTAAGCCATGAGGATATGCAAAAAGTAAACGAATCAATTTTAGCCCAACTGAACTCCGATGTGGCGTTAATTAACCAGTTGGGTTTCTACATCGTGCAAGGCGGCGGCAAGCGTATTCGTCCTTTGATTGCCGTGTTGTCGGCAAGAGCATTGGATTTTCAAGGGCAGCAAGCCATTACCTGTGCGACCTTTGTGGAATTCATTCACACTGCGTCGTTATTGCATGATGATGTCGTCGATGAATCGGATATGCGTCGCGGGCGTGCTACGGCGAATGCGGAATTCGGCAATGCGGCAAGCGTGTTAGTGGGCGATTTCATTTATACCCGTGCATTTCAATTGGTTGCGCAGCTGGAGTCTTTGAAAATTTTACGCATTATGGCGGATGCCACCAATGTGTTGGCAGAAGGCGAAGTGCAACAATTAATGAACGTGAATGATCCGCAAACCAGCGAAGAAAACTATATGCGGGTGATTTACAGCAAAACCGCCCGTTTATTTGAGGTGGCGGCGCAAGCGGCGGCGATCATTGCCGGTGCGGATGAGGCGCAGGAAAAAGCGTTACAGAATTACGGTCGCTATCTCGGTACGGCATTTCAATTGGTGGATGACGTGTTGGATTACAGCGCCAACGCAAACGCCTTGGGGAAAAATGTCGGCGATGATTTAGCCGAAGGCAAACCGACTCTTCCTTTATTACACGCCATGTACCACGGCAATGCACAACAAGCCGCCTTAATCCGCGAAGCCATTGAACAAGGCGGAAAACGTGACGCCATTGATGACGTTTTAGCCATTATGGCGGAACACAACTCTTTAGATTACGCCATGAATCGCGCCAAACAGGAAGCGCAAAAAGCCGTTGACGCCGTTCAATGTTTGCCGGAAAGCGAATATAAACAGGCGTTGATTTCCTTGGCGTACTTATCTGTTTCTAGGAGCTATTAGATGGGATTTGAATGGATTACAGATAATTTATTTCCTATTTTTGTTCAGAATTTATCAATTATTGCAACTATACTGGGAACGGTTATAACATGCTTTGTGTGGTTTAAAACGAATAAGCTATATAAACTGTATAATGAAAAAAGCTCTAACTTTTACATTACAGATCAGATTTCTCAAGCGTATGAGGAATACACTAATGTGATTACTGCAAAGAGAGATTTTGAAGAACAAAAGTTAGCTGTATGGAAGCTAATAAAAAAGATTAATGGAATTGTTATTACTTATGAATATCCAACAACATCAATTGGCAAACATGTTGGTACATTCAAATCTAAAACAGAGATGTTTATTAATTTTTCAAAGGATAATTTAACATATAATGATGCTTGGAGTTATTACGATTATTTATCAACTCTGTATCAAGCATTAAGAAATATACAAGCGTTAAACGCGAGAAAAACCGCATAATTGCTAAAGAGATGTTTATATGACTGCAAACGAAATTTCTATTATTAATGAATTACTAAAGAAGTCAGTAGAAGATATTGTTACATGGAACATGGTAGTTCCACCAAGAATTTTATCTGCGACTACTGAACTCACTATAATCTCATGTTATACAGCTTCTGGTATAAATAACACTTCAGGAAAGTTATACCTATTTAAATATAGAGTACCTGAGTACTCAGGAGAATATGATAAGTTTTTCAACTTAGAAAAGGTTGGATTAGCACTTATTAATAATGATCAAATAACTTGGCAAAGTATCAATGATTCAATTCCTGCTCATAGCTTATATGAATATGTCAGTAATAAATATTCTGGGATACAAAATATCTTTAACGTATGATAGAACAACAATCTCAAAGTGCGGTCAATTTTCAACACAAAATTCGCAAACAAAAACCGCGCAAAGATTCCAATGCTCCTTTTATTCGTGAAAAACTGGAATTGCCGGAAGGGCATAATAAACTGCTGTTGCATTCCTGTTGTGCGCCTTGTTCAGGCGAAGTGATGGAAGCGATTTTGGCGTCCGGCATTGAATTTACCATTTATTTTTACAATCCGAATATCCACCCGTTAAAAGAATATTTAATTCGTAAAGAAGAGAATGTTCGTTTTGCGCAAAAGTTCGGCATTCCGTTTATTGATGCGGATTATGAGCGTCAGGAATGGTTTGATCGCGCCAAAGGCATGGAATGGGAGCCGGAGCGCGGCATTCGTTGCACCATGTGTTTCGATATGCGCTTTGAAAAAGCCGCTGAGTACGCACATGAACACGGTTTCCCCGTTTTTACCAGTTGCCTGGGCATTTCCCGCTGGAAAGATATGGAGCAAATTAACGGCTGCGGACATCGCGCGGCGGAAAAATATGATGACGTGATTTATTGGGACTACAACTGGCGCAAAGAGGGCGGTTCGCAACGGATGATCGAGATCAGTAAACGCGAGCGTTTTTATCAGCAAGAATATTGCGGTTGCGTTTATTCTTTACGGGACAGCAATAAATGGCGTGAACAAAGCGGTCGCCAGAAAATCGAAATCGGCAAACTTTATTATTCACCGAATCATTAATTTACCAACGGCAGATCATAACCCCAAAGCGTAACGCAGGGCTTGTTTTTTCAACAACGGGGTTTTATCTGCCGCTACTCATGCGATATTTCGCAACACTTTCAGCGGCAAAATCTCTTTCCTAAACGTTTTATAAAATAGGTCTATATCTGATTGCATCACCAAATTATCGGTTTTCCGTTTTTGTTGATAATGTGGCAGCACCCGATCATTGGCAATATTTTCCTACTAATAAAGCGCAGAGCGTATGATTTAAATTAAGACTTTCACATCTTTAAAATCGAGAGCGAGACCGTACCAATCATGAATCTGGTGACGACAATAATATCTTTTAAAATTCCTGTCACTTTTTCATTCCCCTGACGATATTGAGTGGTATTTATTTTATCCTCCAATAGGTAAAATTCTGAAGAAAATCTGCTTTTTAACTAGCCAGAAAAAGCGCAAATCTGTAGAATAGCCAATCAATTTTTATGAACCATTAGAGTAAATTTTAGCCAATATGACGCAAAAACTACATATTAAAACTTGGGGCTGCCAGATGAACGAATACGATTCATCGAAAATGGCAGATTTATTGCACAGTACGCACGGTTTGGAACTCACTGAAGTGCCGGAAGAAGCGGATGTTTTGCTATTGAATACCTGTTCCATTCGTGAAAAAGCGCAGGAAAAAGTGTTCCACCAATTAGGTCGCTGGAAAGAATTAAAGAAAAGCAATCCGAATTTATTGATCGGCGTGGGCGGTTGTGTGGCATCGCAGGAAGGCGAGCATATTCGCACCCGCGCCCCTTATGTAGATATTATTTTCGGCCCGCAAACCCTGCACCGTTTGCCGGAAATGATTAACCAAATCCGTGGTGGCAAAAGTGCTGTGGTGGATATCAGCTTCCCGGAAATCGAAAAATTCGACCGTTTGCCGGAGCCGCGCGCAGAAGGTCCGACCGCCTTTGTTTCCATCATGGAAGGTTGTAATAAATACTGCACTTACTGCGTGGTGCCTTATACCCGTGGTGAGGAAGTGAGCCGTCCGGTGGATGATATTTTATTTGAAATTGCCCAGTTGGCGGAGCAGGGCGTGCGTGAGGTGAATTTGCTCGGTCAGAACGTGAACGCCTACCGTGGTCCGACATTTGACGGCGACATTTGTACTTTCGCCGAATTGTTGCGTTTGGTAGCGGCCATTGACGGTATCGATCGTTTGCGTTTTACTACCAGCCATCCGATTGAATTCACCGACGATATTATTGATGTGTATCGCGATACGCCGGAGTTGGTAAGTTTCCTGCACTTACCGGTGCAATCCGGTTCCGATCATGTGCTGAACATGATGAAACGCGGACATACGGCGATTGAATATAAATCTATTATTCGTAAGCTCAAAGCGGTGCGCCCGCATATTCAAATCAGCTCCGACTTTATCGTGGGCTTCCCGGGCGAAACCAACGAAGATTTCGAGCAAACCATGAATTTGATTGCGCAAGTGAATTTCGATATGAGCTTCAGCTTCATTTATTCCGCCCGTCCCGGTACGCCGGCGGCGGATTATCCCGACGATGTCAGCGAAGAAGAGAAAAAACAACGCCTTTATTTGTTGCAACAACGCATTAATAACCAAGCGGCACAATTCAGCCGTGCCATGTTGGGATCCGAGCAACGCGTGTTGGTGGAAGGCCCGTCGAAAAAAGACATTATGGAATTGACGGGACGTACCGAAACCAACCGCATCGTGAATTTCCAAGGCACACCGGATATGATCGGCAAATTTGTGGACATTAAAATTACCGACGTATTCACCAACTCTTTACGCGGTGACGTCGTGCGCACCGAAGATCGAATGGGCTTACGTGTGTTGCAATCGCCGCAAATGGTGATTAACCGCACCCGTAAAGAAGATGAACTTGGCGTCGGGCGCTATGTCGGCTAAGCCGGTTTCATCAGGAATAAAAAACCTCGCTATTTTCGTGAGGTTTTTTATTCCGCCTATTTTTGCTTTTCCATAAAAACCAAATAGTCTTCCAGCACGTCAATCGCTTCCAAACAACGGGCGCGGCGCTGTTCTAATTGTTCCAACGTTTGTTTATTAACAAGCCGCCCTTCACGCTGTGCTTTTTCCAACGTATCCTGTTCAAGCTGAATTTTTTCATTGAACGATGCCAAATAGTCATAATATTTCGCCAGACGTTCACGGAGCGGCAAACGGTGTACGGGATGGCGGCGTTTATCGGCGGGTTCAGGCTCTTCTTCCTTGGTTTTGCGCGGAAAACGTTGATCGTTTTGCTGTTGTCGGGTTAAGGCATCGGAAAGTGCGGTGCATTGCGCCGACAGTTTTTGCGAGTAAAACTGCAAGGCTTCAAGATTACCGGCTTCAACCTGCTCAAGACACGCAAAGGTTTGTTCGATTTGCTGAAAATAAAATGCCGTTTTTTGGCGGTTTTCCGTGAATAAATTCGTCGAAAATTTGGCATAAACCGTTTCTTCCTTTTGTGCGTCGTAATGCTCAAAGAAATGCTGAAGGCTTTGTTTGAGGTGTCGGATGGAAATACTGTTCATAGGCTCACTGATGGTAAGGGTAAAAGTGCGGTCGAAAATTTAATTGTTTTTTCAACCGCACTTTTTAGTTTACAGATACATCGCGGCAATCCAGCCGAAGATAATTAACGGAATGTTGTAGTGAATAAAGGTCGGCACCACGGAATCCCAAATGTGGTCGTGTTTACCGTCCATATTCAAACCGGAAGTCGGCCCCAAGGTCGAGTCGGATGCCGGTGAACCTGAATCGCCCAGCGCGGCAGCTACGCCGACAATAGACACGGTGGCAAGCGGCGAAAAGCCGAAAGATAAACACAGCGGAACATAAATGGAGGTAATAATCGGCACGGTGGAGAAGGACGAGCCGATACCCATGGTGATGAGTAAACCCACGAGCAGCATCAGGAATGCAGCGGTGCCTTTGCTTTGAATCATACCGGTGCTTAACACATCTATTAGTTCTTTTACTCCGGTTGTGGCGTTAATGACATTGGCGAAGCCGGAGGCGGCGATCATCACAAAACCGATCAGTGCCATTAGGCGTAAGCCTTGTTGGAAAATGTCGTTGCTTTCTTTGAGTTTAAAAATACCGAATGCGGCGAAGATGATTAAACCGACCAAGCCGCCGATAATGGTGGAGCTGGTGACTAATTGCACGGTGAAGGTAGCGACAATGGCGATTAAACTTGCCACAATTTGTTTCGGTTTAATGGTGGCAATGTGTTGTTCGATGTCTTTTGTTGCCGGCTCGGCACTCATCACCACATATTCGCGCGGTTTGCGATAAGTGATAAACACGGCAATTAATAAACCCAAAACCATACCGATAACAGGAATGGTCATTGCCAGCGACACTTCACCCACACTGGTTTGCAAGCCTAACGGGCTGCCTACGGTATTGATATTTTTCACCAGAATGCTTTCAATAAAGATCTTCCCGAAACCTACCGGCAATAACATATAAGTGGCGGTTAAACCGAAGGTTAGCACACAAGCCACCGCGCGACGGTCAATTTTCAATTTGTTGAAAATGGCGAGCATCGGCGGAATCACGATAGGAATAAAGGCAATGTGCACCGGCAGCAGGTTTTGTGAAGAAATGGCGAACAGCGTTAAGATGCCGAGCATGGCATATTTAAACATGGCAAGGCTGTTTGCCGTCGGCACTTTGTTCATGCGGGTAATGATTTTGTAGGCAAGTAAGTCGGTAATGCCGGATTTAGAAATGGCGATAGCAAAAGCGCCGAGCATCGCATAGTTCATAGCAACTTCGGCACCGCCGCCAAGTCCGCCGGTAAAGGCTTCAATGGTTTTGGTTAAACCTAAATCACCGACTAAACCGGCAGTTAAGGCGGAAATCACCAATGCGATGACCACGTTAATGCGTAGCAAACTGAGTGCCAGCAATACGATGATCGAGATGACAACAGGGTTGGTTAACATTTGTTTATCCTTATAAGTTAAATTGTTGACGATTTACTAGAAAAATAAAATTTGTCTAATGAAATCACGATTTTGGGTTTTCGGTTCGTTGGGTTGAAAAGAAAACCCCTCGAAAGCTAACTTCCGAGGGGTTGTGATAAACCATGAATTATTCGCACCTTGCCCGGAAGTGATCTTCCAAGCACATCAAATACCTGAAAGACTATTCAGTGAAATGATGGTGATGATGGTTGTTGTTGCGAATAACGTTCATTTTGTTTCTCCTATGTGAATTGCTTTTTAAACTACTGGAAAAGTTTTTTCATCGCAAGTGATTTTTCAAAAAAAGCTGTAATTACTTTCCTTCCCCTGCTTGCGGGGGAAGGTGTCCGAAGGACGGAAGGGGGCTTTCCCCCTCAGCCTTCGGCAGCTCCCCCCGTAAACGGAGGGAGCCAAGTTTTTTAATCGGTTGCCACAATATGCGGAAACCCACCCAACCGTTTCAAATGATTCACCATATAACAAAACAGCTCGGCAGTGCGTTCCGTGTCATATAACGCCGAGTGGGCCTGCTGGCTGTCAAAAGGAATTTTTGCCGCTTGGCAGGCTTTCACCAACACCGTTTGCCCGAACATAAAACCGCTCAAGGTCGCCGTGTCAAAGGTAGAAAAGGGATGGAACGGGTTGCGTTTGGCATTCATGCGTTGTGCCGCCGCCATGAGGAATCCCTGATCAAACGCCGCATTGTGCGCCACGATAATAGACCGCTGACAATCCGCGTCTTTTTGCGCTTTGCGTACCATTTTGAACATTTCGCTAATGGCAATATTTTCGCTCACCGCGCCACGCAATGGGTTATCAATATCAATGCCGTTAAATTTAATGGATTCGGGATCGATATTCGCCCCTGCAAAAGGTTGAATATGAAAATGGCATTTCTGATCCGGCCTCAAATTGCCGTTTTCGTCCATTTTGAGGGTAATCGCCGCCAGCTCCAGCAAGGCATCGGTTTTGGCGTTTAAACCGGCGGTTTCCACATCGATTACCACCGGTAAATAGCCTCGGAATCGATGTTTTAATATATTGTAATTAATGGTTTCTTGGGTTTCTGACATAGCTCATCCTAAAAATAAAACGTGGATTATCGTTCATAATCCACGTTAAAAAACGTTTGAATTTTTAACCGCACTTTTCGCTTAGTTACCTAAACCCGCTTGGGCATTTTTGTTTTCAATGAATTCGATTTTATAACCGTCCGGATCTTCCACAAAGGCAATCACGGTTTTGCCGCCTTTTACCGGGCCTGGCTCACGGGTAACATTGCCGCCGGCTTTGCGCACGGCTTCACAAGTGGCGTAAATATCGTCCGTGCCGATGGCAATATGCCCGTAAGCGGTGCCGAGTTCGTATTTATCCACGCCCCAGTTATACGTCAGTTCCAACACGGACGCTTTGTCTTCATCGTCGTAACCTAAAAATGCCAGAGAATATTTGTATTCGGGATTTTCGCCGGTGCGCAATAAACGCATACCCAACACATCTTGATAAAACCGAATGGAACGTTGTAAATCGCCGACGCGCAACATGGTGTGTAAAATTCGCATGGTATTTTCTCATAAGTAAAAACTGCGCCAATTATGCCACAGAATGAGGGCATTTGCTTTGAGAAAATAAAAAGGACTAAGCAGCTTAGGCTTAATCCTTTTTGAATATGAGGTATCATAGAAATGCGATGAAAACCCACCGCACTTTTATGGCTTAGAAGGTGTAATTGACATTTAAGCGAACATCGCGACCCGGTTCAGGTAGGGTGGAAACACCTGCACGTTGGCTGTGGCTGCGATAATATTTATTAAACGCATTATTTAACGCCAAGTTAACGTTGACGTTTTCAACCGGTTTCCATGTGACGTAGAAATCGTTCACACCATAGCCAGGGCGTTTAGTAGTGGTTGAACCGCCACCACGGTTATTCGTGCTGGTATCATAACTCGTATGCTGTACGAAACGTCCTCTCCAACCAATTTCCACATCAGGTTGTTCAAAGCGATAAGACACGCCGGTGGTCCAAGTACGACCAATTGGAATGGCAGTAACCGTACTGTCGACGGTTCTGCCATCTAATTCAGGTTTGCTATAGGCTACGCCGGCACGTAAAGTTAAACCTTCATATTTATATGCCGCACCCAATTCGTAACCGCTATTTCTCAACTTACCTGCATTTTGAATTTCAAAATAACCCGGTCTGATTTGGGTGAACGCGTGAGTATCCTGAATCGTTTGCCAGAAATAGCTACCGTTTAATGAAAGGCTATCGGCTAATTTATAGTTGAAACCGACTTCCGTATTGCGTGACTTTTCAGGTTTAATATTGCCGGCAATGGAATAGACTGAAGGGTTTCCTCTGGTAGTTCCTGACGACAATAGAATTTCCCGGAAACGGGGACTACGGGTTGCGTAGTTTAAGCTGGCACTAAAACTTAAATCCTTCGTTACTTCATAGATTAAACCAACACTTGGGTTTAAATTGCCTTTGTTTGATTTTCTGCCATCCATAGCCCGGAATGAGAAGTGGTCGTAACGTAAACCTGTGGTTAAGGTGAATGCACCGAGACCCCAGATACCTTCTGCATAAACGCCCACATCACGTTTCTTTTGATTTCTTATTTGTACCCCGTTTTGTACCGTGAGAGAATTTGGTCTGCCTTCTTGATCTCGGTAATTGACACCATATTTGATTAAGTGAGACTCACCGATTTGAGAGTCTAAGTTAAGGTTTGCACCATTGGCAACCAAATGGATTTTGGAACGTTCGGTAGGTTCTTCTCGGCTAATAACTGTACGCCAAACATTGGCTTTTGCAGTACTGATAAAGCCAATGTTTTTGCCGGTCCACTCAATTTTGCCGGTATCATTAGTGGTGATGCGATAGCGTGGAGCATTAACTGATTCTCTTCCATCCTGAGTAAAGTCAAACTCCTCACGTAATGCGCGGACGCCATAATGGCGTTCTTGGCGGCGGCTTAACTCAATACGATGATCTTCGTTCAGATCCACACCAACTTTAGCCAATAAACCACGCTGACCCAGGGCACTATTTTTGATCTTATAGCCATTACCCGCTTTGTAATTACGTTCTTTTACCCAGTTACCGGAAATTAAAGCATCGAATGCGCCGACTTTGGAATAAATGGTGGCACCTTTGCTCCAACCGCTATTAGAACTTACGCCGGCATTAACTTTAAAACCAAAGTCTTGTTCCTCTTTCAGCAAATCTTTTGCACTGACAGTTTCCGCCACAATTGTACCACTGGTGGCACCAATGCCTGCGCTGGCAGAGCCTGTGCCTTTCTGTACACTGACTTTCTTAAACAAAGACGGATCAAAAACGAAGCGACCTTGATGGTGGAACAATTGAGCATCAGTGTAGGCATCATCAATTTTAACATCCACCTGATCCTGTCCCATACCACGAATGGTAAACCATTGAGAAGTTCCGCGTCCTCCCCCGAAGTTAAGTGCGGGCTCTTCCTTGAGTAAACCTTTTAGCTCGGTTTCGGTACTACGATTAACTGATTCCGTAGTAATTACATTAGTCTTACTTTTGGCACCGGTATTTTCGGATACTACATTGATGATATCTAATTCCTCAGCCTGAACTGCTGTGGCAACTAATATTGCCAGAGGAAGCAATGAAAAATGTTTACGCATAAATGCTCCTGTAAAGATTAATAAAGTATGAAATTTATCGCGGGGAAATTTAGCTTATTTGGATTCTGTTTGCAAATGATAATTGTTGCTAATTTTAACGTCGTTTGTTAACCGACTGTTATTAAAGCGGAAAAACAACGTGAAATTTTGGTCAAAAAGTTCCCTAACTAACTGGTCTGATGTGATTTTGAACGTATGCTATGAACTATTTTTAAAGATTATTTCATTTTATTTCAAATGGTTATACTTTTTATTTTTTTATTCAATATGAAGTGATGGATTTTTTAGTTGGAAAAATATTTGGTATTTTAAAAAAGCGTAGATGGCAATGACACTTTTCCGGTCCTAATTTTCATTTCTACGCAAGATTAAAAATTACATGTAAACCAAGGAGATTTAAGATGTTTTCATTTCTTAAGGCCTCTCCGCCGGCACCTCGAATTGAGTCTTCCCGAGTTGATGCGGAGTATAAGAAATTACGTTGGCAGGTATTTGCCGGTGTATTTATAGGCTATGCGGCGTATTATTTGATCCGCAAAAACTTTTCCCTCGCTATCCCTTACCTAATTGATGAATATGGCTTTACTAAAGCGGATTTAGGCACTGTGGGTGTTGCGTTGTCCCTTGCTTATGGTTTTAGTAAGTTCATTATGGGGAATGTTTCCGACCGTAGTAATCCTAAGTATTTTATCACTATAGGTTTGCTTGGTTCGGCAATCGTGAGTTTAATTTTCGGCTTGGTGCCCGGCGTGTTGGCTTCCATTCCGATCATGATCGTGCTCGCCGCCTTTAACGGCTGGTTCCAAGGCATGGGTTACCCACCGGGTGCAAAAACCATGACCAACTGGTTCTCCGTATCCGAACGGGGTGTGTGGTGGAGCTGGTGGAATGTGTCCCATAACTTGGGCGGCGGCTTGATCGGTCCGTTAGCGATTTTAGGTTTGGCGATTTTTGGTACATGGCAATCACTTTTCTATTTGCCGGCATTAATTGCTATCGTGTTAGCGTTTATTATGTTTTGGCTAATGCGCGATACACCGGAGTCACAAGGCTTACCGCCGGTGGATGAGTGGAAGGGCGAAAAAATCGTGCAGCAGGTTGAATCAGCCCATACCCTTTCTTCAAAAGATATTTTTATGAAATATATCTTAAATAACAAGTTTTTATGGGCAATTGCTATTGCCAATGTGTTTGTATATTTCATTCGTTACGGCATTATCGACTGGGCGCCGACCTACTTAAAAGAAGTGAAACATTTTTCCGTAGATAAACAAAGCTGGGCGTATTTCCTATATGAGTATGCAGGGATTTTTGGCATGCTGACCAGTGGTTATTTGAGCGATAAAGTGTTCAAAGGTCACCGTGCCCCGCCAATGCTATTATTCCTGACAGGTGTACTTGTTGCGATTTTTGTTTATTGGAAAAATCCGGCGGGTAATCCATTGGTAGATAATATCTGTTTGGTCGCAATTGGTTTCCTGATTTACGGACCGGTGATGATGATCGGCTTGCAGGCAGCAGATTTGGTACCTCGTGTTGCGACCGGTACGGCAACGGGCTTAACCGGTTTGTTTGGTTACTTGTTGGGATCTGCCAGTGCCGGTTATGTGATGGGTAAACTGGTGGATGTATTCGGTTGGGACGGCGGGTTTTATGCGCTCATCCTTTCTTGTTTCCTCGGCTTTGCTTTCATTGCCGTCACCTTATTCCATAAACCGAATACCAAGAAATAATCTTTATTCTTAATAATACTAAAGTGCGGTTGAAATTCACGACGAAAATCCACCGCACTTTTTCTTTCATTTTTCTGTCGAAGTTGGCAGAATAGCCTCGATTTTTTACGCATAATTATAAATTATCAAGGAAAGCAAAAAATGATAAATCAATCTTCTCTGTTTAATTTATCTTGGCCACGTTATTTAAATTTATTGTTTTTAATCTTAAGTGCGGGATTTTTAGCCGGCGGTATCGTGACATTAATTGCCGCCAATTTAGATTATTTTTCCGATTTAGCCAAAATTTACAGCTTGCAACTAATTTTAGTTGCTTCGATTTTATTAGGGAGTTATTTCTTTTTGCGTGAAAGCCAAAAAGTCGCAAAAGAGAAATTAAAACTGCTTTCCACTACTTTCTTCTTTCTGAGCGCAGTGCTTATCGGCGCGGTGTTTGCCTTGGTAGGGCAGACCTATCAAACGGGTGCGAATGCATGGGAATTGTTTGCGCTGTGGTCGTTGTGCCAACTGCCGTTGTTATTGTTGCTGCCGAATATAGCTTCCGCGTTATTACTTATCGCCACGACCAATCTCACCTTGTATTTGTATTATGATGCTTGGTTTGATCATGATGTGGTGAATTATGTTGTCCTGTTAAATTTTATTTTCTTGTTGTTAAGTGAAATTTTTATTCGCCAATTACACGATCAAAATTGGCGCATTCTGCCTAAAATTCTTACCTTTTTAGTGTTAAGTCATTTATTCGGCGTCCGTGTTATTACCGATAATTTACCTAACGATATTTACTCCGGTGTGTATTTTTTTCTTGTGTTTTTACAAGTAGTGATTCCATCGGGGATCGTGATTTATGTGTATAAAAAATGCAGATTTGATTTTGTTAATTTAATTACTGCAACTATCTGTTCTATCGTTGCTTTTGGTATTTTCCTGTTCTCCAATGTGAATTCCGGTGATTTTGCCGTATTGGCAGGTCTGTTGCTTTTTATTATTACGATCTTTGCCATTATGTTATTACACAGTTGGTATAAGCAGCATTATCCACACCTTAAGAACATTTCTTGGGCATTGTCCATTTTATTAATTTTTGCCATTTTTATCGGTATTGTAACTGCATTAATTTGGCTTTTTTTAACGTTAAATGTGTCTGAACCGAAAACCGGCTTGCTGATTCTAAGCGTTATTGTGCTGTTTATCGCTCTGGGGTTGCATTTTGGCAATCCTCACGCGGAAAGTCATATGTCGATTATCATCGGGATTTTCTTCTTTATGGGCTACAATCTGCTTGCCGGTTATTTCCTTGCCGATGTATTTGACTCTTACGGTGAGCGCGCCTTGGCCTGTGATATACCGTTATTGTTTACTGCGATAATTTCTCTGCTTTATTTTTTACGCAAAGAGAGCTGGCTGAGAACTTTAACTCTCGTGATTGTTTTGGGCGTGTGGCATATTTATTTAACCGATTGTGCCATGGGTGATCTTAGCCGTGCCAATCACATCGAATACCGTTATGTGCCTTTGTATTTTGTCACGATGTTGGGCTGTGTTATTGCTTTCTTTGTGCAAAATATATATGGAGAAAACAGTAAAGTCAGAGTGCAGATCACTCCTGTTGCTTGGGCGTTTTTACTGTTCAGCATAGGCGGTTGGGCGCTTTCTACTGATAATTTCTTATCTCTGTTTGTAGCCTACGTTACCGAAACTGTGGATGCGCTACCGGAAATTGATACTTTCAGCGGCTTCTTTACGATGATCACCGCCGGGTTTTATTCTCGCGCTGTGCTCAGATTAGGTTGGATAATTCCTTTCTTAGTTTGTTTTACGCCGTTGGTCATGTATTTCGCCATCAGCCGTTTTTTCAGTTTAAAAACTAGTGAAAAAATGTGCATTGCCGCGATCCTGGCGCTATTTACTTTCCTCTTTGTCGGTCAGCCTTCCGTATTATTTTTCGTTACGTTGTTGCTAATTGCCTACTTTGTGCAAAGCCGCACGTTGTTTTTTATCGGTGTTTTATCCTCAGTCGGTAACTTGGCAATTTACTATTATTTGTTATTTATCCCACTGCTTTACAAGGCATTTTTACTGCTGTTCTTTGCTTTGTTATTCTCTGCGGTTGCTATTTATTTACATGGAAAACATCCACTGCAAACACAAAGTGCGGTCAGTTTTTACAGCGTTTCTAAAGTGAAACCGATGGTTGCGCTCTGTACGGTGTTGCTGATTCTGATTCCGTTAAATTATAAAGTGTGGCAATTTGAAAGTGTGTTGATGACGGGTAAACCGGTGGTGTTAAAAATTGCGCCAGTTGATCCGCGTTCCATCATACAAGGCGATTATATGTCTCTCAGTTATGCTATTTTGACGGATATTCGTGCACAATTAAATACTTCCATGAATGATCAAGAAGCTGTCATTAGTGGACGAAAAACAAGCCCTAAACGGGTTTATGCGTTAGTACACCAGGATGAGCAGGGCGTCGCTACATTATGTCGTGTAGAGAATCGTATTCCGACGGATTTCCACGATTGTGTGCCTGATATGTATTTGCCGGTCAATAATGTCGGTTGGTTTCCACAACTGCCAAGTCAGGAATATTTCTTTGCGGAAGGCAAAGGACAACATTATGCACAAGCGGAATATGCCGAATATCGCTTTAAAGACGGCATCTTATTGCTTGCCCGTTTATTGGATAAGGACTTGAAAGGCTTGTAGAAAGGGCGTTCAACAAAAAGTGCGGTGGATTTTTAAAATGTTTTTAAATCCACCACACTTTTCTCTTGCAAGAACGCGTTATTTGATTGCGATCATCGAACCGAAATTAAAGCACTGGAACCACAGTTCCACATGGGAAAATCCCACATTTTTTAACCGCACTTTATGGGTTTCAATACTGTCTGTGCGCATAACCTTTTCTAAGGCGGTGCGTTTTTGGCTCACTTCTAATTCACTGTAGCCGTTGGCGCGTTTGAATTGGTGGTGCAGGTCGATAAGCAATTCGTCAATTTTCCCATCTTCAAAACGGAATTTTTCCGATAGCACCAACACGCCATTGGGATTTAGTCCTTGATAAATTTTTTCCAGTAACGCAATGCGATCCTGCGGCGGTAAAAATTGCAGGGTGAAATTTAAAATCACCATGGACGCGTTTTTGATCTCAATGTGACGAATGTCATCACATAAAATTTCTACCGGGATGTTGCTATGGTAGGCGGCGATATGTTGACGACAGCGCTCCACCATTGGTTGAGAATTATCCACACCGATGATTTTTACATTTGTGCGCTGAATATGACGACGGGCGGATAAGGTCGCCGCGCCATGGGAGCAGCCCAGATCGTAAACGTTGCTGCCGGCACTGACAAAGCGTTCGGCAAGCATACCGATAGCGGTGATGATGTTGGAGTAGCCCGGCACGGAGCGTTGGATCATGTCGGGGAAAACTTCCGCAACGCTTTCATCAAAAGTAAAATCACCCAATTTTTCAATGGGGGCGGCGAAAATGATGTCTTTGTTCATGAGAGTAAATAAAAAATTACATGGTTTAAAAATAATTATTTTATGGTGTTCTAAATATAGATTTAGATATTGTGATTTTGTTTAAACAAGCATTTCATCGCCTTTTCTTCTTGCATAATACGGATAGCTAATATGATCATGTATAAAGGTAATATAAACATAGCAGTTAGTTTAGCTTGGCATAGTAAGCTTAAGCCAATTAATTCGGGAATGATATTCAGAAAATAATTAGGATGTCTAAAATATTTGAATATAAATGAAGTATTTATCTTATGATTAGGCAAGATGTAAACTTTTACAGTCCAAATTTCTTGTAGTTGATAGATTACGTAAAACAGCATTATAAGAGAGAAAATCAAGATCATTAATCCAATCTGAGATTCTTTATTAAAAATAACTTGATTGTAATTGGCTTCTGTAATACATGAAAAATAGAATAAAATATGTACTACCGATAAAGCAATTGAATTTTTCTTTCCATATTGTATGGCGCCTTTTTTTAGTAAATTTTTTTCATTTTTGATTGAAATAGATAAAGTATAAAACCGTAATAATAGCGCTAACGCAAAGAAAATGTTAATAAGTAACATAAAGGTTATCCTTTTTTAAGTGATATGTCGTATGATAACAAAGGGTTATGTTTATTTTATCGTTCCATGAGTATCACTCATGTAAGAAGCTGATAATGGCTATAGTATAATATCTCTTGTAATAAGAAATATAATTTTTATTGATAGGTATTTTAAGTTACTATATTTTTCCGCATACTACGTAGATTTATCAAAATGAGGTATAAAAATGATGCGTTCACATTATTGCGGTGCGTTAAACCGTACCAATATTGGTCAAGACATAACCTTAAGCGGATGGGTTCATCGTCGCCGTGATTTAGGCGGTTTAATTTTTATTGATCTGCGCGATCGAGAAGGCATCGTGCAAGTGTGTTTTGATCCGAAATATCAAGAAGCCTTAACCGCCGCAGCCGGTTTGCGTAACGAATTTTGTATTCAGATTCAAGGCAAAGTCATTGCCCGCCCGGATAATCAAATCAACAAAAATATGGCGACCGGTGAAGTAGAAGTGTTGGCAAAAATGTTGAAAGTTTATAATGCCTCCGATGTGTTACCGCTTGACTTCAACCAAAATAATACCGAAGAACAGCGCTTAAAATACCGTTATTTGGATTTACGTCGCCCCGAAATGGCGCAACGTTTGAAAACCCGCGCGAAAATCACCGGTTTTGTGCGCCGCTTTATGGACGACAACGGTTTCTTGGATATTGAAACGCCAATGCTAACCAAAGCCACTCCGGAAGGCGCGCGCGATTATCTCGTGCCAAGCCGTGTGCATAAAGGCAAATTCTACGCGCTTCCGCAATCACCGCAGCTTTTCAAACAGCTTCTGATGATGTCCGGTTTTGATCGTTATTATCAAATCGTGAAATGCTTCCGGGATGAAGATTTGCGCGCGGATCGCCAACCTGAATTCACGCAAATCGATGTGGAAACCTCGTTCTTAACGGCGCCGGAAGTGCGTGAAATTATGGAGCGTATGGTGCACGGTTTGTGGCAACATATTTTAGGTGTGGATTTGGGCAAATTCCTGGTGATGACCTGGCAGGAAGCGATGCGCCGTTTTGGTTCCGATAAACCGGATTTGCGTAATCCGTTAGAAATGGTGGACGTGGCTGATATTGTCAAAAACGTAGATTTCAAGGTATTCCAAGGTCCGGCAAATGATCCGAACGGCCGTGTCACCGTAATTCGTGTGCCGAACGGCAATGAAATCACCCGCAAACAAATTGATGAATACACCCAATTCGTTGGCATCTACGGTGCAAAAGGCTTAGCGTGGTTAAAAGTAAATGATGTCAATGCTGGTCTTGAAGGCGTACAAAGCCCTATTGCGAAATTCTTAAATGAAGACGTACTCAAAGCCTTGTTTGAACGCGTAGGCGCGCAAACCGGCGATATTTTATTCTTCGGCGCCGACAAATGGCAAACCACTACAGATTCAATGGGCGCGTTACGTTTGAAATTAGGACGTGATCTCGGTTTAACCCGTTTAGACGAATGGCAACCGCTTTGGGTCATCGATTTCCCAATGTTTGAACGTGATGATGAAGGTAATTTGGCGGCAATGCACCATCCATTCACGTCACCAAAAGACTTCACGCCTGAACAATTAGAAGCGGATCCGACAAGTGCGGTAGCTAACGCGTACGATATGGTCATCAATGGCTATGAAGTGGGTGGCGGTTCTGTGCGTATTTTCGATCCGAAAATGCAACAAACCGTATTCCGTATTCTTGGTATTGACGAAGAGCAACAACGCGAAAAATTCGGTTTCTTGTTAGATGCGTTAAAATTCGGTACACCACCGCACGCCGGTCTTGCATTCGGTTTAGATCGTTTAACCATGTTATTAACCGGCACCGAAAACATTCGTGATGTGATCGCCTTCCCGAAAACCACCGCCGCAGCGTGTTTAATGACGGAAGCGCCAAGTGTGGCAAATCCGCAGGCATTGTCGGAATTAAGCATTCAGGTAGTGAAGACCGACAAAACGGAGGCATGATTTAATATAGAACAAACTTATCGAGAAATGTTACTACACCCTGCATAAATCGGTAAATTTGTTTATATCACGCTTCTGCTGATTGGTTTTTTGTCAAGAATGTGGGGCGGCTGGCATACATAAAAGTGCGGTAAAAAACATCGGCGTTTTTGACCGCACTTTTTTTATCAGAAAAATTTTATTCTCTGAAATAAATTGATTTTTTGGTGTTATTACCGGTTATTTATTTTTTATCTTAATATTATTTCCTGAAATTATTAAATAATCAGAGTTTTATTCTGCTATTTTCTCTGTGGTAGAATTTTATTTTCTTTACTCAATTGTTAAATTCTATTATAAATGGTTTCCCTAGCATTTTTATGGTCAATTTATAAGAGAATATTTTATGAGTGAAGTTTCAAATCCGGTAGAAAAATCCACTTGGGCGAGTAAATTTTCTGCCTTAGGTCCGGGCATTGTCATGGCGTCAGCTGCTGTTGGTGGATCCCATATTATCGCTTCAACCCAAGCCGGTGCAATTTACGGTTGGGAGTTGGTGAGCATTGTTATCCTGGCTAATTTATTCAAATATCCTTTTTTCAGATTTGGTGTGCAATATACCTTGGATACAGGTAATACCTTGTTGGAAGGGTATCGCCAAAAAGGGCGTTTCTATTTATGGTTATTTCTTATTTTAAATGTCTTTGCAACAGTCGTTAATACGGCAGCAGTGGGGTTATTAACTGCTGCGATCCTGATATTTATTACACCAATCCCTTTGCCAATGTCGGTATTAAGTTCATTAGTTATTGTTGTTACAACAGGAATTCTATTGTTAGGTAAATACCGTCTTTTAGACAGATTATCCAAAATCATCATGATTGCCTTGACCATCACGACGGTGAGTGCAGTAGTGATTGCCATCATGCGTAACGGCATGCAAGGCGTGGCACCGGCGGATTTTGTTGCACCTTCGCCATGGGAATTGAGCAAATTGGCATTCTTAGTCGCACTCATGGGCTGGATGCCGGCGCCGATTGAAATCTCAGCGATTAATTCCATGTGGGTGGTGGCTAAACGTCGTTTGACCAAGGTGTCTTATCAGGACGGTTTGTTTGACTTTAACGTGGGGTATATCGGCACGGCGATTTTAGCGGTGGTGTTCCTGGCACTAGGCGCCTTAGTGCAATTTGGCTCGCCTGAAACCGTTGAAATGGTTGGTGGAAAATATATTGCACAACTTATTAATATGTATGCAAGCACCATCGGTGAATGGGCGCGTTTACTGATCGCAGTGATTGCCTTTATGTGCATGTTCGGCACAACTATCACCGTTATTGACGGCTATTCCCGCACTAACGTGGAATCTTTGCGTTTATTGCTCGGTAAACATGAGAGTTCGGTCAGAACCTTAAATATTTCTATGGTTTTGGCGGCATTATCGGGTTTGGCGATTATTTTCTGTTTTAATAATGCGGTGGGCCCGATGCTCAAATTCGCAATGATCGCCTCATTTGTTTCTGCCCCGGTTTTTGCCTGGCTAAATTTATCCTTAACCAAGAAATCTAAGCACAGCGTGAAAGGCGGGTTATTGTGGTTGTCTTTTATTGGATTATTCTATTTAACCGCATTCGCTGCGTTATTTATCGCTCAACAAGCAGGCCGGCTAAGTTAAAAAACAACGTAGAAGATTACCGCACTTTATTACCGTAAAGTGCGGTAATTTTTTTGAAAGTTTTTTAAAGACAAGGTATTATGCCATTCATTTCCAATAACACGAATGACCACATTGAAATACAAAAGTAATGAGTCGGTCCTGGTTGTGATCTCCGCCCGAAATAGTGGCAGGGTGTTAATGCTGCAACGCTGTGATGATCCTGATTTCTGGCAGTCTGTAACGGGATCTCTGGAAGAAAATGAAACGCCGCGACAAGCGGCAATTCGTGAGTTATGGGAAGAAATCAGGTTAAAAACACCGTCAAAAACCACCGCACTTTTTGATTGCAACGAAAGCATAGCGTTTGAAATTTTCCCGCATTTCCGCTATAAATACGCACCGCATATCACCC
This sequence comes from Aggregatibacter actinomycetemcomitans, assembly GCF_003130205.1. Classification (GTDB taxonomy): domain Bacteria; phylum Pseudomonadota; class Gammaproteobacteria; order Enterobacterales; family Pasteurellaceae; genus Aggregatibacter; species Aggregatibacter actinomycetemcomitans_A. The sequence continues at coordinate 44,226 of NZ_NRDF01000005.1, forward strand.
ATTGTCGGGAACATTGGTTTTTATTGGCGGTCGAGCAGGAATTCACCCCTAAATTAACAGAACATTTAGCGTTTCAATGGATACCTGGCGAACAAGCTGCTGAAATGACAAAGTCGCCGAATAATGCGGAGGCGATAAAAAAATATTTATTGAAATAAACCGAATTTAAATAAATTGAGAAGGAAAACAAAATGGCAGGCCATAGTAAGTGGGCAAATATTAAACACCGTAAAGCGGCACAAGATGCACAGCGCGGGAAAATTTTTACTAAATTAATTCGTGAATTGGTGACTGCTGCTAAAATCAGTGGTGGTGACGTTGGTTCTAACCCGCGTCTGCGTGCGGCGGTAGATAAAGCATTGAGCAATAATATGACCCGCGATACCATTAACCGTGCAATTGAGCGCGGTATCGGCGGTGGTGATGATACCAACATGGAAACCCGCGTGTATGAAGGTTACGGCCCGGGCGGCACGGCGGTGATGGTGGAATGTTTAAGTGATAACGCCAATCGCACCATTTCCCAAGTGCGCCCAAGTTTTACTAAATGTGGCGGTAATTTAGGCACCGAGGGTTCCGTGGGCTATTTGTTTAGCAAAAAAGGCTTGATTTTAGTGAATCAGGCGGATGAAGACGCTTTGATGGAAGCGGCAATTGAAGGCGGCGCAGACGATGTTCAGCCACAAGAAGACGGTTCCTTCGAAATTTATACCGCTTGGGAAGATTTGGGTTCTGTACGTGATGCCATTGAAGCGGCAGGGTTTAACGTTGAAAACGCGGAAGTGACAATGATTCCTTCCACTACAGTAGACTTGGATGCAGAAACTGCGCCGAAGCTACTACGTTTAATCGATATGTTAGAAGACTGTGATGATGTACAAAATGTATATCATAACGGTGAAATTAGCGATGAAATCGCAGCAATGCTATAAGGAGCATATATATGAAATTAGTAAAAACATTATCTGCTGTTGCAGTCATTGCGGTACTGTCCGCGTGTTCTGCTTCTAAGAAAGAACCACAACCGGTTAAATCGGAGAAAACGGTGGTTTATTCTTGTAACAAGAGAGCCGTTACTGTGACTTACCAATTTGAAAACCAAGAAGCCACTGAAGCGAAAGTTGTTATGCGTAAAAAAGTGATTGCGGAATCTCTTCCGGTGAGTAACGTGGATAAAGATTTCCCTTCATTTATTTCCGATAAATACATCTGGAGCGTTGACAGCGGGTTTTCATTAAATACCGCGACAGCAACCGATGGCGTAATGTTGACCCAACGCGGTAAAAAAGTGGATAGAATCTTGGCTAAAAATTGTAAAGTCAATGCAAAAGCCACAGCAAGAGCTAACCAATAGTTTTTAATTTGAGGTAAAACGGGTAGAGGATTTCTACCCGTTTGTTTATGAGCGAATGAGCATTATTTTAGGCATTGACCCCGGTTCCCGTGTCACCGGTTATGGTGTAATTCGGCAAAACGGACGGCATTTGGAATATCTTGGTAGCGGCGCAATTCGTACCCGGGTGGAAGATTTGCCAACTCGCTTAAAGCGTATTTATGCCGGCGTAACGGAAATTATCACGCAATTTCAGCCCGATATGTTTGCCATTGAGCAAGTTTTTATGGCGAAAAATGCCGATTCTGCATTAAAACTGGGACAAGCCCGTGGTACGGCAATTGTGGCGGCAGTGAATCATAATTTGCCGGTATTTGAATATGCGGCACGCTTAATCAAGCAAACGGTGGTTGGTGTTGGTTCTGCGGATAAAATTCAAGTGCAGGAGATGGTCACCCGCATTCTTAAACTTTCCGATAAACCGCAAGCCGATGCGGCAGATGCCTTGGCGATCGCCATTACGCATGCCCATTCCATACAACACTCTTTCCATGTGGCAAGTTCGGCAAGCCAAAACGAAACGCAGGAAAAACTGACCGCACTTTTACGTACTCGATACAGCCGGGGGCGCTTCCGTTTAAAAATTTAACTGGATAAATATCCAGTTTTATTTTATGCTACGCACAATTTTTTACTCATCACTAGGATTCTTATGATTGGTCATCTCACCGGTATTTTAATGGAAAAACAGCCGCCGGAAATTTTGTTGGATGTGCAAGGTATAGGCTATGAATTATTGCTGCCGATGACAAGTTTTTATAATTTGCCAGAAGTAGGCAAACAAACCAGTTTATTTACCCATCTGGTGGTGCGTGAGGATGCCCATTTGTTGTTTGGATTTGCCCAAAAAGCCGACCGCACTTTATTCCGCGAGCTGATAAAAACCAATGGCGTCGGACCCAAATTGGCATTGGCGATTTTGTCCGCTATGTCGGTAGATGAATTTGCTTATGCTATTGAACGTGAGGAACTCTCCCGTTTAGTGAAAATTCCCGGCATCGGCAAGAAGACCGCCGAACGGTTATTGGTGGAATTAAAAGGCAAATTTAAAGAAGTGAAAACAAACAACTTCTTCGTACAGGCGGATCATTTACCTCGTTTTAGTACGGAAATATCGGCGACGGTTGAACCTTCCAACGAAGCGGTGGCGGCGCTCGTGGCATTAGGTTATAAACCGTTAGATGCAGAAAAAATGGTGAAGAAAGTTTCTAAGCCTGAACTTTCCAGCGAACAGCTCATTCGTGAAGCCCTGAAAGCGGCATTATAATTCGGATAATGAAAATGATTGAAGCAGACAGAATTATCAGTGCGACGGCAAAATTAGACGAGGATGTTATCGATCGTGCCATTCGCCCGAAATTGCTGGCAGATTATGTGGGGCAACCGCAGGTATGCGAGCAAATGGAGATTTTCATCAAGGCAGCAAAATTACGTCAGGATGCGTTGGATCATTTGCTGATTTTTGGTCCGCCGGGCTTGGGGAAAACCACTTTAGCGAATATTGTTGCCAATGAAATGGGCGTGAATATTCGTACCACATCAGGACCTGTGCTGGAAAAAGCGGGGGATTTGGCGGCAATGTTGACCAATCTGGAGCCTCATGATGTATTGTTTATTGATGAAATTCATCGTCTTTCTCCCGCGATTGAAGAAGTGCTTTATCCGGCAATGGAAGATTATCAGCTTGATATTATGATTGGCGAAGGGCCGGCAGCGCGTTCCATTAAATTGGATTTGCCGCCTTTTACGCTTATCGGTGCAACCACCCGTGCGGGTTCTTTAACCTCTCCGCTGCGCGATCGTTTTGGTATTGTGCAGCGTTTGGAATTTTATTCTGTGCCGGATTTAACTTCTATTGTGTCCAGAAGTGCGGTCTGTTTACAGCTTAAAATTAACGATACAGCAGCTTATGAAATCGCCCGCCGCTCTCGCGGCACACCACGGATTGCCAATCGGTTATTACGTCGGGTGCGTGATTACGCTGATGTGCGTAACAATGGCATGATTAGCGAAGAGGTTGCTAAAGCAGCGCTATCCATGCTGGATATTGATGATGCGGGGTTTGATTACTTAGACAGAAAATTGCTTACGGCAGTTTTGGAGCGCTTTGACGGTGGTCCGGTCGGTTTGGATAATTTGGCGGCGGCAATTGGCGAAGAGCGGGATACCATTGAAGACGTATTGGAGCCATATTTAATTCAACAAGGTTTTTTACAGCGAACCTCAAGGGGGCGAATTGCTACACTCACCACATATCGCCATTTCGGTATTGAGAAAATTACTCGCGAAGATTAAGCAAAAAGAAGGCTTATTGGAATCCAATAAGCCTTTAGCGTGAATTGGGGTAGATTACTGTTGCTGTTGTTTCATGCTGGTGAGTTTCGCTAATGCCACATTACAACTTTTGATTTGTGTCGCCAATTCCATTTCCAGAATTTGCTTTTTGCTTTGATTTAACTTGCTTCTGATTTTATTTACTTGGGTATGTGTACCGGGCTGCCTTTCCGCTTCGGCAATTAAATTTTCGGTTTCACTAAATAAATCTTTGCACTGCTTTGGCATTTCTACTGCACTTTTTCCTACGGTTTTTTTATCGTTTTCAGCAGCATTTGCAACGTTGCTGACAGTGGCCATGCAAAGTGCGGTTAGAATTCCGGCTATTTTGTTTATCATCTGAGAGACCTACGTTTGTTAAGTTGAAAGAAATCAATAAAACTGGGCGAAAAGTTATCAAAATTTATGTGTGATGTCTAGTTTTTAATTTCAATTGTTAGAACTGAATCATACCGGGTTAAGGGCGCTATGCCTTGTGTTGCAAAGATGTTATTGAAATTTATAATTTGATCTTGATCAAAATAGTGAAAAATGCCTATGTTTGATTATTTTTGATTTATATCTAAAAATGTGATCAGCTTGGCATAATTTACTATTTTTTATCCTTACGTTTAATAGTAGAATATGCGACCTGTTTGGATTATCTATGTAATAATCGACTCCGACAACTGCAAGTGGCAGTCATTATATAAGGTAATCCTAAATTAAAAATTCAAAGATTTTTGAGTTTCTGGGGTGATTACGAAGTAATCATAATTTAAGGACTTGTAGCATTTACAAGGAGTCGAGATGTTAGACGTTGTTGAACTCTCAAGACTGCAGTTTGCTTTAACTGCATTGTATCACTTCATATTTGTGCCATTAACGTTAGGGATGACTTTTCTGTTGGTTATCATGGAAACACTTTATGTCGTCACAAATAAAGAAGTTTATAAAGATATGACCAAATTCTGGGGTAAGTTGTTTGGTATTAACTTTGCGCTGGGTGTAACTACCGGCGTTACAATGGAATTTGAATTCGGCACTAACTGGTCATATTATTCTCATTATGTGGGAGATATTTTCGGCGCACCTCTTGCGATTGAAGCGTTGTTAGCCTTTTTCTTGGAATCTACTTTTGTCGGTCTTTTCTTTTTTGGATGGGATCGTTTAAGTAAAGGTAAACACCTTTTGGCAACTTACTGTGTTGCGTTCGGTTCAAATCTTTCCGCCATGTGGATTCTAGTGGCAAACGGCTGGATGCAATCTCCGGTCGGTTCCGAATTTAATTTTGAAACCATGCGGATGGAAATGACCAGTTTCATGGATTTGTGGTTGAATCCGATTGCGCAAAGCAAATTCTTACACACTTTATCCGCCGGTTATGTTTCCGGTGCATTCTTTGTATTGGCAATCAGCTCTTACTATTTACTGAAAGGCCGCGATATCGGTTTTGCCAAACGTTCGTTCTCTGTAGCTTCTACTTTCGGTATTATCTCTGTGGTTTCCGTGTTAATTATGGGGGACGAATCCGGTTATGAAATCGGCTACGCACAGCCGACTAAGTTGGCTGCAATGGAAGGCGAATGGCATACCCAGCCGGCTCCGGCAGCCTGGAATATGGTTATTGTTCCAAATCAAGCAGAGCAGAAAAATGATTTCTCCTTGCAAATTCCATATGTAGCAGGGGTTATCGTTACCCGTTCATTTGATAAACAATTCAGTGGTTTAATCGATTTGCAAGAACGTAATCTTGAACGTGTGCGTAGTGGTATCCAAGCCTATGCCTTATTGCAGCAACTGAGAGCGGAGAAAAAGGCAAACGGTCAGGCAAGTGAAGAAACAAAAGCGAAATTTGATGAAGTACAAAAAGATTTAGGTTTCGGCTTGTTGTTAAAACGCTATACCGATAACGTGGTGGATGCTACTGAAGAACAAATTAAACAGGCAGCAGCAGATACAATTCCTAAAGTAGCGCCGACATTCTGGTCTTTCCGTGTGATGATGGCTACCGGTGGTGCGATTTTACTGCTAATGCTGTTTGCCTTTGTACAAAATGTTCGTAAAACTGTAGGTCGTAGTCCGTTATTATTAAAAGCATTATTGTGGGGGGTGCCACTGCCGTGGATTGGTATTGAGTGCGGTTGGTTTTTGGCGGAATATGGTCGTCAACCTTGGGCGATTTATGAAGTATTGCCGGTAGGTGTTTCTGCTTCCAAGCTTGCGCCGGGCGATTTGTGGTTCTCTATCGGTTTGATTTGTGCGTTGTATACCTTATTCCTCGTCGTAGAAATGTACTTAACGTTTAAATACGGAAGATTGGGTCCAAGTGCATTAAAAACCGGTCGTTATTATTTCGAACAATCCTCTAAATAGGCAGGAGCTTAACTATGTTTGATTATGAATTTCTACGTTTCGTATGGTGGATCCTGGTTTGCGTATTGCTTATTGGATTTGCCGTTACCGATGGTTTTGATATGGGCGTTTTAAGCCTATTACCTTTTACCGGTAAAAAAGAAGTTGAAAAGCGTATTATGATTAATACTATCGCGCCGCACTGGGATGGTAACCAAGTTTGGTTATTAACTGCCGGTGGTGCGATGTTTGCTGCATGGCCGTTAGTCTATGCAACCTCATTCTCCGGTTTCTTCATTGCGATGATTTTAGTGTTAGCCGCCTTATTTTTCCGTCCTGTCGGTTTTGAATATCGCGCCAAAATTGATAATCCAACCTGGCGTAAGGCATGGGATTGGGGTTTGTTTATCGGTGGATTTGTTCCGTCTTTGGTATTCGGTGTGGCATTCGGTAACTTATTACAGGGTGTTCCGTTTGAATTCAATGAGTTACAACAGGTGCAATATACCGGTACATTCTTTGGGTTGTTAAATCCGTTTGCATTACTTTGTGGTGTAATCAGTTTGGCAATGTTAACCACCCATGGCGCGAACTGGTTGCAAATGAAAACCACGTCAGAATTGCGTGAACGTGCTTGCGTGATTTCTCAGGTGGGCGCAACCATGACGTTAATAGCCTTTGTATTGGCAGGTGTATGGTTATCTTTCAAAGACGGTTTTGTTGTCACCAGTGTGATTGATCACAACGCTCCTTCCAACCCGATTGGTAAAGAAGTGGCAGTACAAGCCGGTGCTTGGTTTAACAACTATAAAGAAATGCCGATTTTATGGTTATTCCCGGTATTGGCTGTAGGTGGCGCATTGCTTAATGCAATATTCTCGAAAGCAAATCGTTGTGGCTTTGCCTTCCTGTTCTCATCATTAACCATGGCCGGTGTGATTTTAACCGCTGCAATTGCCATGTTCCCGTTTGTGATGCCATCCATTTCTCATCCGGAAATGAGTTTATTAATGTGGGACGCCACTTCAAGTAAATTAACCTTAACATTAATGTTCTTCTTATCATTAATTTTTGTGGTGATTCTGCTTTCTTATACCATTTGGGCTTACTACAAAATGTTTGGTCGTATTGATAGCAGTTTCATTGAAGAAAACAAAAACTCACTATATTAAGGAGAAATATTATGTTCTATGTTATTTGGGTATTTGGTGTTTTGTTAGCCATTATGCTAACTGTGGTTGTGACCATTAGCATCGAAAAAACAGGTAAATTTGACGAGTAATTGAATGATTAACTCATTGTACCAATCACTAAATAAGGGTTCGTTTCGAACCCTTTCATTTATTTTAGCTCTAATACTCACGATATTTTTCTTTTTCAATGTCAATCAATTTGCCACACAACTAAGAGCGGTCGAATTTTATTACGTTTTGGGCTTAATTTGGGGAATGGTAATTTTATGGATTCACGGCATTGGATTTGAAATTCGGCTAAACTTATGGCGTGCGATTTTCATGCCTTGGATTGGTTATATTGCGGGGATCGGTGCGTTCCTGCATAACCTGATAAGTTAAAGTCAACTCATTAATATTTGGAATAAGTATGATTTCAAGCTTGCCAATCATTTTTAGGCACTCTAGAATAGCTAGCTCCCTGTGTTCTAAATTTCCGTAAGGTAAGGGAGAAAGATTGGAGCAAAAAGCTTTTTACTATGCTGCTCGTGTTTATTATGAAGATACCGATGCCGGTGGCGTAGTTTATCACGCACGCTATTTACATTTTTTGGAGCGTGCAAGAACAGAATGTTTAAGAGAATTTAATTTCTCCCAACAAACGTTGTTAAATGAGAATAAAGGCGCTTTCGTCGTTAAATCAATGAACATTGATTATTGTGTTGCGGCGAGATTAGACGATTTGTTACAAGTGGAAACCGCTGTAACCGAGCTAAAAGGCGCTTCAATTATTTTTTCTCAAACGATTAAGCGGGATGATGTCCTTTTATGTCAGGCTACCGTCAAGGTAGCCTATGTTGATCTTGGTAAGATGAAATCGGTGGCAATTCCGCAGAAAATCAAGACAATGTTAATCAAGTAACAATTAACCAGTTGTTTTCGGAGTATGTAATGGCAGCAGAGTTAAACTTTTTAGATTTATTTTTAAAAGCGAGTATCGTAGTTCAGCTCGTTATCTTAATTTTAATCATTTTCTCAATTACCTCTTGGGCTATCATCATTCAGCGTAGCCGCGTGTTAACTAAAGCGCTGAAGGAATCCATGGCATTTGAAGACCGTTTTTGGTCCGGCGAAGATTTAAGTAAACTGTATGAAGGTTTATCTAACCGTCGTGATGGGTTAACCGGCAGCGAACAGATTTTTTATGTAGGATTTAAAGAATTTTCCCGCTTAAAACAAGCCAATCCGGATGCGCCCGAAGCCATTATCCAAGGCAGCACCCGTGCTATGAACTTATCCATGAACCGTGAAATTGAAGATCTGGAAACCCGCGTACCGTTTTTGGCAACAGTGGCTTCCATCAGCCCGTATATTGGTTTGTTCGGGACCGTTTGGGGGATTATGCACGCATTTCTGTCCTTAAGTGGCGCAAAACAAGCCACCTTACAAATGGTAGCACCGGGCATTGCGGAAGCGTTGATTGCAACGGCTATCGGCTTGTTTGCTGCGATTCCTGCGGTAATGGCATATAACCGTTTGAGTTTACGTGTGAATAAACTTGAGCAAAATTACGGCAATTTCATCGATGAATTTACCACCATTTTGCACCGTCAAGTGTTTGGTAAAAACCATCACAATTAATTTACCGAAAATTCTTACCGCACTTTATGCTAAAAGTGCGGTCATTATTTTAAGCGTTTTTAGATTACAGATTTAGAAGGTTGATATGTCTTATCGTCGCCAGCGCCGTGATATAAAATCCGAAATCAATATTGTTCCGTTTTTGGACGTGCTTTTAGTATTGGTTTTAATTTTTATGGCTACCGCGCCCATTATTAGCCAAAGTGTAGAAGTTGAACTGCCGGATGCGGTTCAAAGTCAAAATATTTCTACTGAAGACAAAGTACCGGTAATTTTAGAAGTGTCGGGAATTGGTCAGTATGCCATTTCAATCGGCAGCAGCCGTACGGAAAATCTTACCGAAGATATGGTTACCCAATTATCAAAACAAGAATTTGATAAAGATAACAATACAATGTTCTTAGTCGGCGGTGCCAAGGAAGTGCCTTATGAAGAGATTATTAAAGCGCTCAATTTGCTTCATCTTGCCGGCATCAAATCCGTTGGTTTAATGACAAACCCAATCTAATTAAATAGGTAACATTGTGCAGAATAAGCGACAAAAAGGTGATGTTGATGCAGTTGTGATTTCCATCATAATGCATTTAGCGTTGTTCGGATTGTTAATCTTAAGCTCGCTCTACCATAATATTGACATTATGGGCGGCGGTGAGGGCGATAACGGTGAAGTTATCGGCGCCGTGATGGTTGATACGGGCTCGGCAGCGCAGGAGTGGGGGCGAATTCAACAACAGAAAAAAGGTCAGGTGGACAGACAAAAGAAACAAGCCCTCGAAGACCAAAAACGTGAAGAACAGAAGCGGGAAGAAGAAAAACAACAAGAAGCGTTAAAAGAGCAACAACGTCAACAGGAAATTGCCCGTCAAAAAGAACTGGAACAGAAAAAAGAGCTGGAAAGACAAAAACTTTTGGCTGAACAGAAAAAACAACAGGAAGAAAAAGCCCGCTTAGAAGCCTTGGAAAAACAAAAACAGGAGGAAGAAGCGAAAGCCAAACAAGCTGCTGAAGCCGCTAAGCTCAAAGCTGAAGCTGAGGCAAAACGTTTGGCAGCTGCTGCCAAACAAGCGGAAGAAGAAGCCAAAGCGAAAGCGCAGGCAGCAGAGAAAGCAAAACAAGAGGCAAAAGCCAAAGCAGCGGCGGAAGCCAAGGCAAAAGCAGAAGCGCAGGCTAAAGCGAAGGCGGAAGCTGATGCAAAAGCCAAAGCGGATGCCGACGCAAAAGCTAAGGCCGATGCGAAAGCGAAAGCTGACGCCAAGGCGAAGGCAGATGCGGAAGCCAAAGCGAAAGCGGATGCGCAACGTCGAGCCGATCAAAATGCATTAGATGATTTCTTTAATGGCAGTGATGTGGGTGGCGGTAGCGCTTCACAAGGCGGTAATAAAAATAAACAAGGCAGCTGGGGTTCAGGTGCTTCAGCGGGCGCAGGCGATGGCGGTAAGACAGGGTCGAGGTATGCAGGTATTATTTATAAATCTGTGAAGCCATATTTTCGTGGTGATAGTCGTTTCTTTGGTAAGGTCTGTGATATTAGAATTGAGCTTTCTAGTGATGGTACTATTTTATCTTACCAAAAGGTCTCCGGACCAAATGATTTATGCGGGGCGGCTTTAAATGCTATTGGTCAAACCAGAAAAATGAACGAACCGCCTACACCGGAAGAATATGAAATATTTAAAAGGTCCATTATAACCTTTGACCCAAGAAAAGTGCGGTAGATTTTCACCGCACTTTTAAACAATAGGAGAAAAAATGAAAGTAGTTATTCGAATTTTTAGCTTATTTATTATGCTGTTAGGGTTTACCATGGTGGCCCGTGCAGAAGTGCGAATCGTGATTGATGAAGTCATGGATTCTGCCCGCCCTATTGCTGTCGTGCCGTTTAAATGGAATGGACCCGGTAGTGCGCCGGCAAATATCGCTGAGATTATTTCTGCAGACTTGCGTAATAGCGGTAAATTTAATCCGTTGCCGGAAAGCAAGATGCCGCAACAGCCGACTTCGGCATCGGAAGTTAATCCGGAAGTCTGGTCGGCATTAGGCATTGAGGCCGTTATTGTTGGACAAGTTACCCCTTCCAATGGTGGTTTTGATATTGCTTACCAATTGGTTGATACCATGGGCAGTGTTGGTTCAATTTTGTCACAAAATCAATATACGGTAGTGCAAAAATGGTTGCGTTATGGTGCACATACGATAAGTGATGAGACATTTGAAAAACTTACCGGTATTCGTGGTGCGTTCAGAACCCGTATCGCTTATGTCGTACAAAAAAATGGCGGTTCCCAGCCTTATGAAGTGCGCGTAGCAGATTATGACGGTTTTAATCAATTTATCGTGAATAGAAGTTCTCAACCGTTTATGTCACCGGCATGGTCACCGGACGGCAAAAAACTCGCTTATGTAACCTTTGAAAATAAGAAAGCACAGGTTGTCTTGCAGGATCTAGTTTCTATGGCGCGTAAAGTGGTTGCTTCTTTCCCAGGACATAACGGGGCACCGGCATTTTCACCGGATGGTTCCAGACTTGCATTTGCGTCTTCAAAGGACGGTGTGTTAAATATTTATGTGACTAATTTAGGCAGTGGACAGGTTTCGCAGTTAACCGGCGGTGCGGGTAATAATACCGAGCCGTCATGGTCGCCTGATGGTCAGTCTATCGTGTTCACTTCTGATAGAGGTGGTTCGCCTCAAGTTTATCGTATGAGCGCATCCGGCGGTGGTGCTTCTCTTATTGGTGGGCGCGGTAGCGGTCAAATCAGTTCAGATGGTAATATATTAGTTATGGTTGATGTAAACAATAATATCATCAAAAAAGATTTGACGTCAGGCAGCTCTGAGGTGTTAAGTTCCACCTTCTTGGATGAAAGTCCGAGTATTTCACCAAACGGTATCATGGTTATTTATAGTTCTACCCAAGGCTTAGGAAAGGTGCTACAATTAGTATCCACTGACGGTCGCTTTAAGGCACGTTTACCTGGGAATGATGGACAAGTTAAATTTCCGGCTTGGTCACCATACTTAACTAAATAAACAAGGAGAAATCAATGAATAAATTTACGAAAGCATTGTTAGTTGCTGGTTCTGTGGCCGTGTTAGCGGCGTGTGGATCATCCAACAAAAACGAAAGCGGTAGTGGTAGCAATAATGGTCAAACATTTGGTGGCTATTCCGTTCAAGATTTACAACAACGCTACAACACCGTGTATTTCGGCTTTGATAAATATGATATTGAAGGTGAATACACTCAAATCTTAGATGCTCATGCAGCGTACTTAAATGCGACACCTGCGACAAGCGTGCGTGTTGAAGGTAACACCGACGAACGTGGTACACCGGAATATAATATGGCATTAGGTGAACGCCGTGCACGTGCAGTACAAAACTTTTTAACTGCTAAAGGCGTACAAGCAGGTCAAATATCCACCGTTTCTTACGGTGAAGAAAAACCGGCAGTATTAGGTCATGACGAATCCGCTTATGCTAAAAACCGTCGTGCAGTATTAGCATACTAATTTTGCTGGGGCGTATAAAACCGGGTATAAGCCTGGTTTTTTGTTAGTATCAATTCGCCTAATTAGTAGAAAAATGATAAAAAACTGACCGCACTTTATTTTGTTTGAAATCCATATCTTTGATGGTATTCAAACAAATCAATAAAAAACCAAAATTTTTTATTGATTATTAAACTAAAATCAGTATTATAAGCCCTCGTCGTTAGATGTTAACGGGTCGTTAGCTCAGCCGGTAGAGCAGCGGACTTTTAATCCGTTGGTCGAAGGTTCGAATCCTTCACGACCCACCATTTTAAATAACATATCCGAATAACGGGTCGTTAGCTTAGTCTGGTAGAGCAGTGGACTCTTAATCCATTGGTCATAGGTTCGAATCCTATACGACCCACCAACTAAAATCTTTATACCTCGGTTTATAATCTCTTACACTATAACCTTTTAGCTATTTTTTGCGATCTCAATCTGACGTAATTTTCTCCATCGTTACTCAAAAATACCCATCAAATGATTTCACTTTGCGATCTTGCTCGCAAAATTGCCTTTCGTTTATTTTTCCCCATGCCTTATTCCTTTAAAGTGCGGTCAAAAAAAGGAACGTTTATGCAAAAGGGATTCACGTTGCTGGAAATGTTAATTGCATTGTTTATTATCAGCCTGTTGCTGACCCTCGCTTTACCGGCATGGCAACAGCATTCGCAACAAACTATTCTGCAAAAAGAGCAACAAAAACTCTATGTTTTTCTTCGCCAAATTCAGGCGCGCGTGGAAAATTCCACGGACATCTGGTTATTATTGGCAAATCGTGATCCTGTAGGAAAGCGCTGGTGTTTGACAGCGCAAATTAAAAATAGCCATTTGTGTGACTGCCTAAATCCTGTTGCTTGCCCGCAAAATGTTTCCGCACACTTTTATTATCCTGCTTTTGCAGAAACTATGTTGGTGAGTAAACGCTATTATCCTTTGGAGTTTACCCGTTTAAGTGGTATTCGGAATACGGCTTCTACCACCTGTTTTGTGCTACAAGCCAATCAGCAGCGTACTTTATTTTCGTTCTTTAATGTGGGCAGTTTGAAATTAAAAGGTAATCAATCTCTGAGTGCTTGTGTCAATGATAAAGAGTAGAACGTTTTTCCATGTGTCGTCTTATCGCGGGCAAAGCCTCGTTGCGCTGATGATCTCCGTGGCCCTTTCCAGCTTCTTATTGCTGGTCATCATGCAGTCTTATAGTCAACATCAGCAACAAAATCGGGAAATGTTACTGCATTTGCAGTTACAAATGGAATTACAACGTATCATTCAATTAATGGGAAAAGATTTGGTTAGGAGTGGTTTTCGTGCCGTGAATAATAAATTAAAACAAAATAATCTTGTCTTATTCGAGCAGGAAAATACACCATCGGCAGTGACTATCGCGCAAATGAACGGCGAGAAAAATAACAGCTGCGTGTTGTTCTTTTATGACCTGGATGCCAATGGGTGTATCGGCGGAAATTATAAAGGCGATGCTTGTGTTGTGAACGGGCATAACAGCACAAAAGAAATTGAGCGCGAATTGTTTGGCTATCGACTTAACAAAAACATGCTGGAAACCCGTTTGACCTACAAAAATGCGGTGAAGCAAAACTGCACACAAGAAGAATGCCGCCGTTATACGCAGCAATCCGCTTGTCATCACGGCGGCTGGGCGGATTTATTGGATGAAAAAGAATATGAAATTTCGCAGTTGAGTTTTGATTGGCTGTCGGAACAAAAAGGCATTGAAATTCGCCTCAGCGGACGTTTTAAACACCATAAACAGATCGAATACGAAACTTCCATAGTTGTGCCTTTATTGAACGGGGCCAAAGAATGAAACAGCTTCACCGCGGTATGGTGACCATGAGTCTGTTATTGTTGCTCAGTGTATTTTTGCTGTTAACCATGCTATTTAATGATGATTTATTGCGCCTGTATTCCGCCATTGCCGGTCAGCGAAATCTCTATGTTATACAGCAGGTTAAATTGCAGGCATTAAGTCAGCGTACACAACAGGAACGATGTGAACAAGTGCCGCTTGACGAAACCGGTGACGTATTTTTAGTGCCGTTTGCTTTGGAGGAAACACCATTTTCCGAGGAGATTAAGCATTATGTTTGGTGTCGGCGAGATAAATTATTTCAAAAATCGCCGGTGAGAAATCTGTATGAAGGCTTGTTCGCACAATTTATTGCTGAAAGCGGGCTGATGACTTTTCGTGAACACCTTTCCGGACCGCCCAAAAATCCCATGAGAAATCAACCGCCACCCTTATATTGGTTTAACGCCGACGAAACGGAATGGACGCTTGGTAATAATGTAAACGCGGTGATTGTGGCGGAAGGCGATTTGCAGATTCGCGGGCAAGGCAAAATCAGCGGGAGTGTCATCACGAAAGGGCGATTAACCTTGGATGAAGGCATTAAAGTTACCTATTCCAAAAGCACCGTTGCGCACGTTGTGCAACAGTACAGCCGATGGCGTTTGGCGGAGAACAGTTGGTATGATTTTGCGGTTACGGAAAATTAATCACAAAGGCATGAGCCTGTTGTCTTTGTTGATCACGTTGAGCTTATTCAGCGGGCTTTTCCTCACCTTTAATCAATGGGGCAATGTGCAGCGAAAAAGTGCGGTGGAAATTTATCAGCGTTTTCAAGCCATCCAAATTGCCGAAAATCAGCATCAACGCCGTTTTCTTGGGTTGCCTTGTGAATCACAGGTGCTCCAAAATCAAATTCGTTTTCAGGTGATTTGTTCGCAAAATCAGGTGTCGGTGAAATATCCTCGCGGTGAAATTAGTTTATAATGGCGCCACTTAGATTAAGTATTAAGGCGAATTTCCGGAGGCGGCGTGTTTACTGTTTATCATTCCAACCAACTTGAGGTGCAAAAGGACATTTTAGTTGAATTAATTCAACGCCAACCGCTGCCCAATCCGTTACAACCGGAAATCGTGTTGGTGCAAAGCCCGGGCATGGCGCAATGGCTGCAATTGCAGATTGCCGGGCAAAAGGGCATTGCGGCGAACTTCGCCTTCCCTATGCCCGCCAGTTTCATTTGGCAACTTTATGCGGAAAACCTGCCTGATGTGGCGCAAAGCAATCAGTTCAACAAAAACGCCATGACGTGGCGCCTGGTTCGCCTGATTCCCCAATATTTACAGCGGGATGCGCTGCGCCCTTTGCGTCATTACTTAGCCTATTCCGCCCAATCGGAGCAATTTAAACTTTATCAACTTGCGGGGAAAATCGCCGATTTATTCGACCAATACCTGGTTTATCGTCCGGACTGGATTAGCGCCTGGGAAAATCAGCAAGACGATGACATTCGCCGACAAATCGAAAGCCAGTTAACCCTTAATAACGAACGTTTATTGGCGCAGATTACGCAAAATATCGCATGGCAAGGCATTTTGTGGCGCGCGTTGGTGCGGGCGGTGAAAGCCGATACCGGGCTGGATTTGGTACAACACCGCGCCCATTTGCACCAACTGCTGCTAGAAAAACTCCGTGAAAATCGACCGCACTTTTTACCGGAACGCCTGTTTATTTTCGGCATTCCCGCCTTGCCAAAGGCTTATTTGGAAATTTTTCAGGCGATCAGCCAATATTGCGATGTGCACTTGTTTTTTAATAATCCCTGCGAGGAATATTGGGGCGACATCGTTGATCCGAAATTCGTGGAAAAACTGGCGTTGCGTACCCGCACCGATTATTTTAATCAGGCTGACAAGCCTTTATTATCGGCTGCACAGGCGCAGCAACATTGGGAGCTGACTTATGCGCAGGAAAAATTACAGGTGGGCAATCCCTTATTGGCATCTTGGGGTAAGCTGGGACGGGATTTTGCCTACTTATTGGCGCAGCTGGAACCCAATGATATTTCTGCCTATGTGGAAATCACGCCGCACAATTTATTAAGCCAAATCCAACACCGTATTTTGCATTTAACTCCGAATGGCTCCACGCCGTTAAACTATCGGGAAAATGACCGCACTTTAACCTTCCATTCCTGCCACAGCATGATGCGCGAAGTGGAAGTGTTGCAGGATTATTTGCTACATTTGTTGCAACAAGAACCCGATTTAACGCCGAAAGACATTATTGTGATGGTGGCGGATATTGATAAATACACACCGTATATCCGCGCTGTATTCGGGCAAAATGCAACGCCGCAGACCGCTATTCCGTTTTCCATTTCCGATAACAAATTATCGGAGAATAACGTGATTATCGCCGGTTTTCTGACCTTATTGCAGCTGAAAGAAAGCACGTTTAGTGCAGAAGACGTGCTGGCATTGCTTGATGTGCCGGCAATTCGCCAACGCTTTAATATTGAATTGCAGGATTTGGCGCAAATTCGCGATTGGGTGAAAAATGCCGGCGTGCGTTTCGGCTTAGCAAAAAATGACGAAGCGGAAAGTAACTACAATTCATGGCAGGCGGGCTTGGAGCGAATGTTGTTGGGCTATGCCTTGCGTGAAGAAAACGGCATTTGGCAAGACAGCCTCGGGCTGGATAACAGTTTCGGCTTAAAAGGGCAGCTGGCGGGGCAATTGGCGGCATTTTTAGCAGCGTTATTTGATTGGTTCCAAACGCTGCAAAGCCGTTATTCCATGGAACAATGGCAACAGCATTTACTGGCGCTCACCGATAAATTCTTCTCCGCCACGGCGGAAACCGATGAAACCCTGTTTTATATTAAAGAGGTGATCCAGCAATTTGCCGAACAGTTAGCGGAGGTGCATTTTAACGACGCGTTGGGCGTGGATGTGGTGGCAGATGTCATGAACAATGCGTTGGAGGAAAATCCGAATCACTACCGCTTCCTCGCCGGCAAAGTGAATTTTTGTACATTGCTGCCGATGCGCTCTATTCCGTTCAGAGTAGTTTGTCTGCTCGGTATGAACGACGGCGAATACCCGCGTCAACAAGCGCCGAACAGTTTCGATTTAATGCAATATCATCGTTTAAAAGGCGATCGCGCCCGTCGTGATGACGATCGTTATCTGTTCCTTGAAGCCTTGCTGTCGGCGCAGGATTATTTGTACATCAGCTACATCGGACGTTCCATCGCCGATAATCAGGAACGGGAGCCGTCGGTGCTGGTGAGTCAGTTGTTGGATTACATCGTGGAAAATCTGCCGGCAGAAAATACCCCAGCGGGAAATCTCAAGTGGCGCGAACGACTGATTCAACAACATGGCATGACGGCGTTCAGTCGCAAAAACTTTGAAAAAAACGACCGCACTTTTATGCAATCTTTCGCGCAACAGTGGCTGCCTTTGGCAAATTCGCAGGCAAATCAAACCTTGCAGGATTTTATTCAGCCGATGATGGCGGATGCGGAGCCGGAAGAAGAAATCGAGTTTTCCCGCTTGGTGGCGTTTGTGAAAAATCCGGTGAAATTTTTCTTTGAAAAACGCCTTGGCGTGAATTTCTCCGAACAGGAAGAAAGCATTGCCGATAGCGAAAATTTCGCCTTGGATAATGCCTTGGAAAAATACGCCATTCATGCGGATTTGTTAGAAGCAGACGAGCAGCAAACCGACGCGTTTTTTGCGCGTCTGAAAGTCAAAGGCGTGTTGCCGCGCGGGGAGTTCTCCGCCATTTATGCCAATCAGTTGCTGGCGGATGTGGCGGAATTTAAAGGCAATATCGCCGATTATGTAAGCCAAACGCCGCAAAGCCGTTTTTTGCAATTCACCGTGCTGACCCAAGAGGGTGACATGACGTTGTCGGGCAACATATCCTATTTATACGGTGACAATCTACAGCGCGTCACTTGGCGCATGGCGACGGTAAAAGACAAAGATCGTATTGAAGCCTGGCTTTATCACTTATTGTTATGCGCCACGCAGGAACAGCCGACGGAATCGCTTTTCCAGGGGAAAGATCAGCGCGTGCGGTTTAATGTGTTGCCTCAACAGGACGCCGTTGCCCAGCTACAAATTTATGTGGAAAGTTATTTGGCGGGGCGGACGCAATTACAGCTTATTCCGACCACAAACCTTGAAGCGTATTTGAAGCTGATTGCCGATGAAAGTGCGGTGGATGTTGACAAGTGTTTTTCCCTGTTAAATAAAATCGCTATGGGCGATGAGCGTTCGCCTGGCGATTTATATTGGCGGCGCGTACTGGTGCAAACGCAGGAATTGGATTTGAATTGGATCAATCGGCAGGTAAACGCTTGGTTTGCACCGATGTTGCAAGCTATCAAAAGGGAAAAATAGCCTATAAATACGCCGCCATCACCACGGCATTTTCCCGTTTGCCGTCGGCGGTGGGATAATAATTTTTGCGAATATCCACTTGATTAAAGCCCAGCGAATCATACAGTGCCAGGGCTTTTTTATTGGATTCGCGCACTTCCAGCCACAAGGTCAAAATGCCTTTTTGTTTTAACTGCGTCATCAGCTCGGTTAATAAACGGCGCCCCAATCCCCGCCCCTGTTTTTGCGGATCCAAGGCGATATTAAACAGCGTGGCTTCATCCAACACCGTTTGGCAAATAGCAAAGCCGTCGATTCGGCTTTCTTCGCCGATTTTCAAATTGAAGTAACGTTCGCCCTGATTATTTTTCAGTGTGCCTAAGCTCCAAGGCACCGCGTGTGCCGCCTGCTCAATGAGATAAAGACGATCAAAATCCGAGGGTTCAATAGGAGAAATGTGTATCACGGCGAATCCTTACTTTATCGGTGCGGATTGCTGAATTTGCCGCCAGAGTTGGCGTTTCGCCTGCGGATCATGTTTAAACGCGGCGAGATCGACGGATTGCCAGACATTCAACGGCTGTTGCAGCCCGCTTAAAGTGCGGTGGATTTCGTCGGCGTTTTTATGGAGTAGCCAATAATTGACGGTGTGGTTGACTTGCAAATAGGCAAGCTGCTCAAAGGTGATATTCAGCACTTGCGTGCTATCAAGTGTGAGAGCGCGCAACAGGTCCTGCGCGATGGGTTGTTGCAACAGATTTTGATGGCTCACGATAACCAAACGAACCGACTCGGGCACGGCGATATTAATCGCGCCTTTTAAGGCTTCAGGGCGCACCAATTGCCATTGGCTGATGCCCATTTGCTGCAATAATAAATCTCGGCGGGAAGTGTGTCGGCGCGTTTCTTGCATATCTAAAATCAATTCAATCCAGTATAATGGGCGCCCATTTTAACCAATAAGCCATAGGATTAATAGCGTGATTTGTGCAGAAAGCGAAGTGTTGGAACGGCATTTGGATTTTTTAAGCGGGAAGTCTCTGCTGCTCACCGGGGTGGTGAATGATGATTTTCTCGCCGATTTACAACGCCAGGGATTCAACGCCCGCGCATGGAGCTGGTATTTTGACTACGCCAACCGACAACACCAAACGCCACAAAGTGCGGTGGATTTTTCCCTTGAATTTCATGGCAGCGCCGATGTGATCCTGTTTTATTGGACGAAGAATAAACAGGAATGCCATTTCCAGCTCATGCAGCTTCTCTCACAATGTACCGCCGGACAGGAAGTTTTACTGGTGGGCGAAAATCGTAGTGGTGTGCGTTCCGCCGAAAAAATGCTTGCCGATTACGGCGATATTCACAAAATCGACTCCGCCCGTCGTTGCAGTCTGTATCATTTTCAATTAAAAAATCCACCGCACTTTGAACTGAAAACTTTCTGGAAATCCTATCAATCGTCGCAACTTGCCGATTTAACTATCTATGCGTTGCCCGGCGTATTCAGCGCCGCCGAGCTGGATGGCGGCACGGCATTATTGCTTTCTACGCTAAAAAACATCGCGGGCGAGGTGTTGGACGTGGGCTGCGGCGCAGGGGTGATTGGCAGTTATATTCAACAGCACAACCCGAACACCCGATTAATCATGACGGATATTCACGCCTTGGCGTTGGCTTCCGCAAAGCGCACTTTACAGGAAAATCGGTTGCAAGGCACGGTGGTTGCCAGTGACGTGTTTTCCCATATTGACGGCAAATTCGATCTGATCATTTCCAATCCGCCTTTTCATGACGGCATTGACACCGCTTACACCGCCGTTAACGAACTGATAAAACAGGCAAAATGGCATTTGAAACCGGGCGGTGAGCTGCGCATCGTGGCAAATGCGTTTCTGCCTTACGCCGACTGGCTGAATCAACATTTCGGCAGTCATGACGTCCTGGCGAGAAATAACAAGTTTAAGGTATATTCGGTGCGCAGATGAGTTAAGTGTGCACGAAATTCCGCTGGCTTAGCGAAGCCTTTTAGTTAGAATTCTACTTATTATTTAAGACACTTCCGGCGAATAATATGAATCTTCTTAAAATCGTCCAACAGGTTATTGAAAAACTTGGCGACAAAGGAAATATTGTGACAGCTACCCACTGCGCCATGCGTTGGCGCGTTGTTCTGAATAACGAAAGCAAAGTTGACAAGGCATTGACAACATTGAAGGTGTAAAAGTGCAGTTTGCCGTAGCAGGACAGTATCAGATTATTTTCGGTTGCGGAACGATGAATAAGGTCCACGCCGAATTGATTAAATGGCCCGGTATGCTGCTTTCTTTATTTCCTTCAGTCTTTCCACTCCCTTCAAATGCTAAAAATGTGATTTAGATTTGTTCCATTAAAGCGCGAATCTGCAAACAGGTTGGTACTTTTCTGATAATGAAAAACGTTTTGTAAGACGACCGCACTTGGTGTAAATTCTTTTCCGCACTTACTCAGAAATAAGCGTATTACATGGATTACAATAAAAAATCCTTGTCGTATTTTGGACATTCCCTATTAGGAATAAAAAAACACTGAAAAAATGCACCGCACTTTTAGAGGAGATGCAAATGAAAAAATTATTTTTACTCGGATTAACCCTGTCTTTTTTGAGCGGCTGTACGCTTACGGATTTAATAGACAATGGTAAAATTACCCAACGCAAAGTGAGCGGGGAATGGCAATGTACCAGTATTTACCCTGAACACAATTTAACAATCGTAAATAATCTGCACTTAAATCGGGATGGCACGTTGGTGAATAACCGCACCATTATTGAACCTATTGATAAGCCATTTTTTGTGTATGAAATCACGGGCACGGGAACATGGCAGCTAAGTGAACTTGATCACAAATTGACCTATACGTTTACCACTAATTGGGTACAGCGTAGGCATACGGAAGAGGCTTTGGACGCCATTAAAAAGGATTCCAGATATAAACTTTATGAAGAAAATTTGTTTAAGAAATACAGTAAGCGCGTGAATAAATCGAACACGATTAATTTTGTGATTAGCTCACTGACACGCGATATGGAGCTTGGCAGAGATATGATGACTTTAACGCAAAAAACAGCACAAAAAAGCTACACCACAGCTTGCTTTCGCCAATAACACCGACAAATACTGCCGAGTGAAAAATTTTCATAATTAGAATGAAAAAAAACACATCCGGAGTTATTAAGATTTTATTGCGAAATTGAGTACAATAGACCGCAGTTCCAATTCACTACCAAGAGGAGAACACCATGTTTAAAAAAAGTATGAACATCGCCGATTACGATCCCGTGTTATGGCAAGCTATTCAAAATGAAAACCGCCGCCAGGAAGAACATATCGAATTAATCGCTTCTGAAAACTATGCCAGCCCGCGCGTAATGCAAGCGCAAGGTTCCCAATTCACCAACAAATATGCGGAAGGCTACCCGGGCAAGCGTTATTATGGCGGTTGTGAATACGCGGACATTGTGGAACAGCTCGCTATTGAGCGTGCGAAAGAATTATTCGGCGCCGATTATGTGAACGTGCAACCGCACTCCGGTTCGCAAGCCAATGCGGCAGTTTACATGGCGTTACTCAATCCGGGCGATACCATTTTAGGCATGAGCTTAGCGCACGGCGGTCACTTAACCCACGGCGCGTCCGTGAGTTTCTCCGGCAAGATTTATCACGCGGAACAATACGGCATTACCGACGAAGGGTTAATCGACTATGATGCGTTACGCAAACAAGCCCATGACGTGAAACCGAAAATGATCGTGGGCGGATTCTCCGCGTATTCTCAAGTAGTGGATTGGAAAAAAATGCGTGAAATCGCCGATGAAGTGGGCGCATATTTATTCGTGGATATGGCGCACGTTGCGGGTTTAATCGCTGCAGGTATTTACCCGAATCCATTGCCGTACGCCCATGTGGTGACCACTACTACCCACAAAACCTTAGGCGGTCCGCGTGGCGGTTTGATTCTTTCTTCTTGCGGTGATGAAGAAATCTATAAAAAACTCAACAGCGCCGTTTTCCCTGCAGGTCAGGGCGGTCCGTTGGTGCACATTATCGCGGCGAAAGCGGTGTGCTTCAAAGAAGCCTTGGAGCCGGAATACAAAGTGTATCAACAAAATGTGTTGAAAAACGCCAAAGCCATGGTGGAAGTGTTCAAACAACGCGGTTATAAAGTCGTTTCCAACGGCACTGAAAACCACTTGTTCTTAGTGGACTTAGTCAGCCATGGATTGACCGGTAAAGCCGCCGATGCCGCATTAGGCAAGGCCAACATTACCGTGAATAAAAACTCTGTGCCGAACGATCCGCAAAAACCGTTCATCACTTCCGGTATCCGTGTGGGCACGCCTTCCGTCACCCGTCGCGGTTTCAACGAAGCGGACGTGAAAGAACTTGCCGGCTGGATGTGTGACGTATTAGACTCCATCGGCAAAGATAACGAAGCGGAAGTGATTGCCGACACCAAAGACAAAGTCTTGGCAATTTGTAAACGTCTTCCAGTTTACGCGTAATTTTAATCAAATGAAAAAAAACAAAGCGGTAATGAAAATTGCCGCTTTTTCTTTTTGAGAAATATGACAGTCAAAATCTTACAGATCAAAACCTGATAACAGTATTTTCTCAGTCTAATTTTTGCGTATTAATACAATACGGGATTGCGTAGATAAAGTATTATCAAAAAACTAATAATTTTATGAAATTAAATAATTTTTTCTATTGACTATTAAAGAATCCGGAGTAAATTAGTCTCCAAAATTAACCAAAACTAGGTAATTTATCCGGTCAAAGGTTATCTTAAGTATTAACCCTAAGAAAAAGGAAAACGAGTATGTCCAGTACAGAATATGCTCCATTTTATCTCCGTTTTATTCAGTTCCCAAGTAATGAAGTTTTACTCTATGAATACTGGAAACTTGTTCAGAATTTTGTACAAAAGGTTAGTAAAATAACGGTAAGATTAGCACAAATCGTTGGCATTCTCGGCGAAAAAACTATTTGGAAATACCAAAGTACTTTTAATGATGGCATGCTGGAAGGTGAGGTAGCTAAACAAGAAGTTTCCCTCACTTTAAGAAATAGTGCTTTACTTGTCGCAAGTGCCATAGTTATCCACTTTAAATCTAATTTTACCAACCTTCTTATACTGTCACAGATTACACAATATTGTAGACATCGCCCTAAATCTAAAAAAAGTAAATACTTCCCCCTCTACCTCTCTTGCTTATTACGCAGACGATTAACTGAATTTAAAATTACCCTTCTACCGTTGCCATGGGGCTAGCTGCTATATAGCTATGAAGATCAAATCCCGGTTTTCATTGTAAATTTAAAAATATATAAGAAATAATCTGAAGCCGACTTTATTTTTACCCAACTACGAATCACTCATTTAAATTAAATAGGTTTATTATGCAAAATAATAAAGCTTGAATATATTCCTGTAATATAAGGTTAAATAAGTTATATTTCTATTTATTGTTTAACAATAATAATTAAATCATAGTCTATTTGATTTCGTAATGAGTTTGGCATTTTCTGTCATGCGATCGTGTAAGTTATTTTGTATATTGTGGTTTGGTTATCTTATTCAAAATAAATTATTAACAAGGAGATTTAATATGGAGAAAAATAATAATTTTGAAGTGTTAGGGTATGTGGCTTGGTTATGGGCAAATTCTCCTTTGCATAGAAATTGGTCTTTATCATTACTTGCTATTAATGTACTGCCTGCAATTCAATATGGGCAATATACATTATTAATGAGAGATGGGGTTCCTATTGCTTTTTGTAGCTGGGCAAATTTAAGCCTTGAGAATGAGATAAAATATCTTGAAGATGTATCATCTCTTGTTTATGACGATTGGAATTCCGGTGATCGTAAATGGTTTATTGATTGGATTGCGCCATTTGGTCACAATTATGTGCTTTATAAACATATGCGTAAATCATTTCCCTATGATTTATTCAGATCAATTCGTGTTTATAAAGGTTCGTCAGAGGGCAAAATTACTGAATTCCATGGAGGTAAAGTCGATAAACAATTAGCTAATAAAATCTTTCAACAATATCATTTTGAGTTAATCAATGAATTAAAAAACAAATCTGAAGTTATATCTATTAATTAAGGAGAATAGATTATGGCAACTACTACACTGCCAAATACAAAACAGCAAGCTGCACAGTTTGCAAATTCAGTTGCAGATAGAGCTAAGGAAAATATTGATGCTGCAAAAGAACAATTGCAAAAGGCGTTAGATAAATTAGGGAAGACAGGTAAGAAATTAACTTTATATATCCCTAAGAATTACAAAAAAGGAAATGGTCTTACTGCGCTTATAAAAGCAGCACAGAAGTTAGGGATTGAAGTATATCATGAAGGGAAAGACGGCCCGGCATTAACTAATGGTATTTTAAATACTGGGAAAAAATTACTTGGTCTTACCGAACGAGGTTTAACTTTATTTGCTCCGGAATTAGATAAATGGATTCAAGGTAATAAACATTTAAGTAATTCTGTGGGTAGTACTGGAAATTTGACAAAAGCGATAGATAAGGTTCAGAGTGTTCTTGGTACGTTACAAGCGTTTTTGAACACCGCATTTTCGGGCATGGATTTAGATGCCTTAATTAAAGCCCGTCAAAATGGTAAAAATGTAACAGATGTACAGCTAGCAAAAGCCAGTCTTAACCTGATTAATGAATTGATTGGTACTATTTCTAGCATTACAAATAATGTAGATACTTTTTCTAAACAACTTAATAAGTTAGGTGAAGCACTAGGACAAGTAAAACATTTTGGTAGTTTTGGAGATAAATTAAAGAATTTACCTAAGTTAGGTAATCTTGGAAAAGGTTTAGGTGCATTATCCGGTGTATTGTCGGCTATATCAGCGGCTCTATTACTTGCAAATAAAGATGCTGATACTGCAACGAAAGCAGCGGCTGCAGCTGAATTGACAAATAAAGTGCTAGGTAACATCGGTAAAGCGATCACACAATACTTGATTGCTCAACGTGCTGCAGCGGGGCTTTCTACTACGGGACCTGTCGCAGGGTTAATTGCCTCTGTGGTCAGCTTGGCAATCAGCCCTTTGTCTTTCCTAGGTATTGCGAAACAATTTGATCGTGCGAGAATGCTTGAGGAATACTCGAAACGCTTTAAGAAATTTGGTTATAACGGCGATAGTTTACTTGGTCAATTCTACAAAAATACAGGGATCGCAGATGCTGCGATTACAACGATTAACACTGTATTAAGTGCTATTGCAGCAGGGGTTGGTGCAGCCTCCGCCGGTTCTTTAGTTGGTGCGCCAATCGGTTTGTTAGTGAGTGCGATTACCAGCTTAATTTCAGGAATTCTTGATGCTTCTAAACAAGCCGTTTTTGAACATATCGCGAATCAGCTCGCCGATAAAATTAAAGCATGGGAGAATAAGTACGGTAAGAATTACTTTGAAAATGGCTATGATGCCCGTCATTCCGCCTTCTTGGAAGATTCACTAAAATTATTTAATGAGTTACGTGAAAAATATAAAACCGAAAATATATTATCTATCACTCAACAAGGTTGGGATCAGCGCATTGGTGAATTAGCAGGTATCACTCGTAATGGAGATCGTATTCAAAGTGGTAAAGCTTATGTGGATTATTTGAAAAAGGGTGAGGAGCTTGCAAAGCATAGCGATAAATTCACTAAACAGATTTTAGATCCAATCAAAGGTAATATTGATCTTTCGGGTATAAAAGGTTCTACCACTCTAACTTTTTTAAATCCGTTGTTAACCGCAGGTAAGGAAGAACGGAAAAGACGTCAGTCAGGTAAATATGAATTTATTACTGAATTAAAAGTAAAAGGACGTACCGATTGGAAGGTAAAAGGTGTTCCTAATTCTAATGGTGTATATGATTTTTCTAACTTAATTCAACATGCCGTTACACGTGATAATAAAGTTCTAGAAGCAAGATTAATTGCTAATTTGGGTGCTAAAGATGATTATGTTTTTGTCGGATCCGGTTCAACAATAGTTAATGCTGGAGACGGTTATGATGTGGTGGACTATAGTAAAGGTCGCACCGGTGCATTAACAATCGACGGTCGTAATGCTACTAAAGCCGGACAATATAAGGTTGAAAGAGATCTTAGCGGTACTCAAGTCTTGCAGGAAACCGTATCAAAGCAAGAAACTAAACGAGGGAAGGTTACCGATCTACTTGAATATCGTAACTATAAATTAGATTACTATTATACGAATAAGGGCTTTAAAGCTCATGATGAATTAAACTCAGTAGAGGAAATTATCGGCAGTAAATTACGGGATCATTTTTATGGTTCTAGATTTAATGATGTTTTCCATGGTCACGATGGTGATGATGTGATTTATGGTTATGATGGTGATGACCGCTTATATGGAGATAATGGTAATGATGAGATCCATGGAGGAAAAGGCAACGACAAACTTTATGGTGGCGCCGGCAATGACAGGCTCTTTGGTGAATATGGTAACAACTATCTAGACGGTGGTGAAGGCGACGACCATTTAGAAGGGGGGAATGGTTCCGATATTCTAAGAGGCGGAAGTGGCAATGATAAATTATTTGGAAACCAAGGAGATGACTTGCTTGATGGCGGAAAAGGTGATGATCAACTTGCCGGTGGAGAAGGAAATGATATTTATGTTTACCGTAAGGAATATGGCCACCACACTATTACGGAACATAGCGGTGATAAAGATAAATTATCATTAGCAAATATCAACCTCAAAGAGGTGTCATTTGAACGTAACGGCAATGATCTACTATTGAAAACAAATAATAGAACAGCAGTAACATTTAAAGGATGGTTTAATAAACCTAATTCGTCGGCGGGGTTAAATGAGTATCAAAGAAAACTTCTTGAATACGCACCTGAAAAGGATCGTGCACGACTTAAGAGACAATTTGAGTTACAGCGAGGTAAAGTCGACAAATCACTCAATAATAAAGTTGAAGAAATTATCGGTAAAGATGGGGAGCGGATTACTTCGCAAGACATTGATAATCTTCTTGATAAAAGTGGGAATAAAAAGACAATTTCACCTCAAGAGCTTGCCGGGCTTATTAAGAATAAAGGTAAGTCAAGTAGCCTTATGTCTTCTTCTCGTTCGTCAAGTATGCTTACACAAAAGTCCGGTTTGTCAAATGATATTAGTCGTATGATTTCAGCAACCAGTGGTTTTGGTTCATCCGGTAAAGCGTTATCCGCTTCGCCATTGCAGACCAATAATAACTTTAACTCTTACGCAAATTCGTTAGCAACTACTGCTTAATGAGTTATTGGCTTTTTAGTGATTCCGCATATTTGTATGTGTGGAATCACTGTTTTTCAGGATATGTAATGGACTCACAGAAAAATACTAATCTTGCTCTTCAGGCATTGGAAGTACTGGCTCAATATCATAATATTTCAATTAACCCTGAAGAAATAAAACATAAATTTGATATAGATGGGCATGGGCTGAACCAAACTAAATGGTTGCTTGCAGCAAGATCACTTGGATTAAAAGTAAGAACTACGAACAAAACAATTGATAGATTACCTTTTTTACATTTACCGGTATTGGCTTGGCGTGATGATGGTGACCACTTTATTTTATTGAAAATAGATCAAGAAACCGATCGTTACCTCATTTTTGATCTAATGCAAAAAAATCCTATTGTTTTAGACAAAAATGAATTTGAAGAACGTTATCAAAGCAAGGTGATTTTAGTTGCGTCACGCGCATCTATTGTAGGAAATTTAGCAAAATTCGATTTTACCTGGTTTATTCCTGCTGTAATTAAATACCGCAAAATTTTTATAGAAACGTTAATCGTTTCTATATTTTTGCAAATTTTTGCACTGATTACACCGCTCTTTTTTCAAGTCGTGATGGATAAGGTCTTGGTTCACCGTGGATTTTCAACATTGAATGTGATTACAGTGGCTCTTGCTATTGTAGTCTTATTTGAAATAGTCTTGGGGGGGCTGAGAACCTATGTGTTTGCTCATAGCACAAGTCGTATTGATGTCGAACTGGGAGCAAGACTTTTTCGTCACTTATTAGCTTTACCGATTTCTTATTTTGAAGCTCGTCGGGTTGGGGATACGGTGGCTCGTGTTCGTGAATTAGATCAAATTCGGAATTTCTTAACAGGGCAGGCACTTACCTCTATTTTAGACTTGTTATTCTCTTTTATTTTCTTCGCCGTTATGTGGTATTACAGCCCAAAATTAACATTAGTTGTACTCGGTTCTTTACCTTGTTATGTCATTTGGTCTGTTTTTATTAGTCCTATTCTTAGGAGACGGCTTGATGATAAGTTCGCAAGAAATGCCGACAATCAGTCTTTTCTTGTTGAATCAGTGACTGCCATTAATACAATTAAAGCGATGGCTATTTCTCCTCAAATGACTAACATTTGGGATAAACAGTTGGCGAGTTATGTTGCTGCGAGTTTTAAAGTGACCGTGCTTGCAACGATCGGGCAGCAAGGTATCCAACTTATCCAGAAAGCCGTTATGGTGATCAATCTATGGCTTGGCGCACATTTAGTTATTTCCGGTGATTTAAGTATTGGTCAGCTAATTGCATTTAATATGCTTGCGGGACAAATTATTAGCCCCGTGATTCGTTTAGCCCAGATCTGGCAAGATTTCCAACAGGTCGGTATTTCTGTTACTCGCTTAGGTGATGTGCTTAATTCGCCTACAGAGAATAATACCGCCTCAGTATCATTACCGGAAATTCAGGGTGAGATTAGTTTTAGAAATATTAAGTTCCGCTATAAACCGGATTCCCCTATGATTTTAAACAGTATTAACTTAGATATCAGTCAGGGAGAAGTGATTGGTATTGTTGGTCGTTCAGGTTCGGGAAAAAGTACGCTTACTAAACTTATCCAACGTTTTTATATTCCGGAGCAGGGGCAAGTCTTAATTGATGGTCACGATTTGGCACTAGCCGATCCAAACTGGTTACGCCGGCAAGTAGGTGTCGTCCTGCAAGATAATGTGTTGCTTAATCGAAGTATCAGAGAGAATATTGCGTTAACCAATCCGGGAATGCCAATGGAAAAGGTTATTGCCGCGGCAAAACTTGCGGGCGCGCACGATTTTATTTCTGAATTAAGAGAAGGTTATAACACTGTTGTGGGGGAACAGGGAGCCGGTCTGTCCGGAGGACAACGCCAACGGATCGCGATAGCAAGGGCATTAGTCAATAACCCACGGATTTTGATTTTTGATGAAGCAACCAGTGCACTTGATTACGAATCTGAAAATATCATTATGCATAATATGCACAAAATTTGCCAAGATCGTACCGTGCTTATCATTGCTCACCGCCTTTCTACTGTAAAAAATGCTGATCGCATCATTGTGATGGACAAAGGTGAAATCATCGAACAAGGCAAGCATCAAGAATTACTGAAAGATGAAAAAGGCCTTTACTATTATTTACACCAATTACAAGTAAATTAAAGGGACGAACGATAATGAAAACTTGGCTTTTGGCATTGTATGATGTGCTTTCCCGTTATAAAAACGTGTGGAATGAAACTTGGAAAATTCGTAAACAGCTTGATTCTCCGATTAGAGAAAAAGATGAAAATGAATTTCTGCCCGCGCATTTGGAATTAATTGAGACACCTGTATCAAATGCACCACGATTCGTGTCTTATTCCATTATGCTCTTTTTAACTTTAGCGATTATTGTTTCTATCTTTAGCAATGTGGAAATTATCGCAACCGCTTCAGGAAAATTCGCACTAAGCGGGAGAAGCAAAGAAATTAAACCGATTGAAAATTCATTGGTTAAAGATATTTTTGTGAAAGAGGGCGAATACGTGAAAAAGGGTGAACTATTGTTAAAACTGACCGCACTTGGTGCCGAAGCGGATACGTTAAAAACGAAGACATCGCTTTCTCAAGCTAAACTAGAGGAATTTCGTTATAAATCTTTATTGGAAGCTGTTGAAAAAGATCAATTACCAATATTAGATTTTTCTAAAATTGATTTGCCTTTTATGACGGAAAACGATCAAAAAAGGGTGACTTTACTGATTGAAGAGCAATTCTCTACTTGGCAAAAACAACGCCATCAGAAAACCTTGAATCTTAATAAAAAAGAAGCAGAAAAACTCAGTTATTTGGCACGAATAAAAAAATATGAGGGTTTGATTAATACAGAACAAGTCCGATTGGATGATTTTAGAGCCTTATATAAGGAACATGCTATTGCAAAACATACGGTTTTAGATGAAGAAAATAAATATCAGGATGCAATCAATGAGCTTGAAGTATATAAGGCGAGTTTAATGCAAGTTGAAAATGAAGTTTTATTGGCCAAAGAAGAGCAGGAATTAGTCACACAATTGTTCAAAAATGATATTTTAGACAAGCTAAAACAGGCGACGGATAATGTGAATTTATTGACATTCGAGCTGGACAAAAACAATCAACGCCAGCAAGTCTCTGAAATTCGAGCCCCTGTATCGGGTACTGTACAGCAATTAAAGGTTCACACAATAGATGGCGTTGTTACTACGGCTGAAACATTAATGGTAGTTGTGCCGGAAGAAGATTCCCTTGAAGTCACCGCACTTATTCAAAATAAAGATATTGGTTTTGTGAAAGAAGGGCAAGACGTCGTAATTAAGGTTGAAGCCTTCCCCTATACCCGTTATGGCTACTTAACAGGAAAAGTGAAAAATATTACTTTAGATGCGATTGAACATCCAAAGCTTGGACTTGTATTTAATACAATTATTGAATTGGATAAAAAAACACTTTCTACCGAAGAAAAAGAAATCCCGCTTTCTGCAGGGATGGAAATTACTGCAGAAATTAAGACAGGCATGAGAAGTGTTATAAGCTATCTACTCAGCCCATTAGAAGAATCTATTGATAAAAGTTTAAGAGAACGTTAATTATAAAAGATAGAATATAACATTCTGATTTTCCGCAATGTATCAAAAGTCTAAATTGAAAATGGATTTGGTTAGACAGTATAAAACGGTAACTTGATGATGGATTTATAATTGAAATCGTATTACCTGCATTTGCGAATACCAGCAAGCCGAAAGCCCGTTGTAGTTTTCTGGTGCAAAAGTGCGGTGGATTTCCCCGGTGTTTTTTTATCCTACTTTATTGGGATTAAAATGTGATCTAAATCACATAATTGTCTCCTTGAATTAAAAACTGTGATCTGTATTACGTTTTAAAAATTTTTGGTTAAAAAATATTGTGATGTAGTTCACATTTTTTCCGAAAAAAGTTTTTGACAAAAATTTTCTTGTGCTATTTTGACCGCACTTTAAACCTGTGACGGAGACAATTATGTTATCAGCAAGTGCAAAAGTGAAGATTCAAAGCTTCGGACGCTTTTTGTCTAATATGGTGATGCCGAATATCGGCGCGTTTATTGCCTGGGGTTTTATTACGGCGTTATTTATTCCGAGCGGTTGGTTGCCAAATGAAACCTTGGCGAAACTGGTCGGCCCGATGATTACGTATTTACTGCCGTTATTAATCGGTTATACGGGCGGTAAATTGATCGGTGGCGATCGTGGCGCGGTAGTCGGTGCGATTACCACGGCAGGGGTGATTATCGGGACCGATATTCCGATGTTCTTGGGGGCGATGATTGCCGGTCCGACAGGCGGTTGGGCGATTAAAACCTTTGATAAATGGGCGCACGGTAAAATCAAAAGCGGTTTTGAGATGTTGGTCAACAACTTCTCCTCTGGCATTATCGGGATGATTCTGGCGATTCTGTTCTTCTTTGTGGTCGGTCCTGTGGTGAAATCCTTAACCGAAGTGTTGGCGGCAGGCGTAAAAGTGTTAGTTGATAACAACTTGTTGCCATTAACCTCCATTTTCGTTGAACCGGCGAAGATTCTGTTCTTAAACAACGCCATTAACCACGGCATTTTCTCACCGCTTGGTATTCAACAATCACAAGAATTCGGTCAGTCCATTTTCTTCTTAATCGAAGCCAACCCGGGTCCGGGCTTGGGCGTGTTGTTAGCCTATATTTTCTTCGGTAAAGGGTCTGCTAAACAAACCGCAGGCGGTGCGGCGGTGATTCACTTCTTCGGCGGTATCCACGAAATCTATTTCCCTTATGTGTTAATGAATCCGCGCTTGTTACTCGCGGTTATTGCAGGCGGTATGTCCGGCGTGTTTACGTTGACTTTATTTAACGCAGGTTTAGTGTCACCGGCATCTCCGGGATCCATCATTGCGGTGTTGCTTATGACGCCGAAAACATCCTTAGTGGGCGTGATCAGTTCCGTGGTGGTGGCTTGTACGGTTTCCTTCGCCTTGTCCGTCTTCTTCCTGAAAATCCAAAAAGAAGAATCCACCAACTTGGAAGAAATGCAGGCGGCGTCTAAAGCCATGAAATCCGGTAACCTCAATCAAGGTGTGGTGACTGATTACAAAGGCTTAACCAAAATCTATGTGTCTTGCGATGCGGGCATGGGATCCAGTGCCATGGGTGCGAGTATGTTACGCAAAAAAGTGAAAGACGCGGGCTTGCCGTTGGATGTCACTAACGTGGCAATTAACGATTTACCGGAAGATGCCCGTTTGGTTATCACTCACCAGGATTTAACCCTGCGTGCGAAAAAACAAGTGCCGAACGCCATGCACTTATCCTTAACCAACTTCCTGGATAACAAATTCTACGACAGCCTGGTGCAGGATTTGAAAGAGCAATTAACAGCGCAACCGAAAGCAGAAGCAGCGCAGGCGCATGAGGACGTGGTGGAAGTGAACGGCACGAAATTCACCTTAACACCGGAACAAATTTTCCTGGGTTTAAAAGCCGATAGCAAAGAAGATGCCATTCGTTTTGCCGGTGAGCAATTAGTCAAATCGGGCTTTGTTGAACCGAGCTATGTCGATGCTATGTTTGAGCGTGAAAAATTGGTATCCACTTATCTTGGCGAAGGTGTTGTCGTGCCACACGGTACTATCGAAGCGAAAGATGCAGTGCTGAAAACCGGTATCGTGGTGTGCCAATATCCGGAAGGCGTGCGCTTCACCGACGAAGAGGACGGCATTGCCAAATTAGTGGTGGGGATTGCGGCGAAAAACAACGAGCATATTCAAGTAGTATCGGCGATTACCAACGCCTTAGACAGCGACGAAGCCATTGAATTATTGACCACCACCAACGATGTGGAAAAAGTCTTGGCGTTACTCAAAGCCTAAAAGTGCGGTTGATTTTAAAGGTGTTTTTACAGGCGACAGGCAGTGCGGTATGTAGCCTTACTTAAAGGAGAAATAACATGAAGGCATTACATTTCGGTGCGGGCAATATCGGTCGCGGATTTATCGGAAAATTATTGGCGGACAGCGGTGTTGAAGTGATTTTTGCCGATGTGAATGATAAGGTGATTGACTTGCTGAAAACGCAACAGTCCTATCATGTCAAAATCGTCGGCGACAGCGTGAATACGGTGGAAGAAGTCACTAACGTCACCGGCATCAATTCTAAAGATGAAAATGCCGTGATTGAATTATTCAAGACTGTAGATTTGGTGACCACCGCCGTCGGG
This sequence comes from Aggregatibacter actinomycetemcomitans, assembly GCF_003130205.1. Lineage (GTDB taxonomy): Bacteria > Pseudomonadota > Gammaproteobacteria > Enterobacterales > Pasteurellaceae > Aggregatibacter > Aggregatibacter actinomycetemcomitans_A. Next base: position 78,449 of record NZ_NRDF01000005.1, read on the forward strand.
CCGAATGTGCTGAAAATTATTTCCGGCACTATTGCAAAAGGCTTGGTTGCCCGTTTCGCCGCCGGAAACGACACGCCGTTAAATATCATCGCTTGTGAAAATATGGTGCGCGGCACAACCTTCTTAAAAGAGCAGGTTTTCACCCACTTAACGCCGGAACAACAAGCTAAAGCGGAAGCATTAGTCGGTTTCGTGGATTCCGCCGTGGATCGTATCGTACCGCCGGTACAAGCGGATGAAAGCGATCCGTTATTGGTCACTGTGGAAGAATTCAGCGAATGGATCGTGGATGAAACCCAGTTTAAAGGGCAAATTCCGGCAATTCGTGGCATGGAGAAAACCGATAATCTGATGGCGTTTGTGGAACGCAAATTGTTCACCCTGAATACCGGACACGCTACTACGTCTTACTTAGGCAAACTAAAAGGCTATCGCTTCGTGAAAGAAAGCATTGAAGACGACGCCATTAAAGCGGATGTGAAAGCCACCATGCAGGAAAGCGGCGCGGTGTTGATTAAACGTTATGGTTTTGATCCGCAGGCGCACGCGGCGTATATTGAAAAAATCTTAAAACGCTTTGCGAATCCGTTCCTGGTGGATGATGTGGATCGTGTGGGGCGCGAGCCTTTGCGCAAATTAAGCTACAACGACCGCTTAATCAAACCGTTGCGCGGCACATTGGAATACGGTTTGCCGAATCAGCATTTGGTCAACGCCATTGCCTCAGCCTTGGCGTATCGCAACGAACAGGATTCGCAAGCCTTGGAATTGGCGGCATCGCTTGCTGAAAACGGCGTCGCGGGAACCGTGCGTAAATATACCGAGTTGCAGGGCGATGCCGTGATTGAACGCATTGTCGCGGCTTATCAGGCGATTTAAGTGAAGTAGGGCGAATGAACGTTCGCCCTTGCGTTGTGAAATTTAAGATAATGGGTTTTTAAAAGGATTTTCAGGTGCCGATTGATCAGGTTTATGAAAAATTAAATGGCGCAATGTCTCTTCGCGGTTTCATCACCGTCTCCGTTGCGATTTTTGATGAAACCGTAGATGCATTGATTAACCGTGTTTTTCGTAAAACGGATTTCGCCGTGAAATCCGTGGTGGATTCCCTGTTTGAAACCTCCGGCCCGCTTTCCGATTTAAGCATTCGCTTAAAAGTGCTGCTGGGTTTAAGCATTGTGGAACAGCCGGTTTTTGCCGACATTCTTCACTTTATCGGGCTAAAAGAAACCTTAAATAACGACGAAAAAGACTATGATTTTTCCGATGATATTATTTTGGATTTCGCCCGCCATTTACATTTATTGGAAGATAAACAGCTCCTCGATTTCCCGCCCGAAGCCGACAATCAGGATTCCTTGCTTTACCAAATCAAACGTCAGCGCAAGGAAAAAGTTATCCGCTCCAGCCTCATTCTCACCATTACCGACATTTGCGAACGCCTGCAAACCGAAAGCCCGTTGTAGGTTTCGGGGCAAAAGTGCGGTCAAAAATTCAAGTGTTTTTTAACCCGCCGAAAAACAAAAGACCTGAATTCGCTTCAGGTCTTTTTTTATCATCGGAAATGCTTTTAGGCGATTTCCGCCAGTTTCACCGGGCGTCCTTCATCAAGAGAACGTTTTGCCGCCAACGCGATAAGCACAGGTTGCAAACCGTCGTTGCCGTTGACTAAAGTCGGTTTGTCGTTCACTACGGAATCCACAAAGCACGCCATTTCGTCAGCGAAAGATTGCATATAGCGTTCCAGGAAGAAATATTTCGGTTTTTCGGCAATCACGCCTGCTTCACAGGAATACACGGCGGTAGAATCGGTATCATTACGGGTTTGTACTGCGCCTTTCGAGCCGAACACTTCCGCCCGTTGGTCGTAGCCGTAAACCGCCTTGCGGCTGTTGTCGATTACACCGATCGCGCCATTCGCCAGTTTTAAGGTGATGACGGCGGTGTCAATATCGCCGGCTTTACCGATTTCCGGATTCACCAACACGCCACCCGCCGCATACACTTCCACGACTTCGCTGCTGGATAAATAACGGATCATGTCGAAATCATGAATGGTCATGTCAAAGAACATCCCGCCGGACACTTTAACGTATTCAATCGGCGGTGCGTCAGGGTCGCGGGAGGTGACGCGGATTAAGTGCGGTTCGCCGATGTCGCCGTTTTCCACGCGGGTCTTGATGGCTTTAAAGTTGTGGTCAAAACGACGGTTGAATCCTACCTGGAATTTCACGCCCGCTTTTTCCACTTCGGCTAAGACTTCTTTAATGCGATTTACATCGGCATCCACCGGTTTTTCGCAGAAAATGTGTTTGCCGGCACGGGCGGCTTCAATGGAAATCGGCGCGTGGGTGTTGGTGGAGGAACAAACCAACACGGCATCAATTTCAGGATCCTGCAAAATGTGTTTATAGTCTTCATAAACGTGCGGAATGCCCATGCCTTTCGCCCATTGTTTGAGCTCATCGGTGACGCGAACATCGGAAATCGCTTTGATTTCAGCGCCTTTGACATATTTTGTAATGCTTTCGGAATGTACGCGACCGATACGACCGGCGCCGATAATACCTACTTTAATCATGATTAAATCCCCGCTGTTTCTTTAATGTATTTACGGCCTTTGACGGCATATTCAAATGGGTTGGCGATTGCCGGATCCTGTTCCGCTTCAACGACCATCCAGCCTTTGTAATTGTGTTTCTCGAGAATGTCGAAAATCGGTCTGAAATCAATCACACCGTCGCCCGGCACGGTAAAGGTGCCTTTACGCACGCCTTCCAGGAAGCTCAGATTATTGGCTTTTACGTCGGCGACCACTTCATCGCGCACGTCTTTCAAATGCACGTGGCAAATGCGATCGATGTATTTTTCCAAAACATCCAGCATGGCTTTTTGTGAGCCTTCGGAATAGTAGAGATGACCTGAATCGAATAACAAATACACATCATCATTAACCACCGCCATATACTTATCAATTTCTGCCGGGGTTTGAATGCCGGTGCCCATGTGGTGGTGCAGGCAAACTTTCATGCCTTTTTCGGCGGCAAGTTTGGCAAGTTCGTTGTAACCTTCGGCGAGGCGTTGCCATTCTTCTTCGGTGAATACGGTTTTCTCTTTGAACACGGCTTTGGTGGTGCCTTGAATACTACGGCTTTGCTCGGAACAGCCGATCACTTTGGCGCCCATGGCATGGAGGAAATCACGATGTTTGATAAATTCTTTGATGGTTTCCTCTTTTTTACCATCGACAAAAAACGTACTGAACCACGCATTACAAATTTGAATACCGCGAACCGCCAGTTTATGTTTTAACACTTCCACATCGCGCGGATATTTATTTCCAACTTCACATCCGGTAAAACCCGCAAGTGCCATTTCACTTACACATTGTTCAAAGGTATTCTCTTTGCCAAGATCAGGCATATCATCGTTAGTCCAACCGATTGGCGCGATACCTAATTTCACGTTTTCAGCTTTCATAGTGTTTTCCTTCTCAACAGAGTGGTTAAATTGGAGAAATAAATTAAATGACGGATTAATAACGTCTTGCTTCGTTAATGTGTTTCACGCTGTTTTTGTGCGCTTTGCGGATTTTTTCTTTTTCCGACACTTCCGGCACGCCGACGTGCCACCAGCTGCCGTAGCCGTGGATCATGGTTTTCGGCAAGACTTTTATGTCAATCAGCGTAGAGACGGTTTGTTTTTGCGCATCGGCGAGGGCGGCGCGTAATTCCTCTTCGGTGGTGACTTTATAGGTTTTGCAACCGTAAGATGCCGCATTCATGGCAAAGTCAACGGGCACGAATCCGCCGTCCAATTTATCGGTTTGCGGATTTCTGAAGCGGAATTCGGTAGCGAAACTGTCCATCCCGTTGCCGATTTGCAGGTTATTAATACAGCCGTTTGTCATGTTATCGAATAAAACCACGTTGATTTTTTTGTGTTCCTGTACGGAGGTCACCAGTTCGGAATGAAGCATCATGTAAGAACCGTCGCCCAATAAGGCATAAACTTCTTTTTCCAGTTGGGCTAATTTGGCACCCAACGCGGCGTTCACTTCGTATCCCATGCAGGAATAGCCGTATTCCAGATGGTAAGTGTTTTCACCCTTGGACTGCCAGGCGCGTTGTAAGTCGCCCGGCAAGCTGCCCGCGGCGCCTACGATAATGTCGTTTTCGCCCAAGGTTTCATTGAGAATGCCTAACACGCGGCTTTGAGTCAGATGGGATTGGGTCAATTTAATAAATTCCGCATAGACTTTTTCGCGATCCAAAGCATCGTCCACTTCCGGTACGAAATCGGTTTCCGTGTAAACCGCGTGATAAATCCGTTGGAGTTCCTGGGCAAATTGCGCTTTGGCTTCGGCAACGGCATTGCCCCATTGGGCGCGGTAACGATAGCCTGTCGGCGCTAAAAGTGCGGTCAATTTTTCCAGCGTTTCTTTGGCGTCGGCAACCACTTGGACGCCATCCAGTTTATAGGCATCGAAACGGGCAACGTTGATGTTCAGGAATTTCACATTCGGATTCTGGAAGATCCATTTGGAGGAAGTGGTGAAATCCGTATAGCGCGTGCCGATACCGATAATCAGATCCGCTTCTTTTGCCAACAGGTTAGCGCTCAAACAGCCGGTTTCTCCCACGCCGCCCACATTCAAAACGTGTTCGGAAATGACCGCACTTTTTCCCGCCTGGGTTTCGGCTAAAGGAATCTGGAAGGTTTCGGCAAATTGTTTTAACTGTTCCGCCGCTTCGGAGTAACGCACCCCACCACCACAGACAATTAACGGTTTTTTCGCTTTCAGAATCAGATCCACGGCAGATTTCAACATAGGTTCGGTAGGGAGCGTGCGCTCAATACGGTGAATGCGTTTTTGCAGGAAATATTCCGGGAAATCATAGGCTTCCGCTTGGACGTCTTGCGGCAGGGCGATGGTGACGGCGCCGGTGTCCGCCGGATCCGTTAACACCCGCATGGCGTTAATGCAGGCGGTCATCAGTTGTTCCGGGCGGCTGACTCTGTCCCAATATTTGCTGACGGCGTGGAACGCGTCGTTTGTGCTGAGGCTCAGATCATGAAATTGTTCGATTTGTTGTAAAACCGGATCCGGTTGGCGGGTGGCAAACACATCGCCGGGCAAAAGCAATAGCGGAATGCGGTTGGCGGTTGCGGTGGCGGCGGCAGTAATCATGTTGGCGGCGCCGGGACCGACGGAAGAGGTGCAGGCGTAAATTTTTTTGCGCAGATTTTGTTTCGCAAAACCGATGGCGACATGTGCCATGCCTTGTTCGTTGCGCCCTTGGCGCACAATCAGGTCACCGCTGTCTTGTTCCAGCGCCTGACCAATGCCGAGCACATTGCCATGACCGAAAATACCAAAGATACCTTCAACAAATTTTGTTACTTTGCCGTCAAATTCAACATATTGATTATCAAGGAATTTTATGAGTGCTTGTGCAACAGTAAGTCTTACGGTTTTCATCAGAATCTCCTTTACGGGTAGCGAGCATTGAACCAAGTATATAAGCATTCTTTTAATTTTAAATGCTTTTGAAATAAAAATTTCATTTTTGCGACATAGATCAAATTTTCCCGAATTTATGTTTTATCTTGTAAAAACAGATTAACAGCCTTTTAAATCTTGGCACGGGAAATGTCGAAAAGAAAATCTGACGGACTTGATTTTGTGATTAACGTCTAAAAAATCGAATTTCAATGTTGATTTTTTTGAAATATATGTTTCAATTTGTGTAGGTAAAACAATTTCATTAAATAAGAAGGAATTGCATTATGAAAACGGTAGAAAAAACATTAGACCTTATTTGTCTTGGTCGGGTTGCTGTTGATCTTTATGCACAACAAATCGGTGCCAGATTGGAAGATGCCTCTTCTTTTTCCAAATATCTTGGCGGTTCGTCCGGTAATGTTGCCTATGGTACGGCGGTGCAGGGCGTGAAATCCTCTATGCTGGCGCGTGTCGGTGATGAACATATGGGACGTTTTTTGCGTGAGGAATTGCAACGTGTCGGCGTGGATACCGGTCATTTGATTACGGATAAAGAACGCCTGACCGCTCTTGTGATTTTAGGCATTAAAGATCAAGATACTTTCCCGTTGATTTTTTACCGTGAAAATTGTGCCGATATGGCGATTACCAAAGATGACTTTGATGAAAGTTATATCGCTTCCGCCAAAGCGCTTGCCATTACCGGCACGCATTTGTCGCATCCGAAAACAAGAGAAGCCGTGTTAACGGCGCTGGAATATGCGGGCAGAAATAATACGAAACGTTTGCTGGATATTGATTATCGCCCGGTATTATGGGGGCTGACGTCCTTGGGTGATGGGGAAACCCGTTTTATTGATTCAGCGGCGGTAACCAAATCCTTGCAAGAGGTATTGCACCACTTTGATGTATTGGTGGGGACGGAAGAAGAATTTCACATTGCCGGCGGTTCGACAGATACCTTAACTGCACTTAAGAATGTGCGTAAATTCAGCCATGCCGTTTTAGTTTGCAAGCGTGGCGCGCTGGGCTGTTCGGTGTTTGAAGGGGAAATTCCTGACGATTTGGACGGCGGGTTAAATGTTTACGGCGTGAGAGTGGAAGTGCTTAACGTATTGGGTGCCGGCGATGCCTTTATGTCGGGGCTGATTCGCGGTTACATTAATAATGAAGGCTGGGAACAGGCTTGCCGTTATGCCAATGCCTGCGGGGCGTTGGTGGTTTCCCGTCATGGTTGCGCACCGGCAATGCCGACAAAAGCGGAGCTGGATAATTACCTTGCCCGCGCACAATCGGTGCCGCGCCCTGATTTAGATGAGCAACTTAACCATTTACATCGCGTGACAACCAGAAAAGCCAAATGGGATAACTTATGTATTTTTGCTTTTGACCATCGCAAGCAATTGGTGGATATGGCGGGAAAATACGGCGCGGATGTCAAACGTATTCCTAAATTGAAACAGCTTCTCTTGCAGACGGCGGAAAAAACGGCGCAGGAAGAAGGTATTTATAACGGTCAGGCGGGGATTCTTGCGGATACGACTTTCGGGCAAGCGGCACTGAATGAAATTACCGGTAAAAAATGGTGGATTGGCCGCCCGATTGAGCTTCCGTCTTCCCGTCCGTTGCGTTTGGAACACGGCGATTTAGGTAGCCAACTAGCCGGCTGGCCGCAAGAACATGTGGTGAAATGTTTGGTCTTTTATCATCCGAAAGACAGCGCAGAGATGAAAGCGGAGCAGGATGCCACGTTAAAACAAGTGTATCAAGCCTGCTGTCGAACCGGCCATGAACTGTTGCTGGAAGTGATTTTGCTGGCGGATATGGAACAAAACGAACAATATTATGCGGATATTCTCGCACACTTCTATCAATTAGGTATCAAGCCGGATTGGTGGAAATTACCGGGCGTTTCGGCGCAGGGTTGGGAACGTATCAGCGAGGTGATTCAGGCAAATGATCCATATTGTCGCGGTATTCTGATTCTCGGCTTGGATGCGCCGGAAGCACAGTTTAAAGCGGTATTCGATGCGTCTGCCAATGCGCCTTTGGTAAAAGGCTTTGCGGTGGGGCGGACAATTTTCGGGCAGCCGTCGGCGGATTGGTTTGCCGGAAAATTAACGGATGACGAACTGATCGCCGCAGTGGGAGAAAGATACCGGAGACTGATTAAACTTTGGAAATCCCGTTAAACCCATCAACGTAAAATGCCCCGTTCGGGGCATTTTTGTTACTTTTTCTCTTTTTCTTTTTCCAATCCCAACACAATCGCCAGTGTTTGAACCAATGTCATGGTGGAACATTGGGAACGGAATCCCAACACCTGCGCTTCTTTTATCACGAAAGCAATATCGCTGAAGGCAAGTAGCGGGCTGATTTGGCTGTCGGTAATGGCAATTTGTTTAATGCCTTTTTTGGCACTGGTATTCATAATATTGACGGTTTCCGGCGCATAAGGCGAAAAGCTAATGGCAACCACCACATCGCCTTCTTTAACCTGATTGAGCTGTTCATCAAACATTCCGCCCAACCCATTAATTAAAAAGGAACTGCAATCTAAGTGATGAAGGGCATAATTGAGATAACAGGCAACGCTAAAAGATCGTTTTAAACCGATAATAAAAATGTTATTGGCTTCTTTTAACATTTTTGCGGCGGCGTAAATTTGATCGTTTGTGGTTTGCTCTGCCAGTTGAATCAATGCCCGACTGTTGGATTGCGAGAAAATCGTCAAAATATCTTCCGGGGATTCTTCTCCTTCCGATTGGGCGATTTTGTGTGAAAGCTGTAGTCGCTCCGTGTAGTTTGTGGTTTTTTCTATGAGATTCTCACGAAAAATTTGTTTCATTTCATTAAAGCCGGAAAAACCGAATTCAGCAGCAAAACGGATTAATGTGGAGGGCGGTACATTCGCTTTTTCGGCGATAGTGGCAACCGTATCAAAAACGATGCTGTCGCTGTTGTCCAGAATATATTGAGCAACCTGTTTGAGTCTTTTGCTTAAGCTGTCGTAACGGGTTTGTATTTCAGTTTGTAAATTGATTAATTGAGATTTTTCTTTCATCTTGTTATATCCGTAAAATAAATATTTATAAATATTATCGGGATGAATGGAAAATTCAATAAAAAAGCGGTTATTTCGTTTGAAAAAACGACCGCACTTTTCGTCGATTTTATGGCGTTAAGCTTTATTTGAATTTATCGGCGTATTCTTCACTGTTGATCCAAGCGTGATCCTGTTCCCAGGTAAAACGCCATTTTCTCACCGGACCGGCCATCACGTTTAAGTAATAATTGTCATAACCGGCGATGGTGGCAACGGGATGATAACCTCTTGGCACCTGAACCACATCGCCGTCATATACCGCCATACACTCATCTAACGAGCGGTCGTCGGTATAGACGCGCTGTAATGCGAAGCCCTGTGGCGGGGAGAAACGGTGATAATAGGTTTCTTCCAGGTAGGTTTCGGTCGGAGAATTTTTATCGTCGTGTTTATGGCTCGGGAACGAGCTGGTATTGCCTTCATCGGTAAATACTTCAACTACTAATAACGCATCTGCGGTTTCGGTTTCCGGCAGGATATTGTGCACCAGACGTTTATTATTGCCGTATCCGCGTTTTTCTACACCCACATCTTTTGGTTCGATTAAACGCACTGGTAAATTCCCTTGGCTTGGCGCGCGGCAAACTGCCAGTTCTAAATAGCTTTCCGCTTTAATGTGGACCTGCTGATGATGTGGCACGTACACGGAATAAGGCGGAATTCGTTCAAAAGGCGACGTGCGGTTGCCGATATGTTCAAATGTAGCCTGTGCGGTGGTCACGGTGGCTTGACCGGCAATCAGCACGAAGCAAACCTCGGTATTTTCCGTATCGAAGGTAAGCGCTTGGTCTTTTTGCAGGTGATACATCTCAAAACCGACATATTCCCAATTGGCTGTTTGTGGCGTGATTTTTTGGACTTCACCGTTCTTTTCAGGATGATTTTTTTTAGACTTAGATAGTAAGTAACTCATCACATTCTCCTAAAATGACTCAATAGACCCCTCAGATAATACCCCCTTAACTTAATTAATCTACCGGCTTTTCTTTAAAATCAGATATAGATCACAAAAGTGGAATAAAAAGTTCATTTTATGGTTTAGATGTATTGTATTTTTCAAATGACAGGATTAATTTGAATATGTTCATAAAATGAACAAGGAGGATAAGCACACAAATTTTCATTTAATAGTTTATGTTGTAAGCCTACAACGATATATTATCAGGAGAATATATATGGACGTTGAACTACGAAATAGATATTTATTTTCTCAGGAGTTAGTCAAAGAAGTTGGGAAAATTGCACTGGATTTTTACCTTAAGCGTAAGGAATTGAAAATTGAGTGTAAAAAAGGCGATTTGCAGGATCAAGTCAGTATCGCGGATAAAACCGTTGAAGCGAAAATTAAAGAAGCATTAAAACAGCGTTTTCCGCAAGATGGTTTTCTAGGCGAAGAATCCGGTGCTGAAAACTTAGCCTGTGAATATTGTTGGGTTGTGGATCCGATTGATGGCACCAGCCCGTTTTTATATGGATTAAACGCATGGTGCGTGTCCATTGCAATTTTGCATAAAAATCAAATTGTCTCCGGTGTGATTTTTGATCCCGTCCACAATGAGTTGTTCCGAGCAATGAAAGGGGATGGCGCATTTCTGAATGATCAGCCTATTCACGCTTCCTCTTCCACCTCTTTAAAAGAGGGATTAATGGGATTGGGCGTGTCCCACCGTATCCATCCCGATACCTTTACCCCTGTGCTACACCAAATTTTGCTGGATGGCGGTATGTTCATTCGGAACGGTTCTGGCGCGTTAATGCTGGTTTATGTGGCGGCAGGTCGCTTAATTGGCTATTTTGAGCCGCATATTAATGCTTGGGATGTTTGCGCCGCGATCATTATTGTTCAAGAAGCGGGCGGGTATGTGAATAATTTCCTTGAAAATGAAGGACTCATCAAAGGAAATTATATTTTAGGTTGTTGTACCGAAGCGCTGTTTGCAGAACTCAATCAGATCAGAAATTCACACGAAATACGTTAGCGTGGAAAGGAGGCTATATGTCTGTTCTCAGCTTTTTTAAAGCCAGTTCGGCGATTCCGTTGAAGGATTACACGGAAAAAATGTTTAGAAGTACGCGAATGAAAAACTTTTGGGCATTTTCATTCGCCTACGCCATTTATTATGTCTGCCGCTTATCTTTTAATGTGGCGAAGCCTGCATTAGTCAATAACGGCATATTAAGCGCAACGGAATTGGGGGTTATCGGTTCCGCAACCTTTATTACTTATGCGGTAGGGAAATTCGTGAACAGCGCGTTGGCGGATCATTCCAACATCGTTCGTTTCTTGTCTGTCGGGTTATTCTTTTCCGCGCTTGCCAATTTCGCCATGGGCATGAACACCAGCGCCATTGTGTTGACCATTATTTGGGGATTCAACGGCTGGGTGCAATCCATGGGGGTGGGACCTTGCGTCGTGGCGTTATCCCGTTGGTATGATGACAAAGATCGTGGTTCTTATTACGGTTTCTGGTCTGTTGCGCATAATGCGGGAGAAGCCATTACTTTTGTGGTTACTGCCGCCATTATTACTGCATTCGGTTGGCGCGCCGGGTTTAATTTTGCCGGTATCACTGGCTTGTTAGGTGTGCTTGTGGCCATTATGTTTATGAAAGATTCACCGGAATCCTGCGGATTTAAACCGATTATTAAAACCGAATCAAAAGAGGAAACTTTCGATAATAAAGAAGTATTAAAACACCAATGGGAAGTGATAAAAAATCCGGCGATTTGGATCCTGGCAGTCGCCTCTTGTTGTATGTACATCGCCCGTTATGGAGTGAATAGTTGGGGAGTATTTTTCCTGGAAAACGGCAAAGGTTATACCACCATTGAAGCGGCTTCCATTATTAGCGTAAACAGTATTGTCGGTATTCTGGGAACAGTGGTTTCAGGCTGGTTATCCGACCGTTTCTTACAGGGTAAACGGAATATCATGACTATTGGGGTCAGCTTGCTGAACGCCATTTCTTTGGCAGCCTTCTTATTCGCCCCGAACGGCAATACCTGGTTCTCCATTATTGCGCTTTCCGTCTTTGGTATTACGCTCGGTATTCAGTTATGTTTCTTAGGCGGTCTATTGGCGACGGATATTTCCCATAAATCCGCGTCCGGTATCGCATTAGGCATGATGGGCGTATTCGGCTATGCCGGTGCGGCGGCAGGGGAGTTTCTCACCGGATTTATGTTAGATAAAACCACGGTGATTAATGAAGTCGGTAAGAAAATTTATGATTTCGACAGCTTGTCCTATTTCTGGGTCGGTGCCGATGTGTGCTCCGTATTGGCATCCGTGCTATTTGCTGTGGTTGTGTATTATCAAACCCGACGGGTTGCAAATTAATCATAATGGACAAAAAAGTGCGGTGGATTTTCACCGCACTTTTTTATGGGATTGACTAAAATCAGACACAGATCACAAAAATGGAATAAAAAATTTAATTTAAAATAAAATGATTTGAAAATTTCATTTTATTTTCCTACTCTATAGCTACCTTGGGTGATAAGCATCGTCGTTTTATGTAAATTGCCATTCGTTTATCGCAATGTTAATTTCTTAAACTATAAGAAGGAGTTCAAAATGGAAACCGTTTATAACTTTATTAATGGTAAACAAGTTCCAAGCGGAGGGACAAAAGCGCATCCGATTTATAACCCGGCGACCGGCGAGCAAATTCGTCAGGTGATCATGAGTTCGCCTGAGGATGTCAATGAAGCGATTGAAGTGGCACATAAAGCCTTTGCTGATTGGTCGGCAACCTCTCCGCTACGCCGCGCCCGTATCATGTTTAAATTTAAAGAATTATTGGAAAGAGATTGGAATTCATTGGCTCGTTTGATTGTTGAAGAACATGGTAAGGTGTATTCCGATGCGTGCGGTGAGTTGACCCGCGGCTTGGAAGTTGTGGAATTTTCATGCGGTATTCCTCATTTATTGAAAGGCGAATTTTCAGGACAGGCGGGACGCGGTATCGACATCCATTCTTCATTACAACCGTTAGGCGTAACTGTGGGAATCACACCATTTAACTTCCCGGCAATGGTGCCGATGTGGATGTTCCCGATTGCATTGGCCTGTGGTAATACCTTCATTTTGAAACCGGCAAAAGCCGATCCTTCTTTGTCTATTCGTTTAGCCGAGCTATTAAAAGAGGCAGGTCTGCCTGATGGCGTGTTTAACGTGGTACACGGCGATCGTAATGACAATGAAATTTTATTACGCGATCCGCGCGTTCATGCAGTAAGTTTCGTAGGTTCAACACCGGCAGCGGCGCATGTATATAAAGTCGGTTCTGAATTCGGCAAACGCGTACAAACCTTTGGTGCGGCGAAAAACCATGCACTTATTATGCCGGATGCGGACATTGAATCTACCGCTAATGCACTTTTAGGCGCAGCATTCGGTGCGGCTGGGGAGCGTTGTATGGCGCTGGCACTGGCGGTTACGATTGACGATGAAACCGCAGATAAATTGGTTGCCGCGTTAAAACCGAAAGTGGAAGCGCTTCGTTGTGGTCCGGGTATTCCGAAACCGGGTGAAAAAGAAATGGACTTTGGTCCGCTCATTACGCAACAGCACCTGAATAACGTGACTAATTACATTACAACCGGCGTAGAAGAAGGTGCTGCTTTAGTGGTTGACGGACGCGGCAAAAAACCGGCAGGTCATGAAAATGGCTTCTTTATCGGCGGTTCCTTATTTGACAATGTGACTTCCGATATGGTGATTTATAAGGAAGAAATTTTTGGACCGGTGCTCGGCATTGTCAGAGCGAAAAGTTTTGAAGAGGCGATGAAGCTGATTAATGAACATCCTTACGGAAACGGTACGGCAATTTTTACCTCCGACGGTGGCGCGGCGCGTGAATTCGCTTATCACGTTCAAGCGGGTATGGTGGGCATTAATGTGCCGATTCCGGTGCCGATGTCATTCCACTGTTTTGGCGGTTGGAAGCATTCTTCTTACAGCACATTGAATGTTTACGGCCCGGACGGTGTACGTTTTTATACGAAGATGAAAACGGTTACAACACGTTGGCCGAACAAATATGTGATTGAAAATGCAGCATTTAGTATGCCTACGCTTTAATCGGCGTCATTTTTAAATCATGGGGAGGAGATAGTGGAACTTGAGAACTTATCTCCTCTTATTTTATGTCATGAATGGTAAGGATATGGTATGAAACAAGTGCGTATCGGTTTAGTGGGAACAGGGTATATCGGACGTTGTCATGCAATTGCTTATGCTCAGGCGCCGACGGTTTTTCCTCTTGATGCCGAGTTGGTTTTAGAGTATTTGGCGGAAGTCACGCCCGAATTAGCGGAGAAAAAAGCAAAAGAATTTGGTTTTAAACGTTTTACCGGTGACTGGCGTGATATTGTGCAGGATCCGAATGTGGATGTGGTGGATATATGTACGCCGAATTTTCTCCATAAAGAAATTGCGCTGGCGGCCATTGCAAATGGCAAACACGTGTATTCCGAAAAACCGCTTGCCTTGACGGCAGCAGATGCCAAGTTAATGTATGAAGCTGCGAAAAAAGCCGGGGTGAAGACTTTAGTCGGGTTTAACTACATCAAGAATCCGACAACCCAATTGGCACGGGAAATTATTGCCAAGGGAGAAATTGGCGAGGTCGTTCACTTCTATGGTACGCATAATGAAGATTATTTAGCCAATGAAAATACACCGTTGGATTGGCATTGTGTGAAAGAAAAAGCCGGTTTAGGCGCATTAGGTGATCTTGCCGCACATATTGTGCAAATGTCCCAGTATTTATTAGGGCAAGAGATTCGTACCGTTATCGGTGATATGCAAACGGTAATTCAAACCCGACCTAAGCCTAATAATCTTCAAGAGCGTCTGACGGTAGAAAATGAAGATCAGGCAACAGCATTGGTTCGTTTTGCCAATGGCTGTATGGGAACGATTGAAACCTCCCGTATCGCTTGCGGGCGTAAAATGGGGCTAAGTTACGTGATTACGGGAACAAAAGGCACAATTTCCTATACTCAGGAAAGAATGGCTGAATTGAAGCTTTATCTGCATGATGAAGATCCTGCAAGACAAGGGTTTAAAACCATTCTCACCGGACCATTACACCCTGATTACAAGCATTTTTGCGTAAGTGCCAGTCATGGTATCGGTTTTAATGATCAAAAAACGGTGGAGATCAGGGATTTGGTCAATGGTCTGGCTTCCTCTGAAAACAGGTTATATCCGGATTTTGAAGAGGGTTACAAGGTTTCCCGCGTACTGGACGCCATCGCCCTTTCTTGCGAGCAAAAACGTTGGGTAAACGTAGAAGAAATTGCGTAAATCAATCCCGTATTGATTATGAATATAGGAGTCTTTTGGATCCTATTTTTTTGCTAAAAATAAAATATTTAGTTTATTTTTACAGTAGTTAAATTTTCCTTCCAAAAAATAAGATCTATCTCACACTTTCAAAAAATGGCGGTTGCAGGAAATCTTATTTTAATGATATAGATACTAAACGGATGATTTGTTTCAAATTGTCTATTAGTGAAATTTATATTCGTATGTGATTGTTGTGGTGGGATATAGCTGTATTTCAATTTTTGTTGTTATTCGTTTAACCGATAAAAGGGAGTAGCATTATGAAAAAGACACTACTTGCGTTACTTTGTGGTGGAATCCTATTAACGTCTCAAGCTGTTATCGCTAAAAATGTTGTAATTGGTGCTCCAATGGTTGCCTTCTCCGATAAATGGCAAACCTATCTTCAAGATGCGATTCGTGAATTTGATAAAACTCACGATGATGTCGAAATCAAACTTGCCGATGCTAACGGCGACCCTGCCCGCTTATTAAACGATGCGGAAACCTTCATTGACCAAAAAGTTGATGCGTTACTGGTGGTACCGACCGATCCGAATATTGTTAAGGTCATCGGCAGAAAAGCCAAACGCGCCGGTATTCCTCTCATTATTATTAATCGTAAACCGTTAGATGAAGATATGCAGTACGTCACCAGTTATGTGGGATCCGATGAAATTGAGGGCGGACGTATTCAAGCGGACTTCATTGTGAATACATTGAAAGGTAATCCTGCCGAAGCCGCCATTTTAATGGGGCCTTTAGGTCAGGATGCGCAAATTAAACGGACACAAGGTAACAAAGAGATCTTTGCACAGAATAAAAATATCAAAATCTTTACCGAACAAGAAGGTAAATGGGACAGAGCTAAGGGATTGGAAATTGCAGAAAACCTACTTGCGGCAAACAAAAAGCTGAATGTTGTGGTAAGTAATAATGATGAAATGGCGATTGGTGCCGTATTGGCGGGGAGAAAGTTAGGGCTTAAAGACGAAGATTTAATTATTGTGGGTTTGGATGCCACACCGGATGCTTTGGATTACCTCGGCAAAGGGTTGGATGCGACCGTGTTCCAATCTGCCGCCGGTCAGGGGGCTGCGGGCGCGGAAATGGCATATCTAGCCGCCAAAGGCGAAAAAGTGCCGTCTGTGAAATGGGTTCCTTTTGAACTTGTCACACCGGATAAAAAAGAGGAATACCAAGCAAAATATAAAAAATAGTTTTTTAATCAACGCTAACGGAAAGGACGACATTGTCCTTTCCCGTTACTCACCAAGTCATCTCAAACGGAGGGATAAACAATGTTAAAGAAGATAGGTATCTTGGTTCTTGGTCTCCTTTTCACTCCGATCATTCTTGCCAAACCCATTGTTGTTGGCGTTTCAATGTATAGCCTTGCTGATAAATACCCGACTTACTTGCAGGATTCAATGGATAAATTTGTTCGTTCGCAAACGGATCTTAAATTTAAATATGCCGATGCCAATGGCGATCCGGCAAAGATGCTGAATGATGTGGAAAATTTTATTGATTCCAATGTGGACGCGTTAATTATTATGCCGACGGATCAAAAAATTGTAAAAGCCATCGGGCTAAAAGCGAAAAAAGTCAAGATTCCTTTAATTGTCGTCACCGTGAAACCGAATGAAGAAGATATGCAATATGTGGCAAGTTATGTGGGATCCGAGGAAATTAAAAGCGGGGAAATGCAAGGGGAATTTATTGTTAATTCGCTCAACGGTAAACCAGCAAAAGCGATTATTTTACTCGGTCCATTGGGTTTGGAAGCGCAAATTAAACGTACGGAAGGCAATAAAAAGATTTTTGCACAACATCCTGAAATTAAGGTGGTGGCGGAGCAAGAGGCAAAATGGGATCGCTCAAAAGGTATGGAAGTGGCGGAAAATCTGCTTTCGGCACATCGCGATGCCAATGTGATTCTGAGTAATAACGACGAAATGGCAATCGGGGCATTGCTCGCGGCGAAAAAACTGGGCTTTAAAGATGAAGATCTACTTATTGTCGGCATTGACGCGACGCCGGATGCTTTAGGTTATTTGGGTAACGGTCTTGACGCGACTGTTTATCAATCGGCGTCAGGGCAGGGACGTTTGAGTGCCGAGATGGCATACAAAGCCGCGTTAGGCGAAGATATTCCAAAATATAACTGGATTCCTTTTGAATTGGTTACACCCGATATGAAGGAGCAATATATCAACAAATATAAGGAGTAAATTGACCGCACTTTATAACGATAACGACGATTTTAATATTCGTTCTTAACCGATTTAAGGAGTTAAAAATGACTAACAGTTCAAATTCTCCCTATATTTTAGAAATGCGAAATGTGTCGAAAACATTTCCGGGGGTGAAGGCGCTTGACGGCATTAATCTTCGCGTTAAACGCGGAAGCGTGCATGCGTTAATGGGGGAAAACGGTGCCGGAAAATCCACCTTGATGAAAGTGTTGTACGGTATCTATATCCCGGATGATGGCGGAGAATTAATTTTAGACGGCAAGCCTTTTAAGCCAAGTCGCCCTATTGATGCTATCCATAGCGGTTTAACCATGGTACCGCAGGAAATTTCTCCGGCTGCCAATTTAACCATTGCCGATAACTTTTACTTAGGACGTGAAATCACGCAAGCCAAGTTTTTTCTCGATCAAAAAGCAATGGATGAACAGGCTTCGGCGATTTTAAAAGATTTGGGCGTACCGATGGATGTGACAGCCAAAATGTCCGATGTCTCGGTGGCGAAAGCGCAGTTGGTTGCCATTGCTACGGCGGTTTCCAATGATGCAAAAGTCATTATTATGGATGAACCGACCACAGCGTTGACTGAAAATGAAGTCGAGCAACTTTACCGCATTATTAAAACGGTAAAAGCGAGAGGTATCGCGATTATTTTTATTTCCCATAAATTAGACGAAGTTTTCCGCGTATCCGATGAAATTACGGTTATTCGTGACGGTCAATATGTGGATACCAAGCCAACCAAAGACGTTAGCAAAGAACAGCTTATTTCCATGATGGTAGGGCGTGATATGTCGGAAATGTTCCAGCGTGAGCGTTTTGATTTATCCGATGAAATTGTGTTGGAAATTAAACACTTTACCCGCGCAGGAAAATATCAGGATATTAATTTCGCCGTGCGCAAAGGCGAAATTTTCGGTATCGCGGGGTTAGTCGGTGCGGGTCGTTCGGAAATCGTGGAGGGGTTATTCGGTTATAAACCGGCGGATAGCGGCGAAATTTATATTAAAGGCGAAAAAGCGATTATTAATAATCCGTTAGATGCCATGAAATATAAAATCGGTTTTGTGACGGAAGACCGAAAACTGACCGGGTTGTTTTTAAATTTGAGCATTACAGACAACATGATTATGCCGAAAATGTCGCCGTATCTGGAAAATTTCCTAGTGTCTGTCGTCAGAGCAAAAAGAACAGCAAATGAACAAAAAACAAAGCTCAAGATAAAAGCCCCGAATGTGGAAGTGATTACAAATAATCTTTCAGGGGGAAATCAGCAAAAAGTCTTACTTGCCCGTTGGCTATTGTTAGAACCGGACATTCTGATTCTGGATGAACCGACCAAAGGGATTGATGTGGGGGCAAAAGCGGAATTATATAAGCTGATGGTCGAGCTATCAAAACAAGGCAAAACCATCATTATGATTACCTCGGATATGTTGGAGCTTTTATCAATGAGCGACCGCGTGATGGTAATGCATGAAGGATATCAAGTGGGTATTATTCCTCATACGGATCTGACACAAGAACGCATTCTTGAATTGGCTTCAGGCTAATTTTTTTATTTATCAGGATCGGTTTTTTAATTAGAAAATGAGAGGCTTATTATGGAAAACGTGACATTGAAGAAAATTATCAATGCTTATGGAATGGTCCTAATTTTAATTCTTCTCTTTTTGGGCTTATCCGTTTCAATTGATGGTTTTTTCTCGGCAAGAACAGTGTGGAGTATTGTTGAACAGGTCTCTATGTTCGGTATTATTGCCATTGGAGTGACATTTATCATTATTACTACCGGTATTGATTTGTCATCAGGTTCAGTGGTCGCATTAACTGCTGTAGTTTCCGCTTCAGTGGTAACGGGCGGCGATACTGTTTCTGCCGCATTACTTGCTTTTGCCGTGTCTATTTTAATCGGTGCAGGATTGGGGTTAATTAACGGTGGGCTTACGGCAATTGGCAGCATTCCGCCGTTTATCGCCACATTGGGGATGATGATTATTGCACGTGGTGCAGCGCAACTTTATTCCGATGGTCGTCCGATTGACGCTTCTTCCGAAGCCTTTACCTGGATTGCCGATGTCAATATTTTAGGGCTGCCGGGATTGGTGCTGTTATATATTTTAATTGTTATCGTTAGCCATATCTTACTTAGCCGCTCAACATTCGGTCGTCACGTTTATGCTGTCGGTGGAAACTTAAATGCGGCCAAAATTTGCGGGATTAACACCAATCGAACTTTAATTTGGGTTTATATCCTTGGCGGGGCGCTATCCGGTTTAGCCGGCGCATTGCTGGCGGCACGTACTTATGCGGGTAACCCGTCTTACGGTTTGGCATGGGAACTTGATGCTATTGCGGCAGCCGTTATCGGCGGGGTTTCCTTAAGCGGTGGTTTCGGTACGATCCCAATGTGCGTTATTGGGGCATTGATTATCGGTACAACCAATAAAGGATTAAATATGCTTGGCGTTGACCCGTATTGGCAACAAATCGTTAAAGGGGCAATTATCGTTATCGCCGTATTGCTTGATACCTTAAAACGCCGTAAAAGAGGATAATTTTTTTGACCGCACTTTTTAGCCAAAAAGAAAAGCCTGGAAAATATTTCCAGGCTTTTTTGTGGAACGCATAATGGCGAATTAATAGTCCTTCGGATCATAACCAAAATAAGCGCGGGTCAGGATGTCTTCCATGTCGGTGACCATCGGTAAACGAGGGTTTGCCGGAGAACATTGGTCTTCAAAGGCGAGCAGTGCCACATCGCGACGGGCATCCATCCACGCTTTTTCATCCAAGCCTTGTTCTTTGAAGGACATCTTTATGCCGCAGCGCACAGCTAAATCGTAGCAGGCTTGGGCGTAAGAACGTACGCCTTCTTCCGGTGTGCTGCAAGGCAAGCCGAGCATACGGGCGATGTCTTGGTATTTTACATCTGCTTTATAGTAATTATATTTCGGCCACGTAGCAGTTTTTTCCGGACGGGTACCGTTATAACGAATCACGTGCGGCATTAAAATCGCGTTGGTGCGTCCGTGTGGTGTATGGAAGCGACCGCCGATTTTGTGGGCAAGGGAGTGGTTCATCCCTAAAAACGCATTGGCGAATGCCATACCTGCCATGGTGGAGGCGTTGTGCATTCTTTCGCGCGATTCCGGATCTTTTTCGGTCACGGATTTTTCCAGGAACTCAAACACCAGTTTAATAGCTTGCAGTGCAAGACCGTCGGTGAAGTCATTGGCAAGAATGGATACATAAGCTTCGGTGGCGTGGGTTAATACGTCCAAGCCGGTGTCGGCGGCGACATGTGCCGGTACAGTGATCACTAATGCCGGATCCACAATGGCGACGGTCGGGGTAAGCGAGTAGTCGGCAATCGGGTACTTTTTATTACCTTCGGTGATAACCGCAAACGGTGTCACTTCAGAACCGGTACCGGATGTTGTCGGAATACCGATAAATCTGGCTTTACGACCTAGTTGCGGGAATTTAAACGCGCGTTTACGTATATCCATGAATTTCTGTACCAAATCGCGGAAATCCACTTCCGGTTGTTCATAGAATAACCACATCACTTTTGCCGCATCCATTGCCGAACCACCACCCAGGGCGATAATGGTATCCGGTTTATAGTTACGGATTAACTCCGTACCACGGCGTACGGTTTCAATGGACGGATCCGGTTCTACATCGGCAAATAATTGGTAGGTTACGTGATTGCCACGAGCCATAATTTGGTGGGCGATTTTTTCTACGAAACCTAAGTCCACCATGGTACGGTCGGTCACGATAACCACGCGTTCCATGCCACCCATGGATTGAAGATATTGAATTGAATCCCGTTCAAAATAGATTTTTGACGGCACTTTAAACCATTGCATATTGTTTCTCCGTCTGCCTACTCGTTTAATGTTAATTAAATTGACCGCACTTACGTTGTTGCCCACGGAATTTTTACCATAAGAACCACAACCTAACGTAAGGGAAGGCAGGAAGGCGTTATACACATCACCGATACCGCCGAAGGTGGAAGGCGAGTTCCAGATAACGCGAATGGCTTTCACCCGTTTACCAAATTCTTTGGCAAGCTCCGCATCGGAGGTGTGAATGGCGGCGGAGTGACCCAAACCATGGAATTCCACCATTTGTTCCGCTTTTTCAAGACCGTCTTCACGGGAAGTGGATTTAATTAAAGCCAGTACCGGAGAGAGTTTTTCACGGGTTAACGGCTCTTTTTCGCCCACTTCTTTACATTCGGCAAGCAGAATATTGGTTCGCGGTGGCACTTTGAAGCCCGCCTGTTCCGCAATCCACGCGGCAGGTTTACCCACCACATTGGCATTCAGTTTCGCACCGCCACAGTTCTTGCTGTTGGCTTTTGCGCCGAACATGAATTCTTCCAGCATGGCTTTTTCTTTCTTGTTCACCATATAAACGCCGTAAGAAAGCATTTCTTTTACAAAATCGTTATAGATTTCTTCATCGACGATGGCCGCCTGTTCGGAGGCGCACACCATGCCGTTATCGAAAGATTTTGACATCACGATGTCGTGCACTGCTTGTTTTAAGTTGGCGGATTTTTCCACATACGCCGGCACGTTACCTGCACCGACGCCCAATGCCGGTTTGCCGCAGGAATAAGCAGCTTCTACCATGGCATTCCCGCCGGTGGCAAGGATGGTGGCGATGCCTGGGTGTTTCATTAATGCGGATGTGCCTTCCATAGATGGTTTTTCGATCCATTGAATACAATTTTTCGGCGCACCGGCGGCAATAGCAGCTTCATACACAATGCGGGCGGCGTGCGCGGAAGATTGTTGGGCGGAGGGGTGGAAGGCAAAAATGATTGGGTTACGGGTTTTTAGCGCAATGAGGGACTTGAAAATGGCGGTGGATGTCGGGTTGGTTGTCGGGGTGATCCCACAGATGACGCCCACAGGATCGGCGATTTCGGTGATGCCTGTTACATCATTTTCACTTATTACGCCAACGGTTTTTAAATGCCGCATATTGTTCACGACATATTCACAGGCGAATAAATTTTTGGTCGCCTTATCCTCAAATACGCCGCGCCCGGTTTCTTCATAAGCGTGCATTGCCAGCACACCATGTTGATCCAGCGCCGCCACAGAGGCTTTCGCCACAATGTAGTTCACCTGCTCTTGGTTTAATTGGCGGAATTCTTCCAGCGCAACCAAACCTTTTTCAACCAGAGCATTCACTTCTGCTTGTGCAGGACTTACTGCATTTTCAACATTACTCATAATGTTTTCTCCTAAAGTTTAAAAATTAAAATATAACTGGTTAGAATTATATTGTATGCACAAGTGATCTTAATCACATTTTTTGGTGATTAGCTGAAATGTTTGATCTGAGTCAAAAAACAAACTGCTTTGACTACCATTATTTATTTGGGGTTGATTGGATTGGCGCGGTTATGCTGGTCATATAAAAATAAAGGTAACGCATTGCAAACCAAAGAAATTGAGAGACATAACGGAATCGATAAAGAATCTTTTCCGTTATTTTTTTAAGAATATAAACTTAGATTTAACTTTGAGAACATAAACGCAGCAATTAATAACCTTATGACACTAGTGTGGCATTTAAGGCTAATTGAATATAGACCCAAATTTATAATCCAGGTTTAATCTCAAGGTTCTGCCCGGTGCAGGATTTAATCCCATATTGTTCGCGTCTAAATAATATCTGTTAGTCAGATTATCCAGCGTTGCAGATATTGTTAGATCCTTTGAAATTTTATAATTTGCGAAAAGATCGACTACTGCATATGGCTTCCATTCGGCAGAATTTGTCTCCCCGGTACTATTGTTTGGCGAAAATATCGAAACTATGCGTTTTGAGTAGTAATTGTGGCGCGCACCCAGTTCAAGTTTATCATCCCAAAATCTAAATCCGACTGTAGTCGTTATCGTTGTTTTAGGAGGCAACGTATTGGCGAGATTGCTTCCGCTGATACCGCCCTCAAAGCACTGCGTTGTATCTCTTATTCGTCCGACTTGATCGTCCCTACGGCAAAATTTCGTTTTTAGATAGTGTGTCATACCTATCTGTGTATAGAAGCTTTTCATATCAAAATATGCCGAAGTCTCATACCCACGAAAAAGGGTGGATCTAATATTGACGGTTTGTAGTCTGCCTTGCGTACTCGTTCTGGTGAGATAATCTTTCGTGAAGTTATTAAAATAAGCAAATTTAAAACCTAAAAGATTATCGCTGCCGCCTATATCATCAAATAACAGATTTGTACCAACTTCCCAGTTCTTTTGTCTCTCAGGTTTTAACTTGTAGGTTTGATAATCGACTATCTGCGTGCTAAATCCGCGCGACGCTTGAAACAAGCTCGCTGAGCGTACAGCCTCGGCATATTTTATGTAAATTTGTGCGTTCTCATGTGGTTCAAAAGTAAGCATCGCGATTGGTGATGTGGCCTTAACGTTTGGAGGTTGCGGCCAAGAGTAAATCCGGCATCTTTTTTGAAACGGGTTGTTGCGCACCGGTTCACAGACGGAATTCTTCGGATCAGGCATATTTTTGCGTACGAATTTGTCTTCGACTCTGGGCTGAAAATCATGAATTGCGGTGCGGATATGTCGCAGACCTAGATCTATTTTAAGCCAGTTCATGATCGGATAGTTAAGCGAAATGAAGACACTTTTTTCTTTACGCTTTGCATTTCTGATGTAAAACGGTGCGACGGCATTGTTAGGATAGCCTTTGGCGCGTACTCTATCGGCCATATCTTTAGGCGGATGAATTCTTTCACGCGAGTAACTTATGCCGTAGTTTATTGTTAGTGGTCTATCGAAAATTTGCGCTACACTGGTGTTGCTTAAATTTAGCCCCTTCTGCTCGGAGATCGTAAAGCGCGCATGGCGAGAGCTGAAATCAACCAGATCTTCAATGAAAGGCGTAAAGCTAGAAGTATCACTTTTAGTGTAATATCCGCTTAAAGTCAGCTTGATAAATGGATTTGCCGGATCGAAGATATACTTTGCGCTGTAGCTATCGGTCTTTACTTCCGTTCCTTCTCCCTGTAGCGCACCATCTCCACGAAAGCTCGTAATGGATGGCATCAGCTCGCCGAATTTGCTTCTATAGCCGCGGTAGGTCAAATTTAAAGCATGGGTGTCGTTGTAGGTGTTAAATTTAGCCAGATAGGACTTATTATTCTGGCTGGTATTTAGTACTTCCTCGCCGCCACGAAAGTAGGTATAACCGTTTTGTTCTTTAAATCTCAGTCTACCGATTCTAACATCCTCTTCAGTCACAAGAGGTCTGCCGAATCTGTCCTTTCTCGTAGGGTCTCTGTGTACTTCAAAATCATCTTCATTTTTATATTCGATATCTTCTATCACTGGTACGGCACCATGGCGTCCGACGAAATAATTGCCCTGCTTCTTTTTCGCGTAGGCCAACACAATGTCGGCATTTTCCCACTTTTTAGAAAACGCGAGCGAGTAGTTGTAGCTTTTGCCTAAATTTTGAAAAGGATTTTTGGATGTGTATTTCGCATCGGGGTTGTAGGTTTGCTTGGGACATTTACCCGAACGGTTGGTACGGCATTCATCTATCCATTTGGTGCGGTATCCGCCGCGTGTATAAAGAGGCGGTTTGTCCGTAGTATTAGACATCGTGCCGAACCGCAAGCGAAATCCCCAGTTCTTATCTTCGGGGATTATGTCTTTGTAGCCTACGGTATTCATTCTCACTACACCACCTGTGGCGCCGGTGGCATCCGCTTTGAGTGACGGACCTTTTTCTATTTCTACGCGCGAGATGAGATCAGGATCCAGATACGTTCTGGTACTTGAACCTGCATAACCTTGCCACGAAGGGATAGACTGAAGCGAGTCATCGATCAAAACAGGAATTCTGTTTTCGTTGGCTATACCTCTGATTATAGGGGTTATAGCGCCGCTATTTCGTTTGTTGCCGACCATGACGCCCGGAATTCCGCTTAAAAAATCGCCTACTGATGAACCGCGAAAACGTTGGATTTTTGTATCATTGAGATATGAATACGAACCGGATTTTAGATAGCTTTCCAGCTCATCCTCGTATGAAGTTTTACTTTGCCCGGTAACTACTATGTCCGGTAGAACCGTAGTTTGGGGGGCAGCATCGATACTTTGTGACGTGCAGAGCAAAGTGGTCAAAAAGAGTAGTGCAGGGTTGTTTCTATCACTTTTTTGTGATTTTCTAAATTTAAAATTCATACTGCTCCTTTAAAATTTTTTTAAAATATAATTATAATTTTAGGGACGGTATTCGATTAGCAGTTATATTACCTCGTGAAAATTAATATAATTCATTGAAATAACCGCACTTTCATCTGAGAATCTATTAGATATTACTTCTAATTCTCCGTCTTATTCTATTGATAAGTTTGAAAGTAAAAAGTGCGGTCGAAATTCATTATGAATTTTAACCGCACTTTTGTTATTGACTAAGGCAGTTCATCAATATCATCTTTGTTCACTTTGGGTTGCACCATGTGCTCACGGTCAAGACCTAAGTCATATGCAATAGCAATCGCAACAAAGATAGAAGAGTATGTCCCGAATCCGATACCTATTAAGAGGGCTAATGAGAAACTATGGATTGTCGGGCCGCCGAAGACAAAAAGGGCGATCACCACAATTAACGTCGTCACCGAGGTCATAATAGTTCGGGAGAGAGTTTGTGTTAATGAAATGTTAATAATGTCGATAGAAGCAATCCGTCTGATTTTACGGAAGTTCTCACGCACACGATCGAATACTACGATACTGTCATTGAGGGAATAGCCCACCACGGAAAGAATCGCTGCGATAAAGGTTAAATCCATTTCAATTTGCAAGTAGGAGAAAGCACCTAAGGTGACTATCACGTCGTGCGTAAGGGAAAGTACACCACCGACAGCTAAGCGCCATTCAAAACGCATACCGACATAAAATAACAACATGATAAGAGTTGTTAACGTGGCATAAATGGCGCCTTGAGTCAGTTCTTCTCCAACATTCGGACCAACAAACTCGGTAGAACGAATCTGAATATCGCTATCTAACGTACTTAGCATCCTCTTAACATTATCACCGATTTGCGCGTTATCTGTCGCTGGCAGGCGAATCATCACATCACGCACACCGCCGGTGGTTTGCACCAATGGGCTTTCGATCCCGTTTTGTACCAACGTGGAGCGGATTTTTTCCAAATCCGCCGGTTGAGAAAAGTGGGTGTCTACCACCACACCTCCGGTAAAATCCAGACCCCAGTTGAAGCCTTTGGTAAATACAAAGAACAGGGAAACGGCAATGATGATCACCGATGCAAGATAACCCCACATGCGGTATTTCATAAACTCAACTAAACGGAAAGGGAGTTTAATGCCTTGAATTTCTCGAATTGACTGACTTCTGTTTTCTAAATTCACAATATGTTCCTCACCGTTAAATTGATAATTTACCAATTCGTTTGCCGCCGTATAAGAAATTCACGATTGCGCGTGTTCCGGTGATTGCGGTAAACATTGAGATGGCAATTCCTAAAGATAGGGTGATTGCGAAACCTTTAATCGGACCGGTACCCACCGCGTAGAGGGCGACTGCGGTTAAAATCGTGGTTAAGTTGGCATCGAAGATGGAACTGAATGCACCGCTATAACCCTCATTAATGGCTTGCTGAATTGGACGACCGTTGCGGATTTCTTCTTTAATTCGCTCGAAGATCAACACGTTCGCATCCACCGACATCCCCACTGCTAATACGATACCGGCAATGCCCGGCATAGTGAGCGTGGCGCCCGGCAATAACGACATTAAACCGACCAATAAAACGATGTTGGCGATTAAAGCAATGCTGGCGATGATGCCGAATTTACGGTAGTAAATGACCATAAATGCCACCACGATCATTAATCCCCAGAAGCTGGCCTGTAAGCCTTGTTCTACGTTTTGCGCCCCGAGAGACGGACCGATGGTACGCTCTTCCACAATTTGAATCGGCGCAATTAACGCACCGGAGCGAAGTAGCACGGCAAGGTTTTGTGCTTCTGCCGGAGAGTCGATACCGGTAATTTGGAATTGACTGCCGAAACGACCTTGAATGGTCGCGACGTTAATGACTTCTTCGTGTTTTTGTAAAATGGTTTTACCGTTTTCGTCTTTTTTACCGCTGTCTTTATATTCTACATATAAGGTCGCCATCGGTTTTTTTAGGTTTAAGCGGGTGGTTTGTGACATGATTTCGCCGCCTTCGCTATCTAAGGTCACACTCACTTGCGGCAAGGAAGTGTTTTGATCGACGCCAGAGCTGGCATTGGTAATGTGTTCGCCACCGAGTACTGCGCGTTTATATAACACCACAGGACGATTGTTTCTGTCGTATTTCACTTCGGAATCGGAAGGCACCATACCACGTGCTGCCGCTTCTAAATTAGCGTTTGTATTAACTATACGAAATTCAAGGGTAGCCGTTGCACCGAGAATTTCTTTCGCGCGGGCAGTGTCTTGTACTCCCGGTAATTCAACCACGATGCGTTCTGCCCCTTGACGTTGAATAACGGCTTCGGCGACACCCAATTCGGTAACACGTTTGCGCAAAATACTCAGATTTTGCTCAATAGCACTCTCACGGGCTTCATTCAATACGGAATCAGATAAGCCTAAGGACAAAGTGTTATCGGATGTGGTACGAACATCTAAATTCGGGTGCTGTCTGTGTAAGTAACGTTGTACGTCAGAAAGTTGTTCAGGATTGGCTAAGGTTATACCGGTGCTGAAATTATCAATGGATTTAATGGCGCTGTATTGATATTTTTCTTTACGCAGTTCGGTACGCAAGGAATCCTGTAATTGTTCCTGACGTTTGGTAAGCGCGGAATTCATATCCACTTCCATCAGGAAGCGTACGCCACCACGTAAGTCCAGACCCCATTTCATCGGGTTGCCGCCAATGCTGCTTAACCATTTCGGGGTTGCCGGTGCAAGGTTTAACGCGACGGAATAGTTGGTGCCTAATTTTTCGGTAATTTTGTCTTTGGCGAGTAATTGCGTATCTGTATTGTTAAAACGCACTAAAATCGAGCCGTTTTCCAATACGATGGATTTGGTTGCCAGATTATTATCTTTAAGCACGGATTGAACATCGCTAAGGACGGCGGAATTGGCTTCCTGACCGCGAGTTCCTGAAATTTGTACGGCAGGATCTTCACCGTAAAGATTTGGAAGAGCATATAAAATACCAATGGCGACCACGAAGATCACCATCAGATTCTTCCATAAAGGGTAACGATTTAACATAGATTTCCTGTTCCCTTGAGGAATGTATGATTAAAGGGTTTTGATTGTACCTTTCGGTAACACAGCCGTAATATAGTTGCGGTTGATTGTCACTTCGGTGCTGTCGTTTAATGCGATAACAATGCTGTCACTGTTTTCAACCACTTTGGTGATTTTACCGATGATACCGCCGGCGGTAAGCACTTCGGTGCCTTTGGCTAGTTCAGACATAAGTTTTTTATGTTCTTTATTTCTTTTTGCCTGCGGACGATAAATCATGAAATAGAAAATCAATCCGAATATGACGAAAATAAATAACATTGACATTGGGCTGCCTTGTTGCGTTTCCATTCAAATTTCCTTTTAGTTAATGAAAATATAAAGACGCCGTGAAGCGTCCGTAACTGATAAAAAACCGCCGCCTAAAATACCATAAATCTGTTGGAATGTGAAAATGATATTGTAAGCATACCGTGAAAAAAGCCTGCGCTTTTGGGCATTGAGCAGATTTTTTATTTAGCGGATTTGATGATTTTTAAACTTCTTCGGATCCGGGAGGAAAATGTGATTGTTTCTGTAGTTGAGAAAAGTGCGGTTCTTTTTTCAGGTGGATTTTATGCTTCCGCTTGGTAACCATCGTCATTCAGCGTCGGGTTCTCCGCGCCCTGCTTTGCCAGTTGATCGCAAATTTCATTTTCACGATGCCCCGCGTGTCCTTTCACCCAGCGCCAATCCACCTTATGACGGCCAATCGCCTGATCTAACGCCATCCATAAATCCTGATTTTTCACCGGTTTGCCACTACTCGCCTTCCAATGATTTTTCTTCCAGTTAAAAATCCATTGGGTGATACCGTTTTTCATGTATTGGCTGTCGCTGTATAAATGGATGTCGCAGGGCTCTTTCAGGCTGTTTAAGGCTTCCACCACCGCTAATAATTCCATGCGGTTGTTGGTGGTCAGAAAGAAGCCTTTGGACAATTGTTTTTCGTGCTGTTTGTAACGTAACAAAATGCCGATACCGCCCGCGCCGGGGTTGCCGAGGCAGGATCCATCGGTAAAAATTTCGATTTGTTTGCGCATATTGACTACTAATTTATTTCAAATGAGGCGATAATACCCGAAATTTTTGCGGATAAAAAGTAGCGTTATGAGTATTCAAATTAACCCGAATCGCCAAATTGTACTGGATACGGAAACTACCGGTATGAACCAGTTAGGCGCCCATTATGAAGGTCACTGTATTATTGAAATCGGTGCGGTGGAAATGATTAACCGCCGTTATACCGGCAATAATTTTCACATTTATATTAAACCGAATCGCCCGGTGGATCCCGATGCCATCAAGGTGCACGGCATTACCGATGAAATGCTGGCGGACAAACCGGATTTCAGTCAGGTCGCCAATGAATTCATCGCATATATCAAAGGTGCCGAATTACTTATTCACAACGCGCCCTTCGACGTGGGCTTCATGGATTATGAATTCGCCAAGCTGAACCTGCCGATTAAAACCAACGACATTTGCCTGGTGACCGACACGCTGACCATGGCGCGTCAAATGTATCCCGGCAAAAAAAACAACTTGGATGCGCTCTGTAGCCGTTTGGGGATAGATAACAGTAAACGTACGCTGCACGGCGCGTTACTGGATGCGGAGATTCTGGCGGATGTATATCTTGCCATGACGGGCGGGCAAACCAGCTTGTTTGATGAAAGTGAACCGGAAATTATTCAGCACGCCGGCGAACAGCAGGTGCAAAGTGCGGTCGTTTTTTCACACAATTTGCGTCTGCTCACCCCAACGGAAGAAGAACTGCAGGCGCATTTGGAATACCTCAAATTAATCAATAAAAAAAGCAAGGATAATTGCCTTTGGGAGCGCCAATCTCAAGAAGAAACCCGTCATTAATAAAATCGTTCACCGATTAAACAAGTAACCCCAAAAGAGAAAAAAAAGTTGACGGAGTGCCCCCGCGCCATTATTATGCACCTCACCTGTGCGGAGTGGTAGTTCAGCTGGTTAGAATACCTGCCTGTCACGCAGGGGGTCGCGGGTTCGAGCCCCGTCCATTCCGCCAATTCTTTTATCTATTCTAATTCGGAGCGGTAGTTCAGCTGGTTAGAATACCTGCCTGTCACGCAGGGGGTCGCGGGTTCGAGTCCCGTCCGTTCCGCCAATTCTCGAAATATTCACATTATTTCTATCACTAAAATTTTATAATTCACATCCACACTAACTTTCTTGATTAAAGATTTACTATTTATCTATCCGCCCAAATAACTCAAGAATATCTTTAAAAATTTTTTTAAAGTATTATTATAAGACTCCGGAATCACTAAAAAGGGAAAAATTATGGCAATACATCAAATTTTGACACAACAAGCCGCAAGCATTACCGATTTAAAACGGGATCCGATGGGTATTGCGTACGCAAGCCAACAAGATGGTGCCGTAGCCATATTAAACCGTAATCAACCGGCCTTTTATTGCGTCACGCCTGCATTATTTGAATATTTTCAAAATCTGGCCGAAGACGCAGAATTAGGCAGAATTGCTGAAGAGCGCCTGGCAACCCTTGATCCGATTGAGGTGAGCCTTGATGACTTATAAACTCACTTTTGATAAAAGGGCTTTAAAAGAGTGGGAAAAGTTAGGCGATACCATACGCCAACAATTCAAAAACAAACTTGCGGAACGCTTAGAAAATCCGAGAGTACCCGGCGACAAATTAAGAGGTTATCAAAACCTTTATAAAATCAAACTCCGCGCTGCCGGTTATCGCTTAGTTTATGAAGTTAATGATAACCAAATTTATATTCTTGTTTTATCCGTGTGTAAACGGAACAGATTAAACGCATACAAAAACGCAGAATTTAGACAGGCCCGGTAAAACAGGCTTTTTTAACCAACAAAAATAAAAGGCACATTAAGTGCCTCTCTGCTTACCTCACTATCTTCCCTCTTTCGGGAACACCACCGTCAAAAACATTTTGAAATTTTCCAAGGCATACAAAGCATGAGGAATGTCCGCAGGCAGTACGATACTTTCGCCGGCATTGACTTCGTAGTCGGTTGTGTCGATGGTGATTCTGGCTTTGCCTTCCAACATTGTCACCAGGGCATCGCCACGGGATTTATGGGCGCTGATTTCCTCGCCTTTCGGCAGGCAAAACATGGTTAACCCCACGGCGGGATTTTGTGAAAATGTTTTACTGATAACCTGTCCGTCTTGATATACCAAAAGATCATTAAGTTTAAGAACGGTAGCTTTTTCAATATTTTTTAACATATTTTTGCTCCTTTTAAATCGTCAAACCAAACTGCTTGTCGCCCAATAAGCAGGCGACAAGCCGATTATACGCCCGTAATAAATGCAATTTCATTATCATCTGAACCTTTAATTAGTTTACATCAAAAAAACGCCATCAAAAACCACCGCACTTTGAGAGAAAAATGCGCTTCCCGTCGCTAAAAGTGCGGTCAATTTTTCATTTAAAACAAATCCTTGATCCCGCTCACAATATCATCACAAGATACTTTTCTTATTTTTATCGTCTTTTTACAATGAAAGCGTTTTTAAAGCATTAAAAACATCATTCACGTTTACTTCAGATATCACAAGGGTCTTATTATGAAAATCTTAACTTGGCCTGTGGTTGCAGGTGCTGCACTTGGTATCGTTGCTCCACTTCTAACCTACAACGGCAATCCCGACAATATGGGCTTTTGCGCAGCCTGCTTCTTGCGCGACACCGCAGGGGCGTTAGGACTGTACCGCACCGCACCGCACCGTTACAATATCTGCGCCCCGAACTTATCGGTTTAGTGCTGGGCGCATTAATCAGTGCCTTTCTTTCCAAAGAATTCCGTCCACGGGGCGGTTCGGCGCCTCTTGCACGCATTAGCTTGGGCTTTTTCGCCATGTTGGGCGCGCTCATTTTCTTGGGCTGTCCGTGGCGTGCTTATTTGCGTCTGGGCGGCGGCGATTTAACTGCCATCGCAGGTATCCTCGGCTTATTTGCGGGTATATTAGGCGGCATTTTCTTCGCCAACCGAGGATTTTCACTCGGCAAATCTGCCGAACAAAGCCAATCTTCGGGTTTAATCGGCCCGATATTCAGCTTGATTTTATTGGTGTTACTTCTCAGCCAATTTAAATTCGGCGAAAATTTGCCTGTCTTTTTTTCCGAAAAAGGTCCCGGCGCACAACACGCCGCCATTTGGATGTCTTTGGGCGGCGGGTTATTACTTGGCGTGTTAATGCAAAAATCACGCTTCTGCACCATCGGCGCATTCCGTAATTTCGTGTTGTTCCGCGACGCCCATTTATTAAACGGCGTCATCGCCTTAGTCCTCTTCGCTGCCATCACCAACAGCATATTAGGGCAATTCCATGTGGGATTCGATCAACAACCCATCGCCCACAATCAATACGTCTGGAATTTCTTATCCATGGCACTTTGCGGACTTTGCTTCTCACTCGGCGGCGGTTGCCCGGGCAAACAATTGGTGAACATCGGTGAAGGCAATAATGACGCTGCGCTCTTTGTATTAGGGATGTTGTTGGGTGCGGCGGCTGCACATAATTTTTTACTCGCCGCCTCCCCTGCCGGCGTGACACAATTTACGCCTTATGTATTGGTTCTGGGTTTTGTTGTCTGTCTTTATATCGGACTAACGAATAAATCCAAAATTTGAGTTTCAATCAACGTTTTCACGCCCGCAAACCAAGCGGGCGTTTTGCGTAAAAAACACATGAAAAACCCACCGCACTTTTTCTTTACAAAAACCAAAATCCGCCTAAAATAGCCGTCCTTACGATTTGCCTTGGGCAAATTACTGACTTGAAATCAGACGAGACTTTTATGACAACCCCATTTAAACCCGAATTACTTTCTCCTGCCGGCTCGTTAAAAAATATGCGCTACGCCTTTGCTTACGGCGCGGATGCGGTCTATGCCGGTCAACCGCGTTACAGCTTGCGCGTACGCAATAACGAGTTCAATCACGCCAATTTAAAAATCGGTATTAATGAAGCTCATTCCCTCGGCAAAAAATTCTATGTAGTGGTGAACATCGCGCCGCACAACTCCAAACTCAAAACCTTTATCAAAGATTTACAACCGGTTATCGACATGGGGCCGGATGCGTTAATTATGTCCGATCCGGGCTTGATTATGCTGGTGCGTGAAAATTTCCCCGACATTGACATTCACCTTTCCGTGCAAGCCAACGCGGTAAACTGGGCGACGGTAAAATTCTGGAAGCAAATGGGCTTGACCCGCGTAATTTTGTCGCGCGAACTGTCCCTTGATGAAATTGCCGAAATTCGCCAACAGGTGCCGGATATTGAACTGGAAATTTTCGTTCATGGTGCATTGTGTATGGCATATTCCGGTCGTTGCCTGCTTTCCGGCTATATCAACAAACGCGACCCGAACCAAGGCACGTGCACCAACGCCTGTCGCTGGGAATATAAAATGGAAGAAGGCAAAGTGGACGACGTAGGCAACATCGTGGCGAAAATCGATCCTAGCCAACAAATTGAAGTGAAAAATGTCGCCCCGACCTTGGGTGAAGGCGCCGTCACCGACAAAGTGTTCCTTTACACCGAAGCACAAAATCCTGACGAACAAATGACCGCCTTTGAAGACGAGCACGGCACTTATTTCATGAACTCAAAAGACTTGCGCGCCGTACAACACGTGGAAAAATTGACCGCACTTGGTGTGCATTCGCTCAAAATTGAAGGTCGCACCAAATCCTTCTACTATTGCGCCCGCACTGCTCAAGTTTACCGTAAAGCCATTGATGATGCGGTTGCCGGCAAGCCGTTCGATGAAAGCCTGATGGATACTTTGGAATCCTTGGCGCACCGTGGCTACACCGAAGGCTTCTTACGTCGCCATACTCACGATGAATATCAAAACTACGAATACGGCTACTCCATTTCCGAACGCCAACAATTCGTCGGCGAATTCACCGGCAAACGTAACGAACAGGGCATGGCGGAAGTGGCGGTGAAAAATAAATTCCTGCTCGGCGACGAAGTGGAAATGATGACACCGCAAGGCAATATCGTTTTCAAAATCAACAAAATGCTCAACCGCAAAAACGCTGAAGTGGACGCCGCATTAGGCGACGGACATTTTGTCTTCTTGGAC
This sequence comes from Aggregatibacter actinomycetemcomitans, assembly GCF_003130205.1. Lineage (GTDB taxonomy): Bacteria > Pseudomonadota > Gammaproteobacteria > Enterobacterales > Pasteurellaceae > Aggregatibacter > Aggregatibacter actinomycetemcomitans_A. The sequence continues at coordinate 113,099 of NZ_NRDF01000005.1, forward strand.
GTGCCGCAAGACATCGGCTTAGATTACGCACTGTTAATGCGGAACCTAGTCAACACCAACACCCGCAACCCTCACGAAAATAAAAGTTAATATTTTGTTAAAATTATGTTGCAATATTAATTTAGGTGTATATAATGCGCGCATACCCTAGAAAAATATAACTCAAAATACTTTATTCAGCCCTTCCCCCTTGAAAGGGCTTTTTTTGTCTTGTGAAAAGTGGAACTTGCTTAAAAATTATTCACAAACTCGTTTATTCATCTTTAACGCAGTCATAAACATCGCCCACGCTCAAAATCCATTGGATTTTTTGACCGCACTTTAAATCGATTTAAGTTCCGCCTACATACATTTTCACCCCTAACGATAAAGTTCAAAAATTTACACAACTTTACTTATCTAACCAACCCGCATTCCAATTACCTCATTCATATTAAACGTATTATTTTACAGATTTAAAAAATTGCCCCCACTTGAAGTGAACATAAAACACTCTACAATACCCGCCCAAAATATTATTTCATTTATATACAACATTTTTTATAACCCGAACCAACCGTGCAATTCAGCAAAATAAACTACATCAACATTTGCTGAAGAGGACAAAAACAATGACAAGTAAAAACGAAAGGCTTGCCCTGCGTTTAGCGGAAATTCTGATTGAGCTAAACACACGCGGGCAAGTCGATATAACGGAATTAGCACAGCGCTTTTCCATTGGAACCCGAACGCTACAAAAAGACCCCAATGTCCGTCTGGCATTTCTGAATTGGGAAAAAGCCGGTCCGCGTTATTATTCCATCAACCAAAACCAACTGGGCGTTTTCACCCAATCTGACATTCAGCGTTTCGCCCGCTTCGCCAGCGTACAGAATTTATTCCCCAAACTGGATCGCGAATTCTTCCAGCATAGCCTAACGGAAAGCATTAAAGTTAAAGGCTTTTAATACGAATCCATCCAACACCGACAAAAAGAATTTAAGCTGTTACAACAGGCTATTGATCATCATCAGGTGGTTGAATTTTCTTATAAAAAGCAAGGTTATCCCGATTCAAACAGAACGCTTGAACCCTATATCCTGCTTAATAAAAACGGCATTTGGTATTTAATCGGTTTGGAAAACGGCAAAGAAAAAACCTTTTGTTTCAGCCAAATCCATTTTTTAAAACTGACGAAGCAAACGTTTACGCCAAAGCTGGAATTCCTGGAAAAAATTAGCCAAAGCGACAGCATTTCTCATGGCAATCAATTAGATGAAGTCATCATCAAAGTAGATGCCAAAGTCGCCCATTATTTCACCCGACGCCCCCTCTTGCCGAATCAGGAAATTATTCGCCATATAGAAAACGGCGAACTCCTGATTGCCTGTAAAAATATTCACTAAATGGAAATTATTCCATTGGTGCAATATTGGCTTCCTCATTTAACCATTGTGAGCCTAGATAATCTGCAGGAAAAGTTGGTGAATAAACTTAAAAATTATATAAGTGCGGTCAGAAATTAGGATGGATTTAATATGAAATATTATGTTAGAAAGAAAATAAGTCTTGAAGAATTTAAAGACTATAAAGGAAAAGCAAGAAAAGAAAGTTTATGGTTTAAGCAGAAAAATAAAAAGAAACTGAAACGGGATTTATTAAAAGCCAAAAGAAGATGGAAATGGGTAGAAAATCGCTCTAAAAATGTAAAGAAGAAAATTGATAGAAAGTTAGCGTTATTGGAGAAACTTGATCCGAATATGCCAATATTTTTTAGCAACAAACAATAGGGAAAAATTATGATATCACCTTTTTTAATTCAACAATCCATTTCTCAAACTAATACGAATAATTTAGTTGTAGAGGATAATAGAACCAATCCTTCCGAAAAGGATAATCAAAAAATTCTGGATGAATGGTTAGATAAGTTACCAGAATCACTCCGTTCAAAGATAAAAGAACGCCTATTTAAAACAATTAACTATGAGCCTAAAATTGGCATAATGGGGAAATCAGGAGCAGGAAAATCATCTCTTGTGAATGCTATTCTAACTAAAGCCATTTGTGAAACTGGTGGTGTTGGAGGTTGTACTAGAGAAATTCAAGAAGAGAAAGCCGTAATAAATGGTACAAAAATTACTTTTGTTGATTTGCCTGGAGTAGCTGAAAATAAGGATCGACATTCAGAATACGAGAAACTTTATGCAGAGAAAATTAAAGAGCTTGATCTTATTTTATGGGTAATAAAAGTTGACGATAGAGCAAATAAAAATGATGAAGAGTTCTATGAAGAGCTTATTCAATATTATGATAAGAAACGAATTCTATTTGTTCTTAGTCAATGTGATAAAGCTCAACCTAACCGTGAATTTGACTATCCAAACTTTAAACTTTCACAAAAACAATTAGATAATATTTCACAAAATAAAAAACGAATATCTGAATATTTCAACATTCCTGCCAACTATGTATTACCTGTTGCATGTGAATATTATGAAGAAAAGTTTAATAATTGGAATATTCCAGAATTAATTACGCGTATTATTGAAGTAGTTCCATCAGAAAGCAAAAGCGCTATATATAAAACTATTCCAAAAGAAAACAGAACTCTAGAAGCTAAATCAAGTGCAAAAAGTGGATTTAGAAAGTTTATTGAAGAGGCAATTGATACTGTAATTGATCATATACCCATGCCTGACATAGCAAAAAATATCGCCAAAAAAGCTAAAGATATTTTTCTTGATGGAATTGGAAAGGCCTGGGATTATTTCTTTGATTAAGGATTAATAATGAAACAAAATACATATTATCTTTCTAGCAATATGTTACAAATAATAAAAAATGATAAACTTCGTTCAGAAGTTGCTGAATTTACAACCGCGTTTAACAAATTGCACTGTTTAACAGAACAACAACCCTTTAGAATTGGTGTAATGGGAAAATCAGGAGCAGGAAAGTCCACTATCATTAATTCTCTTTGTCAAGATAATATTTGTAAAACTGGAGGAAGTAGAGGGGTTACGCGTAATATTCAGAGAATAAAAGGAAAATTAGGTGATATGCAAGTGCGTATTTTAGATTTTCCAGGTATTGCAGAAAGCCAGGAGTGGGATAAGGAATATATTGAAATTTATAAAACCTACTTAGATAAACTTGATCTTATTTTATGGACCATTAAAATCGATGATAGAGCTATTATTGAAGATGAAAAGTTTTGTGAAAGATACATATTTATTACCCAAAAACTAAGAGAGAAATGTATTTTTGTATTAACACAATCTGACAAATCAGAACCAATCAGAGAATGGGACAATGTCTCATTCTCTCCATCGCCTCGGCAAAAAGAAACAATCATGAAAAATCATGTCCGACTTGTTATGGATTTAGATATTAGCGAATGGAACAGCGTAATTCATGTCGCATGTAGCTATGAGGAAAATAAAATGGGTATTAAAACCTATAATTTTGATGCTATTTTTGAAGCTATCCTATTTAAGTTAGACACAATCCCCCGCCTATCCAGTACAATTTCTACAGGAGTAAATATTGCCGTAACTGTAAGAAGAATGAATAAAACGATAGAAATGTCTAGGTTCGCAGCAGAAAATAGAGAAAATATCTATCCTAATATCATCAATATGTGAGAGAAAAAATATTGCTATTATTACAACAATACTATAAACAACATCGCACAGAATATTCTGATGATTTCCGTCTCCGAATCCACCGCGCCCTAAGCTGGCTGAATTCCGCAAGTGAATTGGAGAATTTAGATCATAAATTCATCACGCAATGGATTGCATTTAATGCAGCTTATGCAAATGAAATTAGCAGTATTTCGGGTGATAGAAATACTTTTTTCGAGTTCTTGAAAAAAGTCTGTGATTTGGATGAGGAAGAAAAAATTCACTCGATCATTTGGGATTCCTACAGTGAACCTTTTGAAAAACTTCTTGATACGCCTTATACCTTTCAACCATTTTGGGATTTCCATAATGACAAGCGTTCGGAATCCGATTGGGAAAGAATGTTCCATGGGGCAAAACGTAAAGCGCAATTTGCCTTAAAAAATAAGGAAACCCATGTCGTATTACAAATTATCTTTAGTCACCTTTATACGCTAAGAAATCAGCTCTTGCATGGCGGCTCAACATTTAATAGCAGTGTTAATCGAATACAGCTTAAAGAAATTTGTGATTTATTAGGGGCGTTAATTCCGATCACTTTAGATATTATGATGAAAAACCATAATGAAATGGATTGGGGAAAACCGTTCTATCCTTATATTCAAGATTAGCGTTTATTAGGCAGACTAATCCATCTTAACGTCGTCAAAACTTTTTTAGCCCGAACCAACCTTACATAGTCTGTCGTTATTATTTCTTTTTGTTTATTAGCATAAGGAAAATAACATGATAGCCAAGGTTATTGGTTGTGGTGGTTGCGGAAGCAATATTATTGATTATTTATTAGCGCAAGATCTGAAACAAACCGAATTTTGTGTCATCCATTCTAATCCGCAAAAAATTCAGGAAGCCGACCCAAACATCACGTTTGTACTTGATTCGTTAGAAGGAAAACAGCGGAAAATTTTTCTAAAAGGCATTGTCTGTGATGCCAATCCTTGCATTATCGTTTGCGGATTAGGTGGGAAAAGCGGTGGCGAATTTACGCGGGAAATCGTTCAAGCCGCCAACACATTAGGACTAAAACCCCACATTATTGCAACCACGCCTTTCGTCTTTGAAAGCGAAGAAAAAATGCATACTGCACAAATATATATAAACCAATTAAAGCAGTTAGATTGTAAAATCACGCTAATTTCTAATGCGGAGATGACACAAGATTTATATGCCCCCCTGGGGCTAATCGGCGCTTTTGGGGCAATTCATGAGGCGTTTTACAAAATGATTCGCGAGCAAATTAAGCCCGTCACCTACCCATTTCCTTAATGAGCGCCAAAAAGTGCGGTAGTTTTCCCTTGAGATCCTCCCCGATTCGCACTAGACTACCGCCCTCTTTTTTAAACCAAATATTCCATTATGCGTGTTGCCGATTTTTATTTTGATTTACCTGATGAGTTGATTGCCCGTTATCCGAAAGCGGAGCGGGCAGCCAGCCGATTATTACAACTGAATGGTGAAAACGGGGAAATTTTTCACCGCACTTTTGCCGATGTATTGGAACTGATTAACCCCGGCGATTTGATGATCTTCAATAATACCCGTGTGATTCCCGCACGGATGTTCGGGCGTAAAATCAGCGGCGGGAAAATTGAGGTGCTGGTGGAACGGGTGTTAAGCGACTCCCGTTTTTTAGCTCACGTCCGCGCCTCCAAAGCGCCGAAAGAAGGGGCGGAATTGATTTTAGGCGAGGATAAACTGGGCGAAGGTAACGGCGTAAATGCCACCATGATTGGTCGCCAAGGCAGTTTGTTTGAGATCGAAATAACCGAAAAACAGACCGCACTTTTTGATGTGTTGCAGAAAATCGGACACATGCCGTTGCCACCGTATATTGACCGCCCGGATGAAGAAGCGGATCAGGAGCGCTATCAAACCGTGTATAACAAAGTGCCGGGGGCAGTTGCGGCGCCAACGGCGGGCTTACATTTTGATGATGAATTATTGGCGCAACTCAACGCCAAAGGGGTAAATTTCGCGTTTGTGACATTGCACGTCGGGGCGGGAACATTTCAGCCTGTTCGCGTGGAAAATATTGAAGATCACGTGATGCACGCGGAATATGTGGAAGTGCCGCAAAAAGTGTGTGATGCCATTTTGGCGACGAAAAAAGCCGGTAAGCGGGTAATTGCAGTCGGGACGACCTCCGTGCGCTCCATTGAAAGTGCGGCACTGGCAGCGGAAGAGAAACAAAGTGCGGTGTTAATTGAGCCTTATTTTTCCGACACATCCATTTTCATTTATCCGGGCAAATCCTTCCGTGTAGTGGATTGCCTGATTACCAATTTCCATTTGCCGGAAAGCACGTTAATTATGTTGGTTTCCGCCTTTGCGGGTTTTTCCCATACAATGAATGCTTATAAAAGTGCGGTGGAAAATCGCTATCGTTTTTTCAGTTACGGCGATGCGATGTTTATCAGCAAAAATCCTGATGTGAAAGGATTGGAATAACGGATTTCAGAAAAAGTAAAGGTGGGCTATTCCCACCTTTATTTTTATACCCAACCGTTTTGTCTGAATTCTTTGAGGATTTTCACAAAACGTTGCATTTCTTCCGGCGTCCCTAAAGTTAAACGGCTCCAGCTTTGAATCGGCAAAAATTCACGTCCGACCAAAATACCATTTTCTTTCATACGCTCTTGGTAGGTTTGCATGTCGCCTTTAATTTCATGAAAAATAAAGTTGCCGTTAGACGGTGCAAATTTTAAACCCAGTTCTCGCAATGCGTTTTGCACGATTTTACGGGAAGCTTCGTTACTTTGTAAGCTCAATTGGGCGAAAGTTTTGTCTTTCAAGGAAGCAAGCGCGGCAACCGCACCGGCAATGTTGATATTATCAATGGACATGAATTTATCCACTTCTTCCACCACATCGGAATTCGCCAGCATATACCCCACACGATAACCTGCCATGGCGTAAAATTTAGAGAAAGTGCGGGTGACGGCAACATTTTTAAAACCCTGTTTAATCAGCTTAACGCCACTTTCAAAAACTGGATCCTGCACATATTCGGCGTAGGCTTCATCCAGCAAAAAGAAATAATTTTCCGGCGCTTTTTTAATCCAACGGAATAATTCTTTTGCCGGCGTCACGGTTGAAGTTGGATTATTCGGGTTACACAAATAGAAAATACTCACGCCGCTAAACTGCTCGGCGGTTTCTTGCAATTTTGCCAAATCAAACCGAAAATCCTTAGTCAGCGGCACTTTAGCAACCGCTACATTCATAGCTTGTGCATATAATTCGGCATAATTAAACGTCGGATCAGGCACCACCAGCTGGACTGTCTGTTTTGCTTGTCTGGCTTTAAATACCTGTGATTGAATGATCCCGCGAATATTTTCAGAGGATCCATTCCCCAAGGAAACGAAATTATCTTCCAGATTATATTTTTCGGCTAATTGACGGATTAATTCACTACGACGCTCATCGGGATAACGGGAACCAATCCCGATACTATTAATAATCGCCTGTTTTGCTTTTTCCGACATGCCCAATGAATTTTCATTGAAATTCAAATGTAGAATACCGGAACCATTACCCCTGCCTTTCTTTTTTGCTATCAACGTTGGTGCAATAGTCATCCCGATAACTGCGGCGCCGGTTAATTTCAGAAGTTTTCTCCGCTGCATAAAGCTCTACCTTTATGAATGATCACATTTAAAATATAAGTATAAATATTAATACGATAAATATCTTTTTCAAGAAAAACCTTGGGCTATGTCAAAAAATTGAAACTGATTTAAGCGCCGAAAGAAGGCAGTGTTTGACTTATTTTCGGGCAAGTCATAAAATAAAAAACAAGGAATGGTGGTAACCATTCCTTGATTCGGTAAATCTGCTTAGCCAGCGCTACCTTTCAGTAACAGGCACAGCAGAATAACGATGATTAGCTTCAAAATAAATTTAATCATTGTTTTTTTCCTTTATCAAAATAAAGGATCTACTTAAAACAGCCCGTCAGGTGCAACTGGCGGACTGATTTTTCGCAGATCCGCCTCTGCTCGTAAGAGCATTGCGAAAAATTATAGCATGAAGCCTGTATATTTAAACAGGCTTTTTTTTATTGACCAAAAACCTTCGAACTGTTTATTCGTTGAGGAAATTTAATGAAGTATGAATTAGACAAAACCAGCGGCAATGCCCGTCGCGGTCGCTTGGTATTTGAACGTCCGCAAGGCACTTTCACTGTTGAAACGCCGACATTTATGCCTGTGGGAACTTACGGCACAGTAAAAGGTATGACACCGGAAGAAGTGCGTGCCACCGGCGCGGAAATTTTGCTCGGTAATACCTTCCATTTGTGGTTGCGCCCGGGGCAGGAAGTCATGCGTAAGCACGGTGATTTACACGATTTTATGCAATGGCATCGTCCGATTTTGACAGATTCCGGCGGTTTCCAAGTGTTCAGTTTGGGCAAGTTACGCAAAATCACTGAAGAAGGCGTAAAATTTCAAAACCCGATTAACGGCGAACGCATTTTCTTATCGCCAGAAAAGTCCATGGAAATTCAATATGATTTGGGTTCCGACATCGTAATGATTTTCGATGAATGTACGCCCTACCCCGCCACGTTTGATTATGCCAAGCAATCCATGGAAATGTCCCTGCGCTGGGCACAACGCAGCCGCGCTCGTTTTGACGAATTAGGCAACAAAAACGCGCTGTTCGGCATTATCCAAGGCGGAATCTTTGAAGAATTGCGCAAAGTTTCACTGGAAGGCTTGGTCAATATCGGCTTTGACGGCTACGCGGTGGGCGGTTTAGCCGTAGGCGAACCGAAAGAAGATATGCACCGCATTTTGGAATACATTTGCCCGCAGATTCCCGCCGACAAACCGCGCTATTTAATGGGCGTGGGAAAACCGGAAGATTTAGTGGAAGGCGTGCGTCGCGGCATTGATATGTTCGACTGCGTAATGCCAACCCGCAATGCACGAAACGGACATTTATTCGTCACCGACGGCATCGTTAAAATCCGTAATGCCAAATACAAAGACGACACTAGCCCGCTGGATCCGCACTGTGACTGTTACACTTGCAAACACTATACCAAAGCCTATTTGTATCACCTGGACAAATGCGGCGAAATCCTTGGTGCGCGCCTTAATACCATCCACAACCTGCGGTGTTACCAACGCTTAATGGCAGAAATTCGCCAGGCGATCGAAGCGGATCGTTTTGATGATTTTGTGGTGGAATTTTATGCCAGAATCGGCAAACCCGTTCCGCCGTTGCAATTAACAGATCAGTAATCCCAAAAGTGCGGTCATTTTAAAAAACGTTTTTCAAATCGACCGTACTTTGATCTGCTCCCCAAAACTTGGACAGATAACTAAACCTAAGTTAAATATTGAGCTCTGTACTGCACAGGGCTCAAATTGTTTAATTTAGGCTTAATGCGCTCCTCGTTATAATAACGAATAGAGTCATGTATCGCCCGTTCTAATTCGTCAATATCCTTAAACTGACGGGAATAAAAACATGCCGACTTCAACGTGCTGAAAAAACTTTCTATCACCGCATTGTCATAACAATTCCCGCGCCGGCTCATGCTCTGTATGGCATAAGGCGAACCATTATCCCGAATCAACATTTTCCGCCAACGGGCAAGCCCGTAAAGGTAGCCTTGGTCGGTGTGAATAATCGGTAAATCCGTTTCCTTTAACTGCGCCAACGCTTTCTTTAGCATCGACGACACCAATCCGAAGGTCGGGCGTCTATGTGTGGCAAAGGCAATAATCTCCTGATTGGCTAAGTCCATCATAGGAGAAAGATACAACTTCTCCGTCCCTACCCGACATTCGGTTACATCGGTCACCCACTTTTCCTTTAATTTTGAGGCAGTAAAGTTGCGTTGTAGCAAATTCGGTGCCACATGACTCGGTTTACCCGCCTTTTTGCGTCGTTTCACTTTCACACAAGAACGTATCCCTAATACCCGCATATGCGCCAACACCGTTTTGCCGCTGAGAAAAATCCCTTCCTGCTGTAACTTGAGCCGAATCATGCGGTAACCATCCCGCCCCTGATTCGCCTGATAAAGGTCGAGGATACGCTGTC
>NZ_NRDF01000006.1:0-93310 GCF_003130205.1 Aggregatibacter actinomycetemcomitans
CTCAGTGTCTGGCACTTGGGACAGGTTCAATTTCTTACCCTGATTTTATGATTTAACTTTATCGGTTGAGATACAAGGGACAGGCTTTAAAGCCAAATTCACGAAAATTCAAAAGGATATATTTATGCCCTCAATTGAAAAATCCCAACACATTTTCACCCAAAAACACCATAAACAGCCCGAACTCACCATTTACGCACCCGGTCGCGTCAATATCATCGGTGAACATACCGACTACAACGACGGTTTCGTGATGCCTTGCGCCATTAACTACGGCACGGCGATTGTCGGGGCGAAGCGTCATGATCATGTTTGGAACGTCTATGCCGCCGACTTGGATTTATCCGATGAATTTTCCCTTGACGGCGAGATTCCTCAAAGTGAACAAAAATGGGCGAATTATGTGCGTGGCGTAGTGAAATTTATTCAGGAGCGTTGCCCGAATTTCAAACAGGGCGCGAATTTGGTGATTTCCGGCGATGTGCCTCATTCTTCGGGTTTAAGTTCATCGGCGGCGCTGGAAGTGGCGACCGGCAAATTCTGTCAGCAACTGGGCGATTTGCCTTTGAGCCATACGGAGCTTGCGCTCATCGGGCAGCAAGCGGAAAACAAATTCGTGGGCGCCAACTGCGGCAATATGGATCAGCTGATTTCCGCTCTTGGAGAACAAGATCATTTATTGATGATCGACTGCCGTAGCCTTGAAACCCTGCCGACGCCCGTGCCGCATGATGTGGCGGTGATTATCGTGAATTCCAATGTGCCGCACGATTTGGTGACGGGCGAATACAATACCCGTCGTCAGCAATGTGAACGCGCGGCGGCATTTTTCGGCGTGAAAGCCTTGCGTGATGTTTCTGTGGCGCAATTTAACGAAAAAGAAGTAGAACTGACCGTACTTGATCCTTTAGTTGCCAAACGTGCACGCCATGTGGTGACGGAAAATCAACGGGTGCTGGAGGCGGTAGAAGCCTTTAAGCGTAATGATTTAACCCGTCTTGGCGAATTAATGGGACAATCGCATGATTCTATGCGCGATGATTTTGAAATCACCGTGCCGCAAATTGATTATCTGGTGGAGCTGGCGCAATTGGTTATCGGTAAAAACGGCGGCGCTCGCATGACCGGCGGCGGTTTCGGTGGTTGTATCGTCGCCCTTGCTCCTCATGACAAAGTGGACGCCGTACGCCACATTATTGCGGAAAATTACGAAAAAAAGACAGGTTTGAAAGAAGATTTCTATGTTTGCACCGCTTCGCAAGGAGTACGCGTATGCTAGAACAACGTGCACAAAGCATTGCACCGGACGGCTTGCCGTTTAACCTGTTTACCTTGCAAAACGCACAAGGTATGCGCGTGCAATTTACCGACTGGGGCGCGACCTGGACTTCTTGTTGCGTGCCGGTGAACGGCGCATTGCGCGAGGTTCTGCTGGGCTGCAAATTAGAAGATTATCCCATTCAGCAAGCGTACCTCGGGGTCAGCGTAGGGCGTTACGCCAACCGTATCGCTAACGCACAATTTCCGTTGAATGGCAAAGTTGTACGCTTAACTGCCAATCAAGGCAAACACCAGCTGCACGGCGGAAACGGCTTTGATAAACGCCGTTGGGCGTTGGAAAAGTGCGGTGAAAATTTTGTGTGTTTTTCACTGCATTCCGCCGATGGTGATCAGGGTTTTCCCGGCAATGTGAAAGCCACCGTGACTTACACCCTGACCGAGGAGAATTCGGTGAAAATCGAATATGCCGCCCAAAGCGATCAGGATACCGCGCTGAATTTAACCAATCATGCTTATTTCAATTTGGAAAATGCGACGCAGGGCGCAGATGTTCGCAATCACAGCTTGCGCCTCAACGCCGATTTTTATTTACCGGTGGATAGCGAAGGCATCCCGAACTCGCCGCTCAAACACGTTGTCGGCACCGGCTTTGATTTCCGCATGGCGAAGCCGATTAAACAGGATTTCTTGCAGGGCGAACAGCTTGCCGCCAAAGGCTACGATCATTCCTTTATTGTGAATAAAGCCTGGCAAAAACCTTGTGTCCTGCTCACCTCTCCAAACGGCGATTTAAGCCTGGAAGTGCTGACTTCACAAGCCGCCTTACAGGTTTACACCGGCAACTTTCTTGCCGGCACCCCGACCCGCGAGGATGGGGAATACGCCGCTTACAGCGGCATTGCCCTGGAAACCCAATGCCTCCCTGACACCCCAAACCATCCCGAATGGCAAAATTACGGCGGCATCGTAAAAGCAGGCGAAGAATATTACCAATGGACGGAATATCGGTTTAAGGAAAATCAATAAGATAAAAGTGCGGTGAAAATTTCACGTGTTTTTTGATTAACAGTTTTTATTTCTGTATAATCGGCGGCGTTTTAATGCGTTATCGCAAAATCTTATGTCCGTGTGGTGGAATTGGTAGACACGTTAGGTTCAGGTCCTAATGCCTTAATCGGTGTGCAGGTTCAAGTCCTGTCGCGGACACCAAATCAAAAACGGTGCAGATCATCAAGGTCTGCACCGTTTTTTATTCTTGTTCAGCGACTTTATAAGGTGAGTCGCTATTTATTCTTCAGTTAGAGAATAAAGTAAATTTTTGCCTTTTTCATAGCTAAGAATTTGCATTACACCATGCTTGAAAGTAATCCCCTGAGGGTTTTCAATACCATTAAATTCATAAACATGAGTGATTTCCTTTGTGATTGGATTTATTTCTAACACTTGAGAAAATTGCTTGCTTACCGCGTATAGATTCCCATTATAGGCAGTTAATCCTGTGATGTAATAATCACCTATACTTTTTCCTTCTGTTAGCGCTATTCCCTTTTTTACCTTCGGGGTGAATTCTTCAGAAAGAATATTGTCACTTTTATCGAAGCGGGAAATTATGAGTTTCTGATTTTTTGAATTCGGTACAGTAGCTGTATAGATGCTATTGTTTTCCGGTAAGTAAGCCATTGATAGAACGTGAAATAGGCGCGAACGTACAGTGTTATAAGCACCACGGGCAGTTACAACATAATTATTTAGACCTTCTATAAAACTCGGATAGTTTTCTTTTGCAGTACGATTTGCATCTTCTTTAAAGAATACAAAAATTTTGTTCCACCCTAGTACGCCAAACTCATTTTCATTGAAGAACGCACTGCCTACCGGTATACGCCCATTAGCTCCGTTTAAATGATCTAACACGGAAAAGCGTTGAATTTCACTTAATGTATCATTAAGTAAGTATAATCCCCATTTTTCGGTGGAAATAAAATACTTATCCTTTCCGTTATAAGCAATATCTGTTGCAGGGGCGTTTAGTGGTATGGTTATGGCTTCTTGTTTTTGAATCACTAATTTTCCGGTAGAAGACAATGGAGCTTGTCTTGCATCAGTCGTAAATTGCATAGCGGTTGTTGGTTGACTTGGCAAATCCGGTGCCTCTACATGCCAAGTATTGCGTAATGAAGTTGGTCTGCTAAGACGTTTCCAGCTTTCGGTAGTCCAGTACCAATAGTCGGAATTAAACGATAATCTTGCAGGATTACTTACTCCCATATTCGGAGGAAGTCCCGTACTTATGAATGCCTGAACCATATTGCCGCAGATGACAATCATGAATAGAACCATACATGTTTTACTTAATATGCTCAATTGCTTATGAGATTGACTAACAAAGTTGTAAATATCTTTAGTAAAACAAAAAATTAAGGCGACAAAAATGAGAACGACAGCATGGATTACCATCGGCCAGCTATAAGTATGAGCACCTAAAATTTCAGCCCACCAACCTTGATGAATATCCCATGCAAAGCTGCCGGAGGAATGTCTAAAGCCGGCAAATATGCCAAATACAGCGATAAATATTACCCAGCCGATATATTTAGGTTTCGGTCCATATCGTATTATTAGGAAAGTAAACATTACTTCAGCGAACATTAGCATGCGGTGAGCCCAGCAAAGAATACAGGGAGACTCTTTATCAATAAAGCCCAGATAAAAAGAGGCAACACCCAAGACCGTTGCAATAGAAAGCGCAGATAAGCTTAGTATTCCATTGAATATTTTTTCATTCATGTTTTGCTCCTTACTTAATCAATAGGTAACACCCGGAAGAATCATTGTTTTCGTCGCCATAAAGAATACAAAAAATGCACTTAATACGACTACGCATGTAATCCTATAGGCTATTTTTTCTCCTTTGGGCTTAGAAAAAATTAAATAAGCCGCAATCAAATATAAAAAAAGCTGTAACATTTCCATATATACTCCTTAAATTTATCTAGATTAAATGATATTCAGCTGTTAGTAAGTGAAGATAGAATCATTTAGTTATTCTATATTTTTCTTACAACTAACCTAAATTGAACAGGAATTTCCACCACGCCATACCGATGGTTAAGTGGACGATTAAGCTGCCGGAGGCGATGATCGCGCCGGCGGTCCACCAGGATTTGATGTCGTTATAGCCGGCACCAAATGCAATCGGACCCGGACCGCCGCCGTAGTGCGTGACGGAGCCACCGTAGGAGTTGGCAAATAACAAGCCTAATGCCAATAATTCTGTAGGGGCGCCGGCAACATGACCGACGGTCGCGAATACCGGTACCATGGCGGCGACATACGCACCGCCGGAAGCGAATAAATAACGTACGGCAACGCTGAGGGTTAAGATCACGATAAGGGCTAAAGTGCCTTGTCCCTCAAATTGTAGAACGGATTTTAAGGATTCGGCTAACCAGCCGAAGAATTGGGCTTTTTCAAGCAAGCCGGACATTCCGATGATACCGCCGTACCAAATTAAAGTATTCCAGCCGCCTTTGCTTTTTAGAATGTCATCCCAAGACACGATATTCAGCACGATACAGCACACCATCACGATTAATGCCACGATGGTCGCGTTGACGTTTAACGCGGAGGAGAAAATCCAGCCGAAGAGGGCGATGACGAATAACACGATTAACGCTTTTTCGCGGAATGACATCGGGCCGAGTTCTTCCAAACCTTTTTTCGAGATGGCTTTGTTATCCACCTCTTTCATTTCCGGCGAGGAAACCCAGTAGCAGATTAACGGAATCACGAACAAGCACAGCAAGCCCGGTACGGACGCGGCTAAGAACCAGTGTAGCCAGTCAATGTTGAAGCCGAGAATCGGCGCCATTAAGGAAAGGGCGAGCGCGTTCGGCGCCATGGCGGTTAAGAAAATGTAAGATGTGGTTTTTACCACCATGTACACGTTCATCATCAAATAGCGACCGGCTTTTTTCGGACTTTTTTCCGGGTCGGAACCTAATGCTACCGCCACACTGTTAATGATAGGGAAAATAATCCCGCCCGAACGCGCGGTGTTGGACGGCGTTGCAGGGGAGAGCAGTAAATCCAGGAACATGGTCACATAACCCAAACGCAATGTGGTGCTGCCCATGGCGCCGATCATGTGATAAGCGATACGTTTACCGAGACCGGTGATAACGAATGCCGAGCTTAATGTGAAGGCGGTGAAAATCAGCCAGGTGGTACCTGATTTATAGCCGTTGAGGATGTCGCCGGCTTTCAGAAATTCTGCTGCACCGTTAGTATTACCGATAATCGCGCCGGAAACCGCAACTGCCGCCAGCAAGATAACCGGCTCGCCGTACGGTTTTAGTACCAAACCGACGATGGTGGAGATATAAACCCCAAGTAAGCGCCAGGCGATCAGAGAAAGTCCCTCCGGCGCCGGCAAAATAAAGGTGACCAACGGTATGGCTACCAAGATCGCCAGTTTTGCATTTTTAGATAATGCCATGTGAATTACCTCTTAAAGTTTGAAAGAAAATCATCAGTGCCAACAAATCGGCGCTACCGCCTGCGCTTAAATTTCGCGCGATGCAGGCGGCATCAAATTTCATTAAGGCTTGTGTCAGTTTCGCTTTATCCGACACAACGGTTTGATCTTCAAGCAGATCATGGGCTGTTTGCTGCACAAAATGTAACCCGTCCATCCCGCCGCGATGTACCACGTTCGTATCGGCATTGGTCGCCATTAGGTGCAATAACAGAATGAGTAGGCAATGTTCACGATCCTGTTGATGATCCTCATCCAACAGCGGTAACAACGCCTGAATTTGTTGAAAGCCACTTTCCGCTTCGCCACGCGCACCGGTTAAACCGAATTGACGGAATAATCGAACGCCGGCGGTGCTCGGCAAATGGTCCGGATAATGCCGTAGTTCGGCAGTTAAGCCTTGCGCAAATTGCGCCACCAAATCGCAAATGGATTTAACCTCAAAAATCACCGCACTTTGCGATAAATCCTGTTGCTGCACCAAGCGCCCGATGGCGGTACACACCAAGCCGAAGGAAAAAATCGCGCCTTTGTGCGTATTCACGCCGTGAGTCGCTTTGAACATCGCCTTTTCGGCTAAAACACCCAACGGACGAACCTGTGCCAGAATCTGCTCTGGCGGCAGAGACGCCGTTTGCATTCCTTTTAATACGAACGCCGTAAAAAAAGGCGTTAAACTGACCGCACTTTGCTCGAAAGTTTGCAGGTTCATGTCCTTGTGCGCCCCGTTATTGACGGCATCTACCAAGCCCGGCTTCGGCGACAAACGGGCTTCCTGAACCAACGCCGAATAAGCCGCATTGCCGATTTGTTCCGCCAAATCATGTTGTTGCGCCCGTTTGTGCATTTCCGCCAGAATCTCCGGCACGGCATGAGTGCGCGATCTGGCACACACTTTGGCATCCGCACCGCACACCAAACAGGTCCGCGGCGGCAGCCCGAAATCGCTTCGGCTAAGCAAATTGCCTTCATGATCGAACACGTCCAAATCCCAAAGGCGGGCGAGGGGAAGGCTTTCTTCCAGTTCAATCATTGCCGCCTTCAACGCTTTGGCATCCATGGGCAACATAAAAAATGCCTCATGTCCCGTTTCCAACGGACGAATCCGTTCTGCGCTCGGTGTCACGGCAAACTGCACAAAAAGTGCGGTGAGTTTTTCCAGCGTTTTTGCAAAAACATAATCCAGCAGGGCATTTTTTTTCACGCCGCCCACGGCGGTCAGCGTGACGCAAAGCAACGTTTGACTGTACTGCGCCAACAGTTTTTGTTGCAGCAACGCACGCGCTTCCCGCGCAGATAAAAGCTGCTCAAGGGAGATTTCGGTTCCTGCCGTGGAAAAATGTTTTAGGGATATTGTCATAAAAATAACTGTAAAAACGACCGCACTTTATGAATTTTTAGTCACTGCCACTTATTTTAGTAACCGTTACTTATTACGATGGCACGCGTCTCCCGACGCGAGCCTTCATTTTCTTATTTTTTATCAGCACGCGTCAGGAGACGCGCGCTATCGGTTGAGCGAAGAAAGTCACCCTTATTCTTTCACCTGATAAACCGTATCAATCACCGAGCCATCACGATACCGCACGACTGCCACAGGTTTGTCGGTAAATTCGATTTCTTTCGGTTTACCGGTGAGGCTGTAAGCGCGTTCGCACAGTTGCTCGATGGTGAATAACGGAATGCCGGTGGCGGTTAAGGCTTCAATGAGATCCGGACGTTTCGGATTCACGGCGACGCCGTGGTCGGTGACTAAAATGTCGATATTCTCGCCCGGGGTAACGCAGGTAATCACGTTTTCCACCACGGTCGGAATACGTCCGCGCACTAACGGTGCAACGATAATCGCCACTTGAGCGGAAGAAGCGGTGTCACAGTGACCGCCGGAGGCGCCGCGAATCACGCCATCGGAGCCGGTGAGTACGTTGACGTTAAATTTGGTGTCGATTTCCAAAGCGGAAAGAACGACTGCGTCTAAACGCTCTACGGAAGCGCCTTTGGAGCTGTAATTGGCATACTGGTTGGCGGACACTTCAATGTGGTTCGGGTTGCGCGCCAGGGATTCGGCGGCAACGGCGTCGAAACTTTGCACGTCGATGAGTTTTTTGATTAAGCCTTTTTCGTGCAGATCCACCATGCTGGCGGTGATCCCGCCGAGGGCGAAGTCGGCTTTAATGTCGTCGCGCACCATTTTTTCTTCAAGGAAGCGGGTGACCGCAAGGGAAGCGCCGCCGGTACCGGTTTGTAAGGAAAAACCGTCTTTGAAATAACCGCTGGCGAAAATCACTTCGGCACATTTACGGGCGATGAGTAATTCGCGCGGGTTAGTGGTCATGCGGGTGGCACCGCCGCCGATTTTTTTCGGATCGCCCACGGCATCCACTTGCACGATAAGATCCACTTGGTCTTGCGCAATGCTAATCGGGTGGTGTGGGTAGTCGGCAAATTCTTCCGTTAATAACACCACTTTATTGGCGAATTCCGCATCTACGCGGGCATAGCCGAGGGAGCCGCATTTGCTTTTACCGCTGAAGCCGTTGGCGTTACCGAATTTATCGCAACAAGGCACACCTAAAAATGCCACGTCGATTTTCAGTTCGCCGGATTTCACCAAATGCACACGACCGCCGTGGGAGTGAATGTTGACCGGTTCATCCAATAAGCCGCGGGAAATTTCTTCCGCTAATTGACCGCGTAAACCGGAGGAATAGATTTTGGTGACCACGCCGTTTTTGATGTGTTCGATGATCGGTGAGTGGCTGTCGATGAGTGAACTGGAGGCAAGGGTTAAATTTTTGAAGCCCATTGCTGCGATTTTGTCCATCACCATGTTGACTACGAAGTCACCGGCGCGGAAGGCGTGGTGGAAGGAAACAGTCATGCCGTCTTTTAAACCGGAGCGTTTAATGGCGTCTTCTAAGGAGTCGCAGATTTTGCGATCTTTCGCCGTGCGGGCAAGGGATTCCGCTTTCGGTACTGCCTGATACACCGGACGATTGGCATTGAATTTTGCAATGCGTTGTTCTCTTGTTGTCATCTTTCTTATCTCCCTTACTCTTCACGAATGCCTGATTTTGCGCGTTCTAACACGAGTTTCGCACGATCAATAATCGGCGCATCAATCATTTTGCCGTTTAATGAAACCACGCCGGAACCTTGTCTTTCCGCTTCTTCCGCCGCTTCAATAATGCGTTTTGCCTGATCCACGTCTTTTTGTGTCGGCGCGAACAAGTTGTGTAACAATTCAATTTGACGCGGATTGATTAAGGATTTGCCATCAAAGCCGAGCTGTTTAATTAGCGCCGCTTCTTTTAAGAAGCCCTCTTCATTGTTGGCGTTGGAATACACCGTATCAAAGGCTTGAATGCCTGCCGCACGCGCTGCCTGAAGAATGGAGCAGCGGGCGAATAAAAGCTCGATACCTTCCGGCGAACGTTCGGTTTTCAGATTACGTACATAGTCTTCTGCGCCCAAGGCAATGCCGATTAAACGCTTGGACGCGGTGGCGATTTGATTGGCTTGGGTAATGCCCAACGGCGATTCGATGGCAGCGAGCATTTTGGTGGAACCCACTTCACGCCCGCAGGCTTTTTCGATTTCGGTGATTTCGCGATCCATATCGATCACATCCTGTGCCGTTTCGGTTTTCGGCATCCGCACCACATCCACACCGGCACGCACCACGATGTTTAAGTCCGCCACGCCGAATTCGGAATCCAATGGATTCACCCGCACCACGGTTTCAATGTCTTTATACAGCGGATGTTGCAGGGTGTGCGCCACCAATAAACGGGCGGTATCTTTTTCTTTTAACGCCACCGCATCTTCCAGATCGAACATGATGGAATCCGGTTTATAAATAAAACTGTTACTTAACATTGCCGCATTTGAGCCCGGCACAAACAGCATACTTCTTCTTAATTTCATAGCACCGCCTCCCAGTTAATGTTTTCCTCTGTGGCGCGTAACACCGCCGCTTTCACGCGTGCCTGTAACACGCAATCAAGGGCGCCCTTGTCCTCAATAATCACTTGTGCCGCGGTGACGTTCAATTTGTCCAGAACCGCGCGCACGGTGGCGTTGATTTGTTCACCGAATTGTTTGGCGACGGAGCTGTTGATTTCAATATCTAATGAATCAAAAGGCTGAATCCGCACTTGCACGTCACTGGATTCCAGCGTGCCCGCAACGGCTGCTTTCGTTATCTTCATAGGTTTTTCCTTCTATTGGGTGATAATTAAAAAACGTTTTTAAAAACGACCGCACTTTTGTAAGTAATTCAACGTCGTTGTCGGCACAAAGGCTGCTAATGCCGTCCAATTCTTTTCGGCTAGCAATTGTCTGACGGCGGAGGCGGAAATGGCTTGCCCGTTGAGGGGTTTGCGCGGGATTTCGATCATGTCGATTTTCGGCGCGTCCATTTCGGCTTCCATCAGCCAGTAGAACATTTGGCGGTTGTATTCCGCCGTCACCGCGCAAGTCGGTTCCGTTCCCACAAAACGGCGGTTAATGCCTAATGCGGGCGCGATATAGCGGCGGAATAATTTCAAATCTACGGCAAAATAGCTGTCGTCGGTAATTTTTTGGTCTTTTAGGAAATAATCGGGAAAGGTAGCTCGGGAAATAATGTAGTCGGAGCCGGAATGAAGCGTGATATTGGTTAAATCGGCAATGCCTTGTCGGATTAATGTAAAACGTTCCTCGTAAGAAAACTGCGAGGCATCTTCACCCACCACGAATAAATGCAGGTGATCGCATTGTTGTAACGCCCGTTCGATTAAATACCGATGCCCCAAGGTAAACGGATTGGCGTTCATCACAATGGCACCGATATGCTCGCCCGCCACGCGCATGGCACGCCATGCTTCGCATTGTTTTTTCAGGCGGGTGGCGCTGTTTTCCAGCAGCACGACGTAAGGATAGGCATCGGAGATGGTGTAAAAACCGCAGGCGTTAAAAAGTTTTTCGTATTCGGGTTTGGTGTAAATGAAGAGGTGAGGGCGATTGAGTTCGTAGGCGAGATTGACTAATTCGGTGCCAAGCAGCAAGGCGACACCGTTGCCGCGCTGGGATTCGTCAATGGCGACGCATTTGATGATGTTACCCGCCAAACCGCCGCAAACCGCAATCTGTTGCGCCTCGTCGTAACCCACAATGAAATACTCGATTTGCGCATCTAAATTCAATTCGTTTTTGGCTAAAAATTCGCGGATGGCACTGAGATCTTTATGCGCCGTAGATAGTCGCTCAAACTGCATTTGCCCTCCGAGAAAAAACGAAAAAAAGTGGGCGTATTTTACTTGAGTTTCATCGTTTTTGCTAACACAAAAGGAGTATTGTTGATTTTGCTCAATTTTCTGCGAATTTTCTTTTTTGCCATGATTTTGTGACGTAGCACAAAATTCGCGGAAAAAAACGACCGCACTTTTGTTCTTCCTTTTGCGCTTTCGGGGCAAATATGATACTTTTCGCCTGTCAATCCGACGGTAATATTTTTAATTTTTATGAACGAAGAACACTCGACCAACCAATCTGAAGTTACTAAAAAATCTTTTTTCCAATCCCTTTTCGGACGTTTCTTTCAAGGCGAGCTTAAAAATCGCGATGATTTAGTGGAAGTGATCCGAGATTCCGAACAAAACGATTTAATCGACCAAAATACCCGCGAAATGATTGAAGGCGTGATGGAAATCGCCGAATTGCGCGTACGCGACATCATGATTCCGCGCTCCCAAATCGTGTTTATCGAAACCGATCAGAATTTGGATTCCTGTTTGGATACCATCATCGAATCCGCCCACTCCCGTTTCCCGGTGATTGCCGATGCGGATGACCGCGACAATATTGTCGGCATTTTGCACGCCAAAGATTTATTGAAATTCCTGCGTGCCAATGCGGAAGAATTTAATTTGCTGACCATGATTCGCCCGACCATGATTGTGCCGGAAAGCAAACGGGTGGACAGAATGCTGAAGGATTTCCGTTCCGAGCGCTTCCACATGGCGATTGTGGTGGATGAGTTCGGCGCGGTGTCGGGTTTGGTGACGATTGAAGATGTGTTGGAACAAATCGTCGGGGATATTGAAGACGAATTCGATGAAGAAGAAGTGGCGGATATTCGTCAACTTTCGCGCCACACCTATGCCGTGCGGGCATTGACGGACATTGCAGATTTCAATCAGCAATTCAATACCCGATACGCCGATGAAGAGGTGGATACCGTCGGCGGTTTGGTGATGCAGGCATTCGGTTATTTGCCGAAACGCGGCGAAGAAATTACGCTGGATAACCTGCACTTTAAAGTCACCTCCGCCGACAGCCGCCGCATTATCCAACTCCGCGTCACCGTGCCGGACGAACATTTGCCGGAGATGGAAAAAGAAGAAGAGGTTGCAGAATAGATTTATTGACGGCGTGCATTTTCCAATGCGCACTTCAAATATCTCCTTTTAGGGAAAGCTTAACGATGGCGCGCGTCTCCCGACCACAGCTGTTCGAAATATTGTAATATATTGATATTTAAAAAGTATCTTGCCTTCCCCCGTTTACGGGGGAAGATGCCCGAAGGGCGGAAGGGGGGGATTTATCTTGATATTTTGTTTAAAAATTGAGATTTCGCCCCCTCAGGGCTTCGCCCAGCTCCCCCCCGTAAACGAGGGGAGCCAAGTTTTATAATATTTCGAACAGCTGTGTCTCCCGACGCGTGCCGTTTATTTCATTACATAACGAAAATTTAGGAGTTTGCGTCCGGAGACGCGTGCCATTCCGTTTATGAACAAATATTTCACTTATCTTATCGCACTCATTTCAGGCGCCGTCGGCGTGTTTGCCTTTGCGCCCTTTCATTATTGGGACTTGTCCTACGTTTCGTTGTTCGGGTTGATTTGGGTAATAAAAACACCGCAAAAATCCACCGCACTTTTGTCCGCCTTTTTATGGGGCTTGAGCTTTTTCACCTTCGGCGTGAACTGGCTGCATGTCAGCATTCACCAATTTGGCGGCGCGCCTTTGGCGTTGAGCTATTTCTTGGTGGTGTTGCTGGCGGCATATTTGTCTTTGTATCCGCTCCTGTTCGCGTATTTAGTGCGTCGTTTGCAGGTGCAACGGGCGGTGCTTTACCCTGTGTTATGGACATTTACCGAATTCTTGCGCGGTTGGGTGTTTACCGGTTTCCCTTGGTTACAATTCGGTTATACCCAAATAGGCAGTCCCTTTGCCGGGCTGGCGCCGATTTTCGGCGTGACGGGATTAACCTTCTTTGTGATGTTTATAAGTGCGGTCGTTTTTAACATCGTTTCTGCGTTGAAAAATCCGCAGAAAAAAATCAATGTGGCAATGATGAATGCGTTAATTTTGGCGATTATCGGTGGCGTTGCCGCTTACACGTCGCAACTCAGTTATGTGAAAGAGAACACCGAAAAAGCCCTTAATATCACTTTGGTGCAGGGCAATATCGAACAAAATCTGAAATGGGACCCCAATTATTTATATCAAACTATGGAAAATTACGGGCGTTTGATTGGCGATAATCTGGGCAAAACGGATTTGATTATTCTGCCGGAAGTGGCGTTTCCAACCTACGAAAATGACATTCAGCCATTTTTCCAAGCATTGCAGTCGCTAGCGGAAAAAGCGGATACGGAAGTGATGGCCGGCACGCTTTATCAGGATGAAAGCGAGGGCAAATCGCTTAATTCCATTGTGGTGGTGGGCAACAAAAGCACGCCATACCGTATGCAAACCGATAACCGTTATAACAAGCATCATCTCGTGCCGTTCGGCGAATATGTGCCGCTGGAAAGCATTTTGCGCCCGCTTGGTTCGGTGTTCAATTTGCCGATGTCCGCTTTCCAAAGCGGTGATGCGGTACAGAAACCGTTACAGGCGAAGAACCTGAACTTCACGGCGGCGATTTGTTACGAGATTATTTTAGGCACGCAATTACAACAAAATCTCACAGCAAATAGTGATTTTATCGTCACCATTTCTAACGATGCCTGGTTCGGCAATTCCATCGGTCCGTGGCAGCATTTGCAAATGGCGCAAATGCGCGCGCTGGAGTTAGGTAAACCGGTGATTCGCGCCACCAATACGGGCGTTACTGCCTTTATTGATGCGCAGGGCAACATTGTGGCGCAGGCACCGCAATTCGTGGAAACGGTGTTAACCCGTAAAATTGCACCAACCGAAGGCAAAACGCCGTATGCCGTGTTCGGCAATATACCGTTGTATGCCTTAAGTGCGGTGTTTTTCTTGTTGCATTTACTGGGAATGTGGCTTCAGCGCATCATGCTGAGAAAGGCGCAAAAAGACTAAAGAAAAAAGTAAAAACACCGGATAAACGCCGGTGTTTTTGTTTGGGTGGTTAAGCCGAAAATTAACGGCTGCGGAAAATGATGCGGCCTTTGCTTAAATCGTATGGCGTCATTTCTACGGTGACTTTATCACCGGTTAAGATACGGATGTAGTTTTTACGCATTTTGCCGGAAATGTGAGCAGTTACCACGTGACCGTTTTCCAACTCAACGCGAAACATGGTATTTGGCAAGGTTTCTAAAATCGTGCCTTGCATTTCAATGGAATCTTCTTTTGACATTTAATCCTCTAAAATAATTAATCAGTGCTACCGCCGGTTTCCGTTGGCGGAATCTTGTACAAAAAGTCGGTGCGGATTATACCGTTTTTGTTGATGGCAAGAAAGTTTTTTAAATCAGAAGCCTGCCGGAATCGGTTTTTTCTTCGATTCATGGTGAGAAAAGCCGTGAAAACTGATATATTAAAAACGATTATCATTTGTTTCCAATGGGAGAAATTATGTCTATGCACGTTTTGCTTTCGAACCAACCGGCATCTGCCGTGTGGGGCGAAAGAGCGTTAATCAGTTTCAACGAAGATAAAGCCACCATTCATTTAACCGATTTTTCCGACCGCACTTCCGTACAAAAAGCCGCACGCAAATTACAAAATCAAGGCATTTCCAATGTCACATTAAGTGGCGAACATTGGCAGCTGGAAAATTGCTGGGCGTTTTATCAAGGCTTTTATAACGCTAAGAAACACTTCAAGGTTCAATTCCCGACCTTATCCGCTACACAACAAGAACTGAATCATCGCATTCAATGCGGCGATTTCGTGCGTGAAATCATTAATTTACCTGCCGCTATTTTAACCCCGGAAGAACTTGCCCAACGCGCGGCGAAGTTTATCGTTCAAACGGCGGAGCAACAGGGCAAAAAAAGTGCGGTTGGTTTTTCCATCGTTTCTCGTGAGGAGTTGCTTGAGCGCGGTTACCACGGCTTATGGCAGGTAGGCAAAGGTTCGCAAAATCTACCTGCGATGTTGCAATTGGATTTCAACCCGACAGGCAACCCTGATGCGCCCGTGTTGGCGTGTTTGGTAGGCAAAGGCATTACCTTTGACAGCGGCGGTTACAGTATTAAACCGAGCGACGGCATGAGTACCATGCGAACCGACATGGGCGGCGCGGCGTTATTAACGGGAGCGTTGGGCTTGGCAATTTTACGCGGCTTAAATCAGCGGGTGAAATTATTCCTTTGCTGCGCAGAAAATTTGGTCAGCAGTCGTGCCTTCAAATTGGGCGACATTATCCAATATCGCAATGGCGTGACCGTGGAAATTCTGAACACCGATGCGGAAGGACGCCTAGTGTTGGCGGACGGCTTAATTGACGCCGATGCGCAACAACCGCAATTTATCGTGGATTGCGCCACTTTAACGGGTGCCGCAAAAGTCGCCGTCGGCAATGATTATCACAGTGTTTTGTCTATGGATGATAATCTGGTCAGCGAATTATTCCGTTGTGCCGAACAGGAACAGGAGCCGTTTTGGCGTTTGCCGTTTGCGGAGCTACATCGCGGGCAAATTAAAACCGCCTTTGCCGACATTGCCAATACCGGCACGGTTCCCGTCGGCGCAGGTGCCAGCACTGCCACCGCTTTTTTATCTTATTTCGTGAAAAATTATCAACAGCATTGGTTGCACATTGATTGCTCCGCCACCTATCGCAAAACATCAAGTGATTTATGGGCGACCGGTGCCACAGGTGTTGGCGTGCAAACTTTAGCCAATCTATTAATTACTAAAGCAAATCAACAGTAAGAGGAGGTTACATGAGCTTACAACGAACATTATCCATTATTAAACCGGACGCGGTGAAACGTCACTTAATCGGCGCAATTTTGGCGCGCTTTGAGCAACAAAGCTTTAAAGTTGTGGCAGCGAAAATGTTGCATTTAACGCAGGAACAGGCGGAAGGTTTTTATGCCGAACACCAAGGCAAATCGTTTTTTGTGTCGTTGGTGGAATACATGACATCCGCCCCTGTGTTGGTTAGCGTATTGGAAAAAGAAAACGCCGTACAGGATTACCGCACTTTAATTGGCAGTACTAACCCTGAAAACGCTGATAAATGCACGATTCGCCATGATTTTGCCTTAAGCCAACGGGAAAACTCCGTACATGGTTCCGACAGTCCGGAAAGTGCTGTCCGTGAAATCGCCTATTTTTTCGTGAGCGATGAGATTTGTAGTTATTAGGATTGAACAATAAGTCTTTTGTGAAAACAGAATGGCTTTTTTACAGAGAAATGTGCTCTGTTTTTTTATATTAATTTAACTATTTAATGAGATTAGTTTAGCAAAAGGTTACAAAACTTCTACAAGGAATTTTTATGAATTATATTAAAAAAATTATTTTATCTCTTTTCCTACTGGGACTATTTAGCGTGTTGAATTGTTGCGTAAAAAGTAATTCCATATATCCGCAAAAAACAAGTGCCAAACAGACCGGATTAATGCTGGACATCGCCCGACATTTTTATTCACCCGAGGTGATTAAATCCTTTATTGATACTATTAGCCTTTCCGGCGGTAATTTTCTGCACCTACATTTTTCCGACCATGAAAACTATGCGATAGAAAGCCATTTACTTAATCAACGCGCGGAAAATGCCGTGCAGGATAAAGACGGTATTTATATTAATCCTCATACCGGAAAGCCGTTCTTGAGTTATCGACAACTTGACGATCTCAAAGCCTATGCTAAGGCAAAAGGTATTGAGTTGATTCCTGAAATTGACAGCCCGAATCACATGACGGCGATCTTTAAATTGGTGCAAAAAGACAAAGGGTTGAAGTATCTTCAAGGGCTAAAATCACGCCAAGTGGATGATGAAATTGATATTACTAATGCTGACAGTATTGCCTTTATGCAATCTTTAATGAGAGAGGTTATTGATATTTTTGGTGACACGAGTCAGCATTTTCATATTGGTGGCGATGAATTTGGCTATTCTGTGGAAAGTAATCATGAGTTTATTACGTATGCCAATAAACTATCCTACTTTTTAGAGAAAAAAGGGTTGAAAACCCGAATGTGGAATGACGGATTAATTAAAAGTACTTTTGAGCAAATCAACCCGAATATTGAAATTACTTACTGGAGCTATGATGGCGATACGCAGGATAAAAATGAAGCTGCCGAGCGCCGTGATATGCGGGTCAGTTTGCCGGAGTTGCTGGCGAAAGGCTTTACCGTCCTGAACTATAATTCCTATTATCTTTACATTGTCCCGAAAGCTTCACCAACCTTCTCTCAAGATGCCGCTTTTGCCGCCAAAGATGTTCTAAAAAATTGGGATCTTGGTGTTTGGGACGGACGAAACACCAAAAACCGCGTACAAAATACTCATGAAATAGCCGGCGCAGCGTTATCGATCTGGGGCGAAGATGCAAAAGCACTGAAAGGCGAAACAATTCAGAAAAACACGAAAAGTTTATTGGAAGCAGTGATTCAGAAGACGAATGGGGATGAGTGAAAATAAATGGCTAACGCGTGTTCAAAATAAAAGTGCGGTCAATTTAAAAAACGTTTTTCAAACCAACCGCACTTTTTACCTATCCTTTCCTAATTCACTTCCCGGAACATAATTTCGCTTGGGATTACGGAGCCTTGCCAGTAGAGTTCGCTTGCGACTTTTTCTGCCAGTTGTAGGAAGCTGTGGGCGATTTCGCTGTCCGGGGCGGCGATGACGGTCGGTTCACCGCGATCCAGATCTTGGCGAAGGCGGATGTGCAGCGGTTGCTGACCCAATACTTTGATGTTGTATTTATCCGAGATGTGTTCTGCGCCGCCGGTGCCGAAAATGGCTTCTTGGTGACCGCAGTTGCTGCAAATGTGCATGGACATATTTTCCACGATGCCCAACACCGGTACGGAAACCCGTTCAAACATGGCGATACCTTTCACTGCGTCCAGTAAGGCGATGTCCTGTGGTGTGGTGACGACCACCGCGCCGGTGACCGGGATTTGTTGGGACAAGGTGAGCTGAATGTCGCCGGTACCCGGCGGCATGTCGATGACGAGATAGTCTAAATCCGGCCATAAAGTTTCTTGCAATAATTGGCTTAAGGCACTGCTTGCCATCGGGCCGCGCCAAATGGTGGCGTTGTCTTCGTCCATGAGGAAACCGATGGAATTGGCATATAAACCGTGCGCCTGAATAGGGGTGATGTGTTTGTTATCCGGTGATGTCGGGCGTTGGTGCGGTGCGCCGAGCATATGCGGGATGGATGGGCCGTAAATATCCGCGTCTAAAATGCCCACGCGTGCGCCTTGGAGTTGTAAGGCGATGGCAAGATTTACGGAAATGGTGGATTTGCCCACGCCACCTTTACCGGAACTCACGGCAATAATATTTTTCACGCCTTTCACCGCGGGGTGATTGTTGGCGCGTTTCAGGGTGGCAATTTGGTAGTTAAGCTGCCACTTCAGGTTTTCTGCATCCGCCGCCTGTTTTAACGGCGCGGTCAAGGCATTTTTTAAGTCCGCAAAAGCGGTATTCCAGGCGAAAGGCATTGTCAGCTCAATGCGTAAGGTGTCGCCGCCTTTTTCGGCTTTTTTTAATGTGTTGAGGGAAATGAGATCTTTTTGTAGGGTAGGGTGTTGAAAGTCTTTGAATAACCGAACAATCCGTTCCTTTTGTTGTTCCGTTAAATTTTCTGAAAATAACGTCGCCATAATGTCGTCCTTTCTAATGTAGTAAATTCGTTCGCTATATTTAATCACGCCCGCCTTTATCTGTTAAGTTAAAAATGTCTAAACCATGATTAAACTAGAAAAAATACCCTCAATAAGGTAACATAAGCGCCAATTTTTTCCCTGTTTTTCACGAATTCTTAAGGTCAATATTATGCCGAATAATAAACGTAAAATCCTCGTAACTTGTGCCCTGCCTTATGCCAATGGCCCGATCCATTTAGGTCATATGTTGGAACACATTCAAGCGGATATTTGGGTGCGTTTTCAAAGAATGCGCGGCAATGAAATTCACTTCGTTTGTGCCGATGACGCGCACGGCACGCCGATTATGCTGAAAGCAGATCAGATGGGCATCACGCCGGAGCAATTAATTGATGATGTGCGCCAAAAACACATGGCGGACTTTGCCGGTTTTAACATCAGTTTTGATAACTATCACTCCACCCACAGCGAAGAAAATCGCGAGCTTTCCGAATTGATTTACAATCGCTTGAAAGAAAACGGTTTTATTAAAAGCCGCATTATTTCTCAATTATATGATCCGGAAAAAGGGATGTTTTTGCCCGATCGTTTCGTGAAAGGCACTTGCCCGAAATGTAAATCGCCTGATCAATACGGCGATAACTGCGAAGTGTGCGCGGCAACTTACAGCCCGACGGAATTGATTAATCCGCGTTCTGTGGTGTCCGGTGCAACGCCGGTGATGAAAGACTCCGAACATTTTTTCTTTGATTTGCCGAGTTTTGAAGCCATGCTGAAAAACTGGTTGGGCTCCGGCTCCTTACAATCGGAAGTGGTCAACAAAATGCAGGAATGGTTTGAAGCCGGTCTTCAGCAATGGGACATTTCCCGCGATGCGCCGTACTTCGGCTTCGGGATTCCGAATGCGGAAGGCAAATATTTTTATGTGTGGTTGGACGCGCCGATTGGCTATATGGCGTCCTTCAAAAATCTGTGTAAACGCGAAAGTCATATTGATTTTGATGGTTTCTGGCGCAAAGACAGCGACGCGGAATTGTATCATTTCATCGGCAAAGACATCATGTATTTCCACAGCCTGTTCTGGCCGGCAATGCTGGAAGGTGCCGATTTCCGGAAACCGAGCAACATTTTCGTGCACGGTTATGTGACGGTGAACGGCGAGAAAATGTCGAAATCCCGAGGCACCTTTATTCAAGCGGCAACCTATTTGAAGCACTTGGATCCGGAATGTTTGCGTTATTACTACGCAGCGAAACTGAGCAATCGCATTGATGATTTGGATCTGAACTTAGAGGATTTCGTGCAGCGCGTGAATACGGATTTGGTGAATAAACTTGTCAATTTGGCTTCCCGTAATGCCGGCTTTATTCAAAAACGTTTCGACGGAAAATTGGCGGCAACCTTGGATGATCAAGCTTTATTTGATGAATTCGTCGCACAATCGGCACAAATCGCCGCTTATTATGAAAACCGTGAATTCGGCAAAGCCATTCGTGAAATCATGGCGTTAACGGACAAAGCCAATAAATACATTGATGACAAAGCCCCTTGGGTGATTGCCAAAGAAGAAGGCAAAGATGCGGAATTACAAGCGGTTTGCTCTATGGGAATCCAGTTATTCCGCGTGCTTATGGGTTATTTAAAACCGGTGTTGCCGAAACTTGCCGAACGGGCGGAAGCTTTCCTGCAATCGGAATTAACCTGGGCAAATTTGGCGCAACCGTTGCTAAATCACCAAATTGCCCCGTTCAAAGCGCTGTTTTCCCGTTTGGACGGCAAACAAATTGAAGCCATGATTGACGCCTCAAAAGCCGAAAATGCACAGGTCAATGCCGCGCCTGCCGCAGCGAAAAGTGCGGTTGAAAATAGCGGTGAATCTGCCGGTGGTATTGAGCCGATTGCGGAAACCATCACGATTGACGATTTCGCCAAATTGGATTTACGCGTAGCGAAAGTGCTGAAGTGCGAAGCCGTGCCGGAATCCAATAAACTATTGCGTTTTGAGTTGGATTTAGGCGAACACAAACGCCAAGTGTTCTCCGGCATTAAAGCCGCTTACGACAAACCGGAAGAACTGGAAGGGCGCTTTGTGATTGTGGTGGCAAACCTGGCGCCGCGCAAAATGAAATTCGGTGTGTCCGAAGGCATGATTTTAAGTGCGGGAACGGGCGGCGCCGATTTATTCTTGTTGTCCGCCGATGGGGGCGTGACAGCAGGAATGCAGGTGAAGTAGTCAATAATGACAAATTTATCGGACAGACTTTATGTCTGCCCGATAAACCCGATGATATGAATAAGGACAGGCATAAAGCCTGTCCTTATGGTTAACGTCTGCGATTAAAGTGCGGTTGTTTTTTTGAGAGAATTTCTACTCGTATTCTTCCAACCACTTCAGCAAAATTGCTTCTAAAATGGATTCGTTGGATTTTTGCGGATCGTCATCAAAATCGTCCAGCTCACAAATCCAGCGGTGTAGATCGGTAAAACGCACGGTTTTCGGATCCAAGTCCGGGTTATTGTCATACAAGGTTTCGGCGATTTGTTGCGTGTCGGTCCACTTCATTAATGCGCTGCCTCATTTGCATGGTTGATGTTATATTTCGGAATTTCCACCACTAAATCTTCATCACCAATAATACATTGGCAAGACAAGCGGCTGTCTATTTCCAAGCCCCAGGCTTTGTCTAACATATCTTCTTCTTGATCGCATGGTTCATTTAATGAATCGCCGCCTTCGCGCACCACCACGTGGCAGGTGGTGCAGGCGCAGGAACCGTCACAGGCGTGGTGAATTTCCACACCGGCGTTATGGGCGACCTCTAATAAATTGTCACCGGCGGCGGCATCAACCACCATGCCTTCCGGGCAAAACTCTTCATTGGGTAAAAAAATCACTTTTGGCATGCTAAACGTCCTCACTTTCCTACAATATCTTCAACGGATTGACCTGCCAGCGCGGCGCGAATAGATTTGTCCATACGGCGTGCGGCAAAGTCCTGCGTTGCCAGATCTAATGCTTTGATTCCTTGTTTGATAGCAATGGAATCTTCTTGTTGTTTTAACTGTTCCAACGAAATAATCGCATTTTTGACCGCACTTAATTCGTCGTCATCTAATAAATCATAATCTTGCGCCAGCGCCGAACGCACGCTTTCCAGTACGCGTTCCGCTTCCACCCGTTGTTCCGCCAATAAGCGCGCCTGAATGTCCTCTTTGGCATTTTCCATGGAGGCTTTCAGCATATTGGCGATTTCATCGTCCGTTAAGCCGTAAGACGGTTTTACCTGAATGGACGATTGCACGCCGGTGGCTTTTTCCATGGCGGTGACGCTTAATAAGCCGTCCGCATCCACTTGATAGGTCACGCGAATATGCGCCGCGCCGGCCGCCATTGGCGGAATACCGCGTAGGGTAAAGCGGGCGAGGGAACGGCAATCGGCAACCATTTCCCGTTCCCCTTGCACAATATGCACGGACATGGCGGTTTGCCCGTCTTTGAAGGTGGTAAATTCCTGCGCGCGCGCTACCGGAATGGTGGTGTTACGTGGAATGATTTTTTCCACCAAACCGCCCATGGTTTCAATGCCGAGGGACAGCGGAATCACATCCAATAACAACAAATCGGAATCCGGTTTGTTGCCGGCAAGAGTATCCGCCTGAATCGCTGCGCCCAATGCCACCACTTTATCGGGGTCAATGGAAGTTAGCGGTTGTTTTTGGAAAAATTCGCCCACTTGCTCACGCACGTAAGGCACGCGGGTGGAGCCGCCCACCATGACCACTTCGTGTACGTCATCCGCTTCCACACCGGCGTCTTTTAAGGCGCGACGGCAAGCTAACAGCGAGCGTTTGACTAAAGGCTGAATCAGTTCGTTAAATTGTTCGCGGGTGATGTTGCCCAACCAATTACGGTAATGAATCTGTGTTTCCGTTTCGTGGCTGAGCGTTAATTTAATTTGATTGGCTAATTCAATGAGTTCGCGATATTGGTTGTCGTTTTCCGGTTTCACCGCGGATTGTTCGATAATCCAATTGGCTAATAATAAATCGAAATCATCGCCGCCCAACGCCGTGTCACCGCCGGTTGCCAATACTTCAAACACGCCGCGTGAAAGGCGCAAAATTGAAATATCAAATGTGCCGCCACCCAAATCATACACCGCAATGACGCCTTCCTGTCCGCTATCCAAACCGTAAGCAATGGCGGCGGCAGTGGGTTCGTTGAGTAAACGTAAGACATTTAAGCCGGCGAGTTTTGCCGCGTCTTTGGTGCTTTGGCGTTGCGCGTCGTCAAAATAGGCGGGGACGGTAATCACCGCACCGACAAGGCTTCCGCCCAAGCGTTGCTCACCAAGTGCGGTCAGTTTTTTCAGTATTTCTGCGGAAACTTCAATGGGACTGCGCGCGCCTTGTGTGGTTTGCAATAAAGGCAAGCCGTTTTCGCTGGCGACAAATTGATAAGGTAAATTCGGGTAACGTTGTTGAATATCCGCCAGGCTGCGACCGATTAAACGTTTGACGGAAATCACGGTATTTTGCGGATCCTGCGCCGCAAGTTCGGCAGCTTCATAGCCCACGATAATATTATCATCGCCGCCAAAATGCACTATGGAGGGCAGCAACGGGCGATCTTGCCCGTCGAGTAAAATTTCGCTGTGACCGTTGCGCACGGAGGCAATGAGGGAATTGGTGGTGCCGAGATCAATGCCTACCGCCAGTTTATGTTGATGCGGTGCGGCACTTTGACCGGGCTCTGCAATTTGAAGTAATGCCATGTTATATCTCGATATTTTTATTATAAATCAAATAGATTTTCTTCAACCCGCTCAATTTCGGCTTGGAGTTTTTTGATAAAACGTAATTTATCCGTAATTGTCCGTGCCGTTTGCCATTGTTGTTCGTTAAGTGCGGTGGATAATTCCGTTAAAATGGCGCTACGGGTTTGCTGAATATCTTGGCTGAAAACGGTTAATTCGTCAGCATTTTTTTGCTGTTCGATAGTTTCCAGGGTTTCCCGCCATTCCATTTGCTGCATCAAAAAGGCGATATCGTTGGTGCTTTTTTCTTCTACGTTT
Organism: Aggregatibacter actinomycetemcomitans; assembly: GCF_003130205.1. Taxonomy (GTDB): domain Bacteria; phylum Pseudomonadota; class Gammaproteobacteria; order Enterobacterales; family Pasteurellaceae; genus Aggregatibacter; species Aggregatibacter actinomycetemcomitans_A. The sequence continues at coordinate 23,935 of NZ_NRDF01000006.1, forward strand.
TCCGTTTCGCCGGTGTTGATGTCGATAATGCTGTCGGCGCGTGCGATGGGATCTTTTAAAATGCGCAGGGCATCATTAATTTCCGCCGATTTTTGAATAGCGAGACGTTGTTCCTGCGCGGAAGCAGCAGAAAAATTATCCGGATGGAGGGATTTTTGCAGCGCTAAATAACGTTCGTTTAATAACGCCGCATCCACTTGAAACGCGACGGGCAAATCAAATAAAGCAAAGGGATTGTTCATAACCGCCTCAATTACACGTTAAAACTTTCGCCGCAACCGCATTCGTCTTTCACGTTCGGATTGGTGAATTTGAAACCTTCGTTTAACCCTTCTTTGGCGAAATCCAATTGGGTGCCGTTTAAATACACTAAACTTTTGGTATCGACGATCACTTTCACGCCGTGTTGCTCAAACACCTGATCGTCTTCGTTTAACGCATCCACAAATTCCAGCATATAAGACAAACCGGAACAACCCGAGGTTTTGATGCCCAAACGCAAGCCGATACCTTTCCCGCGTTTTGCTAAAAATGTTCTCACGCGATCTGCCGCGCTTTCGGTGAGAGTGATAGACATATTTTATTTCTCCAAAACTAACAAATAGAACGATAACCGCTATTGTTCTTATTACTTTCTTTAGTTAGAAAAAGACAAAAGTGCGGTAGAATTTTTCGGTGTTTTGAAAAACATACAGAAAAGCGACCGCACTTTTATGTTATTAAGAGCCTTTTTTTGCTTTGTAATCGGCAATTGCCGCTTTGATGGCGTCTTCTGCCAAAATAGAGCAGTGAACTTTTACCGGTGGTAATTCAAGTTCTTCGGCGATCTGGCTGTTTTTGATCGCGCCGGCTTCTTCCAGGGATTTGCCTTTCACCCATTCGGTGATTAATGAACTGGATGCGATGGCGGAACCGCAGCCGTAGGTTTTGAATTTCGCATCTTCAATAATGCCGTCGTCGTTGACGCGGATTTGTAATTGCATCACGTCACCGCAAGCCGGTGCGCCGACCATGCCGGTGCCGACGGCGCTGTCTTTTCTATCCATTGAACCAACGTTGCGTGGGTTTTCGTAATGATCGATAACTTTGTTACTGTATGTCATTTTTCTGTTCCTTTCCTAAAATAATATGGCTAATCGGGCGACTTCCATCGCCCGTCGAATTAGTGGGCTGACCACTCAATGGTGTTTAAATCGATACCTTCTTTGAACATATCCCAAAGCGGGGATAATTCACGCAATTTTTCTACCGCACCTTTCATCAGGCTTACGGTATAGTCGATTTCTTCTTCGGTGGTGAAACGACCTAAGGTGAAACGAATGGAGCTGTGTGCTAATTCATCGTCACGACCTAATGCACGTAGGATATAAGACGGCTCCAGACTGGCGGACGTACAAGCGGAACCGGAGGAAACCGCGATGTCACGCAACGCCATTATTAATGATTCACCTTCTACATAGTTGAAACTGATATTCAGGTTATTGGCGACGCGGTGTTCCATGGAACCATTCACATAGGTTTCTTCGATGTTTTTTAAGCCGTTGTACAGGCGATCGCGCAGGGCTTTAATGCGCGGAATTTCCGTTGCCATTTCTTCTTTAGCAATGCGATAAGCTTCGCCCATGCCGACGATTTGGTGCACCGGCAAGGTACCGGAACGCATACCGCGTTCGTGTCCGCCACCGTGGATAATCGCTTCTAAACGAATGCGCGGTTTCCGACGCACATATAAGGCGCCGATGCCTTTTGGCCCGTATAATTTGTGGCTGGACATGGACATTAAATCTACCGGTAATTCGGCAAGATTAATTTCCACTTTACCAACGCTTTGAGTTGCATCCACATGGAAAATGGTTTTGTTGGCACGGCACAGTTCACCTATGGCTTTAATGTCCTGAATGACACCAATTTCGTTATTTACGTGCATGATTGACGCTAAAATGGTGTCGGGGCGCAATGCCGCTTTGAATTTTTCCAAATCGATTAAACCGTCGGATTCCGGCTCCAGGTAAGTGACTTCAAAGCCTTCGCGCTCCAATTGACGGCAGGTATCAAGCACTGCTTTATGTTCGGTTTTGCAAGTGATAATGTGCTTACCTTTGGTTTGATAAAAATGCGCAGCGCCTTTAATGGCGAGGTTGTCAGATTCCGTTGCACCGGAGGTAAACACGATTTCACGGGAGTCGGCACCGATTAAATCGGCAATTTGATTACGGGCAACGTCAACTGCCTCTTCTGCTTGCCAGCCGAATTTGTGTGAACGGGAAGCAGGATTACCAAAAACACCGTCGATGGTTAAATATTCCATCATTTTTTTTGCTACACGTTCATCTACCGGACAGGTTGCCGCATAATCTAAATAAATGGGTAGTTTCATTATTCACTCCTAAATAGTTATAATTTGACCGCACTTTAGCTACTTAGTGGGCCGTTAGCCGTTTACCACGACTAAATTTTCAAAATTCTGAGGTTTGTCAGGGGAGGCAACGCCCTGTTGTCTGCTTTTTTGTTGGAGAACTAATTCTTCCAAGGTAATTTCACTTAAGAAATCTTCAATGCGTTGGCTCAATTTTTCCCATAAGGAATGGGTTAGACATTCGGAACCGTTGCTGCAGTTGCCATGTCCAAGGCAAGCTGTCGTTTCAATATTTTCGTTGACGGCAGTAATAATCATCGCAATGGAAATCTCACTTGGCGCAAAGCCCAATTTGTAACCGCCGCCCGGTCCGCGCACGCTTTTCACCACATTGTGACGACGCAGTTTGGCAAACAATTGTTCTAAGTAAGATAAAGAAATATGTTGCCGTTCGGAAATATCAGACAGGCTCACAGGTCCATCATTGGCATAAAGAGCAATGTCTAAAATTGCGGTTACCGCATAACGACCTTTGGAAGTTAATTTCATTTTTTTGTGTTCCTAATAAAATTATGAATGCGAAAAATCTTTACATTGTTGACTTATTTAGTCAACTATTATCCTGGTTAAGATTTAAGTTTTTTTCTACCGCACTTAACATACCAAGCAGAATGTTTAATTCTGTTTTTTCTATCCCGGCGCGGCTGTATAATCGTCGCAACTTTTGCATAACGCCTTGATTTTGAATGAATCCAAGGGAACGATAAAGCTGCTCCGTGTGGTTAAAAAAATATTCTAATTCCTCCATCTGCGGGTAAATATTCGCGTTATTGCGGATATTTGGGGGAGGCGATGCTATAGTTTGGGTCAAATATGCCATTCTGACTTCATAAGCGATTAATTGCACCGCCATGGCAAGATTAAGTGAGGCATAATCGGGATTGGCGGGAATAGTCATATGATAGTGGCATTTGAGTAATTCCTCATTAGTTAAGCCGACGCGCTCGCGCCCGAACACAATGGCGACTTTCCCGTTTGTTGCATAAGCAACGGCTTTTTCGCCACACTCACGCGGTTCAATAAGTGAATTCTGCAAATGGCGCAATCTTGCGCTGGTACCGACGACTAAAGAGCAATCGGCGACCGCTTGTGAAAAGTTTTCCGCTATAACCGTACTTTTCACCACATCTTGTGCACTGGCGGCAAGAGCGATAGCCTGATCATCCACGTTTTGTTTCGGCGCGACCAACACTAAATCCGTTAATCCCATTGTTTTCATTGCCCGTGCAGCAGAACCGATGTTGCCACTGTGTGAGGTTTCAATTAAAACAATCCGAATATTTTTTAACATTATTTTTACTATATGACTTAAAATATTGGCTATTCTAACATAATACCCTTTATTTTTAGTCAACAATTCTAGAGATTTTTCTGATAGCTATTTCCTTATAAACTGCTTATAATTTGAGATCTGACTGTTCTTTAAAATCCGGTGGAATCTATGAATCCAATGTTAAATATCGCGATTCGTGCAGCACGAAAAGCGGGCAATATTATTGCGAAAAATTATGAGCGTCGTGACGATATCGAAACGATGGAAAAAGGTAAAAATGATTATGTGACGAATGTCGATAAAGCGTCCGAAGCAGCGATTATCGAAGTGATCAAAAAATCCTATCCCGAACACACCATCATCACCGAAGAAAGCGGTGCGCTGGAAGGGAGCGATAATGACGTGCAATGGGTGATTGATCCGCTGGATGGCACCACCAATTTCGTGAAAGGCTTACCGCATTTTGCTGTTTCTATCGCCATTCGCGTCAAAGGCCGCACTGAAGTGGGCGTGGTTTATGATCCAATCCTTAACGAACTTTTCACCGCCGTACGTGGCGAAGGCGCAAAATTAAACGAATTACGTTTACGCGTTGAAAACAAACGTGATTTAAATGGCGCTATTTTAGCCACCGGTTTCCCGTTCAAACAAACCAAATATATTCCGATGCAATTTAACATGATGCAAAGCCTGATTGCCGATGTGGCGGATTTCCGTCGCACAGGCTCCGCCGCGTTGGATCTTTGCTATGTGGCGGCAGGTCGCGTCGATGGTTATTTTGAGTACGGTATCAAAGCTTGGGATGTGGCGGCAGGCGATTTAATCGTGCGTGAAGCTGGCGGCATCGTCACCGACTATAATGCCGGTCATGCCTATTTAAAATGCGGTCATATCGTGGCAGCCGCCCCGCGGGTTTTAAAAGAAATCCTCGGCAAAATCCAACCCGCTGTTGCCGACGACTTAAAATAAGATTTAAAACGACCGCACTTCAAATAAAGTGCGGTCGTTTTCTTTGGTGTTTTTAGTTGTTCGGTTTTTCGATTTGATTCGGTTGAACTACCTCTTGTTTTTCACTCTCCGATTGTGGTTGTATTCCTGCTTGCGGTTTTACTTCCTCCGCTTCCTCTTGCTGTTCAACTTCTTCCGTTTGTTTTAATATTTCTTGTCGGATTTCTTCCTCGGTTTTGCCGTTGATAAACGTGCCTTTGTCGGTTTTTTCCAGTTTAATCACGTAATTATCCTTGTCTTCCAGGAAAAGCGGAGAAAGTGTGCCTTCCGGTTTTATTTCCATTTGAAGTTGTTGCCAGAATGGTGAGTCATTTTTGATTTTTAGACTTTGCTCGTTGGTGCCATCGATTAAGCCCTTGTTAAGGGAGATATTGAGTGAGCCTCTGAGGTTTTGGTCGAGCACATCGAATGGTGTTTGGCTATCTTTTTGTGATTTAATCGCGCCGTTGATATCCAGTTTAAGCGGATAGGCTTTGGTAGCAGGATAGGTGTTCAAATTCAGCGTAATTGTTGCGTTGTTTATGCTTAAATCTAATCCTTTCCATTGGTTTTCAATGTATTTCTCTGTGGTTTCTGAGGTGAAATAGGCAGAACACAGTGGCGCTGCCAGACCGGAGCAAAACTGCACTTCTGCCAGCTTCGGGTAATTGTTGATGGTAAGCGGAAGGCTGACGGCAAGATCTTCAATTTGTATTTGTGCTTCAGGTAATGCCAGTTTTTGCATGGAAAGTGTGGATGCACCGCGATATTGATGATTTTCTTCCGTGGATTGGCTTTTTACGGATAAGTTCTCAGACACAACATTGCCATAATTGAATGATTGCAATGCAATTTCCGTGTTGCTATTGCTACCGGATGCTTTCGCCCATTTCTCTTTTAATTTTAACAAGGCGTTGTTGTCTTCTTTCGGCGGGGTTTTTACCGTAAAGGAATCCAGATAAAAAGGAATGAACGCCAACTCATTTTCCAAGTTGTAATTTTCTAAATGATAGATAATTTTGGCGCCTTTCGCCTGCCATTGCTTGTTTTGATCTTCCGGTGTTTGCTTGACGTTACCGACATTAAGTTGCAGATCAATATTCGCGTTGTCGAGATGACGATTGTTCATTTTTAGGCTGAAGGTTGTGTCATTCAAATTGAAATAGGGTTTTTGATTTTTCGGGGCTTCAACCGATTTTACAGCAAGCGAACCGTTGAACTCCTCGTTTTGGATTAGCACGGCAACCAAAAAATTAACGGCATTTTTTATGCCTTGGTTATCATTGGTGAGTTTTTTAAATTCATCGGCAAAATCAACCGCACTTTTCACGCCTTTCTGGGTGAGATTGAGTGACAAACCGTGGATGGTGGTCTGGCTTTCTTCCGTGGTGCGTTCTTTATTGGCAACGCGGAGAATATCACTGCTGAATTTGGTGGTTAAATCACGATGTTGTGACTCTTCGTTTTTCTTAATATCAAACTGATATTTCGCATTTTTGAGCTGAATTTTAGTATTTTCACCGTTCATTAAATTTAATTCGGCGTTTTTTATGTTCAGTTCAATTGACGAAATATCATATTGATTATCGCCCACCGGCACGAAGTGGAGTTTTCCGTTAATTCGTTCCAGTTTGCTGTTTTTGTCGTAATTGAAGCCACTTAAATCGGTTTTAATGTTGACGTCTTTGTTTTCCGCATTGAAATTTAAGGTGACGGCAAGGTTTTGTGATTTATTGGTGAAATCGCGAAATTCGGTTAACACGTCCGATTGCAGGTAATCGCCCACCGGCGAGAATTTGCTGTTAATGGTGTTTTTATCAATGGTGATATTGAGATTTTTGTTTAATTGGTGAACTAATTGATCGGACAGTTTGGATTCCGCTGTGATAAAAAACGGCAGAGCAGTAAGCTTGGCAGAAATCACATCGGTGGTTTTACCATCCGGATTTTCAAGGCTAAAAGTTAAATGACGGCTGAAAAAGTTGTTATTTGTTTCGGTTACATTGAGGCGAAGTTGATTATCCAAGGAATAAGGGAATTTTTGTAACACCTGATCCACTTGTTGATTGGTGTAAATTTGTGCACCGCTACCGATAGCAACGATGATGGCGGCAAGTGTTAATGTGATTTTTCTCTTTTTGCTCATGTTGTCCTCAAGTTTGAATTAAGGGAGGTTAGGGTGTTATATAGCACAATCAAAAGTCTTTGCCTCTCCGTTTACGGGGGGCTGCCGAAGTCTGAGGGGGCCCTCTTCCGCCCTTCGGACACCTTCCTCCGCAAATAGGGGAAGGAAAGTCATTTTATCTATGGCCGGCATATAACAGCAGTTTCCAAAATGCCGTAAATCATTACTCATAAATCACAAAAAGTGATTTATTCGCCCCTACGGGGCCGTTGGCTTTGCCAACGTTCAAAAAACGTTGTTTTTTGTGCCCACACTTAGGGCTTGTGTGCTCATTAAAACACACAAGCCCTAATCTTTTGAATACAAAGTGCGGTTAAAATTTCAATTATTTTTTAATTTTATTCATTTTTTAACAGGAAAACCCCTTGTTCGGAAAGCTGAACATAGGCTTCCTGCAATGCCGGGTTGAAGTGTTCCGGGCGGCTGTTAATCAGCAAATCTTTGCCGTGCCATTGCGCCACCACTTCCCAATGGTTGCCCATGTACACCGCACTTTTAATGCTGCAACGTTGGGCTTCGCTGCCGGTTTCGGAAAGATAAACCGCTTCCGGGCGAATCCCTACCAGGCAATCACCATCTGCCAAATGAAATTGCGCAGCGTCTTTCAGGGTTAACTCATAGCCGTCAATATTGACGGTGCTTCCTTGCAATTTCGCCGGGAAAATGCTGGATTCGCCCATGAAGTTGGCAAGAAATAACGAGTTCGGGCGTTGATAAAGATCTTTCGCCGACGCTTTTTGCATAATTTTGCCTTTGTTCATCACGATAACTTCATCAGACACTGCGAAAGCCTCCGTTTGGTCGTGGGTCACATAAAGCGACGTGATGCCGAGGCTTTGTTGTAATTCACGGATTTTTTCACGCATGGCGCGACGCAAGTTGGCATCCAGGTTACTTAGCGGCTCATCGAACAATAACACTTTCGGTTTGAGCACAAGCGCACGGGCAAGTGCCACACGTTGCTGCTGACCGCCTGAAATCTGATCCACATAGCGCTCTTCAAACCCGGCTAAATCTACCAATTCCAAGGCTTCTTTTACCCGTTGTTTACGTTCTTCTTTGCTCACGTTTTGCATACGCAAGCCATAGCCCACGTTATCGCCGATGCTCATGTGCGGGAATAAGGCGTAGGACTGGAACACGATACAAATATCGCGGTTTTGAATGGAGGATTTGGTCACGTCTTCGCCGTCAATAAAAATTTGGCCGGAGGTCGGGTTTTCCAAGCCTGCCACCAATCGCAATACGGTAGTTTTACCGCAACCGGACGGACCGAGCAGGGTGACCATAGTGCCGCGTTTAATAGTTAAATTCAAATTATCGATCACTACGGATTTGCCGAAAGATTTGGTGATATTTTTTAATACTAAGAAATCATTGTTCATATTTTTACCTATAACTTAATTCATTTTTTTCGCTTTGGAACGGGAAATGCGGGTGTCACCGACAATCCAGTCGAAGAATAAAATAATCGCCATCATTACCACGATTAAGAGGGAGCCATAGGCTATCGCGATACCATACTCGCCGTCTTCTACACGGTTTAAGATGTATGAGGTAGCTACCCTGGTATCTGCAGTAACTAAGAAGACAATCGCACTAACGGTTGTCATTGCACGAACAAAGCTTGTTACTAACGCAGATAGCAGTGCCGGTTTTAATAGCGGGAAAACAATAAAACAAATTGTTTTGAATGAGCTGCCTTTAAGAGATAAAGAGGCTTCATCTAATGATTTGTCTAGTTGCCCTAAACCTGCAATTGCAGCACGCATACCTACAGGCATATTACGCATGATCATTGATAGAATAACGATGAGGCTGGTACCTGTAATGTAAATAGGCGCATCATTAAAGGCAAGAATATAAGATACACCGGCTACCGTGCCCGGTACGGCAAAGCAAAGCAAAGTGAGAAACTCTAATGTTTTCTTACCTTTAAATTCTCTTCGTACAGTAATGTATGCAATTAATAAACCAAACAATGCAGTGATCGGTGCAGCTGTAGCTGCGAAGATAACGGTTTGAATCAATGATGGCCATGCTCCATCGCTGAAGCCTTGTCCAAATAAGGTAATGTAATTTTTCAGTGTTAAAGTGTAGTTTACACCCCAGTTTACGGTGAAACTACCGTAGAAAATACTACCGTACAATAATATGTTAAATACTACCCAGCCCCCTAAAATAAGGGTAATGGCGTATTTCATTGTGGTTGGTAATTCTTGTACATCACCTCGATAAGATTTACCTGATACAGTCGTATAGGAACGGTTACCTATCCACCAATATTGGATGATAAAGATACCTAAAGAAAAGACTAACAATATTGTACCCAAGGTACTTGCAGAGGCGTAATCCAGTTGGGAACCGGCTATATAGAAATAAATTTGTGATGATATAACATCAAAACTACCACCTAAAACTAATGGTGTACTAAAGTCAGCGATAGACTGGATCGCAACGACTAAGAATGAATTAGCTAATGCCGGTTTCAATAATGGGAAAATAATATTAAAGAAAGTCTGATAGCGATTAGCTCTTAACGTATACGAGGCTTCTTCAATTGATGGATGAATTGATTTTAGTGCACCCTCCAATATCATGAAAGACATTGGTGTTAAAGCAAGCGTATGGGCAATAACAATACCGGTAAAACCATATAACCAATTACTATCAAATCCTAAGTACTCAACTAGATATTGGGTAATGTAACCGGAGCGCCCTAACATTAGCGTTACCCCTAATCCAACTACAAACGGCGGGGTGACAATAGGTAATATAGAGAATATTTTACCTATTACGGCACTACGTTTGGCAATTCTTGTTGTGTATAATGCAAATATCAAGCCAAATGTGGTAGCGAGCACGCCTATTGTGCCGGCAACAGACAGTGAATTTAGGATGATTCTGACAACATAAGGCTGCTTTATGATATCTATGACTTGCCCGGGAACAAACTCTGTTCCTTTATAGAACATTGACATAAAGATCGCTAATGTTGGATAAACGATAAAAAAGAATATTAATAAGACAATGCTAATTAAAGAGCCAATGATGAATTTATCACTTTGCATGACTTTCATTTTGGCAAGCGCATTCGTAGAAACCCCGATGAGTGCTATGGTGAGAACAAAAATAGAATAGCCCAAACTGATTTTTGCAATTGTGGCTGAAACCATCACAAATACAAAAATTATACAGGATAAAATGAACTCTATTTTCCCCTGATACACAGCTCCTTTCTGTTTACATAGGTGAGAAAATACAGGGATAAGAAATAATGAACCAAACCATAGCCAACTTAAATTAGGTTGATTCCACCCCATTGCGGCAAGTATTTCATCCGAAGTGGAATCCGATATTCCGTAATATAATGCTAACGATGGTAGGAAAATAAAGCCTGCCATTGCTAACATTACCCAAAAGAGATTGGAATTGAGAAAATTATACTGCTTTCTCATAAAGCCTCCGTTTCCAGGTTACAAGTTTATTTATTTAATTTGACTTCATGTACCCAACGATCAATCAAACGACTCCGTACATCGGAAGAACCAAATTTATCAAAATCATATTTAATTAAATTCAATTCATTTGATTTTAATGCGTAAGGAGAACCCTCGGCATTTACATTGGTTAAAATATGGTGAGATTGTCCTGTTTTCCAAGAAAGTTCTTGAGACTCTTTAGACATAGCCCAGTCAACAAATAATTGAGCATTTTTTAAATTACGGGCGTTTTTAATAATGCTTACACCGCCTAACTCGTAACCGGTACTTTCGCAAGGTACGACAACTTCAATCGGGGCGCCATTTTGTTTTTCAAAAGAATAATTTTGTAAAAATCCAATTCCGATTGTAGTTTCCCCACGGGCTAAATTATGTGCAGGGGCCGTCCCTGCTTTTGGATACTGAGAAATATTTTTATCAAGATCCTTTAAATAGTCAAATGCAGCATCCTCACCCCAAAGTTGAACAAAAGTGGCAATAGCAGTATATGCGGTTCCTGCGCTTTGAGGATCTGAAATTTGAATTTCATTTTTGAATCTTGGATCTAATAAATCTTTCCAACATTTTGGAACATCAGTAATACCAAGTTTCTTTAATTTCCCTGTATTAACACCAAAACCCAGAACTCCCATATAAACAACAGAGCTATAGTTGCCTTTACGGCGCCCCGGGTCTTTGAATTCCGGCATAACTTCCTTCAATAAAGGAGATTGATATGCTGTTAGTAAATCCATCTCAGCTGCTTGTGAATGAGGATCAAACGTTCCTCCATACCATACATCGGCTTGTGGATTATTTGTTTCTGCTTTTATTTTGGCTAGGGTGCTTCCTGAACTATTACGGATAAAAGTAGCATTTACATCGTATTTTTTAGCAAAAGCTTGGACCTGAGTTTCACACACTGAATTCTGCGCACTACAATAGACGACTAATCGCCCTTCAGCCAGGACATTAGTTGAGAAAAAAATGCCACTAAGTACGGTTGCAGATGCGGATACTGTTAATGCAATTTTCGAGGGTTTCATTTGAACACTCCTGTGTTTTTTATTTTATGATGGCGTGCGTCTCCTGACGCGTGTCCTCGGGATAGTGATAAGCGTGTGCCAGGAGACGCGCTATCAAACTGCTCCTGCAAATAAAAGTGCGGTTAAAAAAACACATGGATTTTCCACCGCACTTTTCAGCGCTATTTCGCTAATTTTACCTCTTGTACCCATTTTTCAATCAGGGCTTTGCGTTGTTCGGTGGCGCCGTATTTTTCAAAGTCGTAATTAATAAGGTTGAGTTTGCTCGGGTCAAACGCCGTTGGGGATTGTTCTGCGGTGGTGTTAGTCAAAATTTGTAAGGAATCCCCTTGTTTCCAGGCTAATTCCTGCCCTTCTTTGGATAACGCCCAATCCACGAATAATTTGGCATTGTCCGGGTTGCGTGCGCCTTTCAAGATGCTCACACCGCCTAATTCATAACCTGTGCCTTCACACGGAACCACCAATTCCAACGGTGCGCCTTGGCGCTTTTCCAGAGCATAATCGTGTAAGAAACCGATTCCTACTGCGGTTTCGCCACGGGCAGCGTTACGGGATGGGGTGACGCCGGATTTGGTGTATTGGGAAACGTTCGGATGTAAGGCTTTTAAGAAATCAAAGGCTTGTTCTGTGCCCCACAATTGTACGAAAGTGGCTAACGCAGTGTAAGCGGTACCTGCGCTTTGCGGATCGGCAATTTGCACTTCACCTTTAAAACGTGGATCCGTTAGGTCTTTCCAGCATTTCGGCACCTCTTTAATACCTAACTTTGCAAGACGTTCGGTGTTCACACCGAAGCCCAAAATCCCCATGTAAATGGCGGAAACGTAGTGACCTTTGGTTTTTGCCGGGTCGCGGAAGCGCTCTATGATTTCGTCAATGTGTTTGGATTGATAAGGTTCAATCAAACCGAGTTCGGCAGCTTGTGCCTGTGGATCGAAAGTACCGCCGAACCAAACATCTGCTTGCGGGTTATTTTTTTCTGCTTCCACTTTGGCGAAGGTGCTGCCGGAACCGTTGCGGATGAAGGAGGTTTTTACATCATATTTTTCGCTAAAGGCTTTGGTAGTGGTTTCACATAAAATGTTCGTTGCGCTACAGTACACCACCAAGCGCCCTTTGGCGGTTGCCGCTTGTGAGGCGAGTAATCCGCCGGCTAAAAGTGCGGTGGAAATGGCGAGAGAAAGTGATTTTAATTTCATACGAATAACCTCTTTTGTCCATGAGATATAAAAATTTAATGCCAACCTGCGTTGGCATTTTGTTTTAGGTTATGAAGAATATTAACGAAATTTTTTCAGAATTAATGTGATAATTCTCACAAAAATAATAATTTTATGGAGTGAATTTATCGTTTCATCTTCTGATTGTAGAAATTTTGTTTATTTATGTTGCTGTAGGGTGGCTGAATTTTAGACAGCAACTCTATAAAAATCGGATTTTTTTCTTTATAATTCCCCGAATTTATTTACGTGCCTATTACACGCCAAAAGGGAAGGAAATCGGTATGTCAGACACTCAAAATTCATCTTGTATTATTATCGCCATTGCGGGGGCGTCTGCCTCTGGAAAAAGCTCTATCGCATCAACCGTTCATAGAGAACTGTGCAATGAATTAGGTTGCGAAGAAATCGGCATTATTGCGGAAGACAGTTATTACAAAGATCAAAGCCATCTGGAAATGGTAGAGCGGGTGAAAACCAATTATGACCATCCCAACTCCATGGACCGCGATTTGCTCATTCGACATTTGAAATCCCTTAAGGCCGGCAATGCCGTGGATATTCCCGTTTATAGCTATGTTGAACATACCCGCACCGACGATGTCACCCATTTTACCCCGAAAAGAATCGTGATTTTAGAAGGCATTTTGTTATTAACCGATGAACGTGTGCGTCAGTTGGCGGATATTTCCGTGTTTGTAGATACGCCGCTGGATATTTGCTTTATTCGTCGTTTGCAGCGTGACATGGAAGAGCGCGGGCGTTCTCTGCAATCGGTGATCGACCAATATCGTGCCACCGTGCGCCCGATGTTCCTGCAATTTATCGAGCCGTCTAAACAGCACGCCGATATTGTGATTCCGCGCGGCGGCAAAAACCGCATTGCCATCAATATGTTAAAAGCGCAAATTATGCAGTTATTAAGCCGAAAATAGGAGGCGCTCATGAGATTATGTGATACCGACATTGAACGTTATCTGGACGAGGGATTAATTTCCCTCAATCCGCGCCCGTCGAACGATAAAATTAACGGCGCCACGATTGATGTGCGTTTGGGCAATTCCTTCCGCGTATTTCGTGAGCATTCCGCCCCTTACATTGATTTAAGCGGTCCGAAAGAAGAAGTGTCGGCGCAGTTGGAATCGGTGATGAGCGATGAAATCATTATCGGCGATGATGAAGCCTTCTTCTTGCACCCCGGCGTGCTGGCACTTGCTACGACCTTGGAGTCGGTAAAACTGCCGGCGAATATTATCGGCTGGCTGGATGGACGCTCTTCCCTGGCGCGTTTGGGTTTAATGGTGCATGTTACCGCCCATCGTATCGACCCGGGTTGGGAAGGTAAAATCGTGTTAGAGTTTTACAATTCCGGCAAATTACCGTTAGCATTACGCCCGAATATGATTATTGGCGCCTTGAGTTTTGAAGTGTTAAGCGGACCGGCGGCGCGCCCGTACAGCAGCCGTAGAGACGCAAAATACAAAAATCAGCAAAATGCCGTTGCCAGTCGCATTGACGAGGACAAATAAATGAAAAAGATCGCAATTATTACCGTGGTCGTCATACTTGCGATCTTTGCATTTTTTTATGTCCGGATTCAGAAGCTGGAAACGGTGGTTTCTACGAAACTGGCACAACATGAAACCCAATTTCAAGCGTTTAGCTTAGGCTTTTTCCCGCAACCTTACCTTGCTTTTGAAAACGTTAAACATAACCAAATCAGTATTGCAAAGCTGACCGGTAGATTTCCGTTATCCGCCTTGTTTTCCGGGAATGTCAAATTACAGGCGCTGGAAATTCAAAACGCCAAATGGTCTGAAAATGCACAGAATAGCGCCGATATTCAAATGCGTTTTTCCGATTTTTCTCTCGATAATATTTCTCCCGACGGCATTGCCTTTAGCGGCGATAATTCGGTTACGGTGGAATTGGCAAAACCGTTGTACGGCAACAATAAAACCTTTAATTTCCGTTTTATCAAGGGCGCGATTCAGCGTAACGGCGAACGAAAATTTACGGCGCAGTTTGACCATGCCGTTTTAAATGCAGAAACCTTAGGCTTTATTCAGGCGGATTTAGACTTATCCCAATACACCAAGCACCTGACCGCAGACATTAATTCTTATTGTCCGCCCGATTCGCCTTGTACCGCACGCTTGGATTATGTCAGCGAGCCGGAAAAAAGTGCGGTCGGTTTTTCCGCTAAAAATTATCCGCTGGAACGCCTGCTGACCTGGTTCACTTTCCCGAAAACCATTACCGGCAATGCCGATGTGGACATCGCCATGCAGTTCGACCGTTCTCAAATTATCGGCGGTAAATTCTATTTTGATGCGAGAAATGGCGAATTATTGGGGATAAATTTGTTGGAGTTGGCAGGACGACATTTGCCGGTTAACTGGGATGCTTCGGCGTTAAAAGACAGAAATAATATTAATACCAAATACGACCGGATGACCGGCAGCTTCCGTTTGCAGGGACATCAACTTGATATTGAAAAAATGATCTTGAAAACCACCGCACTTTTAGGTGAGGGGCGTGGCCGGGTAAATTTGCAAGCTATGCAATGCGATGTTGATCTGAACCTTCGTCCAACCAATGAAAAATACGCGGACATTGTACTACCGATTCATTTCTTTAATAGTTGCTATTCGCCGCAATATGAAATGAATATCGACAAAGCATTTCGCAATAAAATCAAAGAACTTCTTCGACGTAAATTAAAACAATAATATGGTCTCTTTAAAAATTGTACGACGCCTGAAATTTTTTCGCGTTGTGTTACTGGCATTTGCTGCGTTTATTTTTAACACCACCGAATTCTTACCCGTCGCCTTGTTATCCGACATTGCGCAAAGTTTTGAAATCCCCGTGCAGCAAGCGGGGCTGATGATCACTGTTTATGCCTGGATTGTTTCCCTGATGTCACTGCCGTTTATGCTGATGACGGCAAAGCTGGAGCGGCGTAGTTTGCTGATTAAACTCTTTATTGTGTTTGTCGCCAGCCATATTTTTTCCGTTATGGCGTGGGATTTTTGGATCCTGCTGTTATCCCGGATCGGTGTAGCGTTTACCCATGCGATTTTCTGGTCTATTACTACGTCTCTGGCGGTGCGGGTCGCGCCGAAGGATAAAAAAGCGCAGGCGATCGGGTTGCTGGCAATGGGCAGCGCGTTGGCGATGGTACTGGGTTTGCCCCTTGGACGGGTTATCGGGCAGTATTTTGGTTGGCGTGAGGCGTTCGGTATTATTGCGTTCCTGGCATTTACAGTAACGGCGCTGCTGTATCGCTTTCTGCCGCATCTGGCAAGTCGCAACGCCGGTTCGCTAAAATCCGTCCCTTTATTATTCAAACGCCCGCTGCTGGTGGGCTTATATGTGCTGACTATCCTCATTATTTCGGCACATTTCACCGCTTATAGTTATATTGAACCGTTTATTGTACGTATTGGCGCAATGAGCGATAGCACCGCCACGGCGATCTTATTGATTTTCGGCTTATCGGGTATTACTGCCAGTTTGTTGTTTAACCGCTTTCACCGCTTCGCACCGGCAAAATTCTTGTTGAGCGCCATGGCTATTTTAGTCATTTCTTTGCTGCTGTTATTGCCGTTCAGTCAAAATCAAAGCGCCATGTTCTTACTGGCATTTATTTGGGGGGTAGGCATTTCCGGTATCGGTTTGAGTTTGCAGGTGCGGGTGTTGCAGCTGGCACCCGATGCCACTGATGTGGCAATGGCGATCTATTCGGGGCTTTATAATATCGGCATCGGCGGCGGTGCATTATTGGGCAATCAGGTCATGCAACATTTCGGACTTGCCAATATCGGCTTTTCAGGCGCCTTGTTTGCAGCGCTTGGATTTATGTTGTTTATGTCTATCCATTTTCGCTATGGAAAAGCCAATCGCGAAAATTTAACGCATTTATAATGAACCGACCTATTCATTAATAGATTGGAAAATAGAAAAGTGCGGTGATTTTTCACCGCACTTTTTGTGTTATCTTTTCGCTTTCTTAATAAACTTCATCAAACGTTTACGTTTGCGTAATTGGTTTGGCGTGAGTTTATTGCGTCTGCCGGCAAACGGGTTGTTGCCTTCCTGGAATTGCAAACGAATCGGCGAGCCGATGATTTTCAGGCTACGACGGAAATGGTTGGACAAATAACGTTTATAGGAATCCGGTAATTTATCCACTTGGTTGCCGTGAATCACAATAATCGGCGGGTTGTAACCGCCCGGGTGGGCATATTTGAGTTTTACCCGACGACCGCTAATCATCGGCGGTTGGTGTTCCTCCGTGGCGATTTGCAAAATACGCGTTAGCATAGAGGTGGTCATTTTTTGTGTGGCACATTCGTAGGCTTCTTTGATGGAATCAAACAAATTGCCGATGCCGCTGCCGTGCAAGGCGGAAATAAAATGCACACGGGCAAAATCAATAAAATCCAAACGGCGATCCAGTTCCGATTTCACCCGATCTTTCACTTCCATATCCAAGCCGTCCCATTTGTTCACCACGATCACCAGCGAGCGACCGGCGTTTAAAATAAAGCCGAGGAGGGATAAATCCTGATCGGAAATGTTTTCGCGCGCGTCAATCACCAATAACACTACGTTAGCGTCCTGAATGGCTTGCAGGGTTTTGATGACGGAAAATTTTTCCACCGCCAAATGCACTTTTCCCCGTTTACGCACGCCGGCAGTGTCGATTAGGGTGTAATCCTGACCGTCGCGTTCCATGGGAATATAAATGCTGTCGCGGGTGGTGCCCGGCAAGTTGTAAACCACCACGCGATCTTCACCTAAAATGCGGTTGGTCAGCGTGGATTTGCCGACGTTCGGGCGCCCGACAATGGCGATTTTGATATTTTTCTTATCGGGCGTCTGTTCCTGCGCCAGTTCTTCGTCTAAAAGTGCGGTGTCTTCTTCGTTTGAAAAATCGAAGTCCTCGTCCCATTCGTCGAATTCGGTGGTGTTGGTCTCATTGGAAGAAACGTCGGTATTTTCCACCGCACTTTCTTCGCTTTCTTCCGTCGTTTGCTCCGCCAACGGACTAAGTACCTGCTCCATTAAGCTCACAATGCCGCGCCCTTGAGAAGCGGCGATTTGGGCAATGTCGCCCAAGCCTAATTGGTAAAATTCGGCGCAGTGGGAATCCGCATCAATGCCATCCACTTTATTGGCGACCACCACCGTGGTTTTGTTTTGGCGCTGGCGTAAATAATTGGCGATGCCAATGTCCGCCGAGGTTAATCCTGCGCGGGCATCCACCAAAAAGAGAACGATATCCGCTTCTTCAATGGCGAGCAGCGATTGTTCCGCCATTTTTTCTTCTACGCCTTCTTCCGTGCCGTCGATACCGCTCGTATCAATGACGATAAAATCATGGCCGGCAAGGTGGGCGTGACCGTATTTGCGGTCGCGGGTTAAGCCGGGAAAATCGGCGACGAGGGCGTCGCGGGTGCGGGTCAGGCGATTGAATAGGGTGGATTTTCCCACATTCGGGCGACCCACCAAGGCAACTACGGGAGTTGTCATAAAAACCTCTTATAAATGAAATGTGCCACGGGAAGATCGACATCGGCACTTGAAAAATGGCAGGCATTATAGCGGATTTTAGCCATGATGAGAAATCACAAGGCTTTGACGTGATAATTTATTTCTAAAAATCACTTTAAAAATTTTCTGTCGGCATTATATTAAATAGGTGAAATTTTATACTGATCATCTCATCAATTCATGCAATGCCGCAGGGCGTTCTTACACTTGGCGGCAAATCAAACCGAATAATCGCATTTAGATATTAAGCAATAAGGATAACTATGGCAAAACAAAACTATTACGAGATATTAGGCGTGGATAAAAATGCCGATCTCGATGCAATTAAAAAGGCGTATCGCAAATTGGTGCGCAAATATCATCCCGATGTCAGCAAAGATCCCGACGCAGTGCAAAAAACCGCCGAGGTGAATGAGGCTTATGAAACCTTGAAAGATTCGCAAAAACGGGCGGAATACGATGAAATGCTGGCAAACCCGTTTGGTGCGGGGCAAGGAAATCCGTTTGGCGGCGCACATCAGGGCAATCCGTTTGAAGGCGCATACGGCGATGGCAGCGGTTTCCGCCATTATGAATTCCACAGCGGCGCGGGCGGTGAACCGTTTGGTCAGGGGGATTTCCATTTTGAGGATTTATTCTCCGCTTTCGGTCGTCGCGGTCAGCAACAATCACAAACGCGCCAAACCGGGCCGATAAAAGGCGAGGATCAACACGCCGAGCTCAGCATTGATATTTCGGCGGCGTATCAGGGTGCGGAGCGTTCTTTAAGTCTGAATATGCCGACCATTGACGAACACGGGCGAATTATTCAACAGACCAAAACCATGAATGTGAAAATTCCGAAAGGCATTGCCGAAGGGCAACAAATTCGCTTGTCAGGGCAAGGCTTACCGGGCATCAACGGAGGTACAAGCGGAGATTTGTACTTGAAAATCCGTTTCCATGAACAGCCCGATCTCTATGTGAAAAACAAAAAAGACGTTTGTCAGACTATTGATATTTTCCCATGGCAGGCGGTGCTGGGCGGCAAAACCGTGGTGTCCACTATCGGCGGAAAACTGCAAATCAACCTGCCGGCGAACAGTCAAAGCGGCAAAAGTATTCGTTTGAAAGGCAAAGGCATTCCGGCGAAAGACGCAGGCGATTTGTATTTGAATATTCGTATTGTGGTGCCGGCGGTAGAAAACGAGGCGGATCGTGCCGCATGGGAACAATTAAGCGCGCATTTTGCCGCGAAACAGGCGTAACACAGAATAAGGAATGGACGTTATGAAACAAGATATTGATATTAAACTGAGTTTTAGTGAGATGTTGAATGTGTGTGCCGGTGAACGGCAGTGGTTGTTGGCGCTGATTGACGAGGGCATTATTTCCGTGGAAGGGCATCCGGAGCAGGCAGTATTTAGCGGCTTCCAAATGGCACGCGTCCGTCGAGCCCACCGCTTAAGCCATGATTTTGAAGCCAGCGTGCCTGCCTTGAGTTTGATTATGCAACTGCTTGATGAAGTGGAAGAATTGCGTAAGCAAACGCGCTCTATTTCGTTGTTAAGCGATCATTAAAAAACATTTGAAAAACACACCGCACTTTGAAAGCCCAAAAGTGCGGTCGTTTTCCCATGCGTTTTTACGCGGCAAACGGATCTTGCAGAATCATGGTTTGTACGCGATCCGGTCCGGTGGAAAGAATGGCAACCGGTACGCCGGTGACTTCTTCGATGCGTTTGATGTAGTCGCGACAGGTTTGCGGCAATTGGTTAACATCGGTGATGCCGAAGGTATTTTCTTTCCAGCCCGGCAAGGTTTCATAAATCGGCTCAACACCTTCCCAATCTTTCGCGGCGAGCGGGGCATATTCCACGATGTCGCCGTTCGGCATTTTGTAGCCGACGCAGATTTTCACTTCATCGAAACCGTCCAGCACGTCTAATTTGGTCATGCAGAAACCGGAAATGGAGTTCAACTGAATGGCGCGACGAATTGCCACCGCGTCAAACCAACCGCAACGACGCGGACGACTGGTGACGGCGCCGAATTCGTTACCTTTGCGAGCGATTTCAGCGCCTGTTTCATCAAATAATTCCGTAGTGAACGGGCCGCCACCCACGCGGGTGCAATAGGCTTTGATGATACCCAATACATAATCCAGATTGCGCGGACCGAAACCGGAACCTGTCGCCACGCCGCCGGCAGTGGTGTTGGAACTGGTCACGTACGGATAGGTGCCGTGGTCGATGTCCAACATGGTGCCTTGCGCGCCTTCAAATAAAATGTTGCCGCCGTTTTTGCGGGCGGTATCTAAGATGGTGGTGATGTCGGCGACCATGCCGGTGATAATATCGGCAACGGCGAACACGTCATCTAAGGTTTTTTGATAATCAACGGGTTCGACTTTGTAATAATTGACCAGTTGGAAGTTGTAGTAATCGAGGATATTTTTGAGTTTTTCGGCGAAGGCTTCGCGATCGAACAAATCGCCTACGCGTAAACCGCGACGCGCCACTTTGTCTTCATAGGCAGGACCGATACCGCGCCCGGTGGTACCGATGGCTTTTTTGCCCAACGCAGCTTCACGGGCGTGATCCATGGCAACGTGGTAAGGCAGAATTAACGGACAGGCTTCGGAGATCAATAAACGGTCGCGCACATTCACGCCACGGTTTTCCAGTTCGCCCATTTCCTGCATGAGTGCCGCAGGGGAAAGCACTACACCGTTACCGATTAAACAGGTGACGTTATCGCGCAGGATACCTGAGGGAATTAAACGTAGAACGGTTTTTTCACCGTTGATGATTAAGGTATGACCGGCATTATGACCGCCTTGGTAGCGCACTACATATTTCACGCGATCGGTGAGCAGGTCAACGATTTTCCCCTTTCCTTCATCGCCCCACTGAGCGCCGAGAACGACAACACTTTTACCCATAATTTTCCGCCTTTTTTAGCTTGAGGTTATAAAAATCAACGGTTGCCTACTTTACTATTTTCGGCTTGGAATCTCAATGCAACTCCTTTATTTATTCGCCAAAAGGACCGCTCTTTTCGGTGCGGGATAGCCTTCGATGGTTTTGCTGTGATCATTCGGATCAAGAAAATCCACCAGCGATTCATTTTCCAGCCAGTCGGTCTTCCGTTGTTCTTCCAATGAAGTCACCGCCACATCCACGCAACGCACATGGTTAAAACCGGTTTTTTGTAACCAATGAATTAACGCGGCAACGGAAGGAATGAAATACACATTTTTCATTTTGGCATAGCGATCCATCGGCACTAAGACGGTGTTTTCGTCGCCGTCCACTACTAAGGTTTCCAGCACCAATTCGCCGCCTTTGACCAGTTGGGCGCGCAGCTGCGAAAGATGATCCAGCGGTGATTTACGGTGATACAACACGCCCATGGAAAACACCGTATCAAACGCCGAGAGGGGCTGCATTTGCTCGATACCGAGTGGAATCAGATTGGCACGACGATCGTCGTTTAACAATTTACGCACGGCTTCAAACTGGCATAAAAATAATTCCGTCGGATCAATACCCACCACCATTTTCGCGCCTTCGCCCACCATGCGCCACATGTGATAACCGCTGCCGCAACCCACATCTAAAATGGTGCGATCCTGCAACGGGGCAAGATGGGGCAGCACGCGATCCCATTTGAAATCGGAGCGCCATTCGCAACCCAGATGAATGCCAAGCAAATCATACGGGCCTTTGCGCCACGGCATGAGCTGTTTGAGGTGGTGCACAATACGCTGCCGTTCGCCCTCGGAAAGGGGAGAAACGCTTTCAGATTTGACCGCACTTTTCAGGTCAATGCGGGATGCCGCCAAGTGCGGTAGAAATTCTAAGACTTTCGCCCATTTGGCGTAGTCGCCGTGGGTTTGTTGCTGCCATTGTTTGAGTTGCAGGGGCAGCGTTTCCAGCCATGGTGAAAGATTGGTGGTGGCGATTTGTTGATAAAAAGGGCGAAAATCGATCATTTTGCTGTCTCGCTTATAAGGCTTCTTTGTATGCTTTTTGGGCTTTGTCAAAGGTGTCGGTAATTTCCGCATCCGGTTTTGCCGACAGCAACGAAACCACCACAATGGCAAGGGTCGCCAGTAAGAAGCCCGGAATCATTTCATAAACTTGCGCCAATTCAGTGTTTTGCGGCAACCATTTTTTCCAGGCAATCACGGTGATGGCGCCGGTCAACATGCCCGCCATCGCACCCGAAGATGTCATGCGTTTCCAGAATAAGGAAAGTAACACGACAGGTCCAAAAGCACTGCCGAAGCCCGCCCAAGCGAATTCCACCAGTTTTAACACCAGGCTTTTTTCATCTTGTGCAATCCAAATGGCAATGCCCGCAATCACTAACACCATGGCGCGACCAAGCCAGATAAGTTCTTTTTCCGACGCTTTCGGCCGAATGAAGCCTTTGTAGAAATCTTCCGTAATCGCCGTAGAGGAAATGAGTAATTGCGCACTTAAGGTACTCATTACCGCTGCAAGAATGGCGGACAACAACACGCCGGCAATCCACGGGTTAAACAGGAGGCGGGATAATTCAATGAAAACCTGCTCCGGTTCTTTATTGACCAGGGCAGCCGATTCAGTGCTGGCGTTCGCGTAAAAATAAATTATGCCGAAGAAGCCGATAGCGATGGCGCCCACCAAACAAAGTATCATCCAGGTCATGCTGATTTTGCGTGCGTTGTTGAGAGAATGGACGGAATCCGCCGCCATGAAACGGGCGAGAATATGCGGTTGTCCGAAATAGCCCAAGCCCCAAGCGGCAAGACTCAGTAAGCTGACGGTGGAGGTGCCGCGGAATAAATCCGTAAAGTCTTTTTGTGCGCTGATTTCCGCTTGTTGTAAGACGCTTTGCAACTCATCAATGCCACCAATGGAAATAACCACGAAAACCGGCGTGAGCAATAACGCGAAAATCATTAAAGTGGCTTGAATGGTATCCGTCCAGCTAACGGCAAGGAAGCCGCCGATGAAGGTGTAAATGATGGTGGCGAGCGCGCCGTACCAAAGTGCGGTGGAGTAGTCAATTAAAAACAGATTGCGGAATAATTTCGCACTGGCAACCACGCCTGAAGCGCAATAAACGGTGAAAAACACCAGGATAATGGTGGCAGAGACGATCTTCAATAAGTTATGGGACGTGCCGAAACGGTGATGAAAATATTCGGGCAGGGTTAAGGCGTTATTGTTGAATTCTGTGTAAATGCGTAGGCGACCGGCGATAAATAGCCAGTTCAGGTACGCGCCGAGGGTTAAACCGATGGCGATCCATCCCTCAACCAAACCGGATAAATAGACTGCGCCGGGTAACCCCATTAACAGCCAGCCGGACATATCGGAAGCGCCGGCGGACATGGCGGTGACGAAACTGCCCAAACGGCGACCGCCGAGAATGTAATCGGAGAAATTTTGAGTGTAATAGTAAGCGGCAATCCCGATGCCGAGCATGCCGACGATATAAATAACAAATGTGACAATTGTTGGATCTAATCCAAGCATTGTACCAACCTTAGTACATAGACTGCTGAAAAATGTGAAAAGAGGCGCATTTTACCGCATTTGCCCCTATTATTCTATTTTCCTTTTCGTTAGACTTATCAGACGAAAAAACAATTAGCAAACTTAATCAGGGACATTATGGATTCGGTCGAATTATTGGTCAATGTGACACCCAACGAAACGCGCATTGCCCTTGTAGAAACAGGTTTATTAAAAGAAGTACATATTGAACGCCAAGGCAAACGCGGCATTGTGGGAAACATTTATAAAGGGCGTGTGACCCGCGTGCTGCCGGGAATGCAGTCGGCGTTTGTGGATATCGGCTTGGAAAAAGCCGCCTTTTTGCACGCCTCAGACATCGTCTCGCACACTGAATGTGTGGATGAAAACGAACAAAAGCAATTTGTGGTAAAAGACATTTCCCAGCTGGTGCATGAAGGGCAGGATATTGTCGTGCAGGTGGTGAAAGATCCGCTCGGCACCAAAGGCGCACGCCTTACCACGGATATTACGCTGCCTTCCCGCTATTTGGTGTTCATGCCGGAAAACAGCCATGTGGGTGTGTCGCAGCGTATTGAAAGTGAGGAAGAACGCGCTCGTTTGAAAGAACTGGCGCTGCCGTTGTGCGACGAGTTAGGCGGCTTTATTATTCGCACCGCTGCCGAAGGGGCAAGCGAGCTGGATTTGCAACAGGACGCGGAATTTCTGAAACGCTTATGGCGCAAAGTGCTGGAACGCCGCGCCAAATACCCGACCCGCTCCATGTTATACGGCGAATTGGCGCTCACCCAGCGTATTCTGCGCGATTTCATCGGCGCTAAATTAGATCGCATTCACATTGACTCCCGCCTTTGTTTCAACGAAGTCAAACAGTTCACCGAAGAATTCATCCCGAACCTCTCCGACAAACTGATTTTATACGCGGGAAATCAACCGCTCTTTGATGTCTATAGCGTGGAAGCGGGTATTCATAACGCGTTGGATAAACGGGTGAACCTCAAATCCGGTGGCTATTTGGTTATCGAACAAACGGAAGCCATGACAACCATCGACATCAACACCGGCGCCTTCGTGGGGCATCGCAATCTGGAAGAAACTATTTTTAATACTAATATCGAAGCTACCAAAGCCATCGCTCAACAGCTCCAATTGCGTAATCTCGGCGGCATCATCATCATCGATTTTATTGATATGCAAAAAGAAGAACACCGCACCCGCGTGCTGGAATCTTTGCAGGAAGCCCTTGCCGGCGATCCGGTGAAAACCAATGTCAATGGCTTCACTCAACTGGGCTTAGTGGAAATGACCCGCAAACGCACCCGCGAAAGTTTGGAGCGCGTGCTCTGCGGCGATTGTCCCGCCTGCCAAGGGCGCGGACGGGTGAAAACCGTGGAAACCGTGTGCTATGAAATCATGCGCGAAATCATTCGCGTACACCATGTTTTCTCCAGCGAACAATTCGTGGTTTACGCTTCCCATGCCGTCGCCGATTACTTGATTAACGAGGAATCCCACGGCTTACTGGCGGAACTGGAGGTGTTCATCGGCAAACAAATCCAAGTAAAAACCGAAGTGTTTTATACTCAGGAACAGTTTGATGTGGTGGTGATGTAGCCTTGACGATATAAAAGTGCGGTGGATTTTGCGAACGTTTTTTAGGTGGTGTAGGTATTAAAAAACACCGCAAAAATCCACCGCACTTTCCGTGAAAACCAACAAAAGGAGAACTTATGAAACTCTATGTTTACGATCATTGCCCGTTTTGCGTGCGCGCCCGTATGATTTTCGGCTTGAAAAATGTCCCCGTTGAACTCGTGACCATCTTAAATGACGACGCGGAAACGCCAATCCGATTGGTCGGCAAAAAAGTCGTGCCGATTTTAGTGAAAGAAAACAGCGAAGCTATGCCGGAAAGTTTAGACATTGTGCGTTACATTGATGAACATAACGGCGAAAAAGTCTTATCGGAAACGGTGCGCCCGGCAGTGGAAGCCTGGTTAAAACAGGTCGGCAGCTATCAAAATCATTTGGTCATCCCACGCTTTACCCGTCTTGGACTGCCTGAATACGCCACCCAAAGTGCGGTCGATTATTTCACCGAAAATAAAGAAAAATCCATCGGCGATTTTGCCGAAAATCTCGCGAATACCGACACCTATCTCGCCCGCTTTGCCCCCGATTTAGCGCAACTTGCCCATCTAATCCAATCGGACACCGCACTAAACGGCAGCCTTTCCCTGGAAGACATTCTCGTTTTCCCCATCCTGCGCAATCTCACCTGCGTAAAAGGCATGGTTTTCCCGCCGAAAGTCAACGCTTATGTGGAAACCATGTCCCGCTTGAGTCAAGTGCCGTTGTATCGGGATAAAGCGATTTAACGAGGAGGGAAAATATGAAACCCCTTTGTGTCGTCCTAAGCGGCGCGGGTATTAGCGCCGAAAGCGGCATTCCCACTTATCGTGCGGCAGACGGTTTATGGGCAGGGCATAAAATTGAAGAGGCGTGCACGCCGGAAGCCCTGCAACGTAACCGTCAACAGGTGCTGGATTTTTATAACGAACGCCGCCGAAATTGCGCCAAAGCCAAACCTAATGCGGCACATAACGCGTTGGTAGAATTGGAACGCGCCTATCATGTACAAATCATCACGCAAAATGTGGACGATTTACACGAACGCGCGGGCAGTGCCAACGTGTTGCATTTGCACGGCGAATTAACCAAAGCCCGTAGCAGCTTTGATCCCGATTACATCGTGCCTTGCACAGGCGATCAATCGGTGCAAGACAAAGACCCGAACGGGCACCCCATGCGCCCGCATATTGTCTTCTTCGGCGAAAATGTGCCCATGTTGGAACCGGCCATTGATTTGGTTTCGCAAGCAGACATTGTGTTGGTCATCGGTACATCGTTACAGGTTTACCCGGCAAATGGGTTAGTCAACGAAGCCCCAAAAAACGCCCAAATTTACCTCATCGACCCAAACCCGAACACAGAGTTTATTCGCCATAACGTCAACGTAGTAAAAATAAAAGCGGGCGAAGGCGTGCCGAAAGTGGTGGCGGAATTATTGGAGAAGGCAAAAAACAGCTAGAAAAATGACTGCACTTTTCATGCCGATAGCGACATTTTGGTGTCGCTATTTTTTTGTATTTTCTAACGACATAAATTGCCGTATGAGTGAATAAAATAAGTTTCGTGTTTAATACAAAACAAGGAGAGTATTATGAGAACTGCACCACTTCATGAGGTGAAAGTATTTATGTGGGCTTAGAGTGTACTTAATTTAGGGTCTTACTAGATAACGAAATAACATCCCATGCAGGTTCTAATAACTCAATTGAGATTAAGTCAGCATACACAGAATAAACTTATCTAATTGTTCTTAGACGTTAGCGCCAGAATAGCAGGTTAGTTAACATAAAAAATACAGCCGCCAGTTATTTTCATCTTATTTACCAAACCAGCCCTCATTTAGAGATGTTTGAGGGCGAAATTGAGACCGATGAACGTTATTGCGGGCGGTATTCGTAAAGATAAACATGGTCGTGGTGCAGCAGAATTTTGTTGAGATGCGGGTTTTTAATGCCAGTCTTTGAAACGAAGATGGTTCAACATCACGCAGTGATAAAAACTGACGGATGCCGCCGGGAGCGGTTTCAGCTAAACTATAGTAAGCGCTTAGTGTCGGTTGTGTATCTGTATCAATCAGTAAGGTTCTTAAACCATGGTCTGCACAAAATGCACCGATATTGGCGGCATTAGTGCTTTTGGCAGAACCACCTTTGGTACAGGCGATTGTAACAACGTAAGGTTTTTTAGCAGTGTGGTTAATGCACATAATTTTACTCACTTAACAGAAGATTAACGTTAAGGAGTATCGACTTTGGGCAACCGGTCCGGAACTTTAACTTTTTGGTGGGTCGTGAAGGGTTCGAACCTTCGACCAACGGATTAAAAGTCCGCTGCTCTACCGACTGAGCTAACAACCCATGTGCATTTTTATTTGGAGGGTAACTATTTAATAAGAAAGGTATTATTAAATGGTGCCCGAGGCCAGACTTGAACTGGCACGCCTCGAAAGGCGAGGGATTTTAAATCCCTTGTGCACACGATTAGTGAAAAGAAAGAGTTAGACCTTACGCGATGTACCCAGCCAATACATCCAGATCTATCCACTAACGTCACGTGGATACTGTCATATCTTACACAAATTTACTAGTTTGTAAAGCCTGAACAGTGATTATTTCTAGTGTGCATTGATATGTCTTCAAAGAGAATTTGCATATTTCCTAACCATTTCAATGTCATCCTCAATGTAACTTAGTGTTACTTTAATATCTTTATGACCCAATAGTTGCTTGGTTATATATAAATTTTCAGGATTTCGCATTAAATTTGTTGCGGCAGTATGTCTGAATCTATGAGGTGAGCTTATTACACCGGTATATTTAGATATAACTTTAAACAGATAACTGACCTGATCTTCTGTCATTGATTTTCCCTTTCGCTTCACTGCATTAGAGAAAAGATTTAAATTAAATAGTTGAGTATTTGAAGGTTGTTTTAATTTATGTAACCGATCAATTAGCTTTGCCAAATAAGGATATAATGTGTCTGAAATAGGCAGAGTGTGATAATCGTGATTCTTATTAATTTCTGGGGATATATAAATTATTCTTTTTTCAAGATCAATATCTTGTATTTTTAATTTGGTTAATTGGGCTCTGCGGATTGCTGTACAGCGGAATGTCATTATAAGTGTTTGTATAAACCATGTGGGTCGGAGAATTTTAGGAAGGTTGGCATTATCTTTGATTCCGCAGCTTAATTTTCGTAACTGTTCTGGACTATATACTTTCTTTCTATGCCGTCCTTCTTTAACAAATAATCCATCAAGTGGGTTTTTATCGAAGGAAAGTATTTTATGTTCTATACCAAATTTAAAAATAGTTTTTAGCTGTCTAATATAACTATTCCAAGTAATAGGGCGAATAGACTTATCTAAAACATTTTTTCTCCATCGCAATAAATCAGTGGTTGATAAATCTTCCAGGGAATCAAGCTTGCAATTTTTTTGTAGCTGTCGCATTGCTTTCTTGTAACTCTTTATCGTATCTGTACGTAGGCGACGATGGAAAAAAAAATGAATCTAATAAAATGTCGAATGAAACTTTACTCATTCTGGATCTCCTCTATTAGTGTTAAGTGCAGATTATCAATTAAAATCTGATTGCCGAAGAAGTATTCGGTGTCTTTAATTAAGTATCCAACCAATTTTGAAGACTTTCTTGGTCCAGCTACGGAGCATTTCCAGAAATTTTGGCTGTCTTTATTTGGTAAATGGTATTTCTTGTGTAATTTTAAATCTTGGAAGGCATATTGCAAATTTTCTATGTCCTTTTTCGTGAAGCTAATATTAAGGCTATTGTAATAGTCTTGAAAAATACCTGGGCTAACTAAAAATAGGTGACCTTTGACTATGTGAAGCTTGGCATTTTTCACATTGATAGCTAGTTTTTTAGTACTAATGCCTAGTTTAAGCCAGTCAATGAATGCTTTTCCGGAAATGGTATCTGGCTTTTGGGTGGCGAGTGTTTTTTCTTCAGTAGATTTGATTTCTAAGGATTTCTCTGAACTTTCTTTATTGGATTCCATATTCTGAGCTTCATCTTCAAAAGATGAAGCTTGGACTGAACCATCGAATAGCCCTAGGACAAAATCAGCCATATCAGCATTATCCTTAACCTTAGTTTCTGGTACGGATTGGATTTCGTTTTGAATTAAATTATCAGCCGTTTCTTTTGTCGGTTCTGCACTTGAAAGTAAGTTTTGCTCTGAAATTGCACTTTCTGTAGTACAAATTTCTTTTGAATCATTATTCTTAGCCTCAACATATACTTCTCCAGCAAAAAATTCAGGACGGTCATTAACGTTTTCCCAAATTATTTCTGGTTTTATTTTTAGAAGAGTAAATGCTTTGGGTGGGCACCACCCTGAATCTGCTTTTATTCTACAATGCCAGATAGCGGTATTATCAGGTGTAGATTCAACAATATTAAGCGATTGCATTTCACTAAATAATTTAGGGTTATCTGAAGGAACTGATATACCTTGCTCCAGTAGATAGGCACGAATCTGATCAGCAGTAGACTTACTCATTAACCAAAGACCATCATTTGTATACCAACCATCTGCTGGACCTTTAGGCGTATTGATTTTTAATTTATGTTGTAATAGATGACGTAATGCAAGAATTAGTTGTTTTGCAAACGATGTAACCGGACGTTGTGTCAGTTTTGTTATATCACCACCAATAGCCAAAGTTACACTATTTTGGTCCGCTTTTTGTACTATTTCGGATAGTAGTCCTGCTTTATCGGAATGTCCTGCCATAGCATACATTAAAGACGAAAATGCCTCTGGATATTGAGCCAGCCAATCAAAAGCTTCTTGGGGAATTAAGTAATTAGCAAGATAACTACCCAGAACTGGGTGAAGTTCATAATCTCTTCCTTTTATGTATTTAAATTTGTAAGGTTGTGGCGGAATGCCATGCCAAGCAAACCAGCGTGATCCATTTTTTAGTTGTATTTCTATATCAACAATAATTTTGCCAATGTCGTGGACAAGTGCTTGGTAAATGATAGCCGCACTCCAAGCATCTCTTTGTTTTGATTGTTCTTCAGGTGCTGCATTTGGTGGTAAAACGTAGCTTTGTCGTAATTTTGCTGCAAAAGAAAGCACCTCTAGTCCATGGTCAAGCATTCCTCCCAAATGAGAGTGGTGATGAGCTTCCGAGGCAGGTAATAGTTGAACCATCTCAGCATAGCGTTCAATCGGCTTTTGGTATAGTGAACTAAACATGTCCTGAGTCATGGAAACCTGTTGCCATAGTACATTCAGATATTTTTGACGTAATTCACTTTTTAGTAGTTCTACTGCGGGCAATGGGCTTATCCAACCATCATTATCAATCATTGGTAGTGTCGGTTGGATAGTAATATCAAAGGATTCGGTATTAGATTTTTTACTTAGGATTTTATGAAAAATGGAAAACATAGTTGCTTCATATCTTAGTAAGGGGTGTTATTTAATGTTGCAGAATACAAGTGATGAATATCAAAACAACAAATAAGTGATCATTAAAAACAGATAAATATGGTGCGGGTTGTTCCTGCCTTTTGAAAAAGCCTTTTGGCCTTTTCAGGTAAGACCTTTCCCTTGGAAAGGTTATCCTTAAATTTTACCCTTAGCCCGCTAGGGCTCCCTTGTTCCTTTTACCTTTTTGCGGTTTTGTTGTATGATTTCAAGGTATGTAGATCCGTGTTGGAGAAAATATGTTAAATCAAGCTAAATTAAAAAATGAGCAAACTCACTTTCAAGAAAGAGTATTATCAGTGTTTGAACAGTCCTTAACTGAAGAGCAACGCTTTTTACAAGGTGTCTTGAATGGCAAAATTAAGACCTACTCACATGAAGAGGTAATGAAAGATTTGCGCAAGGCATTGAAACGATGAAACAGGATTACGTTGTTCAATGGTCTGAAATGGCTAGATTTCAGCTTTTAGATAAAGCGGAATATATTTACACACAAAGCCAAAGTAAGGAAGTGGCTGACAAATTCATTGAGGAAATAGAGCGTCTATCAGAAAAACTTAGTTACATTGCTGACGCCTATACTGACGGGAGATTTCACATTTTTCCACTTAAAAATGGGCATTCAGTGAAGTTTCTGGTTGTAGGAATGTATATTATGATTTACGCTTTTTTGCCAAAAGGTGTGAATCATTAAGAAGGGGTGTATGTTATTTAAGCTCGAACCCGAATATGAAGATTTTTTAGCTCAAAAGATTCAAATGGGGCTAGTGGACCTTGCTGAGGGGCGTTACTCAACTGCTGAACAATTTAAGCTAGAAATGGAACAATTATTAGTTCATAAGGAATATGAATTACAGCAATATGGCTAAGCTACAAATGCTTGCAGTCATCTATAGTTAGCGGTTGTCTCCAAGACATAGTGATCAGCTTGCTCCATTTTTTTGCATTGCTACTTGTTCATATCTTCACTACTCTCATAATCTCCGTAGTTGTTTTCTGTCTCAGTGTTTTCATCTTCGTTTAGTTGTGACTCAAGGATTTTTCTGTCTTCATCACCCAAAAATTTCCAATAGTTGCAAATCAGTTCCTTTTCTCCATACCTTTCCCATACTCCCGGATAAAAATAATCTGCATCAACATGGCAAATTCCACCTACGTGTGGGGACCGAGTGTTTGCTATGGCTCCAATAACCTGAATAAACGTAATGCATAAAATAGGAAGTGTGTTAGGTTTCATTGTCTAGATAGATGATATGGTTTTCTCAATTCTAGATATTCCATTTCCTATCTAACAGATTTATTCATATTTTCATTTCAACAGATTTCAAAAACTATCCTGAATCAAAAAACAATTCATCAGTACGATTTTGCTCAAAACTTCTATGATTTAGTCTATAAACTTTGAGGTGAGTTTTTAGACTGTCTAAAAACCTATAAAAAGTAAGATTTTAGACTAATGGTTATCACTAGTCTAAAAAGTTTTAAGTTTTGAATAAAGGAAAATTTTTATGAAAAAATTCTCAAACATAAATTCATTAGAATACTGCCTTTTATCTTGGTATTTGTATTTAGATGAACTAAAAAAAAGAAGGAAAAGAAAGTTATGGGATAGGTTATTAAGTAAAAATATAATCCAAGCTTATGTAATGCAAAATAATTTCCAAGGTTTGTTGCAATGTAAAGATGCGACAGAGATGACTAAGGAAATTGGTTTTTTATTGCTCAAGGCGGGAGAGATACCATTAAAGACCCCTGATGAATATGGTATGAGTCATGCTTATGATATAGAAAGAATGATAGATAAATTAAGAAATATAGCGAAAATAGCTAATGAAACATACTAACATAGTAATTGTTAAGTTATTGATAATAAGGAGATGGCTATGTCTGAAAAAATCGGCCTTTCATTACTAGAGAATAATAGAATCAGAATCCTTTTGAACTCTAATCAAGTAATAGAATTCGAGCTTCGTAGAGGAGAATATGGGCATTCTCCGTATTCTGATGATAGTTTTGTTGGAATTGAAATTACAGATAATTCAGAACAACAAAAAATTATTGAGTTAGCAACAAAATATGCAACTAAAGACTTTGGCGTTCAGTCTTTATTTCAAGAGGGAGAAGGAGAACACGCAATTCAATATGAAAGCTGTGAGATAGATTTCACACCAGAGTGTGTAGATAAAAATGTATTTCTGAATGAAATTGTTTTTCTTAACCAACTTAATGCTGATCTGATTGAAAAAATCAAGTCAGAAAAATGCACGCAAATAATGATTAGCTTTCCGATGAATTATCCTGATGGATATTTAGAAAAAAAATTAGAGCAACTAAAGAACTTAATATCTAATAACAGTTAAGTTTTGCACATACAAGGATATTAAATGAAATTTAAAAAAATCTCTTTCATTACATCAGAGTTAATGCTTGTTTTGGTGTCAGTAGGGCTTTCGATTGAGTTAATAAAATGGATAAGCCCAATCCTAAACGCGGATAATTTCAGTGGTATTATAGTTAAAGCAGTCTTGCTAATAATTTGTGTATCAGGTATCTACTCTGTATTATCAAGACTAAACGCTTTGCTTTTTAAAGCTGTAGATAAAACGAATTAAGTTTAAATTTTGAATAAAGAGAAAAACGATGGTAGAAATATTAAGTTTAGTAGCATTGTGGCTTTGCATAATTTCGTTGTGGATTAGAGTTTATCTTTTAGAAAAGATGATTGTTGAGCTTAAAAGCAAAATTGATAAATCTTAGGTTTTGAGCGAGGATAAAATTATGGCAAAAATCGGTTACGCAAGAGTTAGTACTCAAAGGCAGGATTTAAGCGAACAAATCACTATACTCGAAAAATTTGGTTGTACAAAGATTTTTGCCGGTAAACACTCAGGTAAAGCCGATAAAAATCGAGAACAATTAGATGAATTACTTGATTATATTCGTGAAGGTGATGTTGTCGTTGTTACAAAACTTGACCGACTGGGACGAAGTTTGACTCAGTGTTTAAATACTCTAGAACTGTTTAAAAAGAAAAAAATTGGATTTATTGCTGTTCAACAAGGAATTAATACGCAAACGCAAGACAACCCGATGGGGATGGCATTAATCCAATTGCTAGGCATTTTTGCGGAACTGGAGAGAAATTTCATTGTAGAGAGAACCCAAGACGGAAAACAGGCAAAACTTGCTGCCGGTAATAAAAATGCTTTAGGTGGTCGCCCTCCTAAGGTAACAGATAAAGTTCGTCGAGGGATTTACAGGGATTTTGCTAAAGGCTTATCCATCAATGATGTAGTTCTAAAATATAATTTATCCAGAGCTACAATTGCGAGACTAAAAGGGCAATTTAATCGTTCAAAATTTGCTCTTTAATTCTGTAGGATATCATAAATACCTAAGCTCTCTCCCGAATTGTAGGATGCCCTTTGTAAGGGAACGAAAATTCCTAACCATTTGTAAAAACAGAAACTCATTGTTCCACTTAGTAAAGGAAAGTGGATATCTTGTAACGATATCATGTAATACAAGTAAAAATAAGGCATCTCATGCCCCAGTCCATCATGCCAATCCAAAGCATTAACAATAATTTTTGACTATCAATGATTTCTTAGTACCGCAATTACAAACCAATTTTAGCCCTGATGATAGAGCAGTTTGTATTAGATAACTATTTTGTATAGTTATCTTGTTCTTATTATTTATTTATTATAATATTGATATATCATCTATAAAATTATTGGTATTATGATAAATATGACTCTTGTTTTACGTTCTGCCCCACTGATATCTATTGATATAGATAATGCATTAAAAGAAAAACAGCTGACATTGAGTGATTGTGTTACACAGTTTGATTCATTTTATTCTTCAGCTATTAGAAATGGTGAAATCATGCCTTTGAATAAAGATTTCATACAGCGAGTTAGAAAGGGAAAATATAAGGTGGTTACTAACAGAATAATACAGCTTTGTAAATTTTTACATATCAATCCATATGAGACGCCTTCATCAAAAATAGCAATTTCAGAATTGAGAAATATTGAAAAACTGATATGCGAACATCCTGAGTTAGAAAAAAGAATAGCTCAATTCTTGCATGAAGCATATAGCTTAGTGAAATATGGAATAAATATTAAGTCATCAACAAATTAGATAATTAGAGGATAGGATGAAATTTATTGATTTATTTGCTGGTCTGGGAGGGTTCCATGTCGGCTTATCTAATAATGGACATCAATGTGTATTTGCTTGTGAAATTGAACCGGATTTAAGGCAGATTTATAGAGAAAATTATGGGCTGGAACCATTTGATGATGTGACGAAAATTGATGTAACTCAGGTTCCTGAGCATGATATTATTTGTGCAGGATTTCCTTGTCAGCCTTTCTCTTTGGCTGGAAAAAAGAAAGGTGCAGAATGCCCGAAATCAGGAAAACTAATAGATTATGTTGTAAAAATTGCTCAATTTCACTCTCCTAAGTTTATTTTCTTAGAAAATGTACCCAATATACTAAATATTGCAGAGGGAAGTTTCTGGCAATACTTGATACAATCTTTTGAAAGTGTTGGTTATACTTTACACTATAAAATAATTTCTCCTACTGATATTGGTATTCCTCAAAATAGAAAGCGGATCTTTATTGTTGCCGTTCGTAATGATTTTAATCAAGGGAAATTTGATTGGCCAGATATGTCTCATTGTGGGCAAATCAACTTAGTTGATGTTCTTGAAAAGGCCGCATTGTCTAAAAAGCTGGAACCACGTAAGGAAAAATTACTTAAACATTGGCAATTGCTTTTAGATGCGTTGCCACATGGCGATATGGGGGCTATATCTATTGTTGCTCCTGAGTTCGGTGCAACTTATCCATATGATTTTCGTAAATTATCTTTACAGGAAATGAAGAAATACAAGGGATCGTATGGACAAGATTTATCAAACTGTTTAACTTGGCAGGAGA
Organism: Aggregatibacter actinomycetemcomitans; assembly: GCF_003130205.1. Classification (GTDB taxonomy): domain Bacteria; phylum Pseudomonadota; class Gammaproteobacteria; order Enterobacterales; family Pasteurellaceae; genus Aggregatibacter; species Aggregatibacter actinomycetemcomitans_A. The sequence goes on from NZ_NRDF01000006.1 coordinate 59,678, forward strand.
TCTTAGAAAAATTACCTGCGTATACCAGAAAAGAACACAAGGTTGCTGATTGGATCCTGAAATCAGTGAAATATTCAAGAAAGCTCTATTTAGAGAATAAATGCATATGTAAGAGATGGGCTACATCTCTTGATAAAGATAATAATAGTTGGCAAATATTGGAGTGGAGAGGAGAACCTAATGAGAGAAATATTTATAGCCATTTAGTACAATTTAGAGCGTCTGGAATAAGAGTATTGAGATCGAATATTGCTCCCTCTCTCATTTCTATGACACCAACTCAAATTCCAGTGATCCCTGCTGAATCACGCTACTTCTCTGCATATGAGGCTGCAAAATTACAACATCTTCATCATCTAAAAAAATTACCATCAAATACAATTAAAGCTTTTCGAGCATTAGGCAACGCTGTAAATGCTAAAATTGTTGAGAAACTTACACAAAATATTTCTCAATTGGCTATAGAGTAAATTTTTATACCTACTAAGTAGAGGATAATACCATGCTAACGGAACCTAAAACATTTGAAGTTGACGTTTCTCCAGAGATGCAACTCTATAAAATTTTACAGAAACAATCTTATGAAATTGAGACCGCCTTAGCTGAGTTTTTAGATAACTCAATACAATCCCTTATTGACTATAAGGGAACTCATAAGAGAACTCAAAAAGAAGATTTATTACTATTTAAAATAGAAATTGATTCGAAAAATAAAAAAATAACAATAACTGATAATGCATTCGGTATTAATCGTGAGAATTTTCAACGAGCTATTCGTGTCGGGCATAGATCGGGGTTTTCACATGGGAAAGATAGTTTATCTGTTTATGGCATAGGCTTAAAATCGTCAGCTATTTGGTTTTCTGACACGTGGTCTATTGAAACTACAGCTATTGGACATGGAGAAAAACTAACTGCTGAATTTGATTTGAATAATTTATTAGCGACGGGACAGCAATGTATTGTTGTTAATAGTGAACCATGCGAAGAAAGAGAGCATTATACAAAAATCTCTATTTTAAACTCTATGAGAAATTTACCTGAGGAGTATTATAGAGATACAGTACTTCCTTATTTACAAGAGACTTTCTATAAGTTTCCTTTTTTAAAATTAGAGATTATTTATGATAACTTAGTCCTACATACGGATAAAGCGCATGTTTCTACTCCCGCTCCTCTTATTAGCCCTATTGTAGATCGAAATCATCAATTTAGTGGTGATAATGTGGTTTGGAAGAAGCTAATTGATTTAGATTATGCTGGACGACAAGTAAAAGGATTTATTATGATTATGGATAAAGGTGGATATAAACAACCAGGGATTAGGTTATTTCGAAATAATAGGGTTATTAATGGCACCTCAGCAAAAAGAAATGTTCCTAATAGCCTTTATCAAACTTCAAATAAATATTCTGCCCAAAGGATATATGGTGAACTGCATTTAGATGATTTTCCTGTTAACTTTATGAAGACAGGATTTGATGAAAATCTTGACGGTTTGTATCGGCTACTTCATTCTGAGTTAAAAGGTAATGGTAGAGAACCGGATTTTTTAGCTCAGGCAGAAAATTATAGAGCTAAGCAAGATAAGCGTTCGACTAAAGAAAGGATGACAGCAGAACAAAATGAGAAAAACGCTCTGGTAACAGATAATTCTGGCAATACTAAATTATCTTCTGATAATTCTATTAAGAATAAAAAAAGCTCAAATGTGACAGTGTTAAGTGAAAAAAATCCACCTATTCCAGAGAAGATGCCTGAAAATATTGAGTATTCCAAAAAGGTTAGTGAGGCGTTAGATTCGTTGGAAACGAAAAAGCTAAGACGCTTTTATGATTCGTTGTGTCGCATTTCTTTAACCAAAGATCCTCTGTTAGCCTATGTTTGCGCCTGGTCTTTTTTTGAGTCGTTAAAATCATATCTTAAGAAAGAAGCAAACACGACGGATTTTCCAAGCTTTTTTAATCAATACATTATTAATATTGTTGAAAATAAGGTAGATAGAAAACCTTATACTCAAGCATTAAGTGAAATCCATGTAAAAGGAAATTTATGTAAGCATGATGGAAATTATGAAACAATTAATGCTCAGCAATTAGCTGTCGATTTTAAATTATTGGAGAATTTGATATTAAAAGTTATTAAAATTAATGTGTGAAAGGGTTTTAAGTCGTAATTAAATAAAAAACCTAACACGATTATAAATCTAAGTTAGGTTTTTTTATTTATTAACCAATGTGACGCTTTGGCATATGCGATTGCAAATTAATCTCTTTTTTTAAAATTTCATTAATTTCTGATCAACAAATCTTTTTAAAATTTGTTTAATTAATGGCTGATAACCAATACCATGGTATTTGGCTATAAACTCTAAATTTTCAAGAATATCTTTTTGCATTCTTAAAGAAATTGCTTGCAATTGGATAACAGATCCCGACGGAAAAACTGTTCCCGCCGGGATGAAAATAAGAATGCCAAAATTGAACGGAAGTGCGGTCAAATTTTGGCATTGATGTGAAGGATCGTTGTTTAGTTAACGATGATGAAAAATGTGTAATGTATTTTCGTTTTTTTGACATACTTCCAAATAACGAAAATGTTGTCCGGAAGTAGCCGGCATTTTTACTAAAAAACGAATTGATTCCGCATGGTTGGGGCGATTCTCCCACGCATTAATAGCTTGTGCAGTGATCGCATCTACCAATGCATCATCAATATGTTCTGCCTGATTTTTACTTAGATACCCGGCGAAACATTCTAACGTAAATTCAACTTTCATTGTGTTTCTCCAAAAACAGGGAAACACATCTCCTGTAAGGAAATATATTTCCCTACAGGGTGAAAGGCCCAATAACATTAAGACCGAGTATTAGTTACCAGTATAAATAGGCAAATGAACCACAGATGCCTATCACAAAAGCAATAAAAACGGCAATAGCTGATTTTTTTAGCCAATTCTTACGCATATCAATAATGCTCTCTTCGTATTCGGCTGCTTGATTATCCAATAGCATTTGTAGCTCATGAAATCTACGCGCCTCTTCGGCCTCAATACTTCGATTGATACCATCAGTGACATCTTTGTATTTATGAGTTGCTTTTGCCTTAGCTTTAATGAATAAACGTCCAAGACGTTGTCCGAAACGATAGGCTAGTGTTGGTTGAGGACTCGTGAGTGGAACAAGCTGTTCTACATTTGAGGATGTCATAGTCATTCTCCTGAGTTAATCGTTAAGAAAATTCCGAGAGAATGACAATTCCGAGGGAATTATCTTTCCCTTCGGAAGGTCTGGTTGAGATGGCATACCTACATTCCGTAGTGTCCCTTTCAGTATGCTGGGAGCATTTGGGCTTTTGATTCTACTTACGCGTGGTAAGGCGTTGCTTCTCAAGAATCATGCAACTTTTAAGGGCTGCCTGAACAGCGTCTTAATACCTTCATCATACGGAAGATGAAGTAGACGAAAAGATAAAACTGTTTTTTCAAATCGGATAATTATCCTGATTTTAAAATGAGTTTACGCTATCTCGAATTTCCTCCTTCAGTTAATGTGCAGTCTAATATTAGGGCACTTATTTAAGGAATTGCATGCACATCAATAAATGGCTTTTAACACTGAGTCTGACGAGTCAATTCGTGTTGGCAAACAGTGTTGAAATAATCCCTTCCATTACGGTTTATACTACTCAAAATTATTCAATTACTCATCCTGAATTGGCTGACCAAATATATTACCTGGATAGCGTTGAACAATGGGAAGACAAAATTAGCCGCCAATTAAGTCATGATCCGGCGCAGGCTCAACGACAGGCGCAACAATTTTTTAATTCTCCCGATTGGGTCAATTACCAAAACAAATTGAAATCCGCATATCAAGGCATCATTAGTGGTTGGCAAAATGGTATTAAAAAGGTTCCGGCGGTTTTGTTTCAACATCCTAATACCGAAATTACTGTCGTTTATGGTGAAACGAATGTCTTGAATGCCAAAAAACAATGGCTGCGATGGTTCGAACAACAAAATAAGTGAGGTGAACATGTACTTGAAAAAACTCGGTTTATATGCGATTTGTTTTTCGCTATGTACACCTGCCGCCGGTTCTCTTAATACAGCGACCATTATGGCCTCCAGTGCGTCGCCGGATTGTATTGAATACAAGGTGGTCGGTACCTGTTTTTGGCTATTTTGTACACAATTTGGGTGCAAGGTAAGAACCTCAACAAAAGTGAAGCACCATATCCCGGAAACGGTGGTATCAGCTTACAACCATGAAGGTCAGAATCCCTGGCAGGAAATGAACATGGTAAGCCAGGGCGTAAAAGGGGGTGAATATCGCTCGCCACAAAAAAATTATACCCAACTAAATTTTAAAAATGTGGATGCCATTGGCCATCCGCAAGGGGCCATAAGCCAAATGCTAAATAGCACTGGCTATTACTGTCAGAGTCAGACAACGCCGTTTTTCCCCTATTTTTTGAGTAGTTTAGATTTCTTTGCTTGGCGCCAATCGATTCCCGAAATGTTTTATCCGGAAGCATTGGTTCCCGGCATGCGGGAAATCCGTGGCAATGGAGAAACCTGGGGAAATATTTTCCCGCGTAGTGGCGCTGTTACTCAGGTAGACGATTATAAGGCTTCAGCAGTTACCGCACACCGAGTCGCAGACTTCCTGACCCGCATGGGACAACCGCACATTTATATACCTACCGCAAAACAAGAACAGGGGCAAAATGGTCATTGGTATCCGGAGCCGGTACAAGAGGGTGATATCCAAAATCATAAATGGCAGCAGCTTCATCCCCAATTATCTCAATCTTGTAGCATTTTCCCTGATACACCGCAGAGTATGTTATCTGAGGACGGCAGTTATGCCTGGGCGTTATGGCGACCATATAAATGCTGTAAGCGCCGGGGGCAAACCTTCTTATATAGTATTGATTGGTCCAATTAAATTCATCTATGGAGAATATATATGCCTAATTTCATAAAAAAATCACATATCGCGTTATCCATTTCACTTTTTGTTAGCTTAGGGATAAGTGCACCATTACACGCTGATTCCGTTATGGACAAACTTGATTTTAGTAAAGCGGATTCAATTTTATCGGATAAAGTGTTTTATCAAATTGGCGGTGGGGTTGGCTATATGGCTCCGCCGACTCGGGCAAATACGATTAATGCGGCAGAATTTGGTCTCGGTTGGAAAGCCAACCTTATGTGCGGCAATTTTGACATGAAGACGACCATCAAGAATCAGCTAAACGGGCTGACTGAAGGCTTTAAAGATTTATACAGTAATATCATTGAATCTGCGACAGGTGCGGTAGCAAGTCTGCCGGCAATGGTTATTCAACGAGCCAATCCTCAGCTCTACGATATTCTAACAAACGGGTTGTTCCAGGGAAAAATTGACTTTGCTAATTTAAAGACCAGCTGTGAAGAAATGTCTAAAAAACTTGCCGATTCTACATTAGATGGGCGCTGGTCATTAAGTGCGGACATGGAGAAATATAAAACGCTACTGACAAATGAACCGGATGCCAATAAAGTCCAGAAGCAACTTGAAAATAATAAAGGTAAAGAAGGGAAAACCTGGGTCGGAAATCAAAAGAAAGGGGGGGAGGGACAGGAGCCTATTAATCTGGTTGAAGACGTTGCTTCAGCCGGTTACAACATGCTAAATAATCGTCCGGTTTTAGAAAAGAAACCCATTTCCGGCTCCAATTGTAACGGATTACTTTGCCAGACCTGGGAAGATCCTAAACAGCTTTCAGACTGGCTGACCAAAGTTGTCGGTGAACAAACACTTTCGACCTGTGCCGAAAATTGCGGAACACCAAGTAGCTCTAAGCCGGGTGTCGGTCTCACACCAGAGATTGAAGAGGAAAATATCCGCACTTTATCAAACCTTGAAAAAGCACTTAATATGCCGGTGCCGTCCCCAGAAATTTTAGCTCAACTGAGCTCATCAACAATACCGGTTACTCGCGGACTAATTGAGGCATTGCGTGAAGATCCGGATGTTGAAGTATTAAGTCAGCGTTTATCAAGTGAGTTGGCTCTCTCAAAAAGTATGGAAAAACTACTTTTGGCGCGTCGTGCGGTACTTGCCGGAATGCGCGAGCCTAACGTGACGAATAATAAAGATGCGACTGATGAATTAGATAAAGTGCTGAGGATTATCGATCGGGAAATTGAACAGGTCAATATGGAAACTAGTCTGCAAAAATCCATTACCAGTAATACGGCGACTGCAATATTGCAAAATAAAGAACGTCGTGACCTTAATTCAGGGCCATATAATTTACCACAAGATAGCTTGGATAAACGAGTTAATAAGCTGGTAAATGGTACGGTAAAAAATGAAGAAGACACCTCTGAACCGGCAGATATTCATATTCCGCATAAATCTGTGACGTTAGGTGTGCCGAGTGTTGCAGATAACGCTAATCGTCCATCGTTCAATGGTAGCAATAGTCCGGTATCTGCCGGTAGAAATCCGAATGCTACTATTCCGGATAATCAAATCACTGCAAAAGATAAGCAGGAATTTATTCGACAAACCATGCCGATTGCCAAAGCGATTGAAGAAAAATGGGGTGTTCCGGCAGAAGTGACTATTGCTCAAGCAGCGCTAGAATCAGGTTGGGGGAAAAAAGTGAAAGGAAATGCTTATTTTGGTATTAAAGGGAAGGGTTCTAAAGGTTCTGTCAATTTTGGTACGCACGAAGTTATCAATGGTAAAAAAATCCGCATGAATGATAATTTTGCTTCTTATGGTGGCTTTGGGGATGCTGCGAATGGTTACGGTGAGTTTTTAAATAAAAACAAACGTTATCGTGAGGCATTTAAGCATAAGGATAATCCGGTTGAATTTGCAAAAGCCGTAGCTAAAGCCGGTTATGCAACTGACCCGGAATATGCGAACAAGTTGACAAGTATTATTAAATCCAATAAATTTGCATAAATGTTGTGAGAAGGAGATGATGATGAAAAAATTAATGATTGGTGCGTTGATGTTCGGTATGAGCATTGTAGCTAATGCCGCTCCGGTAACTTCATCAGATGAGGCGTATCAAGTTGTTGAGACTTCGGTTTATAAAAATAAACTGACCAAACTCACTAAAGAATGTATCAAATACAGCATTGATGAGGATGCTGAAGCGTATTTAGTTGATATTTATGAAGTTCATAATAAGAAATGTGGTGGTGACCCCTCCGTACAACACCGGTTATTCAGTTATAGTGTAGACAAGAAAACCGGTGCATTAGCGACGGATGCCATGCGTGAAGGCGTGGAGTGGGATGGCACATTACAACCGATACAGTAAGCGGAAATAATGTAAAAAGCTGAATAGTGATATTCAGCTTTTTTATTGCATAAACAAATGGCGGGATGTACACTAAGAATAACCGTATTAGTAACAAAAAAGAGGAGATAGCGATGAATGCACAATCATTCGGTCATGTATTTGGCATGCTGTTCAAGCGTGTCGAACAACGCTTGACGTTTATTCCTCCGAAATTAAGAAAAGTCATTTGGGTAGGTCTTGCTATTGTTGGATTACCGGTCTTTTTAGTGGCTTTCTTGCTCTTACGAGCATGGTTATACAGAAAGGTGTCTTTGTATGAAAAAGGAGAACTATTATATCCTACAAACCAAGCACAAGAAATAATTGAAGAGTTACAAGATATAAATCAGAAATTAGATAAGTATAGAAAATATAACGATAATATAATTGGAAGTGGTAATGGTACTGGAAACGGGATTAACTTTTAGTTAATCCCGTTTTGTTATCACTTATTCATATTTGTATTAATTTTTGCTTGCATTGCGTTACTACCCATATTGCCCGCTTTTTCTCCAGCTGTTTGAGATGATTTTGCTCCGTTTGCCATTGATTGGGCAATATCTCCAGTTTTTATCCCCGCCCACCCCATTGCAGTAAACCATAACGCCGGAACCACGATAAACAAGCTTCCCATCACGAAATTAATAATAAAGTCATCTTGGGTGTTTTCTAAAAAATACGGATTAATACGGCTGTGCGCCGATGAATTATACAAAATATCCAGTAATGCCGAATCCAGCCATCTAGCTAATTCCCACCAAAATGATGTTGTCACAATGGCAAAGTGCACAAATGTGATCGTAATCACGGTTTTCAACGAATAAGCACTCAAGATAATGATTGCCGGTGTCAGAATGATAACCACCATAATCAAAAATGCCTGTATCATCGGTAATGCTTGGCGTAGTGAATCAAGTCCGGGGAAAATGGCCAGACTGCCCACAAGGGAACCCGCGCCGGCAGCAGTTCTGGCTGCAGCATTTGCCATGGTCGGATCAAGGTTGCCACCGTAACCCGGATAAACTTTTCCTTTGGATACATCGATATTTTCCGGGCGGAGTAGTGTTCTCAGTAGGGCTTCATCTTGATTATCGACCGAGTTAAAAAAGTCACTGACTTGTGCGGAAAGGTTTTGTCGCATATCGGCCAATAAACGTGGTCTTAATCCGGCTTCAGCATTATTCCACCACTGATCACAAGTCGGATAACCGCCATTACCGTTGTTTGGTAACCCTGCGTCACGTGCGTTATCGTAAGGAAATAGTTTAATCGGCTGTTGTGCCCGATAGCGAGGGTAGAGCTCACTATTTTTAATAAGCAGTTTGCCGCCTAACCAACTGATTTCACGAGCTTGCGCTTCATTTAAACTGACCTGGCTTTCTTGCACTTTCCGTCGTGCCGGAACGTAGCATTGTTGCGTAAATTGCTGTACCTCGGTAAGTAGTGCCGGGTTATTGATTTTTTCATGTTGTACCTCAAAGCGAACCTGGCGTAAGTCAATCTGACATGGAATGGTCGAGGCAAAACCATGTGTTAACCCTTTATTGATTTTGTGCATTATTGCCCACCAAAGCGGAACCCTTGCTTGTTTGCCGCCGAAAGTGGACTCGATATAGCTACCATAGCCGGTTTTGCTTGGTTCAAGCGGGACTTTGTAACCGCATTGTTTAGAACGCTCCACATTAAATCCAATGTTATCGAGCGACACCGGAATAACTGGGGCGAGTACGAGGATAACAACAAACATTGCCGGGATCAGATTTAAGTAAAGCCAACGAATTAATAATTCGCCTTTCTCACCTTCATCATCTCCCTGTTTGCCTACATCTAACCAGGTCTTAATAATTAAACCAATCAGCGGCAGTAACCACAATCCGGTACCGGCGAAAAGAGAAAAAACGCCGTTATTAATAATCCAGCCCAGCAATGTTAGAAAATATTCCAAGTAACTATCGGTATAAAACGTCATTTGTTTTCTCCTTTAGGCAAGTGCGATTTGACTGACGGCTTCCGCAAAAATTAGCGTGGCGATAATCGACCATTGGGTTGTTTTAGGAAGACCGGCTTTACTCTTTTTATTAATGCTGAACATTAAGCCAATAGTGAGAGCATAGAGTCCTAATCGCACAAAAAACCACATAATACGGGTTTCGTGAAACCATTGTTGCAAATTAATCCCCGGCAGATTGATTGCGATAAATTGCCCTAATAGTGCAAGTACAATTAAGGTCACTATCGGTGTGATAATAAAGCCGAGTATAAATTTTAAACGACGACGTGAAGGCTTCGTGTTATTCGGTGTGTTGTTCATTATTTGCCTCACTATACATAGGATTATCCCCAATCTTTGTGGATAACGGGGAGAGGAGTTGTGCCGGGAGTTGTTGTGCCAGAAATTGAATCAACCAAAAGGCATCAACGTGATCGGCAATTTCAATATTGAGCCGAGCGGGCCAGTTTTGCGTATCAAATGCCGGGATAGCAAAACGCCCGGAAACATTTAACAGAAAGTGCAATTCGCTTAAATCACCCGAGATATGCACTTTCCAACTGGTTAAATTAAATACCCGGTGCGGATAGGCGACAATACGACAATGTTGTCCCACTTTGTGGATGATTTTGTCTGCAAATTGAGCCAGGTTTTTTTGAATATCCTCTGCGACAAATTTTAATGACTGGACTCTTGGACCTATCTCAAATAAATACGCATAATTCATCAGATTAGGCTGCAATGGTTGCTGTATCGTCATTGGCTGCAATCCCCCGTTTTCTGTCTAAATCTTTTGCAACCATGAGGGCTGCATCTAATTCGCTACAATTGTGCTCCATCATTAATTGCTTACGTTGCGCTTTTTCGTGTTTTTCCGTCATGCCCAAGGCTAAGAATAAACTTGGTGGTACAACCCGGAATAGGGCTTCCATATTAGTTGCGAGAACCACGCCCTCAGTATATTTTTTGTCTGCTTTTTTGGCGGACAATAACATCAGTTTTTGCGCTTCAGTCAATCGTCGGAATCGATTGACCTGTTCCACCTCATCATTGGATAAGTTGAGTAATTCCCACCATTCAATCATGCTCAGTAGTTTATCTGCCGCATCCGGGAAGTCAGTCATGTTTTGTGTGGCCAACCATAACCAGATACCCAATTTACGCCACATTTTTGACCCTTTGACTAAAAATTTTGCCAGTAACGGGTTGACGGTAATGATGTGCGATTCATCGGTAATATTCACAATCGGGCGGAAACTGTGTTGGTATTTTTCGCCCAATGAGTTGATATGGTTGATGAGAGAAATATAAGCAATTGCCAATTCGGCCTCATAGCCTTCACGGGCAAACATCGCTAAGTCGACAAGGGTAATATCTGCCTCTGGCCAGATTTCACCTTCACGGTTAAAGAATCGACCGTTTACGCCGCTACAGAACATATCCATAGCTTCAGCCATTTCGGCAAGTCGGCTTTGTCGTTCCGGACGAATATTTTCGTCACGACTGAGCTCTTCTAACGCCGCTTTGACATCTCCGGTGAGCACTTGACGTTGTTCCTGAGCGGTTTTTCTGGCAGCTAACAATATTGCCTGACGAATTGCCGAACGGTCGGCACGGCTCATTTTATCGTCTTCTTTGGTCTCACCACCGGTGATCATCAATCTTGCGGTTAACTCCATTTCCGCAAGTAAGTCACGTTGCTCTTCTCCCTCATTTTCCTCTTCGTCGTTATCATCGTCATTAACTTCGACGGTGACATCCATCTCTAAGAGTTTATGTGCCTCTGAGAAGAGAGGAAGAACAATGTCACTGCTCGGTTCAAGGGAAACTCGGTTAACGCTTAAACCGTAACGTTCGGCGTAATCGGCAAACAGCCCAAAGGAGTTACCGGCCTCAACGATGAAAAGACGGGGACGGTGAACCGCCATGAGTTGGGACATTTGAGCGGTTAGCGTTGCTGATTTGCCTGAGCCGGTTGGTCCTAAAATCAGTTTATGAGCATTTTTGGTCCGGTCTTTAGGATTTAACGGATCAAAGTCGAAAGGTGTTCCCCCTCGATTAAAATAGGTAATACCAGGATGGTCGGTGCCTGTTTCACGTCCGAATACCGGTAACATATTCGCTAAATGTTGCACCCAGTAATACTTGGTATAGTTATGTGATTTAGCATCCTGTTGTGGGTTAAAGTTCATCGGCAGCCAACGTAAATAGCTATTCAGCGGAGCAACTTCTGAACCCTCTTTCACCGGTACCAGATTGTTACTGAGTAGCACTGTCCGAAGTTCGCGGGCACGCTCTTTAAGCTCTTCCTCATTTTTACCTCGAATATAGAAGGCAAGCGCCCCATGGTATAATTTATGTCCGTCTTTTAAGTATTGGGTTACGGTAATAGCGTCTTGTTTTAAGTAGATAGAGTCATAGCCTTTGCCTACAGCACGATTACTGAGGGTATCCAAATGGGTTTGTAGGCGATCTTGCGGATGTACGACTATGGTAGTAACCATAATGGTTGATTCCGGTAGTAAATCAAAAAGCGCATTGATATTACGGCCTCGAGTGACCTCACCTGTCATGTGGCCGACTTGAGGTTCTTTACGAATGCGATCGACTACCACGACTTCATGGGGTTGGTTATCAAAATACCAATATTGTCCTTTACTTTCCGGGGGACTATAAAACAGGTTTTCACTGAAATCCTGCCAGGTTAACGGCATTTCGTTTGCTTTTTGTTGAGGATAACTCAACAAGTCATAACAGGCTTTATTATCCAGTCCTTTGAAATTTTTTGAAGGATTAGGATTAAACCAAGGGAGCAACCAATCGTGGATTTGTTTGCCATTTTGCCGATGCATGGTTAAACCGGCAGTTGCAAAGGCACTATTCACACGCTCACAGGCATTATTTAACAGTGAGATGCTATCGGTTTCGTTATTGCCAACATAGCGATAGATCACCATCCGAGTGCGGCGTATTTTGCCTGCCCAGGCCGTATTCGTGACCCTGTCATCAATAAATAACCCGCCGGGCTTTGTCACATTTTTTAAATGACGTTCAATTTCCGAGAGCCACTGTTCGGTAAATTCGCTCCCATAAGCTTCCGGTGAAACTTTTTGTATGTAATCCCGTGCATGAGATACATAACCACTTAAATCTTTTTCATCCTGGCAATAAAACTGCACAACATAAGGGTTATTATCCAGCTCATCGAAACTATCCTGTAAAGCGTCTTTAACTAGCGTTCTCACCCGGTTTAAAAATTCTTCACCACGTCCTTCCGTACCGATAGGTTTTACATCAAAAACCGCACCGGCACTTCTCCCGTCGTCAAGTAAAAGTACACCTTCCGTATCTAAATATTCGCCGTAAGGTAAGTGATCGACAAAAGACGGCTCCGCCCCATAAAGCTTTTGATTATGCCGTGATTGTGTCGCTTTTCCGCTACGTGGAATAGCACCGAATTGAGGGGTAATATCGCCGGCAGGTTGTATTATAGCGATATCCACTTCAGAACTTTCAGTAGCTTCAATTTTAGGCGGGAGCGGAGCAGATTTCTTTTCCTTTGCTGGAAAAAATGACTGTAAGACATCTTGTAACAAGGACATTATAACCCCCTGGTGCGTTCGCCGGGTTGGGCATATTGTACCCGTCCGTAAAATGGGATCACGGAGGTATAACCCGGAATCGGCATGGGTTCACCGGATTCGGAAAGGTGCGGGTAAACGTACATAATTAAATCCGGATTAGGTAATGGAAATAAATTGGTGACTTCATTTTCTGCAGTTCGGGTATAACTTTGTTGTTCCTTACTTGAAATATATTTGGGTTCTTCAATCATGCGTTGTCCCTGATTACGGTAAGTGTGCAGCTGAGCGCTGTTACCGCCGCCTTTATTCCAGATATCCTGCATGGTCGCCTCACCGGATGGGAGTAGGTCATTTTTCGAGGTTGAGCATGCGGTGATAAGGCTAAGGCTCACTAAAATCGTGCTTATCGTTGATGTGTAATTCATATTTTGCTCCCTGTTAATCTAGTGCGGATGTCCGAGCAGATTGGTCATATCTGACTTTGCGACCGGTGGTGTTATAGTCGATTTTGATTTCTTTATTAATGTGTATGGCAACTTCCTGACCAGGTGGAACATAGACAGCATCAAATGTCTGTCCATAGCGCTGGCGAAACCAGTCTGCCGTCTCTTTTAAGCCGGAACCTAATGCCTGTCCTAAAATGTATTTTCCATTGTTGCCGGTAACGGCACCAATGACGGCATTTCCATCGACGACCGTTGTAGTTTGGGATTGCGCTATGCCTTGTGCGGCAGCAGAAGCGCCTGCCAGTAAAAAATTCGTACCTAAATATTCCGGCGCGTTGGTTTTACGTGTCCCCTGGATACAAGGCACACCACGGGGATCGGATAGCCAACCGATTGACTCTTCGGAACCGGAAGAAACGATACGTCCATCGGTAAACACGAAAGTTAAGCTTTTCACATCACCGCGTACGCAGGAGAGCGTCCAGTCGCCGGTTGCCGTACCGGATACGATAGCTCCCTCAACATCCGGTAATTCGATACCGTTGGCGATGAGGTTGTCACGACCGATGAGAAGTTTAAACGGATAAGGTTCAGTGACGTTGTTATCTATCGGCACTCGCCCGACCAGTGCGGTCAATGCAATGGAATTTGTTAATGTGGAGTTTTGTGCAATGGTGAAAAAAGGAATTTCTTTGCCTTTTGGGACTGTAGTACTTTTGCCATTTATTTCAGCAAAAAGAGTTTCTTGCGTTGAATTTTTTGTGTTAGAGGTCGGCTTCAAACTGGATGGAAAGCCAAATTTTGCCCCGGTCTGGATGTTCCCCAGTGGTAACAGATTACCTTTGTCATCCATTGCGATTCTGTCGATGGGTTCTACCCATTGAATACTTTCGCCATTACTCATATTATCGGCGGTGTTTGAAGCGCCATTAATCGGTAATGCCTCTGTTGTACCATTCCCACTTGTCCCATTAATAGCTGAAGTAACTTGTTTTTGTGCCGAGTCTTTTAACTGTAAAAGTTCATCTTTCAGTGTTTTTAATTCATCAGCTAACGCTCCAGCTTCAGACTGTACGGTTTGCTGAATCTGATAATCCACATCGTCTTGTTTTTTCTGTAAACGTGAGTTTTCAGCAATTAATTTTTCATTTTTTGAGACAATTTCATTTAATAGTTTTTCATTTGCTTTCGCCTTGCCGATTAAGGTTCTAACCGTGTCATTAGGCGTATCGCCTTCTATTCCCATGGCACGTAATTCTTTCGGAGACAGATCTTTCAGTGACGTATCCAGGAAAGCTTTTTGCTGGGACTCAGAAGACGTAGAGCTTGGGGCGAATAAAAACCATAACATCAGGCTTATTGCAAAGACGACGATTGCAATAACGACGTAAAATCCTTTATTTGCTTGCATATCGTTCTCCTTATTTCATGACGGTGGTTGTGGTGGTCACTTTTTTCAGTTTTTTGGTTTTGTACTGTTGAGTTTCGGGGATAAGTGCTTGGTTGGCATAACCTTCAGTGACCAGATAAAGGGTCGTGGTGTCTTCCGGGGAACCATGCCCGCCGAGCCAGGCGTGTTGGAAGGTGGCCGCATAAAAGCGTCCTTGTAACTCCCTCGGGTCAAGTTCAATGCGGGAGCTACCACGGTTTTGTAGGCGAATTGCGGTGACTACGTAATTATCCATTTGCCAGCTTAACAGTGGGGTAGCTTGAACCGGATAGGCCGGTAATAACGTTGTGATTCGGCTTGGTAAACGGTGGGCGACTTGTCTGACACCTTCCAACGGTTCGACAGTACGCAGT
Organism: Aggregatibacter actinomycetemcomitans; assembly: GCF_003130205.1. Taxonomy (GTDB): domain Bacteria; phylum Pseudomonadota; class Gammaproteobacteria; order Enterobacterales; family Pasteurellaceae; genus Aggregatibacter; species Aggregatibacter actinomycetemcomitans_A. Next base: position 74,854 of record NZ_NRDF01000006.1, read on the forward strand.
GGCGCATAAAACATTTGTGCGGCATAACGGGTCAGTGCGGCAGGCACCGGAAGTTGGGGTTTTACCTCTGGCAAATCCGGCGTTTCATGGCTGTCTTGATTGAATATGGCTGATTGTTTTTCCAGTTTTTCTGTGTAGGTAAAACGTACCGGTTCGGTTGCATTAGGTACACTGGCTTTCCCTTCTACATCTAATAAAATTAGTTCACCGGAGGCTAAGTCAACCAGTTGTAAGCGCGTTTTCGGAAATTCGTTTAACGCTTTAAAGTAAACCGCACCACCGGTAGATTGTATGCGTAATTTGCCCTCTAATTGCGCCGGGTAGCCCACTTTGACATTTTTCTCTACAAAGACGATACGTTCTTTTTCGACTTGTAATTCAATGGGGAGGGGTTTGCGTTCCCACTTCATTAAAATATCTGCCGAGGCTACATTGGATAGAAATAATGATGCCCCTAATAGTAAAATCATCTTTTTCATTATTTGCTCTCTTTGGATTCAATCGCTTCTAAACGTAACGGAATTGAGCTGTAGCAGTTAAAGCCAAGCCCCCACGGATTTTTACTTATGTCGGTATCCATTTTCACGATACTGATAGGAAAACGGGTTAATGTGTTTTTTACTTTTTCATCTTTGAAAAATTCGTCTACGTTTAAGTCCAGGTTTACTGTCCAGCTGTCCGGACTGTGAACGATGACTCTGTCATTGCTAAATCCGCGTCCGACAATCTCATAGACGCCTCGGGTGCGTTCTTTCAACTCACCGTTACTTAAACGGTCGTAATAGTCTTTCTCTAAAAACTGCTGGCAGCCGGGCGTGGTTAACGCTCTGAGATCCTCGATATTCTCTTTATAGTTTTCTTCGCCGTTTTTTACCCATCTGTTTAACTGCTGGAATGTTTGGTAGGCAAAGGCGTAAACAGTGGAAGGCGGCACTTCCCACATGGAACGCTGACTTCCTGCACGCATATCCGGCGGAATGTGAACGGTAAAAAATCTTGGCAGACTGTATATCACGCCACATAAAACAAGGCAGATGATAAATAACGCACCAATTGCCATGCGGGCTGTGAGGATGTCTTTTTTAGCCTGGTTAATGGCACCTTTTAATTTACTCATAATTTTTTTTACTTTCTGCGTTGTCGATGAATAGACCAATATCCTTCATGAGAAATAAATTGATTACCTCCCAATACGGCATCGATTTTGACTTCAAGTACCCGGTTTAGATAACCGTCCGGTCTGCCTCGTTTCAAGCGGGCAATGAGTGTTTTGCCGATTAAAACGGTGCAGATGCAAAGCAACATGGCTAATGCCGGAATAAACAGCCAATAATCAATTCCTAATAACAGGACGATGAGGAGACCAAGAAGTGCGCCGATAATGAAACCGATAATTGCCGTCACGAAAAATTCCGTCATTGTCATGCCGCCGAAAACGGTGGCCTCTCGGTTAAGTCGATTTGGTAAGAAAGGGATGGTTTGTTCTCTTTCGCTTGACATCTCGGTCTCTCCGTGAGATTAGAATAATCCGACAGCCAGTTTGACTAACCACAGACAGAAGAAAATGACGAGAAAACCGATAATCAGTGCGGCGAAAAACGGTCCCCAACCTTTTTTGGAATTTTCATCAGTCGCTTCGTTATAGGTTTTAACCAGGGCTTTGGCGACAATCATAATTGCCCATGCGGAAAGCAGGATAGCGGCCAATGCAACGAAAGATTTTGCTACAATATAAATAATCTCCATCGGATCTTTTGAATTGTTATCAACGCCGGGAATTTTAAATTCCGGGATTTTGCCGGTATCAATGCCTTTAGCAAACGCAGATTGCATTGCGCTGGAAACCAATAAAGCAAATGTAAAATAGGATTTTGAAAGAAATTGCAGGCTGGATTTAATGTAGTTCATAGGATTTCCTTATGAATTAATAGACGAAAAATGCAACAAGAATAAGAATTAGTGCCGCACCCAAAAGAACGTATTTCAAAAAATCGAAGATATCGCGGTTGCCGGAGGCTAACCCTTTATAACCATGTGTAACCGCCCATGCGTAGGCAAATAAGAGCAATGCAACCAAAATAATGATAAGCAGCCACTTCAACTGAGTAGGCGCCATGTCACTTGCTGTAGCAAAACTATCCAGAGGGGAAACATTCTCAGACATTATTGCCCCCGGAGTTTTGTATAATCTTCGGTCAGGCTACGAATCGCTTTAGGATTTCGGGGGATCGCGCGAGAAGGATTAATATATTGTCTAATACCTTCCTGTACTGTCGTGATGTCACGTTGTGCGGCAGTATAATCGAAGTATTCTCGGCTTTTAACAGAGGTTCTGGCTTGAGACGCCGCCCGTTGCAGTGACAATTTTGCCGCATCCATTTGTTTAATGGCTTGTGCTAATTGCTCTTGCTCTGTTGCTTGAGCCATCATTGTGCCCCCCAGGCACATCCATAATATGAGGTGAAACTTGCCTCGTTTATTGTTCGGCATAGATAACTCCGTATTTGATCTAAGTTCGGGGTTAAGAGTGCCAAAGAAGCTTTGGAATTTTAATGAGAAACTCTATTTGGATTTGAAACAGTTTTTCAATGAAAAAAAGAAAAGGCTACCTTTGGTGGGATAGCCTTTTGAAAAATAATGATGAAATTCTTTTAAAGGTATTTTTTAAAGCTGGCAAAGGTTACGCAAATAGATAAACCAAATAGAAACGCTGCCGGCATTAATACTAAATTAGGGTAAATTGATACCGGAACGGATAGGTAAAAAATCCATGCGCTAATCATTACCGGACCGATCAGGCGTCTGGCATGATGATAAACAAAGCTGGATTCTCTTCCTGCTCCAAATTTACGTAAATCACGCATCATCATTCCTTCGGTTAATCCGGCAAATGCGGCCAGTAAGAAAAGCGGACAACTGAAGATGATCACAATCAGCCTGATCACAAATGTGATCGAAACATAAATAACAGATTCAATATAGGCCCGTGCGTAATGATATATCCATAATTCCCAACTGCTGTGTTGTGCCGGATTGTCTAACCATTCCCGTAACCCGGTTTTTACGAATAACCAGTTATTCAGGTTCAGAATAAGCGCTTCCGCGAGCTCTTTAGGTGATTGATAAGCAATACCACGGGTTAAATCCTCGGATAACCAACCAAGTTCTCTAATCATCATTTGTTGACTATGCAGGTGACCTTCGTCCGGCCAGAAGAAAGCGATGCCAATCCATTCCAGGATGATACTTAATACCAATGAAATAAATAAGGCGGCAATAACCGCATTAATGTAATAGCACGGTCCTTTTTTCTTTTTCTTCGGTACTTGTTCAGCCATTACTGTAACCATCCTCTTGTTTTGATTTTACAGTGGAAAAGCACTTCACCTGATAATGCGCCCAGCTGAACCCGAAAACAGATTAATTCATGTGTTTTGGCTTCTTCGGTCACCGGAATATCATTGGCAGTCCATAGCGTGAGTTTTGTCGAATATTTTTGTGCAAATTCATGGACGCTGTATTGGTGTTCACTCCAATCATTTAGGTAAGGAATAAAATAGTCCATCAATTCATCCTGATTTTTTAACCCACAGGAGACTGATATTGGATGGTTAAAATCAACTTGCATATCCGGTAAATCTAATAAATTGTAATGACACATTTAGTCTTCTCCATCATCGCCTTCATCGTCTATATCATCGACAACATTTTGTTCGTCTTCATCTTCCACCGGCATGTCAATATCACCATATTGTAGCTCATCATTGACAACCACCGTCGCTTTACCTAATGCCATAGATTGGAATGCTTCGGCAATATCATGTGACGGCGCGTATTCGGAAAATGCCCCTTCCCACCAGTTTGGTACGATATGATAATTTTTACGCATATATGCGGTCAGTTCTTGCAACGATTGAGGCATGATATCGTCTTTATCGACAGCCGGTAATGGCATTCGTAACTTATACAGAGTACTTCCATTCAGCAATGCAAAAGCCTGACCTTTCGGCAAATTCGTAATGTGTGACGGTGAGAGCATGGGGACCATTTTTTCAGAGATTCGTTGTCCGGTATTGGATACAAATACCTTATCATCATCCGGATTGCTGGAGTCTGTGGTACTGGATGTCACCATACTTTGGTAGATAGTCACCTCATTTAATTGACGAGTTAAGAGCTCTGCCGTCGCCGGTTCTTTTACGCGAAACATGAGTAGTGTGTTAAAGTTACCAATGGTTTGTCCGGCTTTGGCTTTACTGCCGATACGCGCCTCAATATCGGAGAGTGTTTGGGTATAGGCGGTAACTTGCATACCTGCACCCCGACCTTTGTTGATCAGCGGGATAAATTCATCTCCCATAAGCTCATTAAACTCATCACAGTGTAAATTAATCTTAGGTGGTTTTGCTCCGGTTTTAAATGCATCCGGCAGACCTTCATCTACGCCGAATTTATAAATATGGCCTGCCATCGAAACTAAATCGGCAAACATACTATTACCGACAGCGGCAGCGACCGTGGTGTCCGATAAGGCATCTAATCCGACATAAACGATACCTCGTTTACGGATAATGGATTCCCAGTCAAATATCGGGCGTTCGTCGTGAATATCCGTGTAATCCGGAGAGAGCAGTTCAGCCACTTTACCTGTTGTTAGTTTTTCTAATAGCGGTAGCAGTGAAGCCACAATTTTGTCAAAGTAGGTTTTATCGTATCGAACTGCACTGGATAACCCTTCCAGAATCGGGTCGAATATTTTGTTTTCTAAAATATATTGGTTGATGACTGCGATAAGTGGGCGATCTTTCATTGAAAACGGCAGATTTTTAACATCTAAAGCAGCCGCGATTTGCGCCAGTGTCGGCCAGATTTTTTTATCAATATTGTCAAAGTAGAGTTTTGCGTAATCTAAAAATAATGTATCAATATTTTGCACAAAACGGGAAATTTGCGAGTAATCCGGGCGTTGGCCCATTTCAACTAATGCTTTGGCGACAATATTTGTAAACCGCCATGCAAACTCCTTGAATGCGGCAGAATTTCCCGCTCCGCTTAATTGTCCGGAGATACGACCGGCAACTTCTGAAATACGTCCAAAACGCCCGATAGGATTATAACGGGCAGAGATTTCAGGGTGCCCTAAATGGAACACATAAAATTCATTTTCCCGTCCTGAACGTTTTGCTTCCGCATACATACGCTTAAGCATGTCCGGGTCACCTTTAGGATCGAAGAATATCACGACTTCACGTTCTTCAAATGTCTTTCCACGGTGAATATCCTGAGTCACTAAGACCTCGGCAAACCGGGTTTTCCCAACCCCGGTTGTACCGAATACCAGTGTGTGGCCACCTCGCGTCTCAAGAGAAAGCATAATATTTTGTTCATTGGGTTCAACCCCGTGCATTACCGGAATACCGCCGACCGGAGGGAGCGGACGTACCGGGTTTAATGCCCAATCTTTCGAGATGAGTCCGGATAACCAATTATCATGTGTCTGCTCATAAAGACGCGCAGCTTTAAACCATTTCCCCGGCTTCCAGTATTTTTGTCCGTTTGCTGAAAAACAATCATAGAGACGTTGCGTATGTTTCGGATCCCATTCAAAACCACGTCCTAAAAATAAGGATTTGGTACTGACCGGAATTTGTCGGCTGGTTAAGGCGTAATAGGGGAGTCGTTTGAGGTTGCGATGATAACGAACAATTTCCATACCCTGACGAAATCGCATGATACCCAGTCCGGCAAACCCGCTGGCCAGTCCGTAGCCAATAAGCGGGCTTAATGCGAGAGACCAAGGGGCAGCTGCACAGATAAATGCACAGGTACTATGTACGGCCGCCGGGTAAAACTCAACCGGTGGACGCAATAACGCTTCTAAAGTGTGTTTTTGACTCATTGTGATAATCCGGACTCAGTTAATAGCGCAGGGTAATGTTGAAGTTTTAAACGCTCGGCTAAATCGTCCCCCGGCGTGGGTAAAAGGGGTAATTCCGGGGCAAGACGACGTAATGTCATCAGTTCATCAACAGTTTTTACATTCACTACTAAACCGGTCGCATGCATGGCTACTAATTGCTGATAATTATTCTTTAACCATTGGGCTGATGTATTATCGGCACCGATAAGGAAAATAGGTTGGATACCGCTTAAATTCATTGAAACCGGTGTAATATGCCCGGGAGATAAGCGATGAGAAACCACCGGTAAAATGTCTGATTCGGTTAAGGTTGCCGGAATGGCGTTAGGATGTGCTTCGATCATACTCTGGTCAGGTTGTAGTGCTTCGTAAAAATGTACCGCACTTTCACCGCCTATATCTGCGATAACCTTTAATTCGGCATGAGTTAAAGTCGGTAATATAAGAGACGATAATAAAATTAAGACTGTTTTTTTCATGTTTATCATTCCTGGCGTTCCGGTTAGTTTTAAAAGTGCGGTTAATTTGTCGGATTGACCCACCGGATTTTGTTATCATCAGATGGTGCTACCCAGTATATGGCGGTATCGTTGGGTTGTACCCAATTGGATTTTTTTGAGGAAGTCGGTGGCGCCATAAAATTGGCGATTAATTTATTTTGGCTGTAGCGATTTTTTTGGTAGGCAATAAAGTCACTCACACTCATCCATTTTTTCATCCCGTTTCGGCGCATATTTTTGATATCTTCAACTGTTGATTTTCCGAGTAATGCGCGATAAATCCCTTCCAGACCGATGTTATGTGCCATGTAAAGGTTTTCATCACTTGGTGAGATACCCCGTCGAATAAATTGTTCTGTATGCCAGCGGGCATAAAGTGCGGTGGCGAGCATATTCACTTTTTTGTTATGTCGGGGATCGGATGGGGTATCTCTATTGCCGGATGTAATGGGTGTCATACCAATCTTGGCACCTTCAATCGTATTTGCTAACCAGTTCCAAGTCCCGGGAGTGAATTGTCCGATGCCGGTGGCGCCGGTATGGGAAACATTGCCATACCACCCGTCCTCAATTTTGACCAAACCGCGTAGCATGGCTTCATCTACCTGATAACGGTAAGCGGATTCTTTAATATAGGTATCAATTTCTGTCCCAAAACCATTAAAGGCTAAACCCGGAGTAATACAGGCAAAGAGACAGACTATCGGTACTAATAAGCGAGGCGTTGCCATTGACCGTCCTTTTGAATTTGGAATGCGACCGGCATTTTCCCATCACCATATTGCAGCCAGTTGCCGGTATCATGATTTAGGGTAATTAAGCGTTGTTTTACTTTGACCGGATCAATACGATGTTTTTTCGCCCATTGACGAATGGCATCATCGTCATGACGACTACCGACAACGTAAATATCGACCGGAGTTTTGTTATTCACATAAGAGAGAATTCGTCCAATGTCCATGTCACATTTTTCACAATTATCCAACCGGGTAAAATACAATACCCTTCCCGCACTTTGCGATACATGTGGCTCGACATTAAACGGAAGCTCATCTGGGTAAAGTTCAGCTATGGCTTTATCATAAGCACGTTGAAAGACGAGTTCTTTTTCCATTCGGTCATGCATTTTTTTTGCTAAAAGACGGGCATAATACGTTCGTTCTTGTTCCGTTTTGGCCTCAATGCCTAACGTCGTCAGCGGATCTAACCCGGGAGACCAGGTTCCCCGCTCCCCATTTTGTAATTGTTCATATTTGTTCCACTCTTCAACGGTAAGTCCCCATTCCTGGGCTTTGAGCTCTAACTCTTGTTGATTAAGTTGTCCGGTCACAATATTTTTGTGTTGCACAGCTTGATTGTTTAAGTTCGTTGCAATCGTTGAAATATCGGACTGTGATGTTTGCGCATGAACAAGCCCACTCAGAGACATTGTCAGTAGTACCATGCCGGAATAAACAAATTTCATGATTACTCCTCAATAATTTCGGTTGTTGTAGTTGTCGTCGTTTTCATCTCAATCGGATGTTTGTTATTGGTGATATTTTCCGGAATGGATGTTCGTTGCTTGAAACAGACGGTTCGGGTGATGTCATTTAGTGTGATTTCATAAGCCGGTCCCGCGAGCATTTGTAATGCGTCACGTAATCGCATTGGTCCAAACCGATAATGTACTTTTGGCAGCGGGCGGGAAAAGAGAATTGGGAGTGTTTGTTCAGGCTGGCTAGTGCGATTACACAGTGAAAGTCCGGTATCTTTTAATGTGGTGTTTAAGCCTCTTTCGACATTGGCATTAAATATTTTCTTATTTTTTTGTGAAACAATGACAGTAACGCTTTGGTCAAGTAAATATTTTTGCCCGTCTTCCGGCGCCAACGTAACTAAAGTATAACGGCCTTCCCGTAGCACTTCGGGGGTTGCCGGGTAATTATTGACATAAATATCCGGTTGAATAATTCGCTCGGTTAATTGAGATGGTGTTGTTGATGCTACGGTAGCCGTTTTCGAGGTCGGTTTTTGTACGCAGGCACTTAATGCACAGATAGTTATCGCAGCTAAAATAAATTTCTGCATGGTTAATTCTCCATAGGTTAGTACTAAATTAATTTGTGTTTACTATGGATAACTAATCAAAAAATTTGAATGATTTATTGTTCTTCCGACCAAGATAAAAAAATTACCGAATAAACGTAGACAAAAGTTTTAGAATGATCAAATGAAGAGGGTAGTACATATAGAAGAAATTTTTAAAAATCGTTGAGCGCGGGCGGGGAATTGACAAACTAGGTATAGAGATAAATTTTTCGGGGTAAGTCAATAATAATACAGTAAAGCTGATTACTATTATGGGAAGTATAAATAAAATCGAACCGAAATACGCAGATAACATGGACGCATTTTGTGCAATCGCAATCGCTATCAGGACACCTGCACCACAAAGCTGTTGATGTGGTGTTTTAGCTACTTTGATATAAATATAACTTGAAACGCAGTAGATAAGACCCCGTAAATCATAGTCTGAAACGTAGGCAACGCAGAACGCCAAAAGCGCCGCAATTATACCGATTATCTTATAAGTTAATTGAGGTTTAAAAAGCATTTGTCCGGCATAAATGAAGGTAATGACAGCAAAAAACTGAAATAAAATATTGAGTTCCTCGATGGTGTACAGTGATTGAGCGAATACCCATTGATAAGCTATTTGCGCAATACAGGCCCAACCGAGCATACGGATGAGATATTTTTTTACGTTGACCTCCGGTCGTGAAAGATTCGCGGCAATAATAAAACCAAAAATCAGAAAAGCACTTCGTCCAATGATACGTAACAATATGGGAAGTTCCTGAAAATATGAAGGATTTAAAATAATCGCAATATGATCTGCCGTCATCGGGAATAATCCTATCCATTTTAGCAGTTCAGTTTGAGATGAAGTTAAGGGCGCCATGGTATTTAATGCGTGAAGTAAAGCCGGGGTTGATGAATAAATACATAATATCTTAAAAAAGAAAAGCATATCTACAGAAAGTAGATATGCCTGATAAGTTAATATTCGTAGGTAAACATAATGGTTGTGACGCTACGATCTGCTTCAGTAATGATAAACAGGTTTTCCTCATCTACCGTATGCAGGCTTACAACCCGCTTGTGATGTTTTACTGCATTATCATTGAGTAACCAGTCTGACTGACAAGTATTGCCCCAATCATAACTCAGTTGTCGTTTGATAAGCTCGTGGATTTTATCGGAGCTCAGGACTTCTGACACGGCTTGAGTCACTCTGACCTTTCCCAATGTGAACGGTCTTTTTCTTGGGTTATCTAAAGACCACGGAAAATATCCTCGATATTCATTGGTAGCCTCATTTGAAAAATAAAGCGTAGTTAAGTTATTTTCTGCTGTCCGGTCAGTAAATACAACAACTTCACCGACAGGCGATGGGTAGTGTGAATAAATGCCGGCAGCATTTGGGTGTGGCGCGACAACATTATCATCAAGCAAATCCGGTGAACATTTGCCTTGCTGCTGATATTCCAAAAGATTGGCAATTGCAAAATCACTCAAGTTTTCGCGAATTTGACGGGAAATGCAAACCTGACCGATTTTAAAAAAATGATGGTGATGACACATAGAAGTTTCTCCTTGAATTTTAGATTGATGAAAACGTAAAGGGGAAACTTCCCTGCGCGGGGACGTTTCCCCGTTGGGTGAAGTGGTAGATAAAATGAAGTTATAAATAATTTTGCTCGGCAAAACTTAGGTAACTGTTTGGTGAAACGATGAAATGATCGAGTAGCCGTAGCACGCGTTTGACTGTTATTACCGTCGCAACGGGTAAATGAGTAAAAGTAATGCCCATCTGCTTGCTTCACCAAATTATGGACAACCACTTCGGTTTCATTACCATGTTTTGAGGTTAATATGATAATTTCACCTTTCTGGTGTAATTCCGGACATTTGGCGACAAAAACGGTTGGTGTGAATTTGGCATATTGGTTGATTGTCATAATATTTCTCCTAAGAATTGAAGGGAAATATTATGTCCACAAGGGATAATATTCCCCTATGGGTAAGTGATGGAAGGTAAAACTTAAAGAAAAAGACCAACAAAATGCTGGTCTTTTTCGTGAATGTTAAGCCGCTTCAGCTGCTGAGGATTCTTCAGACTCCGGTGCAGGCTCATTGTCAACCGGATTGACCGGTTTTTCATAGTATTTCAATTCGCCATCAACTTTAATCATTTTGATACGAATTAAACGACCTTTTAATGAAACGCCGGTATCACCTTTTTTGTGATACTCACTATCTTTTGAATAAGTGAATGTGTCATACCACAAATCACTCATCACGAATGAAATTAAAACTTTTTTCTTCGTTTCAACAGCGTTTTTACAGCGCTCAATGAGCTTTTCAGCTTCTTCACCAACAACATTCATATCAAAAAAACGATATTCGGCGTCACTGGCAGGACCAACGAGAGCTGATACACGGCAGGCAAGGAATGGTTTTCCTTTTTTAGGGGTTACTTCGCGTATATCGCTTAAGTAACCGATGCCGGTAGTGTGCAGATTGAAGTATTGGGCTTGATTAACATTTTGTTGAGTTTGAGTAGTCATGATTTTTCTCCTAAGTGAAATAAAAAAGCGGAGAAACATTCCTACCCAAATCGGGAAAAATGTTTCCCGCCAAGGGTTAAGTAATTAATTTGAAGCGAACCAACCAAACTGGTCGTCTTGCAAATAATAACGTTGAAAACCAAGCTTCTCTACATTGACATTATGCTGTGCGAGGGCTTGTTTGAGGCTTTCTTGATTGCATTGATTTTCCGGTAACGGATTTATTTTATCTGTAGAGATAAAATAAAAATCTTTCCCATGAAAATCTCTTTTGTGAACAAGATTTGCGGTGTGCATGATGTTTCTCCTAAATAAAACGGAGAAACGTTTTCTCCTACGGGAAACACATTTCCCCGTAAGGCGACAAATTAGTTGAGGTGGCATTCCTGCATAAGCAGTGTATCCTTTCAGAATGCTGGATAACATATTGGCTTTTGATTCTACTTACTCAAGGGTAAGGCGTTGCTTTTCAAGAATCATGCAACTTTTAAGGGCTGTTTACACAGCGTCTTAAAACTCATTAGGTGTATTAAAATACAAAAATAGGAAAGAGAGTAGGAAAAATTAAAATATGGATTTGGAGATATTTTTGAGAAAGGAAAAAGCCACTGCTGAATCAACAATGGCTTTTATATTTTGACTATAGATTAACTAAAAATTAAACAAGTAGACCAATCTAAATTGAGGCATAAAAACAATCACATCTTCGTCACAATGCTTTATTTTCATGTTTCGCATTATCCAGTTACTTTGTGGTCTTTAACTGGTTATATCTGTGGCATCTTTCAGACACAAACGGCACTCCTTTTTTCACCAGGGAGCTCAGGTATGGAAAAAGTAGCAAGCCATTGCGAATTCTTAATAACATTAAGGGGAATATGATTAAGAATTCGCAATGGCGAGCGTTTAGAGTAGGTGTGAGTATGAGAGACTTACTCAAAATACCAGGTGGCATACCCATCGACGCTGAACGTTGGACGTGATAGAACTCCCTTTCAGTATGCTGGGAGCATTTTGGCTGGTTGTGAATTGATAACCGACAATTCACTAAACGGCTCTTTAAGCTTTCATAATAACACAAATTAAAATTCATTGAACCAACTTTCTTAGGTTGGCGATTTGTTGACTGATATTTTGAGCATTACCGCCTCCTTTTCGACGCGCTGTGGATTTGCCAATGTTCTCAATATACCGACAATCCGGGTAGGCAGTACAGCCCCAAAATTGTCCGTTTTTGCCGTTGCGTTTAGCCATCGGTGCGCCACATTGAGGGCATTTGCGAATTTCAATTTTCCCGAGACTGATTCCTTTGCTCATGCAGTCATTTAATAAGCGTCGAATGAATGCCTCTTGCTTTTGCATAAATGCTTCTAATGTCAATGAACCTTCGGCTATTTGATTTAGCGCCTGTTCCCAGAGTGCTGTCAGCCCCGGATCTTTGAGTACAACAGGAAGATTATCAATTAAGGTAAATGCTTCCGTTGAGGCGATCAGCGATTTACCTTTCTTTTTCAGAAAACCTTTGTTGATAAGCCCCTGAATCAAACCTGCACGGGTTGCTTCCGTACCAAGCCCTTCGGTCTCTCTTAAGCGTTTTTTCAGGTCCTCATTAACGACAAATCGTGCCGCATTCTTCATCGCTGTCAGCAAGGTTCCTTCTGTGTAGTGATTAGGTGGTGAGGTTTGCAGGGATTTCATCTCCGTATCAAGTATTTTGCATTGTTGATTGGTAGCGAGTGTCGGTAATGGTTGTTGATTATCATCACTATCTTCCAACGTTTTACCAAATAAAATTTTCCAACCCGGTACTATCATCACATTACCTCGAGAAATGAAGGTGTGGGAACTGCACTTTAATAAAATTTGTGTTTTATCACTTTGGCTGATAGGTAAAAATTGTGCCAGATAACGACGGCGGATTAAATCATAAAGCCTAAATTCTTCTTCAGACATTTTGCTGATATCTACTTTAACCGTTGTAGGAATAATACCATGGTGAGCCGTAATTTTTTTATCATTCCAGGCGCGGGATTTTTGCGTCAGATTTAGATGGGAGGCAAGAGGCTGTAATCGAGTATCTGAGGAGATTAAGCTCTTAATTACTTGTGGTGCTTCAGCCAGCTGCGATTCCGGCAAATAACCGCAATCCGTTCTAGGGTAGGTTGTTGCTTTGTGGGTTTCGTATAAGGATTGAGCAATATCTAATACCTGCTGAGCGCCTAATCCGTACAAACGGTTTGCTTCACTTTGTAAATCGCTTAGTGCAAATAGCAGCGGGGCACTTTGTTTCTCCCGCTTGGTCTCTACTGACTCCACTTTCATTACGCCGGCTTGTTGCACTTGTTGATTCACTGCTTGTATCGTTTGTTGGGATAAACAGAGTCCGTCCTCATCACAGTGTTGCTCAGGGATAACATATTGAGCAGTAAAATTCTGTTGCCCAGAAGAGAGGAGTGCGGATAAGGTAAAATGATTTTTGGGAACAAAGTTTTGAATTTCTCTATCTCGATTGACAACTAAAGCAAGGGTAGGACTTTGCACCCGTCCCACTGAAAGCGGCTTGCCTTGGTAACCTTGTTGTTGAGCCAGCAAGGTAAATAACCGGGAAAAATTCATGCCAATGAGCCAATCCGCCCGACTACGCCCTAATCCGGCATAATATAACGGTAAGGTTTCATGATTAGGTTTCAATAAGGCTAAGGCTTTACGAATACTGACATCATCCAATGCCGATAACCAGAGGCGCTGGATCCCGCCTTTAAATCCGGCTAACTCTAATAATTCCCGGGCGATGGTTTCACCTTCACGATCAATATCGGTTGCAATGATGACGGATTGTGCTTTTTTAATGAGTTTGATGACAGTATTGAACTGCTTCTTCGTTTCTTTCTTGGGTGCCAGTTGCCATTGTCCCGGAATAATTGGTAAGGTTTCCAAGGACCATTTTTTCCATTCCGGCTGATATTCCTCCGGATCTAATTGCTCCACCAGATGTCCAATTCCCCAGGTGACGACGGTTTGTCCGTCCGGGGTTGCAAGGCAACCGTCACCACGTTGGTTGGCTCCTAATACTTTGGCAATGTCATTTCCCTGAGAAGGTTTTTCACAAAGATAGAGTTTCATTTTTTACCTCGCTTAAACGCATTCCAGAGAATTCAGCCAATCCGGACAAACACTAATTCGGATAAACTGCATATTAAGATCCCAGCCATAGTTATATACATTCATAGAGCTTATTGTGTTGCCGGGTAAGGTAAATCCGGGTTTCTCCTTAAATCCATATACCTCACCTGTCGGTTGTGTCGCAATATAATTTACCCACTCGGGAACCATATATTGTTTACCCCGATAGAGAACGGATTTCTCCTTATTAAAGCTTGTCATTGTGTGCTCCTTTTTTCTTTTGCAATGCATACTGTTTCAACTCTTCAGTAGAAATATGTTGTAATCCTTTTTTGATGATTTCCTGCAAAATGTCAGTTTCTTTAACCATTACTTTGCTTTGGATAATTGTCTCTACCGTTTTTGCTTCGACCTGCTGCCAGAGTTCAATTTCAATGTGTTTAGTCGGCATACATCTCCTTAATCTAAATATTTAGGAATAGATATTGATATTTTGGAGTTTTTAGATTAAAAATTAATAAGAAAGCAAACAATGAGGAATTGTTTTTCCTTTTTAATGAAAAAATAGCGGGTAGGTGAATTATGTCTATACAAGAGGCTTACTGTATTCAGCTTGATAATGTCGTTTCAATTACCCAGGCTAGAACGGAATTTTTGGATCGCTCGCCTTGCAAAAGATTTCAGTTTTTATGCTCAACAGAGTCATGTCGGCAAAGAGGGGTGAAAATTATCGGGGTGAACTATGACCATTTCCCGGATGAAATAAAACAATCACCTCATTTTAAGTATCGAAGTGATAATAACCAACCTCATTCACCAGATTGTCAATGGACTCAGTCTGTTACGGAAAAACTTGCCGGGGAAAGTGATGAAGAATATAAGGTAAGAAAAGCTCGAAGTCGTCTGCATGATTACATAGACGAGTTTCAACTGCCAGAAGATAAATCTGAGCTACAGGATAAGCTGACAAAATTATCGCAAAGCACATCTCAATCTACAACAAACAAAACTACATCAACCTCAACTCAATCAAATCAACAGCAAAAGCGGTATGTTAAAACGAGTCAGTTAATGAGACTGGTTGAAGCCTATTTAGATGCAAAGAAAACCTTATCAGATGACGACTTTATGAGGCTACCTCTTAAGGTGGCTGATTCAAATGTGAAATACTTATACCAATATTTTCGCAGGACGGAAAAAGCGATCAGAGATAAGCATAAATGTGTTTGTATTGGTGAAGTAGAACTGTTTGAATCTGAGGATTGGTTATATTTTAAATTACGAAAGCCTTATCAAGAAAGTGAAACTACATCACCAATTCCTATCTGCTTAGGGATTAAAAAGACGACTTTGGAAACGTACCATTATCGTAGAATGCTTCGTTCACATATTGATAGTAATACATATAAACGCAAGTATTTTAAAGTATATTTCATCCCACAGGAGACTGACTTTAATACCAAAAAAGTTAAAAATAAGGAAGGGAAGGAAATTGATATCTATTTTTTTGAGATAGAAGACCTTAACTTATTTTGTTTATTTAACTACAGCTATTTGAAAAAGAAAAAATGAGATTAATTCTTTCGTTTTTTAAGTATTGATGTAAATGATAGATAAACCCGTTTACATCAAGAGAGTCGTATACACAAATTTCTCCTTCAAAAGCAGTAAATGAAAAATCAGCAAATTCCACACACTTCATCTCTGACAATGTGAGTATGTAGCTACCTTTATTACTATTATAGAATTCAAGAGAGTGCCAAATAATACCTGATAATCTATAAGCCCAATGGTTTAGGAAAATAGTATCCGTACTATCGGTTTCTGAGGTAGATGACACTAATGTATCTTTGATATGTGTAAATAAGGCATGTAATTGTTGTTGGTACGTGGGATTTAATCGGATGTTGCCATTAGTCGTATTTGCTTCAAATAATGATTCCATATTAGTTAATCCTTATAGTGTTAATCATGAGAAATTAATTGACGAATCAGCCGCTGCCCAATCCAACGCACTACGGGCACTGCCATAGAATTACCAAGCGCTTTATATCTTGGCGTATCAGGACAATGCAATGCCGGTTTGTTACGGTAAGGAATTTGAGTGTAATTATCCGGAAAACCCATCAAACGTTCACACTCGGTTGGTGTTAACCTACGTAGGCGGGTTCCTGCTTGAATGGAGATGACATTTTCCTGTCCGTTGTTGCGGCCAAGGCAATGGGCCGTTTTATGACTGGTAATCGGGTCTTGGGTGCCGTGTAATCGGTACGGACTTAGTGACGGTTCATCATCAATAAGCAGGCGATCTTGCCAGTTCTTCATGATGTAACCCGTTGTTTCCGCAACTTTTGCCCATTCCGGTTCGGTCAATTCTGTGGCTTGACGGATGGATTGCAAACTAACTCGGGAACGCATTGACATAAAGCGCTGAATCAATTGTTCCGCTGGCATTTCTTGGCTATAGAACTGTATTGGTGCGTCTGTATATTTATCCAAAGTACTTTGCGCTATGAGCTGCGCGAAAGCGGTTTTCCCCATTGAGGGACGGGCTGCAACAATGATAAGTTCACCGGGTTGTCCGCCTGTCGTGGCTTTGTCTAAGTCTTCAATGCCGGTTGGCGTACCACTCACCGGATCGGCGGATTCTGCCGCCTGTTCCATCTGGGTGAGAATTTTCTCAAAAGACTCACGTAAATTAGCAACATTATCCTTTTCCTGATTAACGGTAATATTGGTATATTGCTTATCGACACTTTCCTCAAAGACAGACAAATCTTCATCATCTTTTGAAACTTGCATTTCATTAACAATAAACTGCCCCAGTGCCGCAAATCGACGTTGTTTACTATGGCGGGCGATCACTTTCGCATAGGCTACAATATTTGAAGAGGAAGGTGTGTTATTGACAATTTGCGCAAGATACCCAAAACCAAACTCATCAATGAGTGACTTATCGGTAAAGTACTGCTCCAGTGTCAAAATATCGACAGGTTTGCCGAGCTGTAACAAATGCACAATGCCTTCAAAGATAATTTTGTGGATATAGTTAAAAAAATCATCCGCATGGATTAGTGTGGAAACTTCATCAAATAACTCGTTCTTTAAAATAAGACTCCCTAATACGGCAGCTTCCGCCTCGACGGAAAAAACTGGTTTAGCCTTGATTTGAGTGATTTTTTCTTTTGCCATGACAATTACCCCCGTTGCATTGGTTGTTCAAAATGCGCTGCAAATTGAGGTAAAAGCAAACAGCATAGTTGCTTAATGACCGGGTATTCGGCTGTACTGTGGCGGTATACCGGCAGAGAGTAGGTCGCCGCTTCTCTGTAAGCTACATGATCCGGAATGGAAAAATCGAGGAAGGTTTTGCTACCGTCAAATGTACTTTCGAATAATGTGTGTAGCTGTTGCATAACAAACTTGACATCGTTGGTATTATCAACGCAATTTGCAATGGCTTTTAACGGAGGCAGTTTAAAGCCGAAAGATTCAAAAGTTTGTAAATCTTGGTACATCCCAATCGTTCCACGGATAAATTCTTTTGCCGATAAAATTTGTGGAAGAATAGGGCAGAAGAGAACATCGGCAGCAAGAACGGACATATCTACAGTAATGTCGCGTGTGCCGCGTGTATCGACGACAATCACGTCATAGTTATTAATGCTTTTGAGGAGATGACTGAAACGAATGACACCGTCCGGGGCATTGCGCAGCATTTGACTGACATTATTAGAAGGGTCATTTGATTGAATTAAGTCTAGATTCTCAATAACAGTTTTAGAAATAATATGAGACGGTTCAACATCTCGTTGTGAGAGAAACTCATGGATTCCGCCGGGAGCGGTCTCGGCTAAACTGTAGTAAGAACTTAGTGTTGGTTGCGTATCCGTATCAATAAGTAAGGTTCTTAAGCCATGATCTGCACAGAATGCACCCATATTTGCTGCATTCGTACTTTTAGCAGAACCACCTTTGGTACAGGCAATCGTAACAATGTAAGGTTTTTTATAAGTGTGGTTAACGCTCATATTTTACTCGCTTAACAGAAGATTAACGTTAAGGAGTATCGACTCTGGGTAATTGGTCTATGAACTTTAACTTTTCTTGGTGGGTCGTGAAGGATTCGAACCTTCGACCAACGGATTAAAAGTCCGCTGCTCTACCGACTGAGCTAACGACCCGTGTGCATTTTTCTTTGGAGGGTAACTATTTAATAAGAAAGGTATTATTAAATGGTGCCCGAGGCCAGACTTGAACTGGCACGCCTCGAAAGGCGAGGGATTTTAAATCCCTTGTGT
>NZ_NRDF01000006.1:93409-122276 GCF_003130205.1 Aggregatibacter actinomycetemcomitans
AGGTATTATTAAATGGTGCCCGAGGCCAGACTTGAACTGGCACGCCTCGAAAGGCGAGGGATTTTAAATCCCTTGTGTCTACCGATTCCACCACTCGGGCTTGGAGCGGGAAACGAGGCTCGAACTCGCGACCCCGACCTTGGCAAGGTCGTGCTCTACCAACTGAGCTATTCCCGCATCACTATTTGTGGCAGCACCAAATAACGGGGTGCATTTTACGGATTTCTTTCTGTTAGTCAAACGGAAATTTTAAAAATTTATTTAACTGCTTAAAAAAAAATCAAATTTAAGTTATGGGCGCGATAGCTTGTTAAAACACGTTCAAAAAGGACTGCACTTTATTTGTGGAAGTCTTCCAACAAGCTGTCTTTTGCTGCAGTGAGATATTGCAACATTGACCAAATGGTTAAAATCGCAGCAATATAAAGCAGGATAATGGCAGCTACTTCCATGACAAAGTTATAACGCCATAACAATCCGCCTAACGCCAACATTTGTGATGTGGTTTTGACTTTTCCCAGCCAAGATACTGCAACTTTGCTACGACTGCCTAATTCCGCCATCCATTCACGCAACGCGGAGATAATAATTTCGCGGGAAATAACCACAATTGCCGGCAATGTGATCCAAAAAGTGTGATTGTATTCCACAACCAATACAAGCCCGGCAACCACCATGACTTTATCTGCAACGGGATCCAAAAATGCGCCGAAGCTGGTGGTTTGTTTCCATTTGCGTGCTAAATAGCCGTCCAGCCAATCGGTCACACCGGCGATGAAAAAAATTAGAGTAGTTAAAAATGGCGACCAATCAAAGGGGAGGTAGAAAGCGATGATGAAGAAAGGAATTAAAATAATCCGAAATATTGTCAGAAAAATAGGGATGTTAAATTTCATAGGATTGCTTTAGGTTGCCATTGGTTGGGGGCTATTGTAAATCAGATTATGCTTTTTTTAAATGGTAATTTCGTAAAATTTTGTCGCAAAAAGGGTTTTGTTATCAGACCGGATTAGCGTTAATATGCTTGTCAACTTGTGTATAAATCACCAAAATAATTTATTTACTCTGCCAGAGTTGTTAGCTATGCCAACGTTCAAAAAATGTAATTTTTGGTGACCGCACTTTATTCTTTGATTTTATAGGATCTCTCCATGTCAAAAAAATTCTCTTTAGCCACCACATTTGTTCATGCCGGCAGAAAAAAACGTTATACCCACGGTTCCGTCAATCCGGTAGTACAACGCGCTTCATCGTTAGTATTTGATTCTTTAGCGGATAAAAAACACGCCACCATTAATCGCGCCAAGGGTGAATTATTTTATGGCAGACGGGGAACCTTAACCCATTTTGCCTTGCAAGATGCGATGTGTGAATTGGAGGGCGGGGCAGGCTGCTATTTGTATCCGTGCGGCGCGGCTGCCGTGACTAACAGTATTCTTTCTTTTGTGCAAAGCGGCGATCATATCTTGATGACCGGCGCGGCGTATGAACCGACGCAGGATTTCTGTAATGTGGTGCTTAAAAAATTAGGGGTAACGACCACCTTTTATGATCCGTTGATGGGAGGTCAAATTGCCCAATTGATTCGACCGAATACAAAAGTTTTGTTCCTTGAAGCACCAAGCTCGCTCACCATGGAAGTGGCGGATATTCCCGCTATGGTGAAAGCAGTGCGGGAAGTTAATCCGGAAATTGTTATCATGATGGATAACACTTGGACGGGCGGTGTGCTATTTAAAGCGTTAGAACATGATATTGATATTTCTATTCAGGCTGGAACAAAGTATCTGGTGGGACATTCCGACATTATGATTGGCACGGCAGTATCCAATGCGCGCTGTTGGAATCAACTGCGTGAACATTCCTATTTAATGGGGCAAATGGTGGATGCCGATAGCGCTTATATTACGGCGCGCGGGTTACGCACATTGGGTATTCGCTTGAAGCAACACGAAGAAAGCAGCATAAAAATAGCACGATGGTTGACGCAACAACCGGAAGTTAAGGCAGTTTATCATCCGGCACTACCGAGCTGTCCGGGGCATGAATTTTTTAAACGGGATTTTCTCGGTGCCAGTGGTTTATTTTCTTTTGAATTAAAACAAAAATTTACGCAACAACAATTGGAGATTTTTATGAATCATTTCCAATTATTTACCATGGCATATTCTTGGGGCGGTTTTGAATCGCTCATTCTTTATAACCAACCGGAAGAGATTGCAAAAATTCGTCCGAATATTCAGAGAAAATTAGAAGGCACATTAATTCGGTTGCATATCGGATTAGAAAATGTTGATGATTTAATTGCAGATTTAAGCGCCGGATTTATGCGTTTAAAATAATCAACTTGTGATTATTTTTTCTTCATTTTTATATGTAAAATGTGATCTGTATCAGAAAATTGAAACAAAAAAGTGAACTTCTGATTGACACTATTATTTTTCTTTGCCAAGATTGCGAAGCTTCAAAAAGGAAGTAGCTTGAACTCTTCATCATCAAGTGAAGAGTTCAATTTTTACCCTATAACAAATGATTTCTGAAAAGGAATGAAGATTATGAAAAAGACAGTAATCGCATTAGCAATCGCTGCATTAGCGGCAACCGGCACGGCAAGTGCTGTAAAAGTTTATAATCAGGATGGTACGAAAGTTGAGCTTGGTGGTTCAATGCGTATCTTCTTAGGCAAGTTAGGTAAAAATCAACGTGGTGACCTTGTAAATGATGGTTCCCGTATTAAAATTAAAGCATCTCAAGAGTTAGATAACGGTTTATCTGCGTTTGTTAGTTATGAGCTTCGTTTCGAAAGAGAAGCTCGTAAAAACAAGCAAAACGCAAGTAATAATTTTGGTGATCCGACAACTCGTAAATTATTTGTTGGTTTAGGCTTCAAAGATGTGGGTGAGTTAAGTTTTGGTCGTCAGTCTACTAATGCAGATGATGTTTTGGGTGACAGCCTCTATTATGGTTCAGGCGATTTAAGTGACTTGACCACTCGTTCTGACAAATCTGTTAAATTCCGTTCTGCAGATTTTAATGGGTTTAGTTTTGGTGTGGATTACTTATTTGGTAATGCAGAGAAGTATAAAGGAACAGCTAATACGAATCGCTACAAAAATGGTTATGGTGTAGCGGCTTTTTACAATTATGATTTTGCAGAAAATCATAAAATTGATTTTGGTGCTACTTATGCAGTTGATCAATATGATACGCCAGCAAGCTCATCAACCAACCGTAAAGAACACAAGTGGTTGCTTGCAACTCACTATCAGCTTGACGCATTGAAGTTAGGCGCAGCATATGGACAATATCATTCTAAAACTAAAGGTGTAGAAGCCGTTAAAACTCGTTATATTTTCTTAGAAGGCAAGTATGACTTGAATGAACTTACAGGTATTCCAACAACCTTTGGTTTACAATGGGAAAGAAAGAGTGCAAAACAAACTTCAGCAGCGCCAAGCCATATTGAAAATCACTATATTGTGAATGTTGATTATGAATTTAATAAACATGTAATCCCTTATGTGTCATATATTCGTGCAACTGATAAAAATAATAAAATTCGTGAAAATGAAAACATCTACGGCGCAGGTTTGCGTGTATTCTTCTAATTTGAGTTAAACCTCATTGAAAAGACCGACTTTAAGTCGGTCTTTTTTTTGCTTATTAGGAAAAGAGGAGCACCTTTGTGCTATGCTTGATTTTTATTCTTATTAGGCTAAAATGTATCACAAAATGATACATTGAGGTGAGGCAATGAATACAAGACTAGAAATTAAACAATGGGGAAATAGCAAAGCAATTCGCTTACCGAAAGATTTTATTCATACACTAAATCTTGATACGGGTGACTTTTTAGAATTAAACCAAGTGGATAATAAATTTATTTTAACGGTTATTCCTAAAAACAGCCCCAAGAAACGATTAACCCTAGATGAACATTTACAAAATGAAAACTATCAGGTTTTAAATGATTGGGACGATTTTCCTATTGTCGGTGAGGAATTAATTTAATGTATATTCCTGGACGTGGCGATATTGTAAGAATTTGTTTAAATCCGGTTGTTGGTAATGAAATTCAGGGGGAGCAGGGACCTGTTTTAGTCATTAGTCCCAAGCGCTTTAATCAATATGGATTAATTTTAGTCTGCCCGATCACGCAAGGTGAAGCCTCAATTTCTAGAAAAGGTGGCTTTTATGTAAGTTTAATGGGATATGGTTTGGATACATTAGGCGGTGTTGTAGCCAATCAATCCAGAATATTAGATTGGCGTAATCGAGCGATTAAGAAAGTGGAAACTGCACCCATTGAGTTAGTGCAGGAAGTCCAAGATATTATCACGGCAATCGTTAATGATTGAGGGCGAAGATAATGCGAATAAAAAGTGCGGTAGAAACACCAAAAATTTCTACCGCACTTTTTTGCTATACTGTCTTAAAATTTATTTTTTACGTCTTGCGATCCATGTAAGATACGAATAATTTTAATCTCTTCAGTAGTACGAAAGTAGAATACAACATAACGTTCGACAACATAACGATATAAATTGGGGAGCACATAATCACAAGGCAAACCAAGATCAAAATCGCATAACTGTGAAAACGCCTTCTCAAATTTATCTAAAAAAAGTACCGTACTTTTATACCCAAACTCCGTCATGCCATAGTGAAATATACTTTCTAAATCTTTTCTTGCCAGAGGCGAAATGTATAATTTCCTAACCATGATTAGCACTATCTTTTAATGATGTGAAAAATGCCGGGATATTTTTAACTTCTTCAAATTCTCCGCTGTTCAATCCTGCATGAATTGATTTTCTTAATTCTCGTAATTGTTGCTGATATTCAAAATTTGCCAGCATTTCATTGAATAGCTCATTTTCTGATTGAAAACCGCCAAGCGTCATTAAGGCGTTTAAGCGTTCAATTTGTTGGGCTGAAAGTGTTAACATATTTTTCCCTCAATATTTTATTAAACATACGAAAGGCATTCTAACAAACCAAGACAGGCTCATCAAACTATAGAAAAAAGCGCGGTAAAAACACCAAAAATTTCTACCGCACTTTTTTGCTTTTAAACCTGCATTATAAGGTTTATTTACTTTGTTAAGTCATCAAAGAAACGTTTTACACTATCTAAGAAGCTGGAGGATTTCGGACGTTGCTTGGTTTGTCCTTCCAGGCTTTCCTCCAGTTTACGTAATAATTCTTTTTGCTCCTCGTTTAATTTAACCGGGGTTTCTACAATAATTCGGCAAGTTAAATCCCCCGCGTAGCCGCTTCGGGTTGACGTGACGCCTTTTCCGCGCATACGGAATAATTTTCCGGTTTGGGTTTCTTCCGGGATTTTTAACTTCACGCGACCATCCAGTGTCGGCACTTCAATTTCTCCACCAAGGGCAGCCATGGTAAAACTGATCGGTACTTCACAATAGAGGTTACTGCCGTCACGTTCAAAAATATGGTGTTCTTTAACGTGAATCACAACATACAAATCGCCTGCCGGCGCGCCGTTTTCACCTGCTGCGCCTTCACCGGAAAGACGTAATTGATTGCCTGTGTCCACTCCTGCTGGGATTTTGATGGAAAGATTTTTCGCTTTATTAGCTCTGCCGTCGCCATGACAGGCTTTACATGGTTTGTCAATTTTTTTGCCGGTGCCATGACAGAAATGGCAAGGTTGTTCGGTGACAAAGAAGCCTTGTTGACGACGTAAACGACCGGCGCCATGGCAGTGCGGACAGGTTTCTATCTTAGAACCGGCTTCAGCACCGGTGCCGTGACAAGTGTCACATGGCGCTAAAGTATGGATTTTAATGTCTTTTGTGGTGCCTTTTACAGCTTCTTCCAGTGTGATTTCAATGTCGTAACGTAAATCGTCACCACGCACAACGCGTTGGCGCCCACGTCCGCCGCCACCGAAAATATCCCCGAACATATCGCCGAAAATATCGCCGAAATCCGCGCCGCCAAAACCGCCACCACCAAAGCCACCACCAAAGCCACCGCCTTGTTCAAACGCCGCGTGCCCATATTGATCATAGGCAGCACGTTTTTCTTTATCGTTTAGCACTTCATAGGCTTCTTGAATTTCTTTGAATTTTTCTTCTTTCTCTTTATCGCCCTTGGTTCTGTCAGGGTGATACTGCATCGCGAGCTTTTTATAAGCGCGTTTGATTTCTTTTTCATCGGCGGATCGGGAGATGCCGAGGAGTTCGTAGTAGTCTTGTTTTGCCATTAGGTTTTCCGTTTTTTTATGTTACTTTTCTTTGCTTTGCCAAAGAAAAGTAACCAAAAGAAAGGCGACCCTGCTTTTCCTTATTCCCTTTGTTCTATTGAATTTGCTTAACGGAAATTTTCTGAACTCGCCACTTTGTGGCTCAAACAGACGAAAATTTTCTACAAATTCAATTTCACAAAGGCGGAAAAGAAGGGAACCCGTTTTATTCTTTCTCCGAATGATTTTTGCTAATCATTTTCCCCTCTTTTGTAAAGAGGGGGTAGGGGGGAGATTTAAAGTGCGGTCAAAAATTAAGATGTTTTTTATATTTATCGTAGGGATAAGGGTAAACCCAGTCTCCCACAAAACAAACGAAAATTTAACCGCACTTTTCTTATTTTTTCCAGCCCCAAAGGGGCTGAATTATGCGTAACCTAGGGTAACTAGTTACCCTAGGATGACTATCGATAAGTACACCAAAAGGGCGTGTTTCCACGCCCTAATTTAGTTTTAATTATTCCACTTTTACAGCAGTAAATTGAGTGCTAACATATCCTAAATCTTCAATTGCTTCTTTAGAAAATTCAAAGAGAACATAACTTCTTTCTAAGTATTCGCTAATTTCAATTTTAGATTTTTTCTGCTTTGCAAAAGATAGACCTTTATCTAATAATTTTTCTATCCATTCTAAAGTGGGTTGTCTAGTATCTTTAAAAATTGCATATTTGTATTTTTTTGCTATTTCTGTTTTTATCTCAACGACAACATACTCATGCTCACCATTTTTGCTCCTACTAATCGAGAAGTCTTTTACATAATGCCTTGCCATGAAATATCCTTATTTATTATCTTTTACTTCTTCAAACTCTGCATCAACAACATCGTCGTTTGGTTTGCTGTTGCCTTGCGCTTGTTGCTGTGGTTCGCCTTGTGGTTGAGCGGTTTGTGCAAGTTTTTGTGCAACTTCGGCTAATGCTTTGATTTTCGCTTCGATAACAGCTTTATCTTCGCCTTTCGCCGCTTTTTCCAAGTCGCTTAATGCGCTTTCGATGGCGCCGCGATCTGCGGCAGGAACTTGTTCACCGGCTTCGTCCAATTGTTTGCGTGTGCTGTGAATTAAGTGATCCGCTTGATTGCGGGCTTGTACTAATTCTTCAAATTTACGGTCAGATTCGGCATTTGCTTCAGCGTCGCGTACCATTTGTTGAATTTCTTCATCGCTTAAACCGGAAGAGGCTTTAATGGTGATTTGTTGTTCTTTACCTGTGCCTTTATCTTTCGCAGAAACGTGGATAATACCATCTGCGTCGATGTCGAAAGTCACTTCAATTTGCGGCATACCGCGTGGAGCAGGGTTGATGCCTTCAAGGTTGAATTGACCTAACGATTTGTTGGCTGACGCTTGTTTCCGTTCACCTTGTAACACATGAATGGTTACTGCACTTTGATTATCTTCCGCTGTTGAGAATACTTGTGATTTCTTGGTCGGAATCGTAGTGTTTTTCTCGATTAAGGTGGTCATTACGCCGCCCATGGTTTCGATACCCAATGATAATGGGGTGACGTCTAACAATAATACGTCTTTCACATCACCGGCTAACACACCACCTTGTACTGCCGCACCGATGGCGACCGCTTCATCCGGGTTCACGTCTTTACGTGGTGCTTTGCCAAAGAATTTTTCTACTTCTTGTTGAACAAGTGGCATACGGGTTTGACCGCCGACTAAAATCACATCATCGATTTCAGACGGGGATTTACCCGCATCTTTTAATGCAATGCGTACAGGTTCAAGGGATTTAGCCACTAAATCTTCAACCAAAGACTCTAATTTTGCACGAGTCAATTTGATGTTTAAGTGTTTAGGGCCGGTTGCATCCGCTGTGATGTAAGGAAGATTTACATCGGTTTGTTGGGCGGAAGAAAGCTCGATTTTGGCTTTTTCTGCCGCCTCTTTTAAACGTTGCATTGCAAGCGGGTCGTTGCGTAGGTCGATGCCTTGTTCTTTTTTGAACTCATCCACTAAATAGTTAATGATACGGTTATCAAAGTCTTCACCACCTAAGTGTGTATCACCGTTGGTTGCTAATACTTCAAAAGTTTTTTCGCCGCCCACTTCATCGATTTCGATGATAGATAAGTCGAATGTACCGCCACCTAAGTCGTATACCGCGATAGTTTTGTTGCCGGTGCCTTTGTCTAAGCCATAAGCTAATGCCGCAGCAGTCGGTTCGTTGATGATACGTTTAACATCTAAGCCCGCGATACGACCTGCGTCTTTGGTCGCTTGACGTTGCGCGTCGTTAAAGTATGCCGGCACGGTAATAACTGCTTCGGTA
Source organism: Aggregatibacter actinomycetemcomitans (assembly GCF_003130205.1). Classification (GTDB taxonomy): domain Bacteria; phylum Pseudomonadota; class Gammaproteobacteria; order Enterobacterales; family Pasteurellaceae; genus Aggregatibacter; species Aggregatibacter actinomycetemcomitans_A. Next base: position 101,966 of record NZ_NRDF01000006.1, read on the forward strand.
ACCGGCTCGCCTAAATAATCTTCGGCGGCTTTTTTCATTTTTTTCAATACTTCGGCAGAAATTTGCGGAGGCGCTAATTTGTCGCCTTTCACTTCAACCCACGCATCGCCGTTGTCTGCTTTAGTAATGGCAAACGGCATAATGTCGATATCGCGTTTTACTTCTTCATCTTCAAAACGGCGACCGATTAAACGTTTGATGGCGAATAAGGTGTTTTTCGGGTTGGTCACCGCTTGGCGTTTTGCCGGTTGGCCGACTAAAGTTTCGTTGTCATTTGTATAAGCAATGATTGACGGAGTGGTACGATCGCCTTCCGCGTTTTCGATAACGCGAGGTTTTTCACCTTCCATGACGGCAACGCAAGAGTTGGTTGTACCTAAGTCAATACCAATAATTTTTCCCATTTGTTTTCTCCTAGTGAAATTTAATTCTGTGTAATAATTTACAAGTTGTAAGATGTGGATGCTTTTCCGCATTTCAAGTCATATTTTTAAAAATTTTTGACAGAGGAAAAGTGCGGTCGATTTCCTTTTCGTTTTCGTAGAATAAGGTTAAAAATATGAACTTCAAGGGAAAATGAAATTTTTTTCATTTTTGTTTTGTGAATGAATTGATCCCTTTTTTATTTATGTTAGATTAGCCGGATTCATTATTATTGCTTATCATAAAAGGACACATTGTATGAAAAAATCAGCGTTAGCTTTAGGTGTGGTTGTGGCGTTAGGAACGACTTGGACGGGTGGTGCTTGGTACACGGGTAAAGTGGCAGAAACAGAATTTGCCCGTCAAGTGGATATTGCCAATAAAGATCTTAACAAATCCGCCTATTCTTTAGGCTTAGATATTCGATTTGATAATGTTTCTTTTGAACGCGGCTTATTCAGCTCTAAAACCAAATATAAAATTCTGGTTGCCGAGCTTGATAATCCCGGTAAAACCTGGACATTGCCGTTTGAAGGCACTTTATACCATGGTCCGTTGCCGTTAAATCAACTTTCCCACTTTAACTTCATGCCAAGTATGTTCTCCAGTGTAGATTTCATAACCAAAAACGAAACCACAACGCCTTGGTTTGATGCCACGAAAGGTAAAACGCCGGTTATGTTGACGACCTCCGTCGGCTATAACCAAAGCGGTTCATCCAAGGTGGAGCTGGTACCTTTTGAGGCATCAATGAAGGACGGTACATTAGCGGCTAACGGTTTTGATGTGAAATTCGGCTTTGTACGCGAAGGCATTAATAAACTGGATTTAGATCGTGCCAAACTGGTGTATAGCAAGTCGGATAGTAAAGATTCCATTGAGTTGAATGATGTGAAAATCGACGTGGATTACCGGCGTATTCCGGAGTGGGAATATATTCCTATGGGTAAAAAATTTTTGTCCGGGGGCGTAATTAAAATTAACGGCACAGATGCCGAAGGTAAAACCAATAATGTCGAATTTCAAAACTGGAAAATTGATTTCGATACGGTTAGAAAAGACCAATTTCTGGATTTCGGTGTGAAAATTGCATTTAACGGCATGACTATTCGTGGTATCAGCTTTGGTGATTTGACTATTGATTCTGCTTTTAACCATGTTGACGGTGAAACTTTCAATCAATTAGTTCAGGTTTACACCGAGGCGGCGAAAAAGCCGCAACAAGAAGAATTTGCCGAAGCCAAATTACAGGCAGCAAAGAAATTCTTTGATACGCAACCGCAATTTATATTTAGTCCGGCATTAACTAATCAGGCTGGGAAACTTGTCTCAAATTTAGATATTTCTATTGCAAGTTCCAATTTTGAAAATTCTATTAGCAAAGGAAAAATTTTTAACCTGTTTAATCACTTTATTTTCAAAGTGGATGCGAACAAAGATGCTTTAATCGAAGAAGTGGCGAACGCACTGCAATTAAAAAGCCCGGATAAAGAGCAAGCAATGAAAATGGCAGCCACACAAGTGAATGAAGGTGTTAAAAACGGTGTTCTGCAAGGTGTATTGGTCGAAGACGGTAAACAAGTAAAATTGGATCTTGTATTGGAAAAAGGTCAGCTGAAATTAAATGGTCAGGTGATTCCGGAAGAACAAGTGGCTTCTATATTATTCTTAGCCGCGATGTCAATGGGACATTAATTTCTCGTCGGACAAGAACCGAAAATTCATTAATTTAATTAAAGTGCGGTCATAAAAAACATTATTTTTTATGACCGCACTTTTCATTTGTAAAGCGAACTTTAGTTAAGGTAAATTTTTTGTAAAACAGTAGGTTATGTCACATTTATTCGCAATAATGGTTTGCCTTATAGTCATTAATTGGGTATCCTTAGCCGCAACAAAAACAAGTGCTATATAAATAGCCAAACATATTTTGCTTTCCGAGTAGTGCCTCCTGTGAGGCACTTTTTTTATCCGATTTTTTTCCATCCGGATAGCTTATTCAAGTTCCGAAAATAAAAATCCCGTGCTGAACGAACGGGATCTTTTTGAATTGGATGAAACTACATTTTCTCGACGGTTTTAATGCCCAGTAAATCTAATCCTTGTTTTAAGGTTCTTTCTGTTAATAACGCCAGTTTTAAGCGGTTGAGTTTTACCTGTTGGTCTTCGCTATTGAGAATCGGGCAGTGTTCGTAGAAAGAGGAGAACACGCCTGCCAATTCATATAAATAGGCACAAAGAACGTGTGGCACACCGTCTTTTGCCACGAGTTGAATGGCTTCTTCAAATTGCAGTAATTTGATTGCCAACACGCGTTCTTTTTCATCCGTTAGGGTTAATGGCGCCTGTTCTACCTCGCCGGGGTTGATTTGGCTGCGGTTAAAGATAGAACGAATGCGAGTGTAAGCGTATTGCATATAAGGCGCGGTATTGCCTTCAAAGCTTAGCATATTGTCCCAATCGAACACATAGTCGGTGGTACGGTTTTTGGATAAATCCGCGTATTTCACCGAACCGATACCTACCGCTTCAATCACATCGGCTTTTTCCTGCTCGGAAAGTGCGGTGGATTTTTGCGATATTAATACGTCGGCACGCTCAATAGCTTCGTCCAATAAATCCGCCAATTTTACGGTGTCGCCGCTGCGGGTTTTGAATGGCTTGCCGTCTTTGCCGAGCATCATGCCGAAATTTTTATGTTCCAGTTGAAAGCTGTCCGGCACATAACCGGCTTTGCGGGTAATCAGCCATGCCTGTTGCATGTGTTGGCTTTGGCGGGTATCGGAGAATACCAATGCACGGTTGGCTTTTAAGGTTTCATAGCGATATTTGGCGGCGGCAATATCGGTGGTGGTATAAAGAAAACCGCCGTCTTTTTTCTGCACGATAACGCCCATCGGGCCACCGTCTTTATTTTTAAATTCATCTAAATAAACCACCCACGCGCCATCGTCTTCTACGGCGAGACCTTGTTTTTTAAGATCTTCTACAATGCCCGGCAGCATTGGGTTATACAGGCTTTCACCCATGACATCTTTTTCGGTTAAGGTCACATTTAAACGATCGTAATTGTGTTGATTTTGTTGCATAGTGATTTTTACCAGCTTTTGCCACATGGTACGGCAATATTCATCGCCGCTTTGCAGTTTCACCACATAATTGCGGGCTTTCTCGGCAAATATCGGATCTTCGTCATAATGTTTCTTCGCTGCACGATAAAAGGCTTCCAAATCGCAGAGTTCCATTTCAGAGGCGTGCTCGTTTTCCATTTTTTCCAAATAGGCAATGAGCATGCCAAATTGTGTACCCCAATCGCCTACATGGTTAGCGCGGATAACGTGATTGCCTAAAAATTCTAACGTACGCACCACAGCGTCGCCGATGATGGTGGAACGTAAATGCCCTACATGCATTTCTTTGGCAACGTTGGGAGAAGAGTAGTCCACCACCACCGTTTGTTTATCCTGATGGTGAATGCCTAATTTCGGATCTTTCACAGCGTTGCCGATATTTTCCGCTAACCAACCGTCTTTCAGAAAAATATTAATAAACCCAGGGCCGGCAATTTCGGTTTTTTCCGCAATATCTTGCAATTCGGCTTTCGCTAACACCAGTTGTGCAAATTCACGCGGGTTTACGCCTAATTTTTTGGCGGCAGGCATAATGCCGTTTGCTTGATAATCGCCGAATTGCACTTTGCCCGATTGGCGAACCAATGCTTCACATTGTGCATCGGCGCCGGCAGCAAGCATCGCCTGTTTGATTTTTTCGGATAAAATAGATTGAATATTCACGGTTAAACCTTAAACTTTTTAAATAAGTTGGGCTGATAAAAATAGCTGAGTATAATACCGCTCTTTAAGATTTCAGAAAAGCCAAAAAGGAAAATTATATCGTTTCGTTCTCCGCATAAAATGTTTGAAAAACAGACCGCACTTTTCACCGATTTTGAAGATTTTGAACAAAAAATTCATGCCTTGGCGCAGCGGCTTGATTTAAATTTGTCGGAATATGAAATTGACCACCTTTCTTTGCGCGTCAATACCGAACAAACGGCGCAAACATGGCTGGCGTTATTGTTAAAGCAAGGTTCGGTGTTAAGTGATAACGTGGTGAACGGGCGTGTGATTTATCTTATTTTGCTTGATGAGCCTATACGTTTTGCCGGGCAATGGGTAGATGTAGTGGAGTTGCCGCTGCCGAAAAATAAGCATTATCCGCGAGAAACCTGGGAACATATTGAGGTGGTTGTGCCGTTTCGGGCGAATGAAACAGCGAATGAATGGGTTGCACGCATAAAAAAATCGTTTTTACGGAACCAATTTTCAGATCTGACAGTCAAAGCGGGCAAACCAAAAGCAAGCGGTGAAATACTGGATAATTTATCCGTTGCAGTGAGTTTTTTTGATAAAACACATAACCATACTTGCATTAAGTTTCATCCATATAGTATCAAAAAAATCATTAATGCGGTATGATAGGTCCGATTTAATAACTTCATAATTTTAAGGAGCATTTTATGAAAAAAATCGTATTAGCTGTTTTAGTGGGCTTAACCGTTGCAGGTTGTGCTAACCAAGATATTTATAGTGGCAGTGTGTATTCTTCGGGACAAGCAAAAGAAGCCCGTTCTATTAGTTATGGTACCATCGTTTCAACCCGTCCGGTGAAAATTCAGGCGGATAACCAAGGCGTGATTGGTACTATTGGTGGTGGTGCAATTGGCGGTATTGCCGGATCTGCAATCGGTGGTGGTACAGGTAGAGCGCTTGCAACGGCTGTTGGTGCAATCGCCGGTGCAGTTACCGGCAGTAAGGTTGAAGAAAAAGTCAGCCAAGTTAGCGCCTTGGAAATGGTAATCAAAAAAGATGACGGAAAAGAAATTGTTGTAGTGCAAAAAGCCGAACCTAACTTAGTGCCGGGTGCACGGGTACGTATCGTCGGCGGTTCACGTTTGAACGTTTCTGCACTTTAAGTTCTACCTATTCCTAAAAGGCTTTTGGCGAAATCCGAAAGCCTTTTTTACTGCCTAAACTTCAACAACATTTTCATTCTGTGCTAGAATGCTCCGGTTTTTTATTTCCTTTTCAATTTTCCTTCTGAAGGTCAAATAATGAAACCCTCAATTATCAATAAACTCGATAGCTTAAAAGAACGTTATGAAGAGCTGGAAGCCTTGCTCGGTGATGCTTCCGTAATTAGCGATCAGGACAAATTCAGAGCCTATTCCAAAGAATATGCACAACTTGAGGATGTTGTGAAAAGTTTTAACCGCTGGAATCAGCTCAATTCCAATCTGGAAGAAGCGCAGCTTTTGCTGGACGATCCCGAAATGAAAGAAATGGCGCAAATGGAGATCGAAGAGTCCAAAGCGGAGCTTGAACAGGTTGAACAGCATTTACAGATTCTTTTATTGCCGAAAGATCCGAACGACGAATATAACTGTTATCTTGAAATCCGTGCCGGCACTGGTGGCGATGAAGCCGGTATTTTTGCCGGTGATTTATTCCGTATGTACAGCCGTTATGCGGAAACCAAACGTTGGCGCGTTGAAGTGCTCAGTGAAAACGAAAGCGAGCAGGGCGGATTTAAAGAAATTATCGCGCTGGTCAGCGGCGACGGCGTGTATGGTCAGTTAAAATTTGAATCGGGTGGTCACCGCGTACAACGCGTTCCGAAAACCGAATCCCAAGGGCGTATTCACACCTCCGCCTGCACGGTTGCCGTGATGCCAGAATTACCGGAATCGGAAATGCCGGAAATTAACCTGGCGGATTTACGCATTGATACCTACCGCGCATCGGGGGCGGGCGGCCAGCACATCAATAAAACCGATTCCGCCGTGCGTATTACGCATATTCCGACGGGCATGGTGGTGGAGTGCCAGGACGAACGTTCACAACATAAAAACAAAGCCAAGGCGTTATCGGTGCTGGCTTCCCGTTTGGTACAACAGGAACAGGAAAAACTGGCGCAGGAGCAAGCGGACACCCGTCGTAATTTATTGGGTTCCGGCGATCGTTCCGATAAAATCCGCACTTACAATTACCCGCAAGGGCGCGTTACCGATCACCGTATTAACCTGACGATTTACCGCTTGGATGAAGTGATGAACGGTAAAATTGACGATTTGATTCAACCGATTATCACCGAATATCAGGCGGATCAGTTGGCGGCGTTGTCCGAGCAGAATTAATCATAAGAACGAGCTTAACGGCTCGTTCATTTTTATCACGAAGATGAACTATCAACAATGGTTGCAACAAGCCACGCAAGCATTAAATCAGGCGAATCCCTCGGAAAACGGCAAAACCGATGCGCAAGTGTTATTGCAATTCGTGACGCAAAAATCCCGCGCCACGATTTTGGCGTTCGGCGAAACCGTATTGGATGAAAAAACGCTGGAAAAACTGACTGCACTTTTAGCCCGTCGTTTGCAGGGCGAACCCATCGCTTATATTCTCGGTGAAAAAGAATTTTGGTCGTTGCCGTTAAATGTTTCGGCAGGAACGTTGATTCCACGCCCCGACACGGAAATATTGGTGGAGAAGGCGGTGGCGATTGCCATTGAAAAGCTACAAAAGTGCGGTCAGAATTCGCAGCGTTTTCGCATTCTCGATCTCGGCACCGGCACCGGTGCTATTGCTTTGGCATTGGCTTCGGCGTTAAAACCTATCGCACAAAAACACGCGGTTTCGTTGGATATTATTGGCGTTGACCTCACGCCGGAGGTAGTGGCGTTGGCGAAATCCAACGGGGCAAAAAATCAGCTGGAGGTGGCTTTTATGCAAAGCCGTTGGTTTGAAAATGTCACGGGGAAATTTGATTTAATCGTGAGCAATCCGCCGTATATCGATGCTCATGACGAACATTTAGCGCAGGGCGATGTGCGTTTTGAGCCGTTGTCTGCGTTGGTTGCGGCGGAAGAAGGTTATGCGGATTTACACCATATTATCGCCAATGCGCCGAAATTTATGCGGGAAAACGGCTATTTGTTAGTAGAACATGGTTGGCAGCAAGGGGAAAAAGTGCGGTTGATTTTTCAAGAGAATTTTTGGTCGGCGGTTGAAACTTTGCGGGATTACGGAAATAATGAGCGCGTGACATTAGGTTGTTGGGCGCAAACTGAAAATAAATAAGGACGGCGTATGCAAAATAAACTCATTCAATTAGGCGATATTCAAATTGCCAACGATAAACCCTTTGTTTTATTCGGCGGCATGAACGTGCTGGAAAGTCGCGACATGGCGATGCGCGTGTGCGAAAAATATGTGGAAGTGACGCAAAAACTGGGCGTGCCTTATGTGTTCAAAGCTTCTTTTGACAAGGCGAACCGTTCTTCCATTCATTCTTATCGCGGCCCGGGCATGGAGCAGGGCTTGACGATTTTTGCTGAATTAAAGCAAACTTTCGGCGTAAAAATCATTACCGATGTACATGAAATTTATCAATGTCAGCCTGTCGCCGAGGTGGTGGATATTATTCAGCTGCCGGCATTTCTTGCCCGTCAAACGGATTTGGTGGAAGCCATGGCGCGCACCGGTGCGGTGATTAATGTGAAAAAGCCGCAATTTTTAAGCCCGGGACAAATGGGCAATATCGTGGAAAAAATCGCCGAGTGCGGCAATGATAAAGTGATTCTGTGCGATCGCGGCACGAATTTTGGTTACGATAATTTAGTCGTGGATATGTTGGGTTTCAGCGTCATGAAAAATGTGTCCAAGGGCTGCCCGGTGATTTTTGACGTGACCCATTCATTGCAATGTCGCGATCCGTTCGGTGCGGCTTCCGGCGGACGTCGTGCGCAAGTGACCGAACTTGCCCGTTCCGGTCTGGCGGTGGGATTGGCAGGGCTGTTCTTAGAAGCCCATCCGGATCCAAGCAATGCAAAATGTGACGGACCGTCGGCGTTACCGTTAGATAAACTGGAGGCTTTTGTGAGCCAAATGAAAGCGGTCGATGATTTGGTGAAATCTTTCCCTGAATTGGATACGGCGAATTAATCCTTTGAGCATTCAATATATAGTGCATAAAATTCTATTTATGCACTATATATGCTAAAAAATACGATATTTTTATTAAATTAAAGTGGATTTTTACTTAAATTTACGATATTATTCCGCGCGGTTCCATAACTGTAAAAACCTTATTTAAAATAACCATTTAAATTTATGTTCAAAAAATTATTGATTATCACCCCTTTACTCGTCTTAACCGCTTGTTCAAGCAGCACGGCTTCATACCAACTTGATCAAGACGAAGAACAACTTAATCAATTAATTTCCTCCCAATTAAAAACCAACAAACCCCATCAATATTCCGGCATCATGGACAAACGCCTTTCCAAAATTTATCAGGAATGGGCGGGAACCCGTTATCGTTTTGGTGGCACTACAAAAAATGGCATTGATTGCTCCGGCTTTATGCAAACCACCTTTTTAGATGCGTTTGGCGTGACATTGCCGCGTTCGACTTCCGAACAGCGTTATGTCGGTAAAGCCATTCAAAAGAAAGAATTGAAAGTGGGCGATTTGGTTTTTTTCCGTAGAAATAATCATGTAGGCGTATATGTCGGCAACGATCAGTTTATGCATTCCAGTACAAGCCGAGGCGTGATTATTGAGTCCTTAAGAGACAATTACTGGGCAAGAACGTATACCCAATCCCGTCGGGTTCTTTAAGTCTGATTGGATTGAATAAAAAGTGTTCTGCACTACAATCGGATACCCACAACCAACTAAACTGCGGATTTTTATGGTCAAACACTATTCAATCGAATTCAGACATCTATCATCTACCGACGTAAACAAGCGAAAAAACGGCCATATTTAACCAAACTTACTCACGCGCAATTGATTACCAGAAGCTCAAAGAGAAGTTAGCCACAGACTCAGCTGAGTTTTTGGCAGGGAGTGAGAAACTGTATCTTTCCCCAATGGGAACTTAGCCAATCGGGAGATTGACTCCTTTACAACCGTACGGTGCCCGATTTTCGGCTTAGTCTCGCCAATGCAGGAAAGCGATATTTAATTAGGTTTATTTATCTATCCAAGTTTTTGGGTGCAGAGCACTTTTAAAGACTAAACAGCCAATCATCTTTCTTCGGCGTTTGCAAATAAAAGCCTTTTTCCTTGATGTTTTGCAGAACCTCCGTTTTGTCCGCATTCTCCAGCGGCTTTTCGCCCGCCAGATTAAACAACATGACAAAAATTGGTTTTCCAAATATCTTTAGCAGCGCCTCGGGTACACCATCAAACTGATTGCGCTTTTCAATATAAAGATACATACCCGCTTCCTTAGGACTTTTATAAATGGCACATAACATAATTTTGCTCCAAAATGAGGTTCGAGTTGCTGATTTTGCAATAATTCTTTATGATTAGAAACCCTTTTCCTTGGAATTTCGTGATGGCTCAAGATATTATCGAACTACGAACAGGTCAATTTTCCGCCGTATTTATCAGTATCAACAGTTCAAGCTTAACGGCGATCAAACGTGCGCTGGCAAAAAAAGCCAAAAACGCACCGTCTTTGTTTCAGAATATTGAAGTGATTTTACAATTCAATCCGATGTTGGAAACAGTTAATTTAATTGCATTGAAGGAATTACTTGCCGAATATAAAATTCATGTTATCGGTGTAGCCAACTGGCAAAACCATCTGCAAAGGGAATTAATACTCAGCGCCGATTTACCGATTCTCGGCAACATTGATAACCTGTCCGAAATTCTTCCCGAACCGCGCTATCAACCGACGAAAGTCATCGCCCACAACGTGATTGATAAACAGGTGATCTACGCCAAAAACAGCGATTTGATCATTCACGGTGATGTGGAACATGGCGCCGAAGTGGCGGCAGACGGCAATATTCACATTTACGGCGAATTATTAGGACGCGCTATGGCGGGCGTCAACAGCAGTTCGGGATCTATTTATACACAATATTTAGATGCCGAATTCGTGGCGGTAAATAGCCGTTTTCTGTACAAAGAAAAAATCCCAACTGAATTTTTATATCGTTCAGTCAGGATTTTTGCGGAAAAGGATAAATTAGTTTTTACCCCGTTTTAAAAAGCAGCTTAGTCTGCTTTTTTATTTGCTTTCAGTTTCGCTTTTTACGGCGTCTTTCATTTCATCAGCTTGCGTTGCCGTGGCATCCATTTTTTCAGATACGGCGTCTTTCATTTCAGCCATTTTATCTGCCGCTGCGTCTTTTGCATCTTTGACTGTTTCAGCTGCTACATCTTTCATTTCATTGACCTGTGTTGCCATGGCATCCATTTTTTCAGATATGGCATCTTTCACTTCAGCCATTTTATCTGCCGCTGCATCTTTTGCATCTTTGGCTGCTTCAACCGCGGCATCTTTCATTTCACTGGCCTGCGTTGCCATGGCATCTATTTTTTCAGATACGACATCTTTCACTTCGGCCATTTTATCGGCTGCCATGTTTTGCGCATCTTTGGCAGCTTCAACTGTAGCATCCTTAACATCATTTGCGGCGTTTACTACAGCATCCTTAGCCTCGGAGACACTTGTTTTCGCCTGTTCGGCTTGTGGTGAAGTTTTGCTGTCATCACAACCGGTTACACTTAAAGTTACGCCTAACACTAATGCGGCTAATACTGATTTTTTCATCGTTACTCCTAAATTAACAATTGAAAGATAAACGCCTTACAATGTTGTTATGTAAGACACCTATAGTGTGTAACAAAAATTTACAAAGGCAAGTATTTTTTGTTAAAACTTGCCTAAAAATAGCAAAGTACAATTAATAAAAAGTCACAACAAGATGAAATATATCGTTTTTTAGATTTTAATTTCGAAGCAAAATAAAATTTACAAAAAACTTAATATAGGTCAAAATTTACCCAAATATTTAATTCCGATGACCTCGGCGCGCTTACCATCGAGATAAATTTCCGCAACAGTCGCCGGGTAAAAACTCGCGGGATTTCGACCGCACATTTCTTTCACAATGTCGCCAACTAAAGGCAAATGAGAAATGATTAACACATTTTCCACACCGTCTTCAGCTAACACGGAGAGATAATCGCTCACCACGCCGGAGTCACCGTAAGGCGTGATACCATCCCAAATTTCCAGTTTTTCGGTTAGCTTTTGTTCATAAACTTCATTAATTTGATTAAAGGTCTCCAACGCGCGGGCATAAGGGCTGACCAACACTTTATCCAAGTCAAGTGCGGTGGATTTTAACCAAGTTCCTTGCAAAGTGGATTGTTCCTTACCGCGCGCATTAAGACGGCGTTCCTTATCGGAATTCACCATCAATTCTGCTTCGCCGTGACGCATAACAAATAAACGCATGACCATTAAACCCTAGTTGGCTTCTTTTACTGCTGCTGCAATTTCTTCTGCACATTGCTGTGCCAAAGTGCCATCTTCACATTCTACCATGATACGGATAAGCGGCTCGGTACCTGATTTACGCAACAAAATTCGCCCTTTGCCCGCCAACCGTTTTTCCACATCGGCAGCAACCGTTTTCACCGCATCACTTTCCAACGGATTTTCACCGCCGGCAAAACGTACATTGATTAGCACTTGCGGGAATAATTTCACCGCACCCGCCAATTCATTAAGGGACAAACGATGTTTTGCCATCGCAGCCAATACGGCAAGAGAAGCAATAATGCCATCCCCGGTAGTGTTGCGATCGGCAATGATAATATGACCGGAGTTTTCCCCGCCTAAGCTCCAACCGCGTTCCTGCATTTTTTCCAATACATAACGATCGCCCACATTGGCACGCACAAATGGAATCGCTAATTGTTTTAACGCCAATTCAAGGCTCATGTTACTCATTAATGTGCCGACCACACCGCCTTGCAAACGACCTTCACGCAAGGCTTCACGGGCAATAATAAATAAGGCTTGGTCGCCATCGACTTTATTGCCAAGGTGGTCCACCATAATTAGGCGGTCGCCGTCGCCATCATACGCCAAGCCGACATCCGCATTAGTTTCTACCACTTTAGCTTGTAACGCCGCGATGTCGGTTGCGCCGCATTTTTCATTGATGTTCATGCCGTTCGGATGTGTCCCGATTTCAATGATTTCCGCGCCCAGTTCGCGCATGACATTCGGCGCAATATGGTAAGTCGCACCGTTGGCACAATCCACCACGATCTTATAGCCTTCCAGACTCAAATGCGCCGGGAATGTGCTTTTACAAAATTCGATATAACGACCCGCCGCATCTTTAATTCGGCTGGCACGCCCCAATTCGGCGGATTCCACGCAATCCATCGATTGCTCTAACATGGCTTCGATTTCTTCTTCCACATCATCAGGCAATTTTGTCCCTTGGATGGAGAAAAATTTGATTCCGTTATCGTAATATGGGTTATGTGAGGCAGAAATCACAATACCCGCTTCGGCACGGAAAGTACGGGTTAAATAAGCCACTGCCGGGGTCGGCATTGGTCCGGTAAAAGCGGCAGACAAACCGGCAGCCGCCAAACCTGCTTCAAGCGCGGATTCCAGCATATAACCGGAAATACGGGTATCTTTACCGATTAGCACCACGCGGGAGCCATGATTTGCTAGCACTTTGCCCGCAGCCCAACCGAGTTTTAACACAAAATCAGGGGTAATCGGATGAGATCCCACTTTCCCACGCACCCCGTCGGTGCCGAAATATTTACGTTCAGCCATGTTTAATTCCTTCTTTTTTTAAATACGTTATTTAACTGTTTAGGGTTGTCTGCCAAATTTTTAACGCATCGGCAGTTTCGCCGACATCATGTACGCGCAAAATACAGGCACCATTCATCGCGGCAATTAAAGCGGCGCTGACACTGCCGACGGTTCGTTGTTCCACCGGTTTATCCAGCACCGCACCAATCATTGATTTACGGGATATACCCGCCAGTACAGGATAACCCTGCCGGCAGAAAACCCGGAGTTGTTGCAGTAAGCGATAATTATGTTGCACACTTTTGCCAAACCCGAAGCCCGGATCCCAAATGATGTTATCTTGTTTGATTCCTGCTGCCAGACATTGTTCCGTACGTTGTTGCATAAATTTTAAAACGTCGGCAACCACATCATCATATTGCGGGGCTAACTGCATAGTGCGGGGTTGTCCCTGCATATGCATAATGCACACCGGCAGTGCCAGTTGCGCAGCGGTTTCCAGTGCGTGCGGTTCTTGCAATGCACGAATATCGTTAATCAAGTCCATACCCGCGTTTGCCGCTTCACGCATGACCTGTGCTTTTGACGTATCCACTGAAATCCAGCAATCGAATCGTTGACGTACCGCCGCAACCAAAGGCACAACACGTTGTAATTCCTCTTCCAGGGTAACTTCATCCGCCATCGGTCGGGTGGATTCGCCGCCGATGTCAATAATCGATGCGCCCAGTTGTAGCATCTTTTCCACTTGCGCTAACGCTTTATCCAACTGAAAAAACTTGCCGCTATCGGAAAACGAATCGGGGGTGAAATTAAGAATCCCCATAATTTGGGGAGTAGAAAGGTCTAAAACTTTATTGTTGGCGGTTGGTTTCATGAGGAACTCACTTGCTTATCTATGCAAAAATGATACGCAAACCTATGCGTAAAAGTGCGGTGCATTATAGCGGAGTTTCTCAACCTTGCCAAAATAATCCTAAGCATGATGCGAGAAGTGGCAACAGTAAGTGCTAAAATCATATGTTCATCACAAAACCCTTACCACAGGCTCATTTGTTCCGATTGTTTTTCTTCCGAAAAAGTAACGTGCAAACCGATTAAACGCACACTGCGCCCTTGTTTGCGCAGCCAAATTTGCGCCAACAGCCGATGAAAATTTTCTTCGGAAAAATCCACCGCACTTTTTTCCAAGGTGGTGACCTGAAAATCTTCAAATTTTAGCTTCACACCGATTTTACGAAATTGCGTCAACGGCATGTTCGGACAAGCGCATTGCACCCGCGCCACTAATTGAGAATACAGTTTGCGCAAAACCGCCTCCCCTTGATCGAGCTGCTCAATATTTTCCAATAACGTGATTTCCACGCCCACTGATTTACGCTCTCGATGAGGTTGCACCGGTCGTTCATCAATGCCATGGCTATATGCCCAAATGCGTTGCCCCATTTTGCCGAACAAATTAAACAGCGCATTGCGATCGTATTTTTGCACATTGGCACAGGTCGCCAGCACCATTTGCAGTAATTTTTCCGAGGTCACTTTGCCCACGCCGGGAATTTTTTTCAACGGCAACGCCGCCACAAAATCCGCCACCTCTTTCGGTTCGATCACAAACTGCCCGTTGGGTTTATTTTGATCGGAGGCGATTTTCGCCAAAAATTTCAACGGTGCCACGCCCGCCGACGCGGTTAAATGCAATTCGTTAAAAATCGCCGACCGAATATCTTGTGCAATCCAAGTGGCGGAACCGGCACATTTGTTACTTTTATTCTCCACGGAATATTTCACCAAAACATACGCCTGATTATCGTCATCCACCACAATATCCCGTTCTTCAAAATGAATATCGATACTTTTTTTAAATTGCGATAATGCGCCTTCTTGGGTGTTTTTCGTTTTTTGCTTGGTTTGTTGGGTTGTTTGCACTTTGCCTTTTGTATTTGGCTCTGCGGCAAAGGCGGCATTAAAAATGAAGGCTGATGATAGTGAAAGTAACGTAACGAATTTAAAAAATTTCATTGGATAATCTTTAACGAAATAAAAGTGAATTTTGATCTGCCCCTAAAAAGTTAGATGCCTTTAATTCAAGGACTGAGTTCTGTATTCCACAGGGCTTAGTCCTTTTAATTTTACTTGAATACATTCATGGTTGTAGTAATGAATCTATTCGTGGAGCGTTTTCTCAAGTTGCTCGAAGGTTTCAAACCGCTTGCCATAATAACATTCTGCCTTTAATCGACCGAAAAAGCTCTCCATTGCACTATTATCAAGGCAGTTGCCTTTTCCTTCAATAAACGCTGATAACCCTGCATTTAATATTGCCACCCTTGGTCTGAATGAAGAATCGGTGTTGTGCCGTCCAACTTTAACATCGCCTGTTCCATCATTCTTGTTATCTGTTCAAAATTCGGACTTGGCGACAAGTCATACGCGATAATTTCGCCATTGAAGAGGTCTTTAATTGGTGATAAATAGAGCTTACCTTCATCGTATTTCAATTCACTCGCATCGGTGACCCATTTTTCATTAGGTTTCGTCGCATTAAAATCCCGCCGTAACAAATTGTCTGCAATCTTGCCGACTTCACCTTGATAAGAACGATATTTTCGCTGTTTGCATTTTCCCTTCAAACCGAGATGTTGCATGAGAGATTGCACTCGCTTATGATTGATGCTCATCGTTTTTCTTAATGCTAATGTCACCCGTCGATAGCTATATTATGTTGGAGATAAAAATCAATGAGTTGTCGTTTGAAAAGTTGGTTATATTTAGTCATAAAAAATCTTAGTGGGTTGGGGATTAGTCCAACTTTTTGGGTGCAGATCATTTTCATTCATTTTATAAAGTCTAGTCATGATATCCTCTCAAGACGCTTTGTGTGCTTTTCTTAAACGGTATGCTGTAGCTCTTGAAATACCGTATTTTTGAGATAATTGTGCTAACGAAAAATGCTTTTTTACATCAAGCAAAAAGGACTGTTCTTGCTCTTCGATGAGTGCCTTCGGTCTTCCCCCTTTTCCTTCTATACCTTTTGCTAAACGCCCCTCCATAGTTCGTTCTCGAATTAAATTACGTTCCATTTCTGCCAATGCAGCCATAAACACAAACTTCACTTTATCAAATGGATCTGTACGCTTTTCAGTATCGATTATTCGCGTCACCAATCCGAATATGCTGGCATGGGGAATTGATGTGGGTGATATGTTGATTGTGGAAAAGAATAATGAGTTATTCGTTGAAGAACTGGTTGTGCTTGAAGTCAATAACGAATTTCATGTGTATGAATTTATCGCCCACACAAACGGCGAGTTCGTTTTCTTATCGCTCGATTCCAAAACCGAAAATATTAAAATCGCCGACTGGCGCAAACTCCCGCTTGTAGGCACTGTCACCAATGTGATTCATCAGCTGCAACGCAAAAATACCATGCGTTTTGCCGCCTAACTTGAACATAAAACAAAAAAAGTGCGGTCGAAAATTTAATTATTTTTTTCGACCGCACTTTGATCTTCCTCCCAAAAGTTGGATAGGTTAGTTAGCTTAAGTATTGAGCTCGGTATTGTAGCGGATTCAATCCCTTTAAATCGAGTTTAATTCATTTTTGGTTGTAATACACCAAATTTACCCGGCTGTAATCCTGCTTAACCTATTGATAATAAATTATCTAATGAGGAATTTCAGATACTTGCAACAGGTCATTTAAGGCATGTTTTTCCTTTGAACTTTTCGATGACTTTTCTTTTTTCTGCCGTCGTTTTTGATTGTCTAATTCCGCTAACTTTTTTTAGATAATCAAGCTCCGCTCTTGCAAGGGCGGGTTCCCGTTTCAGCTTTTTAAAAGCTTATGGTGAAAAGTCGCTTGTTTCAGCCATTTCAATCTGCGTTTTTTTCATTTTAGGTTTCAGAATTTCGGGTGTTTTGGGTTTAGCATAAGGCGATTTTACGCGATCAAGTCCTCTTTCACGAAAGGCTTTTAACCAATAAATGACTTGAGAATGAGGGATCTGATGAAGTTTAGCCACCTCACGGATACCAAAATCCTGTTAGGTGACCTGTTTGATAACCTTTAAACGAAATTGATAAGGGTAGGACATAATCTGCACCTAAAATTAGGTGCACGGGTTTTGGAGTGCAAAACACAAGTGCGGTCAGTTTGAAAAACGTTTTTTAAACTGACCGCACTTTTTATGCGTTGAATTAGCTCATGCGATAATTAGGTGCTTCTTTGGTAATCGTCACATCATGCACATGGCTTTCTTTAATGCCGGCGCCACTGATGCGTACGAATTGGGCTTTGGTGCGTAATTCATCAATGGTGGCGCAACCGGTTAAGCCCATGCAGGAGCGCAAACCGCCCATTTGTTGATGGATAATTTCTTTCAGTAAGCCTTTATAAGGAATGCGTCCTTCGATACCTTCCGGCACCAGCTTATCCGCCGCGTTGTCTGATTGGAAATAACGATCGCTGGAACCTTTCGCCATGGCGCCGAGGGAACCCATGCCACGATAAGATTTGAACGCACGACCTTGGTACAATTCGATTTCACCCGGGGCTTCTTCCGTGCCGGCAAACATCGAACCGACCATTACGCAACTGGCGCCGGCGGCAATGGCTTTCGCGATGTCGCCGGAATAACGAATACCGCCGTCGGCAATGACCGGAATACCACGATCTTTTAATGCTTCTGCGGCGTCAGAAATGGCGGTAATTTGCGGTACGCCCACGCCTGTTACGATACGGGTGGTACAAATCGACCCGGGGCCGATGCCCACTTTCACCGCACTTGCCCCCGCATCCGCTAGGGCAATGGCACCTTCGGCTGTCGCGATGTTGCCTGCAATAATCGGTAAGTTAGGGTATTTCGCGCGGGTTTCACGCACGCGTTGCAATACGCCTTCGGAATGCCCGTGAGAGGAGTCGATCAATAGCACGTCAACACCGGCTTTTACTAAGGCATCAATACGTTCTTCATTGCCGGTGCCCGCGCCAACTGCCGCGCCTACGCGCAAACGACCGAATTCGTCTTTACAGGCATTCGGTTTTTGTTCGGCTTTTTGGTAGTCTTTTAAGGTAATCATGCCTTTCAATTTAAAGTTGTCACCGACAACCAAGACTTTTTCCACGCGATGTTCGTGCATGAGTTGGAAAATTTCTTCACGTTGCGCGTCTTCTTTCACGGTCACCAAACGATCTTTCGGTGTCATAAAATCGGCAACGGTTTTATTGACATTGGACACGAAACGAATGTCACGACCGGTAATAATGCCCACTAAGTTGTTATCGGCATCTACTACGGGATAACCCGCGAAACCATTTTTTTGCGCAATGGCTTTTAATTCGCTGATGGTCAAATTCGGCGGAACGGTAATCGGATCCGACACCACGCCGCTTTCAAATTTTTTCACTTTACGCACCCGGTCCACCTGGCGTTCGATCGTCATGTTTTTATGAATAAAGCCGATACCGCCTTCTTGCGCTAATGAAATCGCTAATTTGGTTTCAGTCACGGTATCCATGGCGGCGGATAATATTGGAATGTTCAAGCGAATGGTGGAAGTGAGTTGGGTGGAAAGATTGGCGGTGTTCGGTAACACGGTAGAATGAGCGGGCAGGAGAAGAACGTCGTCAAACGTCAATGCCTCTTTTTGTATGCGTAATGCCATTGCAATATCTCTCTTAGTTGAGTGTTTAGGGAAAAATATTGCGGGCGAATTATACAGATTTTGCGTTAAATTGGGAACAAAAATTTATAAAAAATGCTATTTGGCGTATGATATAGGCAATTCGTTCAATAAGGAAATAGTATGGCGAAATTATTAGAATTATTGGTGAGCGGCGTTGAAAATTCATTGGAAAATCTGACCGCACTTTTAGGCTGTGACACGCAGCAATTGCAACAGGAGCTCCTCCAATTGGAGCAGCAGGGGATATGTTTTGACGTGGAAAACGATCACCTTTATTTGATCCCGGAAATGCCGCTATTAGATGAAGCACGTTTGACACAAGCTTTAGCACCTTATGGCGTAACGCTTAAACCGGTAATTTCCTCGACTAACCAATATTTGTTGGATCACTTGGAACAGTTACAAAAGGGGGATTTATGCTTGGCGGAATATCAAACCGCCGGGCGCGGGCGTCGTGGCAGGCAATGGATTTCCCCCTTTGCAGGGCAAATAATCATGAGTTTTTATTGGCAACTGAATCCGACAAAATCACTGGACGGATTGAGTTCGGTGATTGGTCTCGCCATCGTTCAAGCATTGGCGGAGTTGGATATGTACGGATTCCAAGTGAAATGGCCGAACGATATTTTAGTTAATGATCGAAAACTGGCGGGCATTTTGGTGGAGATCGTTAATCGCAAAAACGGCATATTGAATCTGATTGTAGGCATCGGCATGAATATTTCCCTCGGGCGGGATAAAAAAATCGATCAGCCATGGGCGGAATTAAGCGAATTTTTCCCGCAGGTTGATCGCGAACAAATTATCATCAAAATGACGAAAACCATTTATCGTTATCTCAAACGTTTTGAACAACGCGGCATTGATGCCGAACTGCAACAACAGTGGCTTAATCACGATGCCTATTTCGGTGCGGAGATCAATGTTATTACGGAAAAAAGTACGATTTCCGGTATTGAACAAGGCATTGATGCCACCGGACATTTATGCGTTATTACGGAAAACGGCAGACAATATTTCAACGCCGGAGAAGTGTCCCTACGCAAAAAATAAACTTTTTCATAAAAGCCAAGTCTAAAGCGGTGAGTAAAAACGAGAACATTACTCATCTTATTTTAGTAATTTAATGAGGTTTTAAAATGAAAAAACTGGTTCAAATTCTTGGCATCGTGACGTTAGCCGTGGCTTTAACCGGCTGCCATAATTTAAGCAGAACACAAAGGAATACTGCTGTCGGTGCTGCAATCGGCGGTGTCGCCGGTAACGTCATCGGCGGCTCAACCGGTGCCACTTTAGGTGGTGCAGCACTTGGCGGTTTAATCGGAAGCCAAGTGGGCAAATAATTTATTTTACTTAACTCGGAAAGCCAAAAGTGCGGTCAGAAATTCAAGTGTTTTTCTGACCGCACTTTTTTGCTCTCCATGATTTTTTATCTCTTGAATTGTCAAACCAAGTGCAACAATTTTTTAAAGTAAACCTCATAAGGTGTTTTCCGGCCTAAACACTTTCGTGGTCTTAGATTGAGTTTATCTACGACAGACTG
>NZ_NRDF01000007.1 GCF_003130205.1 Aggregatibacter actinomycetemcomitans
GCCGTACGGTAGGCGCCGGCGTGGTAGCTAAAATTATCAAATAATTGATAAGACAAACCAAAATAAAACTGAAAAGGCGTATCGAAAGGTGCGCCTTTTTGTTTGGTATCAACTCAGTAATTTTTAGATTGTTCTTTATCTACGACGACCGGATCCACATAATAAACAGCCGGAATCTCCTGTTTATTGATTTGTTTTAACGCATGCTCAATAGCAATAGCTACCTGTTTTTTCGGTAGCTGATCAATAGTATTTTGCATTTTACCTTGTTTTACATATTCAATGGCAAGCGGAATACCGTCATAGCCGGTAACCAGCACTTTGCCAACCAAACCGGCGTTTTCCACAGCGGTAACCGCACCGATTGCCATATTATCGTTAGCGGCAAAAATACCATTAATATTTGGATTAGCGGTTAAAATATTAGTAGTTACATTAAGCGCTTGCTCGGTTTCCCAATTCGCCGATTGCGACGCCACGATTTTAATCTCCGGATATTCAGCAAAGGCTTTTAATGCACCGCCTTTGCGTTGTTCACCGTTATCAACGCCCGGGATACCTTCCAAAACCGCAACGTTACCTTTTCCACCCAACGCTTCGGCCAGGTTTTTCGCTTCCAGATAGCCACCGTTAAAATTATCTACGCCCACATAATTAAATTTCAGCCCCGCGGCTTCAGCAGCTTTTGCATCAAGACGAACATCCAGATCAATAATAGGAATCCCTGCTTTTTGTGCTTTTTGGAACGCCGGGATGAAGGCGATAGAATCATTCGGCGTCACAATAATGGCGTCGACTTTTTTTGCTATCATATTTTCGACCAAGCCCACCAATTGTTCCGTAGAATCTTCTTTCTCGGCCACCTGAATAATTAAATCAACATTTTTCTGTTTGGCGGCTTCCTCTGCCCCTTGTTGCATTGAAATAAAATATTCGTTGCTTAGTGTTTTCATTAATAATGCAATCTGCGGTTTATCCGCCGCTACCGCAAGCGTTGGTAGTGCAGCAAGCAATGCACTGATTTTGAATATGTTTTTTAATAACTTTAATTTCATATAACACACTCCCTGATTTAAGACTGAATAATTTGTTTCTTGACTTGAAACCGCTTTAGTTTACTGAGATTCAATGTTGAAAACTGTGAACTTTCTCCCATTTTTTGCATAAAAAATAATCTATTCTATGAACTACTATTTAGCTGAAACGACGGAGGTTAAATGAGTGAAAATACAATTTTAGAATTAAAAAATATATCCAAGCGTTTTTTTGGTGTGACCGTACTAGACGACATTCATTTGGATATTCGTCAAGGTGAGGTACTTTGCCTGATTGGTGAAAACGGTGCCGGAAAATCCACTTTGTGCAAGATTATTGCCGGTATTTATCATTGTGATGACGGCGAAATGTTTTATTTAGGCCGAAAATATTCGCCGGACACCGTCAAACAGGCGCAGGAGGCGGGCATCGGGTTTATTCATCAGGAATTGATGCTAGTCCCCAAATTAACCGTACTGGAAAATATCTTTCTGGGTTTAGAGAAAACCTCCGCTTTCGGGCGTATGAACTGGACGGCTATGCGGGAAAAAACGCAACATATCATTAACGAACTGGAACTGGATATAAAGCCGGACGATTTAATTTCCGATTTATCTATCGCTCAGCAACAAATGGTAGAAATCGCTAAAGCGGTATTCAGCGAATATAAGATCATTATTTTTGACGAACCGACATCATCCATTTCTCGCAAAAATACCGAGGTATTGTTTAACATTATTCATCAGCTAAAAACGAAAGGCGTGGCGATGATTTATATTTCACATCGTCTGGAGGAATTCAAATATATTGCTGATCGCGTTACCGTTTTAAGAGATGGACGAATTACGGGAACGATGCGCTATCAGGATACGTCGCCGGAAGAAATCGTACGTTTGATGGTCGGACGTAAAATTGATTTCAGTAGATACCTGCGTACAGGTTCCTTTAACGAGGAAAAATTACGGGTGGAAAATTTGCACAGCAAATATATTAAACCGATTTCTTTCAGTGTAAACAAAGGAGAAATACTAGGCTTTGCCGGACTTGTCGGAGCGGGACGAACCGAAGTACTGAGAGCGATTTATGGTGCGGACGAGGCCGGTGGCAAAATTTATATCGACGGGAAAGAAGTAAAAATCAATTCTCCTGAAGATGCGGTAAAGCATAAAATCGGGTTAATTACCGAAGACCGAAAATCTCAAGGTTTGGTACTTGGTATGAGTATTCGGGAAAATATCACACTACCGATTTTAAAACGCTTTTGGCGTAAATTTTATCTGGATAAAAAACAAGAACGGAGAGTCGCTGAAGAAAACAGAACCAAACTCCATATCGTTTCTCACGATCAGGAACAGCAAACTAAAACCTTATCCGGCGGCAATCAGCAGAAAGTGATTCTGGCTCGCTGGTTGGAAAGCGAAGTGGATATTTTATTTTTTGATGAACCGACTCGCGGCATTGATATCGGAGCAAAATCGGAAATTTATGATTTAATGCGCCAATTTACCGAAAGCGGTGGCACCATCGTGATGGTATCGTCGGATTTACCGGAATTAATCACCATCTCCGATCGCGTCGTAGTAATGCGTAACGGTGAAAAGATAAAAGAAATCGCCAATCGCACCGAAATTACGGAAGAAAATTTAATGCGCCTGATGATAGGTATTTAGAATAAGGATGACACTATGTTTTCATTGAAAAAAATAATCTCCAAATTAGGAATCGGGTTAGTTTTATTGTTCATGATTTTAGGGATGTCTTTCACATCGGAAGCCTTTTTATCGACTAACAATATTTTTAATATCCTATTACAAGTATCCGTCATTTGCGTGATCTCCGTCGGTATGACTTACGTCATTCTAACCGGCGGTATTGACTTATCGGTAGGCTCTATCGTCGCATTGAGCGCTGTTTGTTTGGGATTATTCACCCATTGGGGAGTAGCTCTTTTAGGTGAAAATCCGACGGAACTTATGCTTTCGATCGTTGTGATGGTATCCGTGCTTGGCTCCATCGGAGTCGGAGCCTTATGCGGGTATGTAAACGGTGTGATTATCGTTTACGGCAAGGTTACTTCGTTTATTACTACATTAGGCATGATGGGAATTGCACGAGGGCTGGCACTCACGCTGTCTAACGGTAAAACCATCTATAATTTTCCCGAGGCATTACGTTTTTTTGGTAACGGGCGATTGAATATAACGGATGGCTTTGGTATTCCGATACCGGTAATCATTGCTTTAATCGTCGTATTAATCAGCTTTTACATCTTAACCCAAACCGTTTTTGGACGGCAGGTTTATGCACTTGGCGGTAATCGTGAAGCGGTGAGATTATCCGGCATTAACGTGAATAAACTGGAAATTAAGACCTACGTGATTAACGGTGCGCTGGCGGCGATCGGAGCGGTAATTCTGGTAGGGCGGTTAAATGCTGCACAACCTATCGCCGGAACAGGCTATGAACTGGATGCCATTGCTGCAACGGTAATCGGTGGAACCAGTTTGATGGGCGGCGTCGGTTCGGTGATCAGCACTTCCATTGGCGCGCTGATTATGGGCGTGCTGCAAAACGGACTAACGCTTCTGAACGTCACCTCATATCTGCAACGTTTGATTATCGGTCTGGTTATCATTCTTGCCGTATTTCTTGACCAGTTGCGCCGCGGAGAAGTTTCCATCGGTCGTTTAAGACGTATTTTCTTCAGAGAGTAACGAGTATGCATTATTATTTAGGCATTGACTGCGGAGGTACTTTTATCAAAGCCGCGCTTTTTGATCAAACGGGAAGAATCCACGCCTGCGAAAGAGAAAGCCTCAGTGTAATAAGCGAGCAGGCGGGCTATGCCGAACGGGATATGGACGAGCTCTGGCGGGCATGCGCCAATGTTATTCGCGCTACCATAAAACACAGCAAAATTGAACCGCACTTTATTAAAAGCGTCGGCATTTCCGCCCAAGGCAAAGGCGCTTTTTTACTGGACAAAGAAAATAAACCGCTAGGACGGGCAATTCTGTCTTCCGATCAACGCTCGCAACCCATTGTTAAACGCTGGCAGCAAGAAGGGTTGGAAAAGAAAGTTTATCCACTTTCCCATCAAGGATTATGGACAGGTCATCCTGTTTCTATTTTACGCTGGTTGAAAGAAAACCAACCGCAACGTTATTATGCGATCAATAAGTTACTCATGTCGCACGATTACCTGCGCTTTTGTTTAACCGGTGAATTGTATTGCGAAGAGAGTAATATTTCGGAAAGTAATTTATACAATATGGCAATAGGAAATTATGAACCCGAATTGGCTCGATTGCTAGGCATTGAAGAAATCATAGATAAACTACCGCCCATTGTAAAACCGAATCAAATTGCAGGCTATGTCACGCAACAAGCGGCTCACCAATGCGGTTTGGCAGTTGGAACGGCGGTAGTCGGCGGTGTATTTGATGTCACAGCAATGACCTTATGTTTGACAGATGATAATGACGAAACCAAATTAAACGTGCTGTTAGGCACTTGGTCAATTGTTACAGGAATTACCCATACGATTGATGAAAGCCAAACCCTACCATTCGCCCACGGACGTTATGTCGAACAAAATACCTTCTTGATTCAGGAAGCAAGTCCGACTTCTGCCGGTAATCTGGAGTGGTTCATCAAGCAATGGAATTTAACTTATCATCAGACAAATCAAATAGTAGAAGCATTACCGCCGGCACAAAGTGCGGTCATTTTCATCCCATTTTTATACGGAACCAATGCCAAATTGGGCATGACTGCCGGATTCTATGGCATGCAAGCCCATCACACTTTGGCACATTTACTGCAAGCGGTATATGAAGGCGTATTATTCAGCCTCATGACACATTTAGCCTGGATGTATCAACGTTTTCCTCACGTACAACGATTGCGCGTAACAGGCGGCCCGGTAAAATCACCTGTTTGGTTACAAATGTTGGCAGATTTCAGCGGAAAAACGCTGGAAGTACTGCAAACGGAAGAAGTCGGCTGCTTAGGCGCGGCTTTAATGGCCGCGGAAGGAATCAGTCACGAAGCATCCGCTTTAAAACGGAATCAACAGTTAAAAATTATTCGTCCTAATCCCGCTTATTTCGACGCATATCAACAGAAATATCAGCAATATTGCAAGCTGGTTAGCCTACTAAGCGAAATGGCATAAAGTGCGATCAACAACATTTCAATTATTCTCAGGATGCTTCGGGCATATCCTTACCGCTTCCAATTCTTCAACGCGTCGGCAAATGCGTTACCCATGGCGTTATTGGATTTTGGGTTATTACGTTCTTGGCGGGAACCGTTAGCGCGCGGTTTTGCCGATAAAGTGCGGTCAGATTTGCCGTCGTTTTTCACCGCACTTTCATCCAGGCGCATAGTCAACGCAATACGGCGACGCGCGACATCCACTTCCAACACTTTCACTTTGACCACATCGCCGGTTTTCACCACTTGGTGCGGATCTTCCACGAATTTATCACTTAAGGAAGAAATATGCACCAAACCGTCTTGGTGAACACCAATGTCCACAAAGGCGCCGAAATTGGTGACGTTAGTTACTGTCCCTTCTAAAATCATGCCCGCTTTTAAGTCGGTAATCTCTTCCACACCATCGGCGAAAGTCGCGGTTTTAAATTCACCGCGCGGGTCACGCCCCGGTTTTTCCAATTCTTTAAAAATGTCCTGCACCGTCGGCAGCCCGAATTGTTCATCGGTGAACTGTTTCGCATCAAGCTGACGCACCAAACCAGCATTGCCCATTAAATCCTGAATGGATTGCTCCGTCGCCTGCAAGATTTTTTCTACGACAGGATAAGCTTCCGGGTGCACGCCTGAGGCATCCAATGGATTATCGCCTGCCGCAATGCGCATAAAGCCGGCGCATTGTTCAAAGGCTTTCGGCCCCAAACGCGGCACTTTTTTCAATTGTTCGCGGCTGTCGAAACGCCCGTTTTCATCACGATACGCCACAATATTTTGCGCAATGGTTTTGGTCATTCCCGCCACGCGCGCCAACAACGGCACGGAAGCAGTATTCAAATCCACGCCCACGGCATTCACACAATCTTCTACCACCGCGTCCAATTTGCGGGCTAATTGGCTTTGATTCACATCATGTTGATATTGCCCTACACCAATGGCTTTCGGTTCGATTTTTACCAACTCCGCCAACGGGTCCTGCAAACGGCGGGCGATTGATACCGCACCACGCAACGACACGTCCAATTCCGGGAATTCCTGCGCCGCCAGTTCGGAAGCGGAATACACGGAAGCGCCCGCTTCATTCACCACCACCGTTTGCGGTTTATTCTCTTTAATTTCTTTAATCACGTCTTTGGCAAAACGCTCCGTCTCACGGGAAGCGGTGCCGTTACCGATGGCGATTAATTCCACATTATGTTGCTTAATTAATTGGAAAATGGACAACATGGCGCGCTCCATCTGCCCTGTGTGTGGATAAATGGTGTCCGTTGCCAATAATTTACCAGTGTTATCCACCACCGCCACTTTCACGCCGGTGCGCAAGCCCGGGTCCAGCCCCATGGTATTTTTCGCCCCTGCCGGTGCCGCCATCAAAAGTGCGGTCAGATTTCGGGCAAAAACGTCAATGGCTTCCTCTTCCGCTTTCTCACGCAAGGTTGCCATGAGCTCCGTTTCTAAATGCAATGCCACCTTGATTTTCCATGTCCAGGCGATCACCTGCTTACGCCATTTGTCTGCCGGCTGTCCGCTGAAACGTACGCCGAGATAATCGCGAATAATCTCTTCACAATAACTTTGACGGCTGCCTTCTTCCGCGTCAGGATCGGCATTTAAACTTAGCTGCAAAATCCCTTCGTTACGCCCACGGAACATTGCCAGCGCACGGTGTGAAGGCACATTTTTGAACAATTCCTGATGGTCGAAATAATCCTGGAATTTCGCCCCTTCCGTCTCCTTGCCTTCAATGACTCTGGAAACCAACAGCGCATTCTTACTTAAGTAATCACGCACTTTCGCTAGTAAGCCGGCGTCCTCGGCGAAACGTTCCATTAAAATGTAACGGGTGCCGTCCAGTGCCGCTTTGCTGTCGGCAACGCCTTTCTCCGCATTAATGAATTCCTTTGCCGCCGATTCCGGATCGGCTTTCGGCTCGTTCCAAAGTAAGTCCGCCAACGGCTCAAGCCCGGCTTCAATGGCGATTTGTCCTTTGGTACGAAGTTTTGGTTTAAACGGCAAATATAAATCTTCCAACTCGGTTTTGCTTTGCGTAGCTTGGATTTTCTCGCGCAGCTCGTCCGTTAACTTGCCTTGCTCCTCAATGGATTTTAAAATGGTCTGGCGGCGTTCTTCCAGTTCACGCAAATAAATTAAACGGGTTTCAAAATGACGCAATTGGGTGTCGTCCAGCCCGCCGGTGGCTTCTTTACGGTAACGGGCGATAAATGGAATGGTGTTGCCATCGTCTAACAGTTGAATGGCGGCGAGAATTTTGTTATCACGCACATTCAATTCCTGCGCAATAAGTCGGCTGATTTGTTGGTTTAACATGATATGTACTTCTTAGTAATGAAAAAAACGGGCATAGCATACTGTTTTTGGACAAGAGGCTCAAATGTTTGTTTTACCACCTCCGCATTGCTAATTCAGTGTGACAATAGAATAATGATTTCGTTCTAAAACCACTCAATTCAGAAAATGGGATCGTTAAAATTTTCATACTTAACAAAATTAATCGCAAATTAACCGCACTTTTTCATATCACGGATTATTTAAGTATGTTCAACAGTCCAATAAATCGCCCAATTGCCGATGAAAGACGTTTTTCTTTATGGTAAATATAATTTATCCCACGTTTAAATTGAAAACCGTCTAATTCCACAGTCTTCAACATACCCATTTTCAGTTCGTTTTCAACGGAAAATCGAGAAATAATGGAAACCCCTAATCCATTCATTACACAACGTTTAATACCTTCTAAACTATTAATTTCCATAAATTTAAGCATAGAAATCTGATCTTTTGAAAATTGTTGTAAAAGAAATTTTCGGGTTTGGGAATTCTTCGGTTTAATGATAAATAATTCGTCACAAAGTTGCTCAAAACAACAAGATTCATGTGCGGCCAACACATGATCAGGAGGAACAATCAAAATCAGTTCATCAGACAAAAAACGATTAACATCATATTTTTGCGGATCAAAATAAATTTGGTCGGACATAATAATAAAGTCAATGGAATGATTCTCCAGCCCCTGAATCAGCTGTTGGGAAGAAAGAATTTCAAGACGAAGTTCTACATTCGGTGATAATTTTCGATACTCTGCAATAACCTGCGGTAACAAATAAACACCGACAAAATGGCTTGCGCCGATAATAATCTTGCCATAATTAGGATCATCATATTGATGTAGGTGCTCCACTGACATTTCTAAGGTGCTAATTATCTGTTCCACATAACTATAAAAAATTTTACCTTGTTCTGTTAGATATAAGCGGTTGTTGATCCGCTCAAAAAGTACAGTATTTAGGGCCTCTTCCAATTTGCGGATTTTTATACTCACCGCAGGTTGTGTACAAAACAAACGCTTCGATGTTTCAGTCACACTCAAACAATCGGCAAGCACAATAAATGTCTTTAATTGGTTTATATTCATATAATTCCATTAAATTATTTTATGATCCCTATAGGATAATACAATTATTCGTCATGAAATGAAATCACTATAATCGGCATTGACAGATCATTATAAGGAGCTATAGGTTATGAACAAAGCTATTCAGACTACCCCAATAGAGAGTAAAGAAAAGAATAAGCTTCTCAAACAATTAGGTATTCCTCTGGCGCTTGTCATCTTACTACTTTTAATGTGGATGCCTACCCCGGAGGGGCTAGCCATTCAGGGGCAAAAATCCATTGCAATTTTTGCTAGCGCCTTGATTTTGTGGGTGTGTGGTTCTATTCCCATTTATTTGACCTCAATGATTGTCATCATCTTATTATCACTCACCCAAACTGTGGAAAAAGATAAACTTGTTTTTGCCACATTAGGCTATGATGTGATTTGGTTAATGGTATCGGCATTTGTTCTCACCTCAGCTATGATCAAATCGAATATTGCCCGCCGTTTTGCGCTTTGGATGATTACTCATTTTGGACAAACACCGAAAAAAGCCTTATTTGTGCTCGTATTAATTAATTTTATACTTGTTTTCTTTGTTCCTTCAACAACAGCACGAGCCTCATTAATGGTTCCTATTTGCTTAATTCTTTTAGAAATTTACAAAGCCATGCCAGGCGAAAGCAATTTTGGACGATTAATGATGTTACAAGGTGTACAGGCCGATGCGATTGCTACATCGGGTGTGATGACAGGTACTGCTGCCAACATTATTGCTGTTGGTTTTATCAATAGCCAAGCAAACGGCGATATCGGTTATATTGACTGGGTAATTGCCTCCTTCCCTATTGCCTTTATATCCATGATGATTTCTTTCATGGTAGGCTTTAAATTATTTTCTATTAAAAAGGAAACACAATTCATTGAGGCATTGGGGCTCTTACAGGCGGAATTCAAAAAACTGGGTAAATTCACCTTAGATGAGAAGAAAGCCATGGTAATCTTCTTGCTCACCGTAGTGTTATGGGCAACAGAAGATTATCAAAAAATCTTATTTGGTTTCAAAATCAGTGTATATATGACTGCCGTTATTGCAGCCGTACTGTGCTTAATGCCTAAAATTGGATTACTAACCTGGAATGAAGCAAAAATCAAATGGGATTTAATGCTATTTGCTGCCGGTGCTTACGCCGCAGGAAATACGCTTGAGTCAACCAAAGGTGCTCAATGGATTATGGATAAAATTGTTCATGGATTGGGTTTAGAGAGCATGAATCATACCTTCGTCTATGTCGCTGTCATTTTTATTTGTATGTATAGTCACCTGATCTTCACCAGTAAAACCGTGCGAACTACGATTCTAATTCCATCTATTATCGCATTGGCCCAATCTTTAGGGATAAATCCGGTGACACTCGCACTCTCAGCATCATTTACTCTTACCTACACTATAACCTTACCGCCACATTCTAAGGTAAATACCATTTATTTTGCTACCGGCTATTTCAGTGTATTAGATCAGATGAAGTATGGCTTAATCACCTGTTTCATTAGTGCCTGCATGATCTGCCTGGCAACCTTTACATGGTTCCAATTACTCGGATACGGTTTATAAGGAAAAATAAAATGCGTTTAATTTTATTAAGACATGGTGAAACTTTATGGAATAAAGAACACCGTCTACAAGGACACCTAAATTCCCCACTTTCGGAAAAAGGTATTGCTCAAGCAAAAGCGATTAAACCTTTAATCGAAAAATTTTCCCTAAAACAAGTTATTTGCTCCGATTTGGAACGCGCCAAGCAAACTGCTGAACTTATCGGTTTTCCCAATGCCACACCGGATAGCCATTTGCGCGAACTTGCCATGGGTGAATGGGAAGGGCGAAAAAAAGACGAGATTATGCAAGAAAACCCCATCCTTTACCAAGACTGGAGAAACGGTAACTACACACCTAGAGGTGGTGAAAACTGGCAAGATTTTTGTCATCGAATTTCAACCGCACTTTTTCAGTGGACAAATAAATCTGATGGAGACATCTTAGCCATCGTACATAGCGGTGTAGTTCGTGCTGCCTGCGAAAGATTAATTTCTTTATCAACCAAGCATCTATTACCGGTAACCCAGGGAACACTTACTATTTTTGACATAACGCCAAATCATCCCATCAAGTTAGAAGCCTATAATCTAGGAAGTTTTGCGCCGGAAATCAATGTGGCAGATTAATAAGCTAAAGCAATTTAAAAGTAAAATACTTTTTACAAACAGGCATTGATCATTTATAACGTTGAATAGAATTTTATGTGCTGCACTTTTAAATTTAGCTCTATTGGTGAAATAATTGTATTCTTCATTTATAAATTCAAAAAGATAGGCTACAGCCTTTGCCGGAGAGTCTTCCCCGTTCTTGCCAGCTTTTTATTTTATGTTTCAGCCCTTTCTCGAAAAAAACATTAGCGATTTGCCCCAAAAATGGCAGAATAAACGCTAAATTATTTAATGGAGCTTTTACTTTTCTGGCGGAAATACGTTCAAAGCATAAATATTGCAATTATTGGTACCGGTGGCGAATGGCATTCACTTCCGGCACTTTCACTTTGACCACATCACCGGTTTTCACCACTTGGCGCGGATCTTCCACGAATTCACTTAAGCAAGGAATATGCACCAAACCGTCTTAGCAAACACCGATGTCCACGGCGGCGCCGAAATTGGTGACGTTAGTTACCGCTCTTAAGTCGGCAATCTCTTCTACGCTATCAGCGAGGGTTGCAGTTTTAAATTCACCGCGTGGGTTACGTCCCGGTTTTTCCAATTCTTTAAAAATGCCCCGCACTTGTTGGTCACCCAGAATGATATATACTTCTTAGTAATGAAAAAACAAGCATAGAATACTGTTTTGGACAATAGGTTCAAATGTTTAAGCCTTTTTCGATATAATTTTGCAGCAGCTGAGGACATTATTATGGCAAAGTCAAATTACATCACCCGACAAGGCTGGAACATGCTTGATCGGGAATTGAAATTTTTATGGAAAGAAGAACGCCCGCAGGTGACGCAAGCCGTCTCCGACGCGGCAGCATTAGGCGATCGCAGCGAAAATGCAGAATATATTTACGGTAAACGACGCTTACGGGAAATCGATCGCCGCGTACGCTTTCTGACCAAGCGTCTGGAAGTATTGCAAATTGTGGATTATTCCCCGAAACAGGAAGGCAAAGTGTTTTTCGGCGCATGGGTGGAACTGGAAAATGAGAGCGGTGAGGTAAAAGAATATCGCATTGTCGGCTGTGATGAATTTAATCCGGCAAATAACTGGATTTCCATTGATTCACCGGTAGCACGCGCGTTAATCGGCAAGCAGGAAGATGACAAAATTACGGTGGACACGCCTGCCGGCAAAATTTGGCTATGTGTGAATCGAATTTGGTATGAAAAAAACGCATAGCGTTAGAATTGCTTTTCAATAGATGAAAAGTGCGATCGAAAAAACACATAAATTTCTCACCGCACTTTTAGGATATCTAATATTACCGAGCCTTCTCATTATCCGGTTGTTCGGCAAATTCGTGCATCATATCGTGCATTCTGGCGCAATTTCGAGCAAAAGCACGACAGTATGGACAAATAGCCAAATGCATATAAACCTGACTGTGTTGCAACAAGGAAAGCGGTTTTTCCTGACCATCGGAAATTAACTTAGTAACCTGTTTACACTTCATGATGTTTTCCCACTTTATTTCTTTTCATCAAACCAATTATTAGACAGGCAGGCTTGCAACTGTAAGCGTGCGCGATAAAGTAAAACATGCAGATTGGAGACGGATAAATCACATTCCTCGCAAATCTGTTCACTTTTCATTTCAAAATACTCGCGCATCATAAATACGCGGGCTTGTTGTGCCGGCAAATGCTCCAAACAAGCTTCAAAAACAACCCAAAATTCCCGTTTATGTACCTGATTATCAGGTTCGTGCCAGGTTTGTGGGGAAAAATGGCTGCGATCCCAGTGACCGCTCTGATCAAAAAAGGCATTGGGCTCATCTGCCTCATCCTCGCCATCATAAATTTCTGACACATTCACCGTACGTTTACGGTAATTAATCAAATCAATGATTTGATTCTTCAAAATAGCAAAAAACCAGGTTTTCAGTGCAGAAGCCCCTTTAAATGAGGTCGCATGCTGATACGCTTTCACTAAGGTTTCCTGCACGACATCTTCCGCTAAATCTTCGTCCCTTAACTGTAAAGTGGCAAATTTCAGCATTTGCCGGCGAATATCCTCAATTTCTTGAGATGAAATGTGTTGAAAAGAAAATTGCATTGTTGAGTCCATTTTATTTTAATGAGTAGAAAAGAAAGTATTCTACCATCATATAATACAATGCACCTATAATATCTTAAAAATAAATAATTAAATTCAGCAGCAGGCTAAGATTTTTGCGAAAAAAGGACTTGTTCACCACAAGTCCAAAATAAGTGATTATTTATAATGACTTGGAGTGAAAATTACATTTTGTGATCTTTCATTTCCTTGTCCATTTTATGGTCCATGGACTTACCGTCTTTCATCATTTTGTCTTTTTTATGATCCATCATTTTACCATCCTTCATGGTTTTATCCATTTTATGGTCCATCATAGCTTTATCATCTTTCATAGTATGCTCCATTTTATGTTCCATACCTTGTTCCATTTTATGGTCCATTGCTTTCATTTCAGCTGAAGCTTGAGTCGCCATTGCCATAGTGAATACACCTGCTAATGTAGCGAATAATGCTGTTTTTTTCATAATAAACTCCTTTAGAGATTGTGAGATTTGTTATTTATAGAAAAGTGTTTTGTACGTAAAAACTTTACGATTTTCACGTATGTGCATTAGACGGAGTTACTTCTGATTTTCTTACAAAAAATTTTAAATTTTTTAAGTTTTTTATTGAAAGGGAGAAAATAATTTTACCCGACTATGTTACAATGCCTCTCAGATACATTTTTTGCGAAATCACGAACTGGGTTCCCTAACCCCAATTTAAACTAAAAAGGTAATTTCAAATGACATATTCATTTTCGATCTTTAACGATCAACAAAAACGTCGGGCATTGGTTCTGCTCAGTTTCTTCCACATTTTTATCATCGCCGCCAGTAACTATCTCGTGCAGATTCCTTTTGAAGTGTATGTGCCGTTGACGTTCTTCGGCGCACAGGAAAATTTCATGTTTCACAGCACGTGGGGCACGCTGACTTTCCCGTTTATTTTCCTGGCAACCGATTTAACCGTTCGCGTGTTCGGCGCCAAAGAAGCGCGCTGGATTATTTTCGTGGTGATGATTCCGGCGTTAATTATCAGCTATGTGGTTTCCACATTATTTTCAGACAGCCAATACCAGGGTTGGCAGGCATTAACTACGTTCAACTTATTCGTGTTCCGTATCGCGCTGGCAAGTTTCTGCGCCTATGTGTTCGGGCAGTTATTGGATGTGTTGGTGTTCAATCGCTTACGCCAACTGAAAACCTGGTGGATTGCGCCGACCAGTTCTATGGTGTTCGGCTCTATGGCGGATACCTATTTATTCTTTGCCATCGCGTTCTACGCCAGCAGCGATCCCTTTATGGCGGAACATTGGATGGAAATCGGTTTCGTGGATTATTTGTTTAAATTGTTCATCGGGTTATTGTTGTTTGTGCCCGCTTACGGCGTGGTGTTAAACATGATTTTACGTAAGATTCAAACCCTAACGGCAGCCGTGCAAACGGAATTTGACGGAAAAATCGAAGAAGCGAACGGATAACAAAATGCCCTGATGATTAAGGGCATTTTTATTGGGAGAGATTAGTCTTTTTGAGCAATAAGTGCGGTCTCTTTTTCAGGTGTTTTTTCTTCTGCCGCCTGCGGTTTGCGGGGTGGCTATCATGGACTGCAACCCTTCCTTACGTAACTGCGCTGCCGCTGTCGTGTCGCCCACCTGTTCAAAGACATAAGACGCCATGGTAATGTCCGCCGGTTCCAGTTTATCTTTATTCGCAATTAACGCCTTAAACACCTCATTGGCTTTGGCAAAATCATTGTTGCGTACATACAGATAACCTAAAGCGCGGTTGGCGCCGCATTGCACCGACGGATTAGCGCCTTTTAACCATTTGCTGATAAATTTAATTAATTTCGTATTATCTTCCGGCTGCAAACGGCTAATTTGTTTGAAAAGCGCTTGATTTAACGGGCTGTTTTCATCGTCCAGTTTTTTCACCAACTCCAACATGAGTTCATAAGCGGATTCATGATCGTTGGCATCAATTAAACGGCTGATGAGCGCCAGTTTAACATAAACATCGTTACGGCGTTTACGCGGTTGCTCATCCCACCAATCCAACAAACCGTCCACGCCTTCTTCGTTCATTTTTTCATCCAGCAAACCGTCTTCCACCCGATGTTGTAACTGAACAAAGCCTTCTGCCGAGTACAAACCGGATTTTTCCACCTGTTCCAAGATGTTATCTAACGCCTGATAGGCTTTGGATTTCAAATAAATATCCACCGCCAGTTTTAAGACTTCCTTATTGCGCCCTTCCATCAACAACAGACTGTCCACGCAGCTACGTGCCGCAGGTAATTTATGTTGTTGCAACAAAATGCGGGTGCGCGCAATTTCCAGAATCAAACTGTCGGAACCGGCGATTTCCGTGGCTTCGATTAAATAACGATTCGCACTGAATTCATCGCCCCGTTGCTGCGCCGCTTCCGCCGCTTTAATGAAATTCAACACCGGTTCATCGGAATGTTTGGCATTTTTGCCGATGAGTTTTTCCGCTTTGGAATAATCGCCTTCATCCATGCGCATTAAGCCTTCCAGCGTTTGTTTTTGCGCTTTCGCCCGTTTACGACGGGAAAACCAGCTGTAAGTGTTATTGCTCAAACGGAAAAAGCGACTGATCGCCACCTCAATGCTGTACACCAACGCCAGCGCAATCACAAAGAAAATCACCAGCGTGGTAATAGACATTTCGATAATCTGGCTTGCGGTTTCAATGCGCACATAGCCTTGTTTACCCGATAAATACGGACCGGCAATTAAGCCCGCCAACAGCAACAACATTAAAAATAGCACTCTGACCATAATCTATTTCTCCTATTGTTGCCCTTGATGGGTATCTTGGTTTGCTTCATTTGCCGGCGCGGAACCCGCTTCATTTTCATTAGCAGGTTTCTCGGCTGCCGGTTTGTCATCGGCGTTGGTTAAATCTTTATCCACGGAAAGGGTGATTTTTTGGACTTCCTGCGGTTGTTTATCCAACAATTTATCCAACGCATTCAAGCTGCTTAATTGGGTCGGCACATCCACATAAATGGACTGTTCCGCCAGCTCATCAAGGGTTTTCAGGAAATTTTGCGCCACTTCGGTGTTGGTATCAAAATAGGTGCGAATCCAGGAAGCTACGGTTTCCAGGGATTGTTTATATAAATCATCCTGCTGACGTGGTACGGCTAAAATGGCGATTTGCAAACGTAAACGAATGTTTTCGCGTAAATAAATATCCTGATTCGGCGCTAACAACGCTTTATTGTCCGCTTTCTTCGGCGTGATACGAATAAAATGATTTAAAAAACTGACCGCACTTTTTTCTGCATTTTCCTTCCAATCGTCCAAAGAGTCCGTCAATTTATCGCTGTTCGGATCCTCATCAAAATTCACATCCAGCACGGTCAGCTCATCCACGTTATTGGCTAACTGGGATAAATTCTGCATGATGGCATTTTGGTCCACATTGTTCAGGGACAATAATTGTTTTAAATCCGCGTTAATGGCGCTACGTACCTGCGCCACTTGTGGCATAGCGACTTTGGAAAGGGTTTCATCGGCAACTTTCAGCAGGGACACGCTGGTATCCACGTCGTTATCCAACACCAATTTACGCAGGGCGTTATTTAACAGAAAGTCTGCTTCGGTCAGCAACCAATCATTCGGCTGCTCCGCTTTGGCTTGATTGGACAAACGTTGCACCTGCTGTTGTAATGCCGACAGGCTTTGTTCTTTGGTGGACAAATTCTGATTCAAGGCGCTGATTTGATCGCTTGCCACTTGGGAAAATTCCGTTAATTTCGCCAGCTGATTTTTTTCCGCACTAAAATCCGGTATGCCGGCGACATCTGCAGAAGTGCCTTTTTGTTGCAATTGGCTTTCAAGTGCGGTCAGTTTTTGCTGTATTTCGTCAACCTGCAGCTGACCGAAATAATAGCCCGCACCACCTAAACCCAACGCAATTAAAAGTGCCAGCAAGCCTAACGAGGAACCGGTTTTCTTCACCACAACGGTTTCATGCACGATCGGTTTTTGCTCTGATGGCGTGATTTTTTCTTCATTTTGTTGCATCGTTTCTGTCTTATCCTCTGCATTTGTTTCAACGTGTTCATTAGGCGTGGTATCTTGTGTCGCTAAATCAAGATCATCGCTGACATCAATTTTATGTTCAATTTCCGCATTGTTTTTCGGATGATTGGATTTCTTGTTAGCCATATTTGTTACCTATAAAAAAAGTGTTGTTTAACGACATTGTAATAAGGTTTGTAATAAAGTTTGATTGTCCGCACGCGGAGAAATCACCACATTTTGCCAGCCTAAGGCTTCCGCTAAATGGGCGATTCGTTCGCTTACTGTAATAAGTTGACAACTTTTTAACCAATTATGTTCATTTTGCGGCACAAAATCCACTAATTGGGTGAGGATTTCGGCACTGGTCGCCACGATGGTTTGAATGCCCGCGCGCTTGCAAATACTGGTTTGTTCGGCGTTATTATAAACGATAGGTTCACGTCGATAACATTCGACAATTTCCACATTCGCCCCACGCTGTTGCGCCTGTTCGGCAAATAATTCACGCCCGCCGTTGCCACGCAAAATTAATACGGTTTTGTCGGACAGATCCTGCATGGCGCTTAATTGCAACAGTCCTTCGCTGTTTTCCTGCGCGGTAGGATAATGCACGGGCATTTCCGTCATGGCGGCAAAATACTGTGCCGTACCTTGCCCGACGGTAAAATAATGCAAATCGCGGCGCCACACAAACCCCGTCGCCGTTAAGGTTTTAAAGGCAGAATCCACCGCACTTTTTGACACCGCAAAAACATAATCGCCATTTTTCAGCTGCGCAAATTTATTCGGCAATTCGTTCAGTTCCGCACCGCTTTCAATACGAAATAACGGCAAATGAATGGCGACAACGCCGGCTTTTGCCAACATATCCACCAGTTGCTGACCGCGTTCATCGGGGCGGGTAACCAAAACTGCCATACGATTTCTTCCTTACGCGTAAATGTCCTGCAAAATTTTATCCGCCCCCTGCGCCAGCAGCTGTTCGGCAATTTGCACACCCAAAATGTCGGCATTTTCCACCGCACTTTTGCCTTCCGCGCAAATAATTATTGAACCGTCCACGCTGCCCACTAAGGCGCGTAAATACAATTCGCCGTCGCGCAACACCGCATAACCGCCGATAGGCACTTGGCAGCCGCCTTGTAAGCGATTGTTCATGGCGCGTTCCGCCAGCACGCAAGAGGTAGTTTCCGCATCCGCCAGCGGTGCCAGTAATTGCTGAACCGCAACATCGTCTGTCCGACATTCAATGCCCACCGCGCCTTGTCCGGCTGCAGGCAGAGATTGTTCCACATTAATAAAAGAAGCGATACGCGATACCAAGCCCAAGCGGATCAAGCCAGCAGAAGCCAAAATAATGGCATCATAGCCGCCGTTATCCAATTTGCTCAAACGCGTGCCCACGTTGCCCCGCAATGAACGAATATCTAAATCGGGACGTAATGTTTTTAACTGACATTGACGACGCAAACTGGAAGTGCCGACCACGGCACCTTGCGGCAATTCCGCTAAAGTGCGGTAAGAATTTGAAACGAATGCATCACGCGGATCTTCCCGTTTGCAAATGACCGCTAACCCAAGCCCCTCGGGAAATTGCATGGGCACATCTTTCATGGAATGTACGGCAATATCCGCCTCTTTATTCAGCAACGCGTTTTCCAGTTCTTTCACAAATAAACCCTTACCACCGATCTTCGCCAAGGGCGAATCCAAAATCACATCGCCTTTCGTAACCATCGGGACAAGTTCCACATTCAGATCAGGATATAACTGCCGTAAGCGGTCTTTCACATAATTCGCCTGCCATAATGCCAAGGGACTTTGGCGGGTTGCAATTTTTAAGTTTTTTTGCGTCATGCTAATGAAATATTTCTTAATGATATAATAAGCACTTATCCTATCATTGTTAGCCAAGAATGTCAGTTTCCATTTAATTTTTTTGCTTTCGCGGCATTCCGATGGTAGAGTAAGCGCCAACTCAGTATTACCGTTGTCACAGGTTAGGATATTACTTGAAGCTTGATCTCAATAAAGCCAGAAAACGCGTGGATTATTTAGATAGACTTCGCATCCAGCGCGCCCTATCCGATACGCCTGAATCCTTTCAACAAGTATTCCGTCTGATTCCGCTGTTGCTCCATTTTAATCACCCCGATTTGCCCGGCTACATTGCCGATGCGCCGTGCGGTATTGTGCATTTTGTTGCCAATAAATTTCAGCAGAATTATCTCAAACATAATTTTTCCCCTGACAGCATAAAAAACATTTTAAAATCCCACCGCACTTTTCGCGAACGGGTGATTCTCGGCGTATATGTGATGGGCAGTATCGCCTCCATTGCGCAAACGCCTTTTTCCGATTTGGACATTTGGCTTTGCCATCGGGAGGATTTGAGCCCGCAAGCGCGCCAATTATTACAACAAAAAATCGAATTGATTCAACAATGGGCAAAACGTTTTCATGTGGAAATCAACTTCTATTTAATGGATCAAAAACGCTTCCGCTGCTTCCGCGATACAGAACCCGTCGGCATTGAAAACTGCGGTTCGGCTCAATATATGTTGCTGCTTGATGAATTTTATCGCTCCGCTATTCGCCTTGCAGGTAAACCCTTGTTATGGCTACATTTAGCCGTTGAAAACGAAGCGGATTACGAGGCGGAAATCGAGCGCCTGGCACAAAATGGCGAGCTGGATTTAAAT
Source organism: Aggregatibacter actinomycetemcomitans (assembly GCF_003130205.1). Lineage (GTDB taxonomy): Bacteria > Pseudomonadota > Gammaproteobacteria > Enterobacterales > Pasteurellaceae > Aggregatibacter > Aggregatibacter actinomycetemcomitans_A. The sequence goes on from NZ_NRDF01000007.1 coordinate 19,716, forward strand.
GATTGGGTGGATTTCGGCGGGCTGGGCAGCTTATCGGCAAACGAATATTTCGGCGCCAGCCTCTGGCAGCTGTACAAAGGGATCGATTATCCGTATAAATCCCTGCTCAAAATTTTATTGTTGGAAGCCTATTCACACGATTATCCGAACACCTTCTTAATTTCCCGCGAATTTAAACAGGCGCTGCTGAGCAATCAGCGCAAAGTTGAACACAAATTTGACGCTTATCTTGCCATGTTGCAACGGGTAACCACCTATTTAACCCAGCAAAAGGAATTCAAGCGCTTGGATTTCGTGCGTTGTTGTTTTTACATTAAAGTCCACGAAAATGAAGTGGAACCGGAACAAAGCAACTGGCGTCTGGATAAATTACTCAAGCTCACCCAGCAGTGGGGTTGGAAGTGCGGTCAGCTGGAACACTTAAATCACCGTGCCCAATGGAAAATCAAACAAACCACCAAAGTACATAACGATTTGATTAAATTCCTGATGTTAAGTTATCGTAATTTGGTGAATTTTGCCCGCAAACATCAGGTCAATGCCAGCATTATGCCGCAGGATATGAGCATCTTAACCCGCAAGCTTTATACCGCGTTTGAAGAGCTGCCGGGCAAAGTGACCTTGCTCAACCCGCAACTGGCGGTGGATTTGTCGGAAAAATACCTGACCTTCATTGAAGTAAAAAATAACCGCCGCTTTAAAGACGGCTGGTATCTCGTCAATCAAACGCCGACGGTGCAAGGTTTTAGCCGACCGCGTTACACGGAATATAATGAAAGCCTGAATAAATTGGTGGCATGGGCGTACTTCAATCGTTTGCTGACCGCCAACACCGAATTGTTCATTGCCAGTGAAAACGTGGATTTGAAAACCTTACGCCAATACGTCACCGATTTACGTTTAGCCTTCTCGCTGGAAAGTCAATTCGCCAATAATTCCGAGTTGAGCCATCCTTGTGAAATTCGTAATCTGGCAGTCATCGTCAATTTAACGCAGGATCCGACTCGCCATTTAACGGAAGTCAAATCCAGCATTCAATCCAGTGATTTATTCAGTTTCGGACCGAATGAAGAAAGTTTGGTGGGCAGCATTGATCTCACTTATCGCAATGTGTGGAATGAAATCCGCACGTTACACTTTGAAGGGGCAAATGCGATTTTGCTGGCGTTGAAAGTGCTTTCCAACAAAATCTATCGTGGCGCGCCGTTGCCGCAACAGGTTCAAGTCTTCTGTTACAGCCGTTATTACCGCCACGCCTTGCGTCGCATCGTGACCACCCTGATTAATAAATGTATCAGCATTCAAGTGGGAACCGCCGAACCGCCGAAAAATAATCTGTTACGCGTTGCCGGCAAAAACTGGCAATTCTTCTTTGAAGAACGCGGTATCAGCTTGCAGGAAATTCATAATGCGGACATCGGCAAAACGCACCAATTAGACGCCGCACTTAATGCCAAAGTCAAAGCGACGGAGCCGAAAATCGCCAAACCGCACAAATACCCGCACGAAATCGATATGTTCGCCAGCGAAGGCTTCCTGCAATTTTTCTTTGAAGATAATGCGAACGGCAGCTTTAACGTGTACATTCTCGACGAACTGAATCGAATTGAAATTTATCGCAACTGCGACGGCACGAAAGAGAAAAAAATTCATGAGATAAACCGAATTTATCAGTTATCCGGCTTGGATGAAAATGAGAATCCGTATAAAATCGTGCAACGTGATTTTAACTATCCGCAATTTTATCAACTCGTCACGACCAAAGAAGGCGCGACCATCGTTCCATTCCATAGTCGCTTGGCTTTATCCTAAAGGTTTTATATGACTGATAAATTAAAAGTATTAATTATTGATGACCATCCGTTAATGCGTCGTGGAATCAAACAACTCGTTGAATTGGAAGAGGGTTTTGAAGTTGTCGGCGGCGCAGGGAACGGCACCGAAGGCATTAATCTAGCATTACAAACCTCACCCGATTTGATTATTTTAGATCTGAACATGAAGGGGCTTTCAGGGTTGGATACGCTCAAAGCATTAAGAGCGGAGGGTGTGGATGCGCGAATCGTAATTCTCACGGTGTCCGACGCGAAAAATGATATTTTCACGTTAATTGACGCCGGCGCAGACGGTTATTTATTGAAAGACACCGAACCCGATACTTTGCTTTCTCAGCTGAAACAAATCGCCCAAGGGGAAGTGATTTTAAGCGATTCCATCAAAAATTTACTGCTGGAACGTCAATCTTCTCAAGAACCCATTTATTCCCTCACTGATCGCGAAATGGACGTGCTGCGTTTAATCGCCACCGGGCTTTCCAACAAGCAAATTGCAGGGCAATTATTCATTTCGGAAGAAACCGTCAAAGTGCATATTCGTAATTTATTACGCAAGCTCAATGTACATTCCCGAGTTGCCGCAACCGTATTGTATTTTGAACATAAAAATGGTTAAGTCCGTTTATTGAATCCCCCCTTCCAAATAGCCGGCGTGATTGTCGGCTATTTTTATGGAAAGCCCTTGACCGACCTCAGGAAATATTTTGAAAATCCACCGCACTTTGCATTGCAGGGCTTTAGCCTAACGGGTACACTACTGACGTTTGATTTTGAGGTAAATATGAAGCAATCGGACAATCGGATAACACATTGGACAGCCAAAACAATTTTCGTTTTTTGTTTTTTTTGGCATCCGTCGGTATGGGCGGAGCATCTTGTTGACTTGCAAATCACCGGCATCAAAAATGAAAAGTTAAATGAAAACGTACGAATTTACACCAATGCCATAGAAAAAGACGACATGGACGGTTCCGATCGTTATCAGGAATCCGTTCGTCAGGCGGTGGATAAAGGCTTGCGCGCTTTCGGTTATTATGAAAGTGCGATCAGTTTTGAACTCAAAAATCGCGCTAAATCCAATAAACCCTTATTAATCGCTCATGTCACCGTCGGCAATCCGGTGAAAATCACCGCCACCGACGTGGTTATCAGCGGACAGGCGGAAGAAGATCCTGAATTTGCCAAGCTGGAAAGAAAAGTGCCGAAACCGGGCACGGTGCTGAATCATGAAACCTACGACGATTACAAAAGTTCGTTGCAACAACTCGCCTTAACCCGTGGCTATTTCGACGCGGGGTTTGAAACCTCACGCTTAGAAGTGATGCCTTCCACTTATCAAGCGTGGTGGAAACTTCACTTTAATTCAAAAGCCCGTTATCACTACGGCAAAATCAATTTCCAACACGCGCAAGTTCGCGAAGATTATTTGCGTAATATGCTGAATATTCAGCCCGGTGAAGACTATTTACTCAGCGATCTTTCCACCCTGACCAACCATTATTCTTCCACCAACTGGTTTAGCTCGGTGCTGTTACAACCACATTTGGATGATGAACATAAATTGGTCGATCTGGACGTGTTGCTTTATCCGCGCAAGAAAAACATCATGAGCGTGGGTATCGGTTATTCCACCGATGTGGGCCCTCGCCTGCAATGGAGCTGGACCAAGCCTTGGATTAACGATCGCGGACATAGCGTAAGAAGCAATATGTATATTTCTTCACCGAAACAGACGTTGGAACTCACGTACAAACACCCTTTATTGAAAAATCCGCTGAATTATTACTACGAATATTCCGCCGGTTTCGAAAATGAAAATACAAACGACACCAAAACCACCGCCTCTACCCTTGCCGCCTTGCGTTACTGGAATCATCCGACGGGCTGGCAATATTCACTGGGGTTACGGGTGCGTCATGATTCCTTTACCCAAGCGGAAATCAGCGATAAAACCTTGCTCATCTACCCAACGACCTCCCTCACCCGCACCCGTTTACGCGGCGGCGCGTTTCCCGACTGGGGTGATTCGCAACGTATCACTTTTGATTTCGGGCGTAAGTTTTGGCTATCCGACGTGGATTTTTGGAAAATTCAGGCATCCACCGCATGGATTCGAACCTACGCACAAAATCACCGTTTTCTTACGCGCTTAGAAGCCGGCGTGTTAAATACTGCCAGCATTCACCGCATTCCGCCTTCTTTACGTTTCTTCGCCGGTGGCGATCGTAGCGTACGCGGTTACGGCTATAAAAAAATCTCACCGAAAGATCGCAATGGCAAACTCATCGGCGGTTCGCGCTTACTTACCGGTTCCATCGAATATCAATATCAGGTTTATCCGGATTGGTGGCTCGCCACCTTCGTGGACAGCGGGTTCGCGGCAAATTCGTTTGATATGAACGAATTGCGTTACGGCACGGGCGTTGGTGTGCGTTGGGCATCGCCGGTGGGCGCGATTAAATTTGATATTGCCACGCCGGTGCGCGATAAAGACAACAGTAAAAATATTCAATTTTATATCGGGTTGGGTTCCGAGCTATAACCCCCATCAACAAGAACGGATAATAAAATGACAGAACACACGGAACAAGCACCGCAAACGCCTGCACCGAAAAAGAAAAAAAACAAATGGCGCCGCCTTCTCTGCGCCATAAGTGCGGTCGTTTTTTTTCCTGTTTTTGCCCTGTTGGGTATGCTTGCCACAGAAAGCGGGCAGCATAAACTGATTCAATGGGCGGATGATTTCACAAATGCCCTTTCCATTGAACGGATAGAAGGCAATTTAAGTGAAGGTTTGGTGCTAACCGATGTGCGTTTCCAAACGCAAGGCATCGGCGTCCGGGTAAACCAAGCCCGCCTGCAAATACAATTAAGCTGTTTGTGGCAATTGAAGGTTTGCGTTGATGACATCAGCCTGCAACAACCCGGCATTCAAATTGATACCGCCCTCTTGCCGCCGTCGGAACAAAAGCCCAAAAAAAGCGCGCCGATGAAGCGCATTTCCCTCCCTGTTTCCGTACAGGTTAGTCAGCTTGCCGTGAAAGAATTGAGCCTGCTGATTGACAAAAACCAAATGCACTTGGCGACATTTCACACCGCCGCCGGCTTAAATAATGAAACGGGGCTCACCCTCTCCCCAACCCAAATCGACGATTTTCGTTTTGTTCAACAGCTCACTGAAAACACGTCACAGAAAGCCGAGGTTAAACCGGCAAAGACCACACCAGGCACGCCGATTAACTGGGAAAAACTGGAACAGGATCTTAGCCGTCCGTTACTTGCCGATTTACCAAAAATCGACTTGCCTTTTGATATGCACGTTCAAGGCATTAGCGGGAAAAATTGGCAATATCAACTCATTAACGATAAACAGGAAACTCTACAGGACATTTTGGTTTCTTCCGTCGAACTGCAAGCCGACGCGACGGATTATGCGGTGCAGTTACAAAAATTTAACGTGAAAAGCACCCTCGGTGACTTAACGACAAACGGGCAAATGCAATTGAACGACGATTTTCCGCTGCAATTGGCATTACGGGGGGATTTCAACACCTTCAAACACAATAATGACATGTTGTTCCCTGCAAGCAAAATCGATCTAACGCTTTCAGGATCGCTGAAAAAACAGACCGCACTTTCCCTGCAAACCCAAGGTGCGTTAGAAGCGACACTGGAAGCGCAGGCACAATTGAATGCGCCGAAACTGCCGTTAACGCTGCACTTTACTGCCGACAAAGCACAATACCCGTTTAACGATAAAGATCCGTTGAAAATTAACGATCTGGTGTTGGATGTTGAAGGAGATTTACTGGCGGCACAAGTGAACTTAAAAAGTGCGGTCAGCGGTATGGGTATTCCCGCCAGCACCTTTGAATTACAGGCGGTTGGTCATTTATCCAATGTAGAAATCAACCGTCTGCTGCTGAAAGCTTTAAACGGTTCGGCGGAACTGCAAGGCAATTTGAACTGGCGTGACGGCATCGCCTGGGACAGCCATTTGCAACTGGCGAAAATCAACGTAGGCAAATACTTATCCGTCTTCCCCGCCCGGTTATCGGGCAAATTAAGCTCGCAGGGCAAAGCCAATCAAAGCGGTTGGCAGGTTGCCGTGCCGGAATTGGACATTCAAGGAACGCTGTCCCAACGCCCGCTGAACCTGAAAGGCAATTTCACCGCCGGCGATCAGCAGCTGCTCAATATCCCGCAGTTATTGCTCACTTATGGCGACAATAAAATTGAGGCGCAAGGCTATCTCGGCGACACATCGGATTTTAACCTGAATATTAACGCACCGAATTTACAAGGCTTGTGGGCGGATTTATCGGCGGGTTTAAAAGGCAACGTAAAATTAAACGGCAGCCTCACCCGACCGAGTATTCATGCGGATTTAACCGCAAGCCGCTTTGCGTTCCAACAAATGCACCTGAACCAAGCTCTGATTAAAGGTGAAATCAACAGCGCGGAACAAATTAGCGGTCAGCTGGAGGTGAATTTAAACGGCTTTAATTACAACGACATCAAAGTAAATCAGCTCAAATTAACAGCAAACGGCGACGAACAGAAACACAGTGTGCAGCTACAATCGGACAGCAATCCGGTGGCGGCTAACGTAAATTTCACCGGAAATTTCGACCGCACTTTACAGCAATGGAAAGGCACGTTAAGCCAAATGATGATTAAATCGGACTTTGGCAACCTACAAACCAACCAAAATGTTGCCGTCACTTACGACAATAAAAACACCGAAGCCACTATTTCCGCGCACTGCTGGATACACAGCCACGCGGATTTATGTTTCCCGCAAAACTTTAAAGTCGGTGTAAACGGTGAAGTACCGTTTGACATTAAGCGCTTTGACCTGGCTTTCATCAATAAACTGCTTGAACAGGAACTGCTCAGCGGTCAGCTAAACAGTCAGGGCAAAGTGGCTTGGTTTACCGATAAGCCGTTACAGGCGGAGTTACAACTTAACGGCAATCATGTGTCGCTGACGCAAAAAGTGGATCGTAAAACCTTCCGCCTGACAATGCCGCAAATCGGTTTAAACGCCAATTTAGCCAACAATAACCTGGCGCTGAAATCCGAGATTCATCTTCAGGATCAAGGGCGAATCGGCGCCGATCTGAAACTCTCGGATATTGCCAATGCCCGTAACCTGGGCGGCACATTCAGCATTCAAAACCTGAATCTGAATTTGGCGAACCAACTGCTTAACCGTGATGATCAGGTTAATGGCGCACTGAGAACCAATCTCACCCTTGGCGGCAGTTTAACCGCGCCGACCCTCAACGGCGATGTTAATCTAAACAAACTCACCGCCAAAATACGCTCATTGCCTTTTGACATTACCGAAAGCGAGCTGACGTTGCGTTTTGCCGGCACCGGTTCCACCCTGCAAGGGTATGTACAAACCGCCGATAGCCGTTTAAACCTGAGCGGTGAGGCAAATTGGAAAAATGTGAATGACTGGCGCACCCATTTACACGCTGAGGCGGATAAATTTAAAGTGGATATTCCGTCTATAGCAAGACTGAGAATCAGCCCGAATATCGACATCAGTGCAACACCAAAGCTGTTGGAACTTTCCGGCAATATTGATATTCCCTGGGCGCGCATTGCCATTGAAAACCTGCCGGACAGTGCGGTGGCGGTCAGCTCTGATGAAGTGATTTTAAATGGCAATAAGAAGAGTACTCTGCCGAAAGCCTTGCCGAGCGAAACCCAAAGCGGCATGGCAATTCGTTCTGATTTAAGAATCAATATCGGCGACGATGTCAGTTTAAATGCCTACGGTTTGAAAACCCATCTCCATGGGTTGCTCTCGGTGAAACAGGAAAAAGGTAATTTGGGGCTTTACGGCGAGGTCAATCTGAAAAACGGTCGCTACGCTTCTTTCGGACAGGATTTGATTATCCGTAAGGGACTCATCAGTTTTGTCGGTCAACCGTCGCAACCGATGCTGAATATTGAAGCGATTCGCAATCCGGAAGCCATGGAAGATGCAAGCGTTACTGCCGGTGTGAAAGTGAACGGTATAGCGACCGCACCCAGTGTAACCATTTTCTCCGAACCGGGAATGCCGCAGGATCAAGCGCTATCTTACATTTTAACCGGTCGTTCCTTAGAAAACAGCGGCGATACTGCTTCCAGCGGTTCTGTAGGCGCCGCTTTGCTCGGCATGGGGCTCGCCAAAAGTGGTAATGTGGTCGGAGGAATCGGCAAAGCCTTTGGTATCAAAGATCTGAACCTGAGTACCGCCGGGGTGGGAGACAGATCTAAAGTAGTGGTCAGCGGTACCATTACACCACGCTTACAGGTAAAATACGGCGTTGGGTTATTTGACGGTTTAGCCGAAGTAACTCTGCGTTATCGGCTATTGCCGCAACTTTATGTTCAATCCGTCTCGGGTGTTAATCAAGCCTTTGATTTACTCTATCAATTTGAATTTTAATTATGAATAACGAAAATTTACTCAAGAAAGCGAACGAACTCTACGCCCGACGTGGCGAAGTGCGTGAAATCGCCGCGATCGACTTGGGTTCCAACAGCTTTCACATGATCATCGCCCGTATCGTCAACGGCACGTTACAGGTGCTATCCCGCCTGAAACAAAAAGTCCAGCTTGCGGAAGGTTTGGATGAAAACCAAGTGTTAAGCCGGGCGGCAATTGAACGTGGGGTAAATTGTCTGGCGTTATTTGCCGAACGCTTGCAGGGGTTTTCTACCGAAAACGTGAGCGTTGTCGGCACTTACACTCTACGACGCGCATTGAATAACGACGTGTTTTTACGTCAAGCTGCCAACGTGTTTCCTTATCAAATTAATATTATCAGCGGCAAAACCGAAGCCAAAACCATCTACGCCGGCGTTTGCCACACCCAACCGGAAACCGGACGTAAATTCGTTATTGATATTGGCGGTGGCTCAACAGAGATGATTATCGGCGATAACTTCACGCCGTTAATTTACGAAAGCCGTCACGTAGGCTGCGTCAGTTTTGCGAAAAAATTCTTTCCGAACGGCGAAATCAGCGCAGAAAATTTTCGGCAGGCAAAACAAAGCGCATTGAATAAAATTGAAGATCTCGCCTGGGAATATCGTAACCTGGGCTGGCAATCGGTGCTGGGTTCATCGGGGACGATCAAAACCGTGCATCAAGTAATTTGCGAAAATATCGATCCCAACGGTACCATCACGGCACCCCGCTTAGACCAATTGATTGAACAAACCTTACAATATTCCCATTTTAATCAGCTGAAATTTAATGGTTTAAATCCTGATCGCGCCGATGTGTTTGTGCCGGGATTAGCGATTTTAAGTGCGGTTTTTGAAAATTTTCACATTGAAAAAATGCGATATTCCGACGGTGCATTGCGCGAAGGCGTGATGTATAGCCTGGAGCAAAATTTTCAGGTCAACAATATTCGGGAGCGCACCGCACTGGGTCTGGCGGAACAATTTAATATCGATCAGGCACAGGCGGAGCGGGTGTATCAAAGCGCGGCTTTATTATTTAACCAATATAATGCCTGGCAAAATGCCGAACTGATTCCGGAAATGCAGGATGTGCTTTTTTGGGCGGCGCGTTTGCATGAAGTGGGCATTGTGATTAACCATAAAGCCATGCAGAAACATTCCGCGTATATTTTATACAACACGGAACTGCCCGGTTTTGACAACGAGCAGCATCGTCTGCTTTCCACCTTGGTACGCTATCATATCGGTAACTTTAAACTGCCGGATATGTTCAAGTTTTCCCGCTATAACGAAAAAGACGTTTTAGCCCTCATCCGTATTTTACGTTTGGCGGCGATTATTAATCGCTCTCGTCAAGCCACCGAGAAGACCGAAAAAATCATCTTGAAAAACGACCGCACTTTTAGCAATTGGCAGTTGGAATTTGAGGCAGATTATTTAACCCATAACCCGTTACTGAAAAATGATTTGGCGCTGGAAAATCGTTTTTTACAAACCCTGGAATTAAGCCTGTCGGCACGTTGATTTCGTGATAAATAAAAAATCCCCGTTACATCATATAACGGGGATTTTTGTTATATAAGCCGATTACGCTTTAGGACCGGCAGAAATTAAGGCTTTGCCTTCTGCATTGGTGGCGTATTTTTCGAAGTTCTTCACAAAACGACCGGCAAGATCTTTCGCTTTGACTTCCCATTGTGCTTTATCGGCATAAGTATCACGCGGATCTAAGATAGCCGGGTCAACGCCCGGTAACGCGTTAGGAATTGCCAAGTTGAAGATTGGTAATTCGCTCATTTGCGCTTTTTCGATAGAACCGTCTAAGATGGCATCGATAATACCGCGCGTATCTTTAATGGAGATACGTTTGCCTGTGCCGTTCCAACCGGTGTTCACCAAATAGGCTTCCGCACCTGCTGCTTGCATACGTTTCACCAACACTTCCGCATATTGGGTTGGGTGGAGGGTTAAGAACGCCGCACCGAAACAGGCGGAGAAAGTTGGAGTCGGTTCGGTAATACCACGTTCGGTACCGGCTAATTTCGCGGTGAAACCGGATAAGAAGTAGTATTTGGTTTGTTCCGGTGTCAATTTAGAAACCGGCGGCAACACGCCGAAAGCGTCAGCGGTTAAGAAAATCACTTTAGTGGCGTGACCTGCACGGGAAACCGGTTTAACGATGTTATCGATGTGATAAATCGGATAGGAAACACGGGTGTTTTCGGTTTTGGAACCGTCGTCGAAATCCACGGAACCGTCTGCGCGAACCACCACGTTTTCTAATAAAGCGTCACGGCGGATTGCGCGATAAATATCCGGTTCGTTTTCTTCGGAAAGATGAATAGTTTTCGCATAGCAACCCCCTTCAAAGTTGAAGATACCCACATCATCCCAACCGTGTTCATCGTCACCGATTAGCTCACGTTTCGGATCGGTAGAAAGGGTGGTTTTACCGGTACCGGACAAGCCGAAGAACACGGCAACATCACCGTCTTTGCCTACGTTAGCGGAACAGTGCATTGCGCCCACGCCTTTCAACGGTAGGAAGTAGTTCATCATAGAGAACATACCTTTCTTCATTTCTCCGCCGTACCAGGTGCCGCCGATTAATTGAATACGTTCGGTTAAGTTGAACGCTACAAAGTTTTCGGAATTCAAACCTTGTGCTTTCCAGTTCGGGTTGGTGCATTTAGAACCGTTCATCACCACGAAACTTGGTTTGAAATCTTTTAATTCGGCGTCGGTCGGACGAATAAACATATTTTTCACGAAATGCGCCTGCCATGCCACTTCAGTCACGATACGCACCGCAATACGGTCTTTTTCGCTGGCGCCGCAGAAACCGTCGATCACGAACAAGCGTTTGCCGGAAAGCTCTTTGGTGACGATGTCTTTCAAGCTTGCCCAAGTTTCTTGCGTCATCGGTTTATTGTCGTTTTTCGCCGCGTCGGAAGTCCACCAAACGGTGTCTTTGGTGGTGTCATCTAAAACGATATATTTATCCTTAGGAGAACGTCCGGTAAAAATGCCGGTATCTACAGCGACCGCACCGGTGGTGGTTACGGTGCCTTTTTCGAAACCTTCCAAGCCCGGTTTGGTTTCTTCTTCAAAAAGTTGTTCATAACTTGGGTTATAAACCACTTCTTTTACATTATGAATACCAATTGCCTCAAGCTCTCTAATTACGTTGTTTACATCTGTCATAATACTTCACCTCACTGTGTTAAAAGTTAAAAATTGGACAATATTCTATGAAAATTTCTCCCCAAAAACTGTTAGCTTGATCAAATATTTGAACATTGCTTTATTTTTTATTGCATTTTAGGTAAATTTACCCGCCGATTTGAGAAGCATTTTTGCCCTATTAAAAATAACACAAAAAAACCACCGCACTTTCAATGGGAACTTATGATTTGACGCCCGTTCTAAGTAACACAATGACCAACCACCCGGAAAGAATAGCATGAAATTACTCAAAACTTTTTTACTTACCGCTTTACTTTACTTTCCCGCCGCGTGGGCTGCAGACCCTGCCGGTTTAAACATCAAATACAGTTCCAATTATTTAATACCGGCTTATGTACATTTCAAATCGGACGGCTTTGAATATACAATTAAAGCTAACATTAACGTGCCTTTATACAACATTCAATTCACCTCCAAAGGTACGCAAAGCAGTGATTTTTTCAATATGTTAAGTTATCAAGACACGCGTAACAACAAACCTTATGCGGAAGCCAAAATCGCCAATCGTAAAATCGAATACGGCAAAGTAAAAGACGGCTTAAAAACCGAAGAGTTAACCTTGCCGACCTACGATTTATTCACCGTGGCATTCCAGCTCAGTTATTACGATAAACTGCCGAACAGCTTCCAAATCACCAATGGCAAAAAACTCTATCCAATGGAAAATGTAGTGCTGAACACCGGCAAGAAACAGGTTAAATATAACAAACAAGAGGTGACCGAAATCACCTACAAATTCAAAACCGGTGACAAAGACATTATGGTGAAAAAATATGAGGGAGAAAAATTCCCTCGCTTTATTTCCTACAATCGCGACGGCGATGAGTACGAACTCACCTTCAGCGAGTTTGTGAAAGACTAAAATTTTATCGAAAAACAAGGCTGCCTGAATAAAAAAGTGACTTTGTATTGAAAAGTGCGATCACAAAAAACAACGTTTTTTGAATCGGGTGAATAAAAATTTACATATTTTTTCACGCAGTTAAACAGGGGCTAAAAATGAACGCGATTCAGCCTGAAGATAAAGGCTTTTGGCTTTTCACTCGGGAATCAACAATACATTTAATTGACGGCAATCTTCCTTTCGGCAATGCCGCCGAACTGGGATTTGTCAGGCTTCATACCATGCGCATCGGCGAATGGCTGGGACAGCCGCTATATTTAGTGGAAACACAACCGAACGACCACCGCGCGTATTTTTCTTTACGCGACCAACTGCCGCTGCCGCAAGCGCAATTTAATTTGCTTAGCCGTGGCGTGGAGTTAAATCATTTTTACCAAACCCACCAATTTTGCGGAAAGTGCGGTGGAAAAACCAAGCAAATGCAAGAGGAATGGGTGGTAAAATGCCGTGCCTGCGGTTTTCATACCTATCCCGTCATTTGCCCTTCCATTATCGTTGCGGTGCGACGCGGTTCACAAATTCTGCTGGCAAATCATATACGCCACAAAGGCGGCATTTACACCACATTGGCGGGTTTTGTGGAAGTAGGCGAAACCTTTGAGGAGGCGGTATATCGCGAAATTTGGGAGGAAACCCAAATTAACGTAAAAAATTTGCGTTATTTTGGCAGCCAGCCCTGGGCGTTTCCTAATTCGCAAATGGTGGGTTTTTTAGCCGATTATGAAGGCGGCGAAATTACTATTCAGCGTGAAGAAATTTATGACGCACAATGGTTTGATTGCGACCAACCATTGCCCGAACTGCCGCCACACGGCACCATTGCACGCAAATTAATTGAAACTACACTTGAATTGTGTAAACAGCATAAAAATAAACCATGATAAGGAACGGGAATGACTATATTGAAAAATGATCGCTATTTGAAAGCGTTATTACGTCAGCCGGTGGATATGACGCCGATTTGGATGATGCGTCAGGCGGGGCGCTATTTGCCGGAATATAAGGCAACTCGTGCGCAGGCGGGGGATTTTATGTCCCTGTGCCACAATGCGGACTTGGCGTGTGAGGTGACGTTACAACCCTTGCGTCGCTATGCTTTGGACGCGGCGATTTTATTTTCCGATATTTTAACGATTCCTGACGCCATGGGGCTGGGATTAAGTTTCGGCGCAGGAGAAGGACCGAAATTTGAACGGGTTATCGACAGTAAAAGTGCGGTGGAAAATTTACCCGTTCCTGACCCGGAACAGGAACTGCAATATGTGATGAACGCCATGCGCACCATTCGCCGTGAACTGAAAGGTGAAGTGCCGTTAATCGGCTTCTCCGGCAGCCCGTGGACCTTGGCGACCTACATGGTGGAGGGCGGTTCTTCCAAAGCTTTCACGAAAATTAAAAAAATGTTGTATGCCGAACCGCACTTATTGCACGCCTTGTTAGATAAACTTGCCGACAGCGTCATTTTGTATTTGAACGCACAAATTAAAGCGGGCGCGCAAGCGGTGATGGTGTTTGACACCTGGGGCGGCGTGCTGGCGCACCGTGATTATCCGACATTTTCGCTGCACTATATGCACAAAATCGTGGACGGCTTAATTCGCGAACATGAAGGGCGTCGCGTGCCGGTAACGCTGTTCACCAAAGGCGGCGGGTTATGGTTGGAAGCCATTGCCGATACCGGTTGTGATGCGGTGGGGCTGGACTGGACGGTGGACATCGCCGAAGCCCGTCGTCGTGTGGGGCATAAAGTGGCGTTGCAAGGCAATTTGGATCCGAGCGTGTTATACGCGCCGGCAAACCGAATTGAAGGTGAAGTGCGGTCGATTTTGGCGGCGTTTGGTGCGGGCAGCGGTCATGTGTTTAACCTCGGTCACGGCATTCATCAGGATGTACCGGTGGAAAGCCCGAAAGTGTTGGTGGACGCGGTACATCAACTATCTCAGCCTTATCATCTCTAAAGTGCGGTGAAAATATGATACGAAATCCTATTCATAAACGTTTAGAAAATTTAGCCACCTGGCAACACCTGACTTTCATGGCGTGCCTGTGCGAGCGGATGTACCCGAATTATCGGCTGTTTTGCCAAATTACCGAACAACCGCAACATGCCAAGGTGTATCACAATATCCTGAATTTGGTGTGGGAATATTTAACCGTTAAAGACGCGAAGATTAATTTTGAAAATCAGTTGGAAAAATTGGAAAACATCATTCCCGATGTGAACGACTATGATTTTTACGGCGTAGTGCCCGCGTTGGATGCCTGTGAAGCGTTATCGGAAGTGTTACATACCATCATCGCCGGCGATTCCCTAACCCAAGCGGTGAAATTGAGCCAATTATCGTTGCAAACGGTGGCGGATTTGCTGGTGGAGCAAAATGAACGTGAATTATCCGAGGCGGAATTAAAGGAAACGGAGGAAGTTCAGCAGGAACTGGACGTGCAATGGCAGATTTATCGCGCACTGAAAGACACAGAAAAGCACGATGTTGAGCTGATTCTGGATTTAAAAAATGAGTTACGCGAGGTGGGAATTTCGAATATTTGTGTAAAAATTGACCAATAGTGCGATATTTTCTGTAAAAATAACATTTCCTGCTTTGCTTTAAGTGCAACTTAGATTAAGCTTTGCACTGCACTGATTCCAGTGATTATGGTCATTGAATAGATAATCTGAAACGTTGTTTATTCCACCAATGTCAAATTTATTTAAAAATAGAAGGTACTAGTCTATGAACAAAACAGATTTAATTGATGCTATCGCAAGCTCAGCTGAATTGAACAAAAAACAAGCTAAAGCGGCTTTAGAAGCAACTTTAGACGCTATCACCGGCAGCTTGAAAAAAGGTGAGGCGGTGCAATTAATCGGTTTCGGTACATTTAAAGTGAACGCACGCAAAGCGCGTACCGGTCGTAATCCGCAAACCGGCGCAGAAATCAAAATTGCTGCATCTAAAGTTCCGGCATTCGTTTCCGGTAAAGCATTAAAAGATGCTGTTAAATAATTAGCCCTTATCTTTAATGAACTTAACCCTGTTTATCAAAACAGGGTTTTTTATTTTCTATTCCCGAAAATTCTTCCGTTTACACACTGCCTAAATACCGCTAAACTTTCGAACCGAAATTTAATTTGAACTATTTTGACCTAAAAATGACTAAGCGAAACATTCAGACCCGTAATACGCAACAGCGTCGCCACGGCATCATGCAATTATTGCAGGAACGGGGCGAAATCAGCGTCGAGCAACTGGTGCAATTATTCGATACCTCGGAAGTGACGATTCGGAAAGATTTATCGGTATTGCAAAGTAATGGTTTCCTGTTACGTCGTTATGGCGGTGCGATTTTAATGCCGCAGGAATTGCTGGAAGATGCGCAGGAAGATTTTCTTTCGGAACGAAAGTTGGCAATTGCGAAAGTTGCGGCGGAACGCATTCGCGATCATAATCGTATTATTATCGACAGCGGTACCACCACGGCAGCGTTGATTAAACAGCTGAATCACAAGCAAGGTTTGGTGGTGATGACCAATTCCATGTATGTGGCAAATGAATTGCGTTCTTTGGAAAATGAGCCGACCCTGTTAATGACCGGAGGCACCTGGGATAACCGTTCTGAATCTTTCCAGGGCAATGTGGCGGAACAGGTGTTACGTTCTTATAACTTTGATCAGTTATTTATCGGTGCGGACGGCATTGATTTTGAACGGGGCACGACCACCTTTAACGAATTAGTTGGTTTAAGTCGTGTCATGGCAGAAGTAGCGCGTGAAGTGATTGTGATGGTGGAATCACAAAAAATCGGGCGCAAAATGCCCAATGTAGAATTAAGCTGGCAGCAAATTGATGTGTTAATTACCGATAGTTTGTTGGCGGAAGAAAGCAAAAACTGTATTGCAGCCCATGGCGTAGATGTGATCTGCGCTTAAAGTGCGGTGGTTTTCGCAAACGTTTTTTTATTTAATTTAGGAGAGCTAAAGCTTATGTGTGGAATCGTCGGTGCAGTAGCACAACGTGATATCGCGGAAATTTTAATTAACGGATTACATCGTCTTGAGTATCGTGGTTACGACTCGGCAGGTTTGGCGGTGGTTAATTCGCAACATGAATTGCAACGTGTGCGCTGCTTAGGCAAAGTGAAAGCGTTAGATGATGCAGTGGAAAAAACACCATTAATCGGCGGCACCGGGATTGCGCATACCCGTTGGGCAACCCACGGCGAACCTTCCGAAGAAAATGCCCATCCGCACGTTTCCGGCAATTTTGCTGTGGTGCATAACGGCATTATTGAAAATTATGAAGAATTGCGTACATTATTGAAAGAACGCGGCTATGTCTTTACCTCCCAAACCGACACGGAAGTGATTGCGCACTTGGTGGAATGGGAAATGCGCACGGCAGGCAGCTTATTGGAAGCGGTGCAAAAAGTGGTGAAACAATTAACCGGCGCTTACGGCATGGTGGTAATGGATCGTATGCAACCGGAACACTTGGTTGCCGCCCGCTCCGGTAGCCCGTTGGTCATTGGCTTGGGAATCGGTGAAAACTTCCTCGCTTCCGATCAGCTTGCGTTGTTAAGCGTTACTCGTCGTTTTATTTTCCTGGAAGAAGGTGACATCGCCGAAATTACCCGTCGTTCCGTGGATATTTACGATCGCGACGGCAACAAAGTAGAACGTGAAGCGCATGATTCCAATTTAGAAAACGATGCGGCAGAAAAAGGCAAATACCGCCACTTCATGCAAAAAGAGATTTACGAACAACCGACCGCCCTGATTAACACCATGGAAGGTCGTGTGACCCACAATAACGTGGTGGTTGAAGCCATCGGTAACGGCGCCAAAGAAATTCTGGAAAAAGTCGAACACGTTCAAATCGTTGCTTGCGGTACGTCGTACAACTCCGGTATGGTGGCGCGTTATTGGTTTGAAAGCCTAGCAGGTGTCAGCTGCGATATTGAAATCGCCTCCGAATTCCGTTACCGCAAATTCGTGGTGCGCCCGAACAGTCTGTTGATTACCCTTTCCCAATCCGGTGAAACGGCGGATACGTTAGCCGCCTTACGTTTGGCGAAAGAAAAAGGCTACATGGCGGCAATGACTATTTGTAACGTGGCGGGTTCCTCCTTGGTGCGTGAATCCGATTTGGCCTTCATGACCCGCGCCGGTGTGGAAATCGGTGTAGCTTCGACCAAAGCCTTCACTACGCAATTGGCGTCATTGTTAATGTTGGTGGTGGCGATCGGTAAAGCAAAACACACGCTTTCCGCCGAGAAAGAACAGCAAATGGTCAAAGCCTTGCAAGCGTTGCCGGCAGAGATTGAAAAAGCCTTGGCTTTCGATAAACAAATTGAAGCGCTGGCAGAAGATTTCGCCGAAAAACACCATGCCTTATTCTTAGGTCGCGGCGAATATTATCCGATTGCCATGGAAGCGTCCTTGAAGCTGAAAGAAATTTCCTATATTCATGCCGAAGCCTATGCCGCCGGCGAATTGAAACACGGACCATTGGCGTTAATTGACGCGGATATGCCGGTTATTGTGGTGGCGCCAAACAATGAATTATTGGAAAAAATCAAATCCAATATCGAAGAGGTGCGTGCTCGCGGCGGTCAGTTATATGTTTTCGCCGACAAAGAAGCGGGCTTTACCGAAGCGGAAGGGATGAAAATCATCACCATGCCGACGGTCAACGAAATCACTGCGCCGATTTATTACACCGTGCCGATGCAGCTATTGGCGTATCATATAGCGCTGATTAAAGGCACCGATGTGGATCAGCCGCGTAACCTGGCGAAAGCGGTCACCGTAGAGTAATCGCAAAAAACGCTTTAAAATCCGACCGCACTTTGGTTTCAGCAATCAAAGTGCGGTTTGTTTTTTGGGAGATTTTGCAATTTATGATCAAGAAAATAATTGCTCTTTACATATCCTCCCGCCTGCTTGCAGGGGGAGGAGGGAATGAAAGAATTACAACTTCTTCCCAAAGAAATCCGTCAATTTCTCGCTGATTTGTTTCACATATTCAGGTTTCCAGTAGGTTTCGATATGGCTCGCTCCTGGGATTTTCACCAATTCTTTGTCTTGCGAACCTGCTTTTTCGAAGGCTTTTTCACTCATATAAAGGGTGTCGGCTTTGTCGCCCGCTACAATCAATAATGGTGTATTGATTAACTCGGCATGGTCGGTGGCGTCCCATGTCATTAAGTCTAACAAGCTACCCATGGTATAACGTGGAGCGCTGTTCGGGTGGCGGTGGGTGATGCCGTAGTATTCAAAGCCGTCTTTGTATAAGCCTGCCGGCATTTTTGCAATATCCGCTTCAGTGATTTTGCTCATATCTGCGTTGGCGGCATATTCCACCTTGCCTTTCGCTTCTTCTGTACGAGCCGCTGCGGCTTGCGCTAAACGTTCTTGAATAGTGGAAACTTGGCTGTTGCCTAAACCGTTACGACGCACATCACCTGTGTTGAACAAACTAACGGTTGCTACTGCGTGTAAGCGCTTGTCACTTTGTGCTGCGGCAAAAGTGTAGCCGCCACCGCCACAGATCCCTAATGCACCGATACGGTTGGTATCTACACCTTGGTATTTTTCAAGGAAATCCACCATCGCGTGAACGTCGTTAATACGGTTTGCCGGTTTATCGGTTTGGCGTGACTCGCCACCACTTGCGCCTTGGTAAGCCGCATCAGCGGCGATGGTAATGTAGCCTTGTTCCGCTAATTTTTGTGCGTATAAACCTGCTACCTGTTCTTTCACACCGCCGTTCGGGTGGGCTACGGTAATTGCCGGGTATTTTTTGTTCAGGTCAAAGTTGGCCGGTGTGTAAACGTTGGCGGAAATTTTAATACCGTCGTTATTGATATAAGTAACCGGATGAATGTTCACTTTGCCTTGTGCGTTTTCAGTGATTGCGCCGTCATAAGCTAAAGTAAATGGATTTTTGCTGTAATCTGCTGCCATTGCGTTTGCTCCTATAAATGATGTACCGATTAATGTGGCTAAAAGGGGAGTTTTTAAAAATTTCTTCATAGTAAAGTTCCTATTGTGAGAGGTGTTCGTGATTTAATGTAATGCATTATAGATTGGCATTATGATAAGATAAACCGCTCTTTCCTTAATACATTAGAAAGTAATGCTTAATAATCTTCCCAATCTCAACGAGCTGTATTATTTTATCCAAGTGGTGCAAGCAGGCTCTTTTGCTAAAGCGGCAAATAAATTAGGTGTGACTTCATCGGCATTAAGCCAAAACGTGAAAAGCCTTGAAAAATCATTAGGGTTACGCCTGCTCAACCGCACCACGCGTAACATTTCCCCCACCGAAGCCGGGGAAAAATTACTCGCCCAAATCACACCGCACTTTCAAGCTATCGTGTGCGGATTAAATCAGTTAGACGACTGGCGACATTCCCCTCTTGGCACCATCCGCATCAACACCAGTGAAGTGGCAGCAAATTTGCTGCTTTATCCGAAATTAAAAACACTGATGCAAAATTACCCCGAATTGAAAATCGAAATAGTGGTAGACAACCGCTGGGTAGACATTGTAGAACAGGGGCTTGATATGGGCGTGCGGCTGGGCTATGCCTTATATAAAGATATGATCGCGGTGAAAATTTCCGATCCCGTGCGAATGGTTGTGGTGGCAAGCCCCGATTATCTGCACGGCAAACCGCCGATAAAAGAGATTGCCGATTTACAAACCCATCGCCTCATCGGTATGCGGTTTTCCAATCAACATGGCGAAACCAACTGGGAATTTAAGCAAAATGGCGAACGTATTACCTTTCAACCCGAACCGCATTTTTCCATCAACAACGGACTGCGCCTACAAGCTGCGCGAGACGGCTTAGGCATCGCGTGGCTACCTGATATTATGGTCAAAGAAGCGATTGCAAAAGGGGAATTGGTGGAATTATTGAGTGACTATGCCATGGAATACGAACCGCTGTATCTCTACTACCCTAACCGTCAAGGGCATTCACGGGCGTTTGAGTTGGTGGTGGAGGCGTTGAGGGTGTAGCTGTCCGTGGGTATAAATACCCACGGTTAAGCATAGCCATACCCCGTTGGGGTATTAAAAGAATCAGCTCCAAAGGGGCTGAACTATGCCTAACTGAGGGTAACTTGTTACCCTCGGCTTTACGGCTTATTGGGAATTGATTACTTATCCAACCCCTTCTCCTTCAACCAGCGCGCCATTTCTTCCGCTACTTTGTCGTTGTTCAAATCGCTGAACATAAAGTGCGTGTTGCCTTTAATACCGATTTTCGGCAGGTGAATCAGTTCCGCTTTGCCGCCGTGTTTGTTCACCGTATCAACAAACTGTTGCGCCATTTTCATACGAATGAACCACTGTTCGCCGCCTTGCGTGCCGTCCAAATGATCCGGGATGAAGTCGCCGAAATAAATTACGATAGGGATTTGCGTCAGTTTTTTGAATTGATCCATTGATACTGTCATTGGCGCAACATCACCAAATTTGCTTTCAAGTTTTGCTGGCACTTCGCCCTCAGGGAACGGGAACGCACCGGGTTCATAAGCAACAATGCCCTCGACTTTATCGCTCGCCATTGCGGCCGTCCAGCCAATCACACCACCGGCAGAGTGAGTCACAAACACACCGCCACCCGTTTTATCAAACAGTTTCACCATGCTGTCGGTAATCACCCCCATGTCAAACGCACCGGTGTTAGGTGTCATCGTACGGAAAAATTGCTCTTGTGCGGCAGGATCGCTACGCCTTCGTTCATCTTCGGATATACGCCGATCCGGAACTGCGCATACCAAAATTGATCATCGGGTGCGGCGGTGATGTTTTCCGCCACCGTGCTACGTCCCGCTTGTCCACGACGAGGCTGGTCGATCAGATAAACAGGGTATTTACGTTGCAAAAATAACTCGTTGAAGCCCGTACGTCCATCAGGCGTGGTCATCCAACCACGCGCGGACTGACCATAACCGTGCAGGAACACCAAAGGCGTTTTTTTCGCTTCTGTCGGAATTTGGTAGAACACGCTGGCGTGATCGCCGTGCAGGGTCATACCGCCCGCTTGTACTGCGGCGTTGTAAGTATCCCAAAACGAGCCGCCTTTGCGCTCGGCAATGGTTTTAGGAATTGGCGTATACGTGCCTTCGGCGGTTTTCACTGTGCCGCCCACGGCAAAAGAGCCTTGCTTCTCAATGGAAAGCGGCGTGGCGTAGGCTTGTACTGCTAAGGCACAAGCGGTGAAAAGAGTGGAGAGTTTTGCGAGTTTTTTCATGGGTTTTCCTTTTTTGAGTAATGCTATATTGTGTAATTTCTTCGTTAATCAATACTGCCACAAACGCATACGTTTGAACGTTGCTTTAGCAACGGCACGAAGTGTGAGCGCAGCGAATAAATCTCCCCTACCCCTCTTTGCTAAAGAGGGGATTTTCTTTATAGATTAAGATTATTTGGCTCATTAACTACAAGCTCTTGAAGATAAAAGATGAAATATATATTCGCTCGATCTAATCCCCCTCTTTAGCAAAGAGGGGTAGGGGAGATTTGGCAGAATCTAAACCAACCTCATACTCAATGAGCTACATGATCTTAGCTTTAAAAATACCTAAAACTTCATCCCAGGCGCTAACAATCTCTGCAATTTCGCGTCATGATGTTGTTTCACCTCCGGCTTATTATCGAAAATCATCACGTTGCCATTTTCGCGGGTGTAAGCGTCCCATTGCGGTAAGCCCTCGGCATTTGGGTTGCCGGTTTTGGCGAAGTTTGTCCACGCGCGGCTCATTTTATCCGCCAACGCTTGAGCTTCTTCGCCACCGCCTGTGGTTTGTGCCATGCGTTGAATATTGTTAAACACAAAGGCGATTGAGGTATGGTAGCTCATCGGCGTGCCGTTGAACACCGGCGTATCCCACGTGAACAAATAGTTATACACAGGCGCACCTTGTTGATCGGCTTTGAGACTTGCGGTTTTTAACGCAGGCGCACGCAAGAAGCTGTCCACATAGAGGGCATCAGCAAGCATACGGTCCGGATAGGCTTCACGGAATGCCGCCACCACTTCATCGTTTTTCTCGCCATATTTCGCTTTTAATTTTTCCTGAACTTGCGCTTCCGTCCACGTAAAGCGGTTATCTTTTTGTGAATTTGCCAAATCTAATTGCAACGGGAAACTTTCCCATTCCGTTAAGTTTGAACCGATTAAAAGCGGAATATCTTTCGCAATCTCTGGATATTTTTCACCCACAGGTTCTTGTGGAATTACTTTGCCGTCTAAGGTTGGCGCCCACGATAACGCCGTATTTCGATGGTATAAATCCGTTAAGCCGAGTTCTTTCGCGGTTTGCAGGTTCGCTTTAATCGCCGCCTCGTTAATTTGTGCAGGCGTGAAGTTATTCAGCTTCTCAAGTGCGGTCGATTTTACGCCTAAATTTGCAAGGGTGAGTTCTGCCACGCGATGGCTGGCTTTTTGCGAGGTTAAGGTCATCCCCATTTTTTCCACCGCACCACTTTCCACAACGGCTTTATGGAATAAACCTTTCGCACTTGGCATTGCCATCAGCGTCAGCACTTTTGCACCACCGCCGGACTCACCGAAAATGGTCACGTTATTTGGATCGCCACCGAATTGAGCGATGTTCGCTTTCACCCATTCTAATGCCGCCACTAAATCTTGCATACCTACATTGCCGGAATCTTTATATTTTCCGCCGTAAGCAGAGAGATCTAAAAAGCCCATAGCGTTTAAGCGATGGTTTACCGAAACCACAACCACATCGCCCGTTTTGGCGAGATTTGCACCGTCATAGCTATCTAAATCGTTCGATGCGCCCGATTGGAAACCGCCACCGTGAATCCACACCATCACAGCCCGTTTTTTGCCGTCATTTTTCGGCGCCCACACGTTTAAATTCAAACATTGCTCGCTTTCCGTCATTTCAGGTCCGGTAAAGAAGAAGCTACGACCGCCCATCGGCACTTGCGGACACACATCACCATAAGTCAATGCCATTTTCGCTCCTTGCCAATTCGCGACGGGCTTCGGTGGCATAAAACGTTCTGCCGTGGCATAAGGCACGCCTTTGTAAGTCGCCACGCCATTTTGCACAAAGCCTTGTAATGCTCCCGCTTGGGTTTGCACCACAGCAATGCCGTTGCCTGCTTGCACGGTATCATTGGCGGCATAACTGAAATTTGCTGTACTCATAAATACTGAGCCAATCAATAAAGCGGATAATAGTGTTTTCTTGAAAGTGCGTTGCATTAGATGCTCCTCATTGTGTTTGAATGAGATCATTATAAATAAAAAAATTGTTTTGATTAGATAGGTAAAGTGGGAAAGGGTTGTGAATGGGATTCAATAATTGATTACTTATGATGCCTAGGGTAACAAGTTACCCTAGGTTACGCATAGTTCAGCCCCTTTGGGGCTGAATTTTATCCTCTCGCCCGCTTGCGGGAGAGGGGATTTATCTATTAACGATTAATCATCGCCTGCCCTGCCGCACTATAACGCTCACCCACAATTTGAATTTGCGAAAGTGCGGTTTGAATTTGGGCTAAATCTTCAGCCGTTAAACGAACGTCTGCGCCGCCTAAATTTTCCACCAAACGATGCGGTTTGGTTGTGCCGAAAATCGGGGCAATCCACGGTTTTTGCGCCAACACCCACGCCAAGGCAATTTGCGCAGGGGAAACGCCTTTTTCGGTGGCAATGTTTTTCACCAATTCGGCTAGGGCAAGGTTGGCTTTTAACGCTTCGCCTTGTAAACGTGGCACGCTGTTGCGGAAATCGTTCGCCGCGAATTGGGTATCGGTGGTGATCGCGCCGGTAAGCAAAGATTTCGCCAACGGGCTAAATGGCACAAAGCCGATATTAAGGGATGCTAACAGCGGCAGAATTTCCGCTTCGGGTTCACGCCACATTAACGAATATTCACTTTGCAACGCCGACACGGGTTGAACCGCGTGCGCGCGACGGATAATCTCCGTACCCGCTTCGGACAAACCAAAATACTTCACTTTGCCCTCCGCAATTAAGTCTTTCACCGCGCCCGCTACGTCTTCAATTGACACATTCGGATCGACGCGGTGTTGATACAATAAATCAATATAATCGGTGTTCATACGTTTGAGCGATTGCTCCACCACTTGACGAATGCGTTCAGGGCGGCTATCCAACCCCTCCGCCACATTGCCATTTTTGAAACCGAATTTGGTGGCAACCACCACCTTATCACGAAATGGTGCCACGCCTTTGCCCACTAACACTTCATTCGCTTCGCCATAGGCTTCAGCCGTATCAAAAAACGTGACGCCCAAATCAAAGGCTTGGCGAATAAGTTTCACACCGTCTTCTTGCGGAATTTCCGTGCTATAGCCGAAAGTCATGCCCATACAGCCTAAACTGAGCGCAGAAACCGTTAAACCTTGTGAACCTAATTGTCGGGTTTGCATACTGTTCTCCTTGATTTTAGTAAAAATGGCAGGACAAATCCCACCCTGCGTTTTATTTTGCTTCCGAGAAATTCAAAATCGCTTCAGGCAAACGCAAGCCTGCAATTTCAATGGCTTCCAATTCTTTGCGGAATTGTGTTAATTCTTCCGCAGTAAATTTCACCGCATCCGCGCCCAAGTTATCCATTAAATGGTAACCTTTGGTTGTCCCCGGGATTGGCACGATAAACGCTTTTTGAGCCATCAACCACGCAAGGGAGAATTGCGCCGGCGTACAAAGTTTTTGGTTTACCCAGCGTTTTACCAACTGAAGCAATTCCACGTTGTGTTGCATATTTTCAGGCGTAAAACGGGGAATAATGCCGCGTAAATCTTTGCTTGGATCGGCTTCAAAACGGCTGTTTTCATCGACATACCCGCCCAATGCGCCCATTGCCAGCGGCGACCACGGAACGAAGCCGATACCCAAATCTTCACACACAGGAATTACGTCTTTTTCGCGTCCGCGGAAGAACAGCGAGTATTCGCTTTGCACGGCAGTGAGCGGTTGAATGGCGTGGGCTTTGCGAATGGTTTGCTCGCCCACTTCCGACAAGCCCCAGTTCAGCACTTTACCCTGTTTCATTAAATCTTGGATTGCGCCTGCCACATCTTCAATCGGCACGTTCGGATCCACGCGGTGTTGATAAAGCAAGTCGATGCGGTCGGTTTGCAGGCGTTGCAACATGGCATCGACCACGCGTTTGATGTGGTCAGGACGGCTATTCAGTTTGCCTGTGCGCTGCCCCTTTGCTGGTCAATATCCCAACCGAATTTGGTCGCGAGAACCACATGATCGCGAATGCCTTTCAAGCCTTCCCCCACAACGCATTCACTTTCAAAAGGCCCGTAGGCTTCGGCGGTGTCAAAAAATGTCACGCCATGATCGAACGCTCGGCGAATAATCCGCACGCCTTGCTCGCGGCTCGGTTGTGGCACGCCGTACATATTCTGCCCAAGCTCCTGACAGCCTAAGCCGATTGATGACACGGTGAGATTGCCTAATTTGCGTTGACCCGGCAGCTTGTTATTGGTAAAAGTTGGGCTATTTTTAACCGCTTGCTTCGCCATTGCCGTTCCGCCTAAGCCAAGTGCTAATGCGGTTAAACCGCCGGTTTTTAATAAATTGCGTTTGGATTGGTTGATCATGGTGTTTTCCTTGTGTGAATTTTTACTTTATACCCCCTCTCCCGTTTACGGGAGAGGGTGGAGAAAATTCGAAGAATTTTCGGAGGGGGAGGGGAAAACAAATATCGCTCCCCTCTCGTCTTCCGAAAATTGCCTTACGCAATTTCCGTCTGCCTCTCTCCCGCAAGCGGGCGAGAGGATAATGTATCGTTTGAATAAGAACATTATAAAAGGAAAAGATTGTATTGATTAGATAGGGGAAATAAGAAAAGGTTGTGAATGGAATTCAACAATCAACACAAAATACTTAAAAGTGCGGTTAATTTTGACGGAGATTTTGCAAACAAAAACGGCTGTTGATTAAAAGCAGCCGTTTACCGAACTAAGCTGTCGTTGCGTAATGTGGTTTTAAATTTAATGCCTGCATTATTCGCATAACCGTATCAAAACGTGGCTTTGCGCCGTCGGTCAGCGCTTTATAAATACTTTCACGTGCCAAACCTGATTTTTGAGCGATTTCCGCGATGCCTTTTGCCCTAGCCACATCGCCCAATGCCACAATAAAATCGTTGCTGTCGCCTGTTTCGGCTATTTCGTTCAGATAAATTGCAATAGCTTCATCGCTATCAAGGTATTTCACCATATCAAATCGTTGGGTTTTAATCATGTTGTGTATCCTTTTTCTGAAGTTTTAACTGAGAAAAAATCTGTTTCGCCCGTTCAATATCAGCAGATTGAGTAGATTTATCGCCGCCATTCGTCAAGATGTAAGTAATCTCACCAAGTTGCCCGTAATAGATTCGGTAACCTTTGCCAATATCAATTCGCATCTCACTCACGCCACCCGTGTTGGGCAGCGGCTTATGATCACCAAAATTCCCATTTTCTGCTCGGCGGATACGGGTCGCAATTTGTACTTTTGCGCGTAAATTTTTCAATCCATCGAGCCAATCATCAAACATTTCGGTAGTTTCAATGAGGTTCATTCTCTTTTTTCCTGTATTGTAATCACTTGGCTACAAAGGCGCAATAATTTACCTAAGAGCTTGACGAAATGTGAAGGAACGATTGATCGTTGTTGAGCTTGTCTTTTTAAATTTTCGAGCGGGATCGCAAAATAAAAAAGAAGAAGGGAAAAATATGGGAAGGCATAAAAAAATAGGGCGGTTGACCGCCCTATAAATGTTGACTTTTACCCACGAAATTCCGCTAACCACGCAATCATTTTCGGATCGCGGTGATTGAAGATGATTTCATTGCGGTTGAGGGTTGCGATGTCGGCTAAATCTTGTGCGTCTAAAGTAAAGCTGAAAATATCACGGTTTTCAAGCATACGTTCTACTTTTACCGATTTCGGGATAATCGCCACGCCACATTGGTTTAACCAGCGCAATACCACTTGCGCCACCGATTTACCGTGTTTTTCGGCAATTTTGGTTAAAACAGGGTTGGTAAAAATGTCAAATTTCCCTTCTGCCAACGGGCCCCAAGATTGTTGCAAAATGCCGTGTTCTTTGTGGAACGCAATTTCTTCGTCGCGTTGATAGAACGGGTGGGTTTCGATTTGGTTTACTGCCGGCACGATCTCGTGGCAAGTCATCAAATCCATCAAACGGTCGGTGTGGAAGTTGCTCACGCCGATGGCACGGGCTTTGCCGGCTTTGTATAAGTCTTCCATCGCGCGCCACTCTTCGTGAACATCGCCCAAGGGTTGGTGCATTAAATACAAATCCACATAATCCAAACCTAAGCGTTCAAGGGAATCTGCCAAGGCTTTTTTGGTGTTTTCGTAGCCGTCTTCACGTTGAATCCACAGTTTAGTGGTGACGAAAATTTCTTCACGCGGAATGCCGCTGGCTTTAATGGCACGCCCTACTCCCGCTTCGTTGGCATAAACGGCGGCGGTGTCTAATAAACGGTAGCCCGCTTTTAGGGCTTCTAACACGGCTTTTTCGGTTTCTTCGTCGCTGACTTGATATACGCCGAAACCTACCATTGGCATTTCTACACCATTGTTTAATTTGAATACTTTTTCCATTTTGATTTTCCTTGTTTTGTTGAATTTTGAGGCTACTTTATCCCCTCTCCCGTTTACGGGAGAGGGTAGAGAAAATTCGCAGAATTTTCGGAGGGAGAGGGGAAAATCAATATCGCTTCCCCTCTCGTCTTCCGAAAATTGCCTGACGCAATTTCCGTCTGTCTCTCTCACGCAAGCGGGCGAGAGAATCATTCCGCGTTTCGTTTTGATGAGTGCATTATAGAAAACTTTTATTCATTTGATTAGTAGGAAAAAATCGGATAACCTTGTGAATAATATTCAACAATAGAACGCATACTATGATCGACAACATCAACGAACTTCGCACCTTTATCACCGCGGCGCAAGAAGGCAGTTTCACCAAAGCCGCCGCAAAATTAAACGTTTCCACCTCCGCATTAAGCCATTCCATTCGCAAGCTGGAAGAACAACTCAACATCAAACTGTTCAACCGCACCACGCGCAGCATTGCCACCACCGAAGCGGGCGAGCAGCTGTTTCAAAATCTCTTGCCCTTGTTTGAAAGCATTGAAGACAATCTCAACGCATTAAGCACTTTCCGCGACACCCTGAAAGGCAAGTTGCGCATTAACGGCAACGATCACGTCTTTTTATTTGTGTTGTGGGATAAATTGATGGCGTTTAGCGCGCAATATCCTGAAATGGAACTGGAACTCACCAGCGACACCAAATTTGTGGACATCGTGGCGGGGCGATATGACGCAGAAATTCGTTTAGGTTCCGATGTGGCGCAAGACATGATTGCCGTGCGATTAAGTGACAAAATGCAAATGGCGGTGGTGGGCAGCTCCGATTATTTCGCCCGAAAAGGGACGCCGAAAAAGGTGGAAGATTTGAGTGAACATGACTGTTTACTCTTCCGACTGCCCTCCACCGACAGCATTATGGCGTGGGATTTCCGCCCCGCGAAACAATCCTCCCCTGTGGTGCAATTCCACCCGAAAGGGCAACTTTGTTTTAACAACAGCCATTTAATCAGCCGTGCCGTGTTGGCGGGAAAAGGCTTGGCATGGTTGCCTATTGACACCGTGCAGCCTTATTTAGACAGTGGCGAATTGGTGGAAGTATTGAGCGATGTTGCCATCAGTTATGACGGCTATCACCTCTACTACCCAAACCGCCGGCAAAACTCACCGCTCTTTAAAGCCTTGGTAACAGCATTGAAAATCTAACCACAGGAAAAACACGTTGAAAACAAACCGCACTTTTGGTTTTCTCAATCAAAGTGCGGTTTGTTTTTGCGCCAAATTTAAATGCCGCTTTAGCTAATTTGATAATGCAGGAAACGATAAGATTTACGCACCGTCGGCACAATCCACATAATGGCGGCTTGCAACAAACCGATACGTTTCCAGGCGGGAAAATCAAACATATATTTCGCCGAAATCAGGTGCAGATTATCCGCCCAACGTTCCATTTCATGATCATCATCGCAGCCGTAATCAAACTGCGCCCGCATATGTTTCATCACGTCATGGTGTTTTTGCGAATTGCGACTCATCCAAGTGCTGCCGATGTCAAAGGCGATTTCACCACCACTAAAACGGGCGGCAAGATCTTCAAACAGCTTTTTCACCTGCGCTTCATTGAAATACATCAGCACGCCTTCAATAACGAATAAAAACTGCGCCTGCGGATAAGTAGCGCGTAACTCGTCCATCCAATCCGTGTCAAATGCCGATGTGGCAAGTAGAATTTCATTTTCCGCCGGCGGCATCAGTTGTTTGCGCAATGCAATCACATCGGGCAGATCCAGCTCATAGAACGGCACATTTTTGCCGATGTCGCCCACGCGCTCATGACGTGCATCCAGCCCGCAACCGATCATCACGATAATCGGTTGCTGGTGTTGTTGAATAAAGGCTTTGGTGATGCTATCCAAATAGGTGGCGCGAATCGCCGATCCCACCGAACTGCGGATAGCGGTGTCAAACTTACTGAAATCATAATCAATTTGCGGCACCAGACGCAGCGCCGAGGCGTCGTGAATAATCGGCTCGGGCTTGAGGGACTCGTGATAACGCATATAGAGCGGAATAAGCAGGGTCTCGCTGACCGCATCCTGAATTTTAAACATCATTACCTCCTTGTGGAAACGCGCGGTTAAACCGCGTGGAGCGTCATGTGTGGCGGACAGTACGGCGCAATCTGCCGTCGGGAAAAGACGAGAGTTGTCTTCTTGAGAACAGGAAGATTATAGATGAGAATTATTCTTAATTAAAGGATGGGATGAGGGCAGGCGCTGAAAAACGTTTGAAAAAATGACCGCACTTTGATCTGCTCCCCAAAACTTGGACAGATAACTAAACCTAAGTTAAATATTGAGCTCTGTACTGCATAGGGCTCAAATTGTTTAATTTAGGCTTAATGCGCTCCTCGTTATAATAACGAATATAGTCGTGTATCGCCCGTTCTAATTCGTCAATGTCCTTAAACTGACGGGAATAAAAACATTCCGACTTCAACGTGCTAAAAAAACTTTCTATCACCGCATTGCCATAGCAATTCCCGCGCCGGCTCATGCTCTGTACGGCATAAGGCGAACCATCATCCCGAATCAACATTTTCCGCCAACGGGCAAGCCCGTAAAGACAGCCCTGGTCGGTGTGAATAATCGGTAAATCCGTTTCCTTTAACTGAACCAGCGTCTTTTTCAACATTGACGAAACCAAGCCGAATGTCGGGCGTCGTCCCGTTGTAAAGGCGATAATCTCCTGATTGGCTAAGTCCATCATTGGAGAAAGATACAGTTTCTCACGCCCCACCCGAAGTTCGGTCACATCCGTCACCCATTTCTCTTTCAACTTCGTCGCACTAAAGTTGCGTTGCAGTAAATTCGGTGCAATAAGACTCGTTTTCCCCGCTGTCTTACGTCGTTTCACTTTCACACAAGAACGAATCCCCAGTGCCCGCATATGTGTCAACACCGTTTTGCCACTGAGGAATATTCCTTCTTTTCGCAGTTTTATCCGAATCATTCGATACCCATCGCGCCCTTCGTTTTGCTGATAAAGGGCTAAAATACGTCGGCGCATGTCGCCGTGCTCTTTGGCTTTCGTCGTGTAATAGAAGGTCGAACGGGCAAGCCCGATAATCTTCAATAACAACGGTGTCGAATGCCGGTCTGTTAACGCGTTGACGATGTCCCTTTTTTCTGTCGGGCTTTTTGTTCGTCCGGCTCCTTGAACTTTTTTAAGATGGCGTTCTCCGCTTCCAAATATTCAATGCGTTTTAATAGCGCTTTGATATTTTGAGGATTATCGCAAAGTGGCGTTTCTTTTCGCTTTGGCATTTTCACTTTTCTCGCTGTGGCAGGTTGACGATGTAACCCATTGATACCGTATTTTTCAAAGCGTTGCAACCGGACAACAACGGAAGAATGGGCGGCAATATGGAAGTGTTGTGCGGCTTCACGAATGCCCCAATGTTCTTCTAAGACAAGTTTGACAATGTGATGTTTGAATTCGATTGAATAATGTTTACCCATAAAAATCTGCACCTTAATTGGTTGGTTGTGATGTCCAACTTTTGGGGTGCAGATCAAAGTGCGGTCATTTTTACGGGTGAATTTTACTTCTTAAACGCGCCCAGAATGCCGCGCATGATTTGTTTTGTCACTTGGTTGCGAATATTGCGGCCGACGGATTTTGCCACACTGCTGACGACTTGTTCGGTAACAGAGAGTTGTTCGCCGCGTTTTTTGGTGCCGAAAATCATGCGGCTGAGGTTGCCCATAATGCCGTTTTCTTCTTCCTGTTTGGCTTGCTCCGCCTGTTTTTGCGCTACGGCGGCGAGATCCGCCTGCGCATTTAACACTTCAAATGCCGATTCGTTATCCACATAATCTTTATAGAACGCGTACAAGTCGTCGTCTTTCACCCACGCTGCGCGTTGTTCGGCGGTAATCGGCGCCAATTGGCTTTTCGGCGGGAAAATGTAGGCGATTTCCACCGGTGTCGGCATGCCTTTTTCATCTAAGAAAGAGACCAGCGCTTGCCCCACGCCAAGGGTGGAGATGGTTTCTACCACATTGACTTTCGGGTTGGAACGGAACGTTTCCGCCGCCGATTTCACCGCTTTTTGATCGCGCGGCGTAAAGGCGCGTAGTGCGTGTTGTATGCGGTTGCCCAGCTGACCGAGCACGGTGTCCGGCAAATCCAGCGGGTTTTGGGTCACGAAATAAATGCCCACGCCTTTGGAACGAATCAGGCGTACAACCTGTTCCACTTTATCCACCAACACACTTGGCGCGCCGTCGAACAATAAATGGGCTTCGTCAAAGAACATGACGAATTTCGGTTTATCGGGATCGCCCACTTCCGGCAATTGCTCAAATAATTCCGCCATTAACCAAAGCAGGAAGGCGCTGTACATGCGCGGGGAATTGATCAGTTTTTCCGAATTTAACACATTGATGACGCCGCGACCGTCGCGGGTTTGCAACCAGTCTTCCAGATTCAGCGCCGGTTCGCCGAATAAATTCGCCGCGCCTTCATTTTCCAGCGTTAATAATGCACGCTGAATGGCGCCCACGCTGGCGGCGGACACATTGCCGTATTCCACCTGGAAGGTTTTGGCATTTTCCGCCACATATTTCAACATGGCACGCAGATCTTTTAAATCGATAAGCAATAAGCCTTTGTCATCGGCAACGCGGAACACCAGATTGAGCAAGCCTTCTTGGGTGGCATTTAAATTCAATAAGCGGGAGAGCAACAACGGTCCCATTTCGGAAATGGTGGTACGTAGCGGAATGCCGGTTTCGCCGAAAACATCCCAAAAGGACACGGGATAACCGCTTAAATAGCTTTCACCGCCTAAATTGAACTGTTCGATACGTTCGGCGATTTTGCCTTGCATGGCGCCCGCTTGCACCAAGCCTGATACGCCTTTCACATCTACCAGAAATACCGGCACGCCGTCGTCACTGAAGGCTTCCGCCATTTTGCGTAAGGTGACGGTTTTGCCGGTTCCGGTGGCGCCGGCAATTAAGCCGTGACGGTTTGCCATTTTGGCGGTAATGCCGAGTTGTTGATTTTGTTCGGTTTGGGCGAGTAAATATTGCATATTGATTGTTCCTGATAAATGACGGATAAATTTCCCGCATGATATTTAAAAATAGAAGTGCGGTCAAAAAATAAGTTGTTTTTACGGTATAATTCCACACATTTCAGAAAATAACGGGGAAAGTGATGACAATGGCAGAAATTTTGATCATTAAAATTGGCGAGGTGCAACAGCTTACCTTTGCCGACGGCTCGCGCTATGAAAGCGCTATTCGTAAGACGCCGGTGGAAGCGGTGAAAATTCACGCGCTCGGTGCGGAAGGCAATGATGTGGGATTGAAAGCCCATCATGGTGGCGTCGATAAAGCGCTGTTTTTTATGTCGGCAGATGCCTTTCCGGCGTTAAATTCGCTATTAGGCGAAAATTTTTCTTATCAGGGCACGGCGGTTTACGGCGAGAATTTTGTGGTTTCCGCGCTGAATGAAGATTCCGTGTGCGTGGGTGATATTTATCAAATTGGCTCCTGCGTGGTGGAAGTGTCGCAGCCGCGCAAACCTTGTGAACGCCTGTCTAAAAATACCAATAATCCGAACACACAACAAACCGTGTATCGCTCCGGTTGGTCGGGCTGGTATGTGCGGGTGGTGCGCAAGGGGGAAATTCAGCGGGGCGATAAATTAATTTTGCAGTCGCGTCCGCATCCCGACTTTACCATTCGCCATTTGAACCGTTTGCTTTCGGCACCCGACACGATTAACGAATTGGAACAGGCGTTGGCACTTGAGGTATTGGCGCCGGCGTTTAAACGTTCGTTGCATTCTCAGCTTACCAAGTTACAACAAAAACAGGGTTAAAAATGACCGCACTTTTCGATTCCCATTGCCCTCCTTGTCAGTCCCGGAAAACCTATGGGGAATGCTGCGGGCATTTTCATTCTTACGCACAGTTTCCCGAAACCGCCGAACAACTCATGCGCTCGCGCTATGCCGCGTATGTGTTAAAAAATGTGCCGTATATTGTGGAAACCACCGTGCCGAGCCAGCAAAAGCTGCTGAACGTGCAGTCTATTCAAACATGGGCGGAAAATACGCAATGGCTTGGTTTGCAGATTCTGAACACGGAAACTCTGGCGAAGGTGCAAAGTGCGGTGGAATTTAACGCCGTTTTTCAGGGCGAGGACGGTGAGCAGTCGCATCATGAACGTTTGATTTTTGTAAAAATTGATGGGCGTTGGTATTTTGTGGATCCGACGGTGCCGCTACCGACCATGAAACAGCCTTGCGTATGCGGATCCGACAAAAAATTTAAGCATTGCTGCGGAGGATTGTTATGATTGATCTGAAATCCTTTTGTACGTTGTTTTGGCAACGGTTTAATCACAATAAGCTCACACAAGCCGCCGGTTATCTGACTTACAGCACCATGCTTGCTATTGTGCCGCTGATTATGGTGGTGTTTTCTATCTTTTCTGCTTTTCCGGTGTTTAACGAAGTTACCGGTGCGTTGAAAGCGTTTATTTTTACTAACTTTGCCCCGTCCGCCGGCGATGTGGTGGGGCAATATATTGATGAATTTGTGAATAATTCCAAACAGATGAGTGCGGTGGGCATAATCAGTTTAATTGTGGTGGCATTGATGTTGATTAATTCCATCGACCGCACCTTGAACGGCATTTGGCACGACACCAGCACCCGCCCGATTTTTACTTCTTTTGCGATTTATTGGCTGATTTTGACGTTAGGCCCGCTGTTAGTGGGCACCAGTATTGCCGCCAGTTCTTATGTAAAAACTATGTTTGAGCATTCTGCCGCCTCTTCTTTCGGCTTGAAATTACTTGGTTTTGTGCCGTTTCTTTCCACCTGGTTTATTTTCACCGTGATTTATATGGTGGTGCCAAATAAAAAAGTCAGCATTAAACATTCCGCTGCCGGGGCGCTGATTGCCGCAGTGTTTTTTACGCTGGGTAAGCAAGCATTTGCTTGGTACATCGTGACCTTTCCGTCTTATCAATTAATTTACGGCGCCATGGCGACCTTGCCGATTATGCTGTTATGGATTCAGTTAAGCTGGACTTTCGTGCTACTCGGCGCGCAACTGGCGGCGGTGCTGGCGGAAGTGCGGTCGAAAAAACAAATAAATTATCAGGAGGTGGGACAGTGATTGCGTTAATTCAGCGGGTAACCCAGGCAAAAGTAGAAGTAGGCGGTGAGGTTGTCGGACAAATCGGCGAGGGATTGTTGGTGCTGTTGGGCGTAGAAAAGGATGATGACCGACAAAAAGCGGATAAACTGGCGGAGAAAGTGTTGAATTATCGCGTGTTTAGCGACGCAGATAACAAAATGAATCTGAATGTGCAGCAAATCGACGGTGAATTATTGGTGGTGTCGCAATTTACCTTGGCGGCAGATACGCAAAAAGGGCTACGCCCAAGTTTCTCTAAAGGAGCGCCACCGCCGTTGGCAAATGAGCTTTATGCGTATTTCGTGCAAAAGTGCGGTGAAAAATTAAAAGTGGAATGCGGACGTTTTGCGGCGGATATGCAGGTGAGCTTGGTTAATGACGGTCCCGTCACATTTTGGTTAAGTTGTTAGACCGGATGAAATTTTTATGCGTTTCCCTGGCAGTCACCTGATTTTTCTGCTAAATTGAAATTCCTTCCGTGATCGATAAAAATTTTTTATTCTTCGCATAAAAATTCCCGGTGTTTAAAATCATTAGCAATAACCGGGATTTCATTATTAAAAAGAGGATGTTCTATGACTTTCAATACTTTTGAAACCCTCGCACTGGCAGGCTTTGTGCTGTTGCTTGGGTATTTTCTGGTAAAACGTATTTCCTTATTGAAAAGCTATAATATTCCTGAGCCGGTTGTGGGTGGTTTCTTAGTCGCGATTATTCTCACCGTTTTATATCAAGGCTGGGGATTGTCTTTTATGTTTGATACGAATTTGCAATTCACCATGATGTTGGTATTCTTTTCTTCCATCGGTTTAAGTGCTAACTTTGCGCGCTTGGTAAAAGGTGGTAAACTGTTAATTATTTTTGTGATTGCAGCAACATTATTGATTACTGTACAAAATATCGTGGGTGTAACAGGTTCGGTCTTACTCGGTATCGACCCTGCTTACGGTCTAATTGCCGGTTCGGTCACCTTAACCGGCGGACACGGTACCGGTGCGGCATGGGCCGGTAAATTAACAGAGTTATTCCACCTTGAAGGCGCCTTGGAATTAGCCATGGCTTGTGCCACCTTTGGTTTGGTCTCCGGTGGTATTATCGGCGGTCCGGTGGCGCGCCATTTATTAGGGAAAATGAAACATGGCGAGAATCCGGAAAGCGATGATGTCGATGATGTACAAGAAGCTTTTGAGCACCCTACTTACCAACGTAAAATTACAACCCGTTCACTGATTGAAACGATTACCATGATGACATGCTGTTTGCTTATCGGTCAGTTCTTGGATGCACACACAAAAGGTACCGTCATTGAATTGCCAACATTCGTATGGTGTTTGTTTACCGGGGTCGTCATTCGTAATTCTTTGACTCATATTTTCAAGTTTAATGTTGCCGATTCTGCCGTAGATGTTTTGGGTAACGTGGGTCTGTCCTTATTCTTAGCTATTGCATTAATGTCCTTAAAATTATGGCAATTAGCAGGGTTGGCGTTACCGGTCATGGTCATTTTGGCAATTCAGGTTGTTCTTATGGCAGTCTTTGCGGTTTATGTGACTTACCGCATAATGGGTAAAGATTACGACGCAGTAGTATTAAGTGCCGGTCACTGTGGTTTCGGTCTTGGTGCAACACCGACGGCAGTAGCGAACATGCAGGCTGTGACAAGCCGTTTTGGACCGTCACATAAAGCTTTCTTAATTGTACCGATGGTTGGCGCATTCTTCATCGACTTGGTAAATGCTTCCGTGCTCAAAGTCTTTTTATTCGTGGTATCGGCATTGCACTAATTGAATTTATAGAAACAAAAAACCCATTGAGTTGTTCAAATGGGGTTTTTTGTTAAATTATTTTGCTACCCAAAGCGGTAAGCGTAAGATAACGGCTAAGCCACCCAGATCAGCTTTCCCTGCCCAGACTGCGCCGTGATGGTCTTTCGCTGTATTGGCAACAATGGATAAGCCTAAGCCGGTGCCACCGGTTTCGCGGGTACGCGTTTCATCAACGCGATAAAACGGCTTAAAGATTTTTTCATATTCATCTTCCGGTAAGCCTGCACCGTTATCTTCAATACGAATAAATAAGTCATTTTCATGCCTATAGATGTGGACGGAAATTGCTGATTTTGTGTATTTCAACGCATTTCTGACAATATTTTCCACCGCACTTGCAAGAAGTCCATGGTTACCATTGAGGTAATACTGTTCAGGATGGGCGATGCCTTGTTCCACGTTAAAACGAATATTTCGTTGAGCTGCTTCAAATTTTGCATCTTCTAAAATTTCTTTCCAAAGCAAAGGTATCGGGAAGATGTCTTTTTCCAGATGGCTATTCAGCTGTTGACGGGAAAGCTGTAGCAAGTCACTGACCATTTTATCTAAACGTTGTGCTTCCGTATCAATACGCTGAATTTCGTTACTGTCACCTAAGCGACGGCGCAATAACGCCGTTGCCAGTTGTAGACGGGTCAGCGGTGTTCTTAATTCGTGAGAAATAGAAGATAATAACGATTGCTGATTTGACAATACCTCTTCAAGAGAGAGCATCATGCGGTTAAAACTTTGTCCTACTTGACGCAACTCGATCAACCCCTTGGTTTCAAGATTTTTATTAATTTTTAAATTTCCTATGGCAACGGCATTTGCTGCAAGTTGTAAGTTACGAATAGGCTGACCTATACTGCGTGATAGCCACCACAATAATGGTGTGGAAATTAAAATGACTAAGATGATCAGGAAAAACGGGCGATCAAAAATGTAGTTTAGAATCTCTTTCTGCGCATTGATCTGATTGACAAAATATAAGCTATAAGATTGATTATGCTCAGGATTTAAGTACAGAGAAAACGGGCCGACAATTTGAATATTGGAATAGATTTTTTTTAACGGTTGATCCAGTGAAGCGTTATTAAAAATAAATTGACGTACTGATTTTTCTTCCTCAGGGAGGGCACCGAGAATTTGCCCACTCGGCGAGATTAGTACAGGATGAGGGGTAAATCGATCATTAGGGAAACTTGGAATCCCTGCTAAAATACGGGAAATTTGATTGTTACGCATCGAAGTTGTAATTTCTTTTTGATACTTTACCATTTCATGCTCTTTTAAATCCGAGTAAATATGCGCATCAAAATAAGGTAATAAAAAAATAAAGATTAGTAAAATGGAAAATGTGAGCCAGAAGAAAGTGAAAATTCGTATGGTGAGTGAGTTAAAAATAAATTCTTTTCTGAACATGATAATTAGGTGTGAAAAAGGCTATATAAAAATAGCCTTTATTGTTATTTTTCCGCTATTAATAAATAACCGCGACCACGAAGTGTTTTAAACCATGGGAGATCATCGGAGCGAGCCGGTAATTTTTTTCGTAAATTCGACATATGCATATCAATGGCACGATCGAAAGGTGTAAGTGGCTTGCCCAAAACTTCAAGGCTTAACTCTTCACGAGTCAGAATTAACCCGGGATGAGTAATAAGTTTTAGTAATAAAGCAAATTCGGTGCCGGTGAGTTCAAGATCTTTTGAACCCAACATTGCCTGTTGGCGTCCCGGATAAAACACGATGCCGCCGAACTCGATTTTATCCACATCTGTCGGATCTTTTGCGCTATTTGCCTGTGCAGTACGTCTTAAAATCGCTTTAATTCGCGCAACCAATTCACGATCGTTAAACGGCTTCGGCAGGTAGTCGTCCGCCCCTAATTCAAGCCCTAAAATACGATCAATATCATCACCGCGGGCAGTCAGCATCATGACCGGCGTGGAATAGGTTTTTCTGATTTGTTTTAATGTTTCAATACCGTTTAAGACCGGCATCATAATGTCTAATAGGATGAGATCATAGCTATGGTCAAGTAATTCCAATGCTTCTTTACCATTGTTTGCGACATTCACCTGAAAGCCTTCTAAATCTAATAATTGTGCTAACAGTTCGGTGAGTTCCGCATCATCATCAACAAGTAAAATTTTAGCCATAGGTTAAGCCTTTTGGGTTACAAATAAAAATAATGAAGATTATTTCCAGAATTGCCACCAACGCTTAGCTTGCGCGTCAGGTGCCGTGATAATGGTATTATTCACTTCTACTTTACCGTCATTCGGTAACGGTTTGTCCAAGTCAAAGTTGCTTACGGTGTCATTTTGGTCAAAATGTACGACCAGCGTGTGTTGTTCCGGCGTTTCATAGGCTTTTTGTTGTAAGTAAACGTAATACCAAGTGTGGTTGCTGTAAGGATCGATGAGAACCGGCGTACCGAGTAAATACTGAACCTGTTGGGCTGTCATGCCGGTTTTTAATTGCGTAACTTTTGAGGCTTCCAAATAGTTGCCTTGCGGCACATCAATACGATAAACAACTTTATTGACGGTGGAGCAGGCGGTAACACTGAGCGCGAAAATAAGTGCGGTTACAACAGATCTGAATTGCATTTCTTTGCCTTTTTATTCTCTGGATAATGTGGACGATGATACCGAAAGTTTAATTAATTGCCAAACTAATTCTGTTCTTTTAACTGGCGCTGCAACTGATCGCGCAAATTTGGTGGGAGCCCTTTAATTGTAAGCGTATCGGCGGCTTCATCCCAAATGATACGTTGATTAATTAACTCGGCATCAAAACTAATGGTCACCCCCTCGCCGGAGCCGGAGAATTTCGTGAGCGACTTAAGTGCGGTGCGAACCGGCGGTATATTTTCTTCCAAGCCGTAATTTTGCGCTTGAGTAAACTCGGCAAAAGGTTGTTGGTTTAGAGTCGGCAGCTCACCGGAAAGTTCC
This sequence comes from Aggregatibacter actinomycetemcomitans, assembly GCF_003130205.1. Taxonomy (GTDB): domain Bacteria; phylum Pseudomonadota; class Gammaproteobacteria; order Enterobacterales; family Pasteurellaceae; genus Aggregatibacter; species Aggregatibacter actinomycetemcomitans_A. The sequence goes on from NZ_NRDF01000007.1 coordinate 59,809, forward strand.
GTAAGTTCAATGTCTTCGCCGCTATTTATCTGCCCTTTGCAGTATTCAAATACCTGTTTTTTTACCGCCTGGGTTTGTTCACGATTTAACTCACCTTGCGCGCAGTAATCACTCACAGCCTGTAACAAACATTGATTTTGTACTTGCGGATTAAGTCCTTCTTCCGCGCCGAGGAAGTCCATAAAGAAGTCCGCGATTTTGCGTCCTACGCGCCCTTTGATGAAGGTTAAGTAACGATTGGAATTGGCATTAAGTTGCAGGTCGGTCAAGTTAATGCGTGCCGCCACATCAAATTGGGTGATGTCTAAATATTCGGTGCGCTGAATTTCCAGTTTGTCATCCACCAACATACTGACACGACTATCCAATAACGCGATAAACAGGTAATCAGTGGCGAGAAAATTATATTGGCATAAAACCAAGGTGCCGTTATCGGCAAAATTATATTTACCCAGTTCGTTAATCAATAAATTCGTCGCTTCATAGCTGAACGGCAGAAATTCCAGTTCATTTTCCAGCAAGCGATTCAGACTTTGGGCAAACACCGAGGAGTCCAGAAAAACACCGTAACCTTTTGCTTTGTTTTGATAGCTTTGGTGTAATTGCAACATCATCTGTTCCACTTCCGGCGTGATCGTCAGCACTTGTTCACGTAATACGCTATGCAGTTGCGACGCGCTTTCCGCTTCGGTTTGATTGGACTTAATAATTTGGTGGAGAATAATTTGTTTAACTGTAATGCTCATGAAATTGTCCTTAAAAAACTCCGCCTATTATAACCGCACTTTTTACCAGAACTAACAAAATATGTTAGGATTAGCGCAATTATCGGTTAATATATGCGGCATTTTAAATCGGCAGACCAACCAAACATGGCAATTCAATCAAAATATCAAGATAAACAAATAGATGAAATTCTCAACGACATGATTGCAGTGCTTGAAAAACATCAAGCGCCGCTGGATTTATCCTTAATCGTGTTGGGCAATATGACTACCAATTTACTGCTCGGCAGTGTCGGAAAGCAGCAACGACAAGTGCTGGCGAAAGCCTTCTCCGACGCTTTGCTGAATTCCGTTAACACGGCGAACCAATAGCATTATGTGGAAATTTAACAGCAAACAATATCGTGAAGAAACCTCGCAAAAAATCTCGTGGGGCCACTGGTTTGCTTTTTTTAATATTCTATGGGCGATTTTTATCGGCGCCCGTTATGCTTTTATTATCGACTGGCCCGACACCCTATTCGGCAAAGTGTATTTTTTCATCAGTTTATTGGGGCATTTCAGCTTTATTGTTTTCGCCTTTTATTTACTGGTGATTTTCCCCCTCAGTTTTATCGTCAAAAACCACCGCACTTTTCGCGGGCTGACCGTTATTCTTGCAACCATTAGCAACACATTATTATTAGTGGATACAGAAGTTTTTGTTCGCTTTAATCTTCACCTTTCCTCCTTGGTCTGGAATTTACTGGTGAATCCGGAAAACGGTGAACTCTCCCGCAACTGGCAGCTTTTTTTCGTACCTATGCCGTTGATTTTATTAATGCAAATGTTGTTTTCCCGTTGGTCTTGGCAAAAATTACGCAGTTTGGAACGGCAAAAATGGTTGAAGGGCGTAGGCATCTTTTTTGTTTGTACGTTTAGCGCCACCCACCTGATTTATGCGTGGGCGGACGCGTATTTGTATCGTCCGATTACGATGCAGCGTTCCAATTTTCCGTTGTCCTATCCGATGACTGCCCGCTCACTATTAGAAAAGCGTGGTTTTATCAACAAGCGGGAATACGCCGAACGGTTGGCACAGGAGGGCCGCTTGGATGCGTTGGCGATTGAATATCCGAAAAACCCACTGATTTTTGATGAACCGGCGGATAAACAAAATATCGTTCTGATTACGGTTTCCGGCTTGCGTTATGATGCCATCACTGAAGAGAGCATGCCGAATTTAGCGCAGTTCGCCGCCGATTCCACGCAATTTACCAATCATTATAGTAGCGGCAATAACAATAACGCCGGTTTAACAGGCTTATTTTATGGTTTGAATGCAAATTATACCGACAGTTTATTGAGCAGCAAAATTCCTTCCGCACTGGTTGAACACATGGCGCAACAGAAATACGCGCAAGGGCTGTTTTCCGGCAGAAAGTTTAATTCCAGCATTTTACGGCGTGCGATTTATCAGCAGACCAAACTGATCGGTGACACTTCCAATCAAGGGGCGATAAATGCTTTCCAACGTTGGCTGGAGACGGCAAAAACGCAGGGCAAACCGTTCTGGGGCTATTTGAGCTTGGATATTAAACCAAATTTATCACCGGAGAATTATGCGCAGGAACGTACCAAAATTGATGCATTATTAGGGCAGATTTTGCCGCAATTGGATTTGCCTAATACGCTGGTGATTATTACTGCCGAACATGGCTATACTTTCCGGCAGCTCACGGAGAAAGAAGAAAATCACTATTTTGCCCAAGATAAAGTGCGGGTGCCGATGATCGTGCATTGGCAAGGTTTGGCGAAAGGCAAAGTAACAAAATTAACCTCTCATGTGGATGTGTTGCCGGCGTTAATGAAACACGTTTTCAAGGTGAAAAACCCCATTGGCGATTACGCGCAGGGACGTGATTTGTTTGACTTGAACCAGACCCCAGATTGGGTATTGGTGTCCAATTATCGCTGGAATGTGATTATTCAGCCGGATGGCACGCAATATCATATTGATACCCGCGGAAACTATCAAAAATATGACCGCACTTATCAGAAAATTTCCTCCGCGAGACCGCCGTTAGGGCTGTTTTTGGAAGTGTTTAATCAAGAGCGTTCATTTTTGGAAAAATGATTACAAATCCGCCTGACCAATAGCCAAAACCGATTATATTTTTAAGGTTGCTCGCTTTATACTAGCAGTCAATTTATATCTGGACAAATACGATGTTATTAATTAAAAATCTGCGAATTTTTTATAACATTATCCGTTATTACAATGAATCTGCTTCATTGTGCACCCTTCTTTTTTCAATTAATAACCTGTCCTCTTTTGAGGATTTTTTCTATTTGCGCCCATCACATTTTCCAATTTGCCTACCATGGAGTAATCATGACGAAGAATCATGTTCGGAGTTTCAAAACCTATATTCGAGATGAAATTATTAAAAAAGGTGGCTGGGTTAATGCACACGCGCATGCTGACCGCGCTTTTACCATGACTCCGGAAAAAATCGGGATTTATCACAGCAGTAATTTGCAGCAAAAGTGGGACTTGGTGGATGAGGTAAAACGTACCTCATCCGTGGATGATTATTACGCCCGTTTTTGTCAATCCATCGAATTGATGATTTCCCAAGGGGTCACCGCGTTCGGTACCTTTGTGGATATTGACCCGGTGTGCGAAGATCGCGCCATTATCGCCGCCCACAAAGCGCGCGAAGTGTATAAAAATGACATTATTCTGAAATTCGCCAACCAAACGTTGAAAGGCGTCATTGAACCGACGGCGCGCAAGTGGTTCGACATCGGTTCGGAAATGGTGGATATGATCGGCGGCTTGCCTTATCGTGACGAATTGGATTACGCGCGCGGTTTGGACGCCATGGATATTTTGTTGGATAAAGCCAAGTCCCTAGGCATTATGTGCCATGTGCACGTGGATCAATTCAATTCGCCACAGGAAAAAGAAACGGAACAATTGTGCGATAAAGCCATTGAGCATGGTATGCAAGGCCGGGTGGTGGCGATTCACGGTATTTCTATCGGCTCGCATTCCAAAGAATATCGCTATCGTTTATATGAAAAAATGCGTCAGGCGCAAATGATGATGATTGCCTGCCCGATGGCATGGATTGACAGTAACCGAAAAGAAGAACTGATGCCATTCCATAATGCGCTCACGCCGGCGGATGAAATGATCCCGGAAGGCATTACGGTTGCTATCGGCACCGACAATATCTGTGATTACATGGTGCCTTTATGCGAAGGCGATATGTGGCAGGAGTTGAGTCTGCTGGCGGCCGGTTGCCGCTTCCTGGATTTGGATGCCATGGTGAATATTGCCAGCATCAACGGGCGTAAAGTGTTGGGCATTGATTAGAAGGGAAAATACCGAGTTTAGTACTCGGTATTTTCGATTAATGCAGCAAAAGTGCAGTATTTTTTCCATGTTTTTAAAGGAAAAGTGCGGTGGGTTTTAGCGGTGTTTTTCTTCCCGCTTCACTTCATCCCACAATACATCCATTTCGACCAGTGAAGCCTCTTCCAAACGGCGGTTTTGTTGTTTTAACTTTTCTTCTACCCGACGGAAGCGTTGTTCAAATTTTTGGTTCGCTTTGCGCAGGCTTTCTTCCGCCTGACATTTCAAATGACGGCTTAAGTTGACGGTGGCAAACAGCAAATCGCCCATTTCTTCTTCAATTTTCTGTTGATCCTGCGGGGAACGTGTAATTTCCTGTTTCACTTCCTGCAATTCTTCCTCCACTTTGGCAAAAACCGGTGCGATAGATTTCCAATCAAACCCGACTTTAGCACAGCGTTTTTGCAATTTTTCTGCACGCATTAAGGCGGGAAAGGCATGCGGAATGTTATCCAAAATGGAGGTGTGACCTTGATTTTGATGTTCCTGCGCTTTCATGGCATTCCAATTCTGCAAGGCTTCCTGCTCGTTATTGGCGTGTTTGTCGCCAAACACATGGGGATGACGGCGCACGATTTTTTCCGCGACGTCTTGTACCACTTGATCAAAAGTAAACTTTTTTTCTTCTGCTGCCAATTGGCTGAGGAAAACCACTTGTAAAAGCAAATCGCCCAATTCTTCCTTAAGATTTTCCACATTATTTTGCTCAATGGCTTCAATGACTTCGTAGGCTTCTTCTTTCAGGCACGGAATCATGGATTGGTAGGTTTGTTTAACGTCCCATGGGCAACCGTGTTCGGGATCACGCAGTTGGGCGATGAGTTGGGTAAAATCATGAATGGAATAGGTCATTTTATGCTCAAAATCCGTTAAAAAAGGGATCTTGATCCTAACACAAAAGGCATTTGGGATCATTTTCTTCATTGTAAATGAAAGTTTTTCTCAAAATGTGATCCAGCACATATTTTTTTTTGTATCCCGGTGCTACTATACAACTAAAGTAAATTAATCCTGATCGGGTAAGGAGTTGATTATGTACAAACATGTGTTAGTTGCGGTTGATCTTTCAGAAGAAAGTGCGTTCTTGTTGAAAAAAGCGGTCGGCGTGGCAAAACGTTATGATGCGAAGTTATCCATTATTCATGTGGATGTTAACTTCTCGGATCTTTACACGGGGCTGATTGACGTGAATATGGTATCAATGCAGGATCGCATTTCCAGCGAAACCCAACAGGCGCTGATCCAACTCGCCGAAAAAGCGGGCTACCCGATCACCGAAAAACTCAGTGGTAGTGGGGATTTAGGGCAAGTGTTAGCCGATGCCATCGACAAATATGATGTGGATTTACTTGTCACCGGCCACCACCAAGACTTTTGGAGTAAATTGATGTCATCCACCCGTCAGGTGATGAATTCAATTACTGTTGATATGCTTGTTGTTCCTCTTCGTGATGAATAAAACAAGTAGTAAATAAGCTGTCCAAAAACTAACCGCACTTTCATGATTTCTGAATGTGAGTGCGGTTTTTTCATCTTGTCGGAAAAATAAAGCATTATAGCTAAAAAGGTTTTTTATAAATGGGAAAAGTGTGTAACAATACACGGCTACCCGATTACCTTTTAATTCTAAAGATATTTTAAGAAAGCAAGGCTTGTAAATGAAGACAACAGCACAAATCCGACAATCGTATCTTGATTTTTTCCATAGCAAGGGGCATCAAGTTGTAGCAAGTAGTTCTTTGGTTCCGGAAAATGACCCGACATTACTGTTTACCAATGCGGGAATGAACCAATTTAAAAATGTTTTTTTAGGTTTGGAAAAACGCCCTTATAGCCGTGCCACTACCGCCCAACGTTGTGTGCGTGCCGGGGGAAAACATAATGATTTAGAAAATGTCGGTTACACAGCCCGACATCATACGTTCTTTGAAATGCTCGGAAACTTCAGTTTTGGGGATTATTTTAAACACGACGCGATCCACTTCGGTTGGGAATTCTTAACTTCCCCGCAATGGTTGGGATTACCGAAAGAAAGATTATGGGTTACCGTATACGAAACCGATGAAGAAGCCTATAAAATTTGGCATGATGAAATCGGCATTGCGGCAGAACGCATTATTCGCATTGGCGATAACAAAGGCGCACCTTATGCTTCCGATAACTTCTGGCAAATGGGCGATACCGGTCCTTGCGGTCCTTGTACCGAAATTTTCTATGATCATGGCGACCATATTTGGGGCGGACCGCCGGGATCGCCGGAAGAAGACGGAGATCGTTACATTGAAATCTGGAATATCGTGTTTATGCAATTTAATCGCCACGCTGACGGCACGATGGAAAAATTGCCGAAACCGTCTGTGGATACAGGCATGGGTTTGGAGCGAATCAGTGCAGTGTTGCAACATGTGAATTCCAACTACGATATTGATATTTTCCAAAAATTAATTGCTAAAACGGCAGAATTAACCGGTGAAAAAGATTTAACCAATAAGTCGTTACGTGTGATTGCCGACCACATTCGTTCTTGCGCCTATTTAATCGTAGACGGTGTGATGCCTTCCAACGAAGGACGTGGCTATGTGTTACGTCGTATTATTCGCCGCGCAGTGCGTCACGGGCATTTATTGGGCGCCACCGAAGCGTTTTTCTATAAGCTCGTGCCGACCTTAATTGAAGTGATGGCGCAGGCGGGCGAGGAAGTGAAAAAACACCAAGCCACCGTGGAAAAATTGCTGCGTTTGGAAGAAGAACAATTTGCGCGCACGCTGGAACGTGGTTTGACCTTATTGGATGAGGCTTTAGCCGAAGTGAAAGACAAGGTATTATCCGGCGAAGTGGCGTTCAAGTTATATGATACTTACGGTTTCCCGCTGGATTTAACCGCCGATGTTTGTCGTGAACGCGGTATTACCATTGACGAAGCGGGATTTGAGCGCGAAATGGAAAATCAACGTTTGCGCGCACAATCCGCCAGCCAATTCGGTATGGATTATAACAATGTTATTCGTGTTGACGGCACAACCCGTTTTGAAGGCTATACCGAATCGGAAACGCTGGCAAAAGTGACCGCACTTTTCCATGACGGTAAGCCGGTGGATGCCATTCACGCCGGTCAAAGTGCGGTGGTGATTTTAGATAATACGCCGTTTTATGCGGAATCCGGTGGTCAAATCGGAGACATCGGGCGCTTAGAAGGCAATGGTTTTAATTTTGACGTAAAAGACACCCAAAAATATGGTCAGGTATTCGGTCATATCGGTGAACTTACCCAAGGTAGTTTATCCGTCGGGCAATCGGTGAATGCAGTGGTTGATGATGTTCGCCGTCAACGCATTTCATTAAATCACTCTGCAACCCATTTGTTGCACGCCGCGTTACGTCAGGTCTTAGGCGAACACGTCGCTCAGAAAGGATCGCTTGTTTCTGATGCGTTATTGCGTTTTGACTTTGCTCAACATGAACCTATCAGTAAAGCGCAATTAGCCGAAGTAGAACGCATAGTTAATCAGCAAGTTCGAGCGAATAACCCGATTCAAACGGATATTATGGAGCTGGAAGCTGCCAAAGCGAAAGGTGCGATGGCGTTGTTCGGCGAGAAATATTCCGATCAGGTGCGCGTACTGACCATGGGGGATTTCTCCATTGAATTATGTGGTGGTATCCATGCGAAGCGTACCGGTGACATCGGGCTATTTAAAATAATAACGGAAACGGCAGTGGCGGCAGGTATTCGTCGTATTGAAGCGATTACCGGCGAAACTGCAATCGAATGGTTACAAAACCAACAATCTTTATTAAATCAAAGCGCCGAATTACTGAAATCGGATGTCAATTCCATTACGGATAAGATTTCTCTGTTGCAAGATAAATTTAAGAAAGTGGAAAAAGAGCTACAAACATTAAAAGAAAAAGCTGCGCTGCAAGCCGGTAACGACCTGGCACAAAGTGCGGTGAAAATTAATGGTGTTTCTGTCATTGCGCAGCAACTTGATAGTATTGAAGCGAAGTCTTTACGTTCAATGGTTGATAGCTTGAAAAATCAATTAGGTTCGGCGGTGATTGTATTTGCTTCCGTAGTAGATGAAAAGGTTAATCTTATTGTAGGGGTAACTCAGGATCTGACAGGAAAAGTAAAAGCCGGCGAATTAGTGAATTTGATGGCTCAACAAGTTGGTGGTAAAGGCGGTGGTCGTCCTGATATGGCCATGGCTGGCGGTGCTCAGCCGGAAAATGTAAACAAAGCGTTATCGGTTTGCTCCGATTGGTTGAAAGCGAATTTATAGGCTTTCTTAATCTTAGCGTTCGGTTTTTGTGTTGGTTGTAAATAAAATACCGAATCGAATAAAAGTAATGTTTAACGCTTTGTGGGGAAATTATAAACAAACTATAAAGGTGAGGAGTTTATATGCTGATCTTAACCCGTAAAGTTGGTGAAAGCTTGCTCATCGGCGATGATGTTTCTATCACGATCCTGAATATACGAGGTAACCAAGTCAAAATCGGTGTGCAGGCGCCGAAGGATGTTTCTATTCATAGAGAAGAAATTTACCAACGTATTCATCAAGCAAGGGATGAACAGAAAGTGTAGCAAATTTTATGATCAATGAAGATGGTGAATTATGACTAAACTGACTTGCTTTAAGGCTTATGATATCCGTGGTCGCTTAGGTGATGAATTAAACACAGATATTGTTTATCGCATAGGTCGTGCATTCGGGCAATTTTTAAAGCCCAAAACAATTGTCGTTGGTGGCGATGTTCGTTTAACGAGCAAAGAACTAAAAAGTGCGGTAACAAATGGATTATTGGATTCCGGTGTTAATGTAATTGATTTAGGTGAAACGGGGACAGAGGAAGTCTATTTTGCTACATCATTTTTGAAAACTGATGGTGGTATTGAAGTGACCGCAAGTCACAACCCGATGGACTACAACGGCTTAAAATTAGTGCGTGAGGGGTCACGTCCGATTAGCGCAGATACCGGGTTGGCGGATATTCAACGTCTGGCGGAGGAAAATAATTTCTCGCCGGTGACCAAACGTGGCGAGTATAAACAACTTTCCGTACTTGGTGATTACGTTGAACACCTCTTATCTTATATTAATCTCGATTCGCTAAAACCGTTGAAGTTAGTGATTAACTCAGGTAATGGCGCCGCAGGGCACGTAATTGATGCGATTGAAGCACAATTTAAAGCAAAACGCGTACCTGTCGAGTTCATCAAAGTACATAATAATCCGGACGGCACCTTCCCGCACGGTATTCCTAATCCGTTGTTGCACGAAAACCGTCAGGACACCATTGATGCGGTGTTAAAACACAAGGCGGATATGGGCATTGCGTTTGATGGCGATTTCGACCGTTGCTTCCTGTTTGATGAACACGCAAACTTCATTGAAGGTTATTACATTGTCGGCTTGCTAGGTCAGGCATTCCTGCAAAAAAATAAAGGCGCGAAAATTATTTATGACCCGCGCTTAATCCGGAATACGGTGAAATTAGTGGAAGAAAACGGCGGTGAAGCCGTGATGTCGAAATCCGGACATTCTTTCATTAAAGAAAAAATGCGCGCCGTCGATGCCATTTACGGTGGTGAAATGAGTGCGCACCACTATTTCCGTGATTTCTTCTATTGCGACAGCGGCATGATTCCATGGTTGTTGGTGATGGAATTGGTTTCCGTGACCGGTAAATCCCTGGGTGAACTGGTGAATAATAGTGTGAATACATTCCCGTCTCCAGGGGAAATTAACAGCAAATTAGTCGATGCGAAAAGCGCCATTGCCCGCGTGCGCGCCGCTTATGAAAAAGACGCGATTCGTGTAGATGAAATTGACGGTATTAGCATTGAATATCCGAACTGGCGTTTCAACCTGCGTTCATCAAATACCGAGCCGGTCGTTCGTTTGAACCTGGAAACCCGTGGCGATAAGCAATTAATGGCAGAAAAAACAGAAGAAATTCTGGCGTTATTACGTCAATAAAACGCATTGAAAACTAACCGCACTTTTCTTTGCCAGAAAAGTGCGGTCATTTTTATCTAACAGAAGGAAAACTAAATGAAAGCGATTATTCCTGTTGCAGGCTTAGGTACACGTATGTTACCTGCTACTAAAGCCATTCCGAAAGAAATGTTAACTTTAGTGGATAAACCGCTAATTCAATATGTGGTAAACGAATGTGTGGCCGCCGGTATTAAAGAAATCGTCCTGGTGACCCATTCTTCAAAAAATGCCATCGAAAACCACTTTGATACGTCCTTCGAATTGGAAACGATGCTGGAAAAACGTGTAAAACGCCAATTATTGGAAGAAGTGCGTTCCATCGTGCCGAAAAATGTCACCATCATGCACGTTCGCCAAGGCAATGCGAAAGGGCTTGGGCACGCCGTATTGTGTGGTCGTCCGCTGGTGGGTAACGAACCTTTTGCCGTGGTATTGCCAGATGTGTTGCTGGCAGAATTTTCTGCTAATCAGAAAAAAGAAAATCTGGCGTTAATGTTAAAACGCTTTAAACAAACTCAAGCCAGTCAAATTATGGTGAGCCCTGTTAGACCTGAAGAAGTCAGTAGTTACGGTATCGCAGACTGTGGCGGTGTGGAAATTCCTCCGGGAGAAAGTGCTAAAATTGATAGTATCGTTGAGAAACCAAGTGTGGATGAAGCGCCGTCTAATTTGGCGGTTGTGGGGCGTTATGTATTCTCGGCAGCCATTTGGGATATATTAGAAAAAACCCCGGTTGGCGTAGGTGATGAAATCCAGTTAACTGACGCCATTGATATGCTGATTGATAAAGAAACCGTCGAAGCCTTCCACATGACCGGCATTTCTTACGACTGCGGCGATAAAATCGGTTATATGAAAGCCTTTGTGGAGTACGGACTGCACCATAATAAACTTGCCGGTGAATTTAAAGCGTACCTCAAAGATTTGGTGAAAACCTTTTAATTTTGGTTTCATACAGGAAAGGCATCAAACGGTGCCTTTCTTTTTGTCTGTTTGCGAGATGGAAATCTAGCAGTCTTCACGGCTAGATTGTTATTATCCTTATTTTTTATTAGAATATTGCATCAAACAATAAGGTTATTTCAGGAATCAACTATGGCGGATTGGAACGGACAATATATTAGTCCTTATGCGGAGCATGGAAAAAAAAGCGAACAAGTTAAAAAAATCACGGTATCCATTCCGATTAAAGTGCTTGAAATTCTGACTAACGAGCGCACCCGCCGCCAAATTCGTAATCTACGCCATGCCACCAACAGCGAACTGCTGTGTGAAGCGTTTTTACACGCTTTTACCGGGCAACCTTTGCCGACGGACGAAGATTTGCTGAAAGAACGCAGTGACGAAATCCCGGAAGAAGCAAAAGTCATCATGCGCGAACTGGGAATTGACCCGGATAATTGGGAATATTAATTTCGCATTTTTCATTTTGTCATCTGCTTTTCTGTTATGATAGAGCAAATTATTTTTACCCAATTGCTCTATCATGCGAATACCTCGAATTTACCACCCAACCCCGCTTAATCAGCACACCTCCTGCGCGCTTTCGGAAGATGGTGCCAATCATGTCGGCCGTGTTTTGCGTATGCACGCAGGCGATCAGCTTGAACTTTTCGATGGGAGCAACCATATATATCAAGCCGTCATTACAGCCGTCACGAAAAAATCCGTTGAAGTGGATATTCTAAACCGCCAATTTGACGATCGCGAAAGTCCCTTAGCCATCCATTTAGGGCAAGTAATTTCCCGTGGCGAACGCATGGAATTTACCATTCAGAAGTCCGTTGAGTTGGGTGTTAATGTGATTACGCCTTTATGGTCGGAACGCTGCGGTGTGAAATTAGACGGTGAACGAATGGAGAAAAAAATTCAGCAATGGCAGAAAATCGCCATTGCCGCCTGTGAACAATGCGGACGCAATAAAATTCCGGAAATTCGTCCGTTAATGAAATTACAACAATGGTGCGCGGAGCCTGATGACGCGCTCAAATTGAATTTACACCCGAGAGCAAACTATTCCATTCGTACCTTGCCTGCAATCCCGGAGGCAGGTGTGCGTTTATTAATCGGTTCGGAAGGCGGTTTATCGCCACAGGAAATTGCACAGACCGAGCAACAGGGGTTTGTGGACGTGTTATTGGGAAAACGTGTATTACGCACCGAAACCGCCGCCATGGCAGCAATTACCGCCTTACAGGTGTGTTTCGGTGATTTAGGATAGAGAAGAACGAAAATATGATGGATTTACAAGATCATCTGCTCATTGCTATGCCGAATTTAGATGACAGCTATTTTTATCGAACTGTTATTTATATTTGTGAGCATAACGAAAAAGGTTCCATGGGATTGGTGTTAAACCAGCCAACGGATTTAAGTATTGCGGAGCTGGGCGCCAAAATGAATTTCATGATGGTCACCCACCGCACTTATAACGATAAACTGGTGCTTGCCGGCGGTCCGGTGAATATCGATCGCGGTTTTATTTTGCATACCAATACGAAAGTGTCTTTTGATCACAGTTATCGTGTTAATGACAACCTCATGCTCACCACCTCCGCAGATGTGGTGGATACTTTCGGTACGATGTTAGAACCGGAAAAATACCTGGTGACGCTGGGTTGCGCCAGCTGGGAAGCGAATCAACTCGAACAGGAAATTATGAATAATTCCTGGTTAGTCGTGCCGGCGACGGAACAAATTTTGTTTGATCTGCCCTATGAACAACGTTGGTGGGCGGCGAATCAATTATTAGGCATTGATTCCCATAATTTTGCCGGTCAGGTGGGACACAGTTAATGGGCATCACGGTGCTTGCCTTCGATTTCGGGACGAAAAGTATCGGTTGTGCCGTCGGGCAAAGCATTACCGGCACCGCGCAATCCTTGCCGGCGTTTAAAGCACAGGACGGCATTCCCAATTGGGACGCCATTGAGAAATGTATTCGGGAATGGCAACCGGCGCGCATCGTGGTCGGTTTGCCGCTGAATATGGATGGTACGGAACAGCCCTTAACCTTGCGCGCCAAAAAGTTTGCCAAACGTCTGCACGGGCGCTTCAATTTGCCGGTGGATTTACAGGATGAACGCCTTACCACCACCGAAGCCCGCAGTGAAATTTTTGGTCGTGGCGGCTATCGCGCCCTGAATAAAAGCAAAGTGGACGGCATTTCAGCCTGTTTGATTTTAGAAAGCTGGTTTGAGAATTACGCAGGCTGAACTGCGTTAAAAAACACATAGAAAACCCACCGCACTTTTTATCTTCTAACAAAAAGTGCGGTGGGTTTTTACGACGTTTTAATCCGCGCTTATGATTAAGCCTGACCTTTAACCGCTTTTAAGCCCGGGAACGGTGCCGGTGTACCAGCGCGTTCTAAGGCCTCTTCAATACGGATTAACTGGTTGTATTTCGCAATACGGTCGGAACGGCTCATAGAACCGGTTTTGATTTGACCTGCTGCGGTACCTACTGCCAAATCTGCAATGGTCGCATCTTCGGTTTCACCGGAACGGTGAGAGATAACGGCGGTGTAGCCTGCATCTTTCGCCATTTTGATTGCTGCCAAAGTTTCGGTTAAAGAACCGATTTGGTTGAATTTGATTAAGATAGAGTTTGCGATACCTTTTTCAATACCTTCTTTCAGGATTTTGGTGTTAGTGACGAATAAGTCGTCGCCCACTAATTGAACGCGATCGCCTAACACTTTAGTTTGATAGGCAAAGCCATCCCAGTCGGATTCGTCTTGACCGTCTTCAATAGACACGATTGGATATTGTTTGGTTAATTCTTCAAGATAGTGTGTGAATTCTTGAGAAGTGAATGAACGACCTTCGCCTTTCATTTCATATTTGCCGGTTTCTTTGTTGTAGAACTCCGAAGAGGCACAGTCCATCGCTAATGTCACGTCTTTACCTAGCACATAACCCGCTTTTTCAACGGCTTCTTTAATGCAAGCTAATGCTTCTGCGTTAGAAGCAAGATTTGGTGCGAAACCACCTTCGTCACCCACCGCAGTATTTAAGCCTTTGCCTTTTAATACTTTCGCTAAATTGTGGAACACTTCAGCACCGATACGAAGCGCTTCGCGTAAGGTTTTCGCGCCCACCGGCTGAATCATAAATTCTTGAATGTCCACGTTGTTGTCTGCGTGTTCACCGCCGTTGATGATGTTCATCATCGGTAATGGCATAGAGTACACGCCCGGAGTGCCGTTAAGTTCTGCGATGTAAGCGTAAAGTGGAAGACCTTTAGATGCCGCTGCCGCTTTGGCGTTAGCAAGAGAAACAGCAAGAATGGCGTTTGCACCGAATTTGGATTTGTTGTCTGTGCCGTCTAAATCGATCATGATTTGGTCGATTTCAGCTTGGTTTGAACCATCTTTGCCGATGATTGCTTCTGCAATCGGACCGTTGACTGCCGCAACTGCTTTTAATACACCTTTACCTAAGAAACGGGATTTGTCTCCGTCGCGTAATTCCAACGCTTCACGTGAACCGGTAGAAGCACCTGACGGCGCCGCTGCAAGCCCGACGAAACCGCCTTCTAAATGCACTTCCGCTTCAACAGTTGGATTACCACGAGAGTCGATAATTTCACGACCAATGACTTTAACGATTTTTGCCATTTTATTTTCCTCATATAAGTTAATTAAAACCAGTTAGAGCAAGCCCTAAAATGCTTGGTATGATAAAGCTATTTTGCCATTTTGTCTTGTAAAAAATGCACCGAACTTGATTTGGATCCAATTTCCGGAACGAAAGTGCGGTCAATATATTTGGCGTTTTTCAGCCGCCCGTAACGGATTGGCAAACGTTATCGGACCAATGGCCAAACACTTGGCATTATTGCCGAGCAATTTCACCTAACAGGGAAAATTCTCAATATCTTGCGGCCGAAACGGCATATCTCCGGCTTGCGTTGGAAAAATATGCCCGTAGGCAATGGAGGAAGGGCGTAACGACAGCACGCGGACAATTTCTTCTGCGTTGTGGTTAGAAACACTGAAATGCAACTCCGCATGTTGAATTGCAATCAAATCCATCTGTGCGAAGGAATGTTTTTTTAATACGACTTTACAAGGCTTTCACACCGATATGAATCAGCTATTTAATCACTGAACTGCAAAGCATACTTAGTGTATTACAACCCAAAACGGTTTAAACCGAATTTAAAAAGATTGAGTTCTACACAATATAGGATAGGACTCAGTATTTATAGTTTACCAGCCTATCCAACTTTTGGGAGCAAGCCACTTTTAGTTCAAATTTTACTTATTTTAATTGCTTTTCAATGATACCGCCGCCCAGGCAAACTTCATCTAAATAAAATACCGCTGATTGTCCCGGGGTGACCGCAATTTGCGGTTCGTCAAATATGACTTTGATGGTTTCGTCGTTTATCGGCTCAATGGTACAAGGCACGTCGGTTTGGCGATAACGGGTTTTCACCGTGCAACGTAATGGCGCACGAATCGGCAGGCGATCAACCCAATGTAATTGCTGCGCGATTAAGCCCGTGGAAAGTAAAGCGGAATGGTCATGTCCCTGCGCCACAATCAGTTCATTATTAACAAGATCTTTTTCCACCACATACCAAGCGTCTTCACCGGCGCCTTTCACGCCGCCGATGCCTAAGCCCTTACGTTGCCCTAACGTGTGATACATCAAACCGTCGTGGCGGCCGATAATTTCGCCGTCCACCGTACGAATATTACCCGGTTGCGCCGGCAAATAACGCGCCAGGAAATCCTTAAATTTTCGCTCCCCGATAAAACAAATACCGGTAGAATCTTTTTTCTTCGCCGTCACCAAACCTAACTCTTCCGCAATTGCACGCACGATAGGCTTTTCAATATTGCCCACCGGAAACAGACTCTGTCCCACTTGGGTTTTGCTTAGGGTGTATAAGAAATAGCTTTGGTCTTTATTGTTGTCCAAGCCACGTAATAACTGCGCGTTGTCATCAGCACCGCGACGACGCACATAATGCCCGGTGGCAATATAATTGGCGCCTAAATCTTCCGCCGCGTATTCCAAAAAAGCTTTGAACTTAATTTCTTTATTACACAGAATATCCGGATTCGGCGTGCGCCCTGCTTTGTATTCGCTAAGGAAATGTTCAAACACATTGTCCCAATATTCCGCCGCAAAATTGATTTTATGTAGTTTAATACCGAGCTTGTCACACACTGCCTGCGCATCCGCCAAATCTGCCGCCGCCGTGCAGTAATCGGTGTCATCATCCTCCTCCCAATTTTTCATGAACAAGCCTTCCACTTGGTAGCCTTGCTGTTGCAGAATAAACGCAGACACGGAAGAATCCACCCCGCCGGACATCCCGCAAATGATTTTTTTCGTCGCATTTTCGGCAAGTTGTTGCGCCGTGAGTTTCGGGAAATGATTTTCGTAAGTTTGTGATTTCATAGTTTGATAATAAGAACTTGGCTAAAATAGGTACTCGGGCATTTGTAAGATTATATTCATGATTATTGCATCGTCTATCGGGCAGTCACCATTTTTCCATTGAGCCCTAATTATCTATATAATAGCAATCGTTTCAGGATCTTTATGCAACAGTTTTTATAATAAGTGTATCACGTATTGAACTAATTCTGCCTTTACTACTCCGTCGATACTTTTTCCACCGATCACTTTAATCTCAACATAAAGCATATTAATTTAGCTTATTTCACTTCATAAAACTGCGTTTGCACGTTATTGGTGAATTTTTGTTCATATTCTACTTTGGCTTGCTCATCTCCCGCGTCTAATTTAGATTGCAGCGTGTCGCACGGTTTGTCGCAGTCGCAGGCTTTAGCAATACCTAAGGAAGATAAGCCGCCGCAGCTACCTTTGAGAGCTTGGCGTTTCACGATGTAACCCAATGCCATGGCAAGAATAATAAGCAGGAAAATGCCTAAGGTGAGCAAAAATAGTTTCATAATTGATCCATAAATTAACTTATCTGAATTTTAACCGCACGTTACAGCTTTAAAGTGCGGTTGTATTTTTCGGTGTTTTTACTGTGCTAAAAATTGTTTGAATGTGGTAGACATTTCTGTGCGGTAGCCCTTGCTGTCTTTAATAATCATAAAAATCGGTAATTTTTCCTGTTCCGCCACGTCCAACGCTTTCTGTTCCCCTAACACAAATAACCCGGTGGAAAGCCCGTCAGCAGTCATGGAAGTCGGCGCTAACACCGTGATCGATGCCAATGCATGCTGAATCGGGTAACCGGTGTGCGGATCGATTTCATGGGAAAAACGCACGCCGTCTTGTTCAAAATAATTACGATAATCGCCTGATGTCGCCATCGCCATATTATTCAAACCGATGACTTGTTGTGCCACCTGCTTGCCATCCAGGGTTGGACGTTCGATAGCAATTTGCCACGCTTTTCCTTCGGCATTCTTCCCTTTGGCGCGAATTTCACCGCCGATTTCCACCATGTAATTTTGTACGCGAATGCTTTCCAGATAATCCGCCACTTGATCCACCCCAAAACCTTTGGCGATAGAAGAAAGATCCACATAAAGTTGCGGTACGGCTTTTGCCAGGAAAAACTTACCGCCCTCTTCAGTGAGTGACAACTTATCAATGCCCACCCATGCCTGACGTTCGGCAATTTGTGCTGATGTCGGCCGTTTATCCACCCGCTTTTCCGGACCGAACCCCCAAAGATTCACTACCGGCCCGACTGTAATATCCAAGGCACCCTGCGTCACCTGATTTAACCGAATGGCTTCTTTAACCACTTTGGCAAGATCCGCCGAGATTTCAATGGGCGTGTTAATTTGCGTATTTTGATTAAAACGGCTGAGCTCGGAATCTTTGATGTAAGTGGACATTTTCGCATTCACATCCTTCAAAATTAGTTCGATTTGTTCATGTGCCTGTTGCGACGCCGTTGAGACTTCGCCGTTGTTTGAATATTTGATGTGGTAGGTTGTCCCCATGGTTTTACCGGTGAGGGAAACAATTTCATTTTTTGCTGCCATGGCTTGTTGTGTGTCCGCTTGTTGTGACGGATTCGGTTTATCGCAGGCCATCAGTGCCAATGCCATGGCAGCAAGTGCGAATCCGCGAACGAGAGGTTGTTTTATGTTCATAATACTTTCCTGATATTAGATGGATCACACGCAAACCAACGGTTTAAATTGGTTTGCGTGTGATGAATCAATATGAAAAACGCTGTAAATTTCGACCGCACTTCATGCAAAGTGCGGTCATTTTTTACGGTGTTTTTAAACTGCAAGGCGTTAGCCGCCGAAATCATCTAACAAGATATTTTCATCTTCAACACCAAGGTCTTTCAACATTTTGATTACCGCAGCGTTCATCACCGGAGGTCCGCACATGTAGTATTCACAATCTTCCGGCGCTTCGTGATTTTTCAGATAGTTTTCATAAAGCACATTGTGAATAAAGCCGGTGTAGCCTGTCCAGTTGTCTTCCGGCAATGGATCGGATAATGCCACATGCCATTGGAAATTCGGATTTTCCGCTTGCAATGTATCAAAATCTTCTACATAGAACATTTCACGTTTAGAACGGGCACCGTACCAGAAGGACATTTTACGTTTAGAGTGTAAACGTTTTAATTGGTCGAAGATGTGTGAACGCATTGGTGCCATACCTGCACCACCACCGATAAAGACCATTTCAGCATCGGTTTCTTTCGCGAAGAATTCACCGAACGGACCGGAAATAATCACTTTATCACCCGGTTTTAAAGACCAAATATAAGAAGACATTTGTCCCGGAGGCGCATCAGGTTGACGTGGAGGAGGCATTGCAATACGCACATTCAGCATGATAATGCCTTTTTCTTCCGGATAGGATGCCATGGAATAAGCGCGGATAATATGCTTATCCACTTTTGATACATAGCGCCACAGATCATATTTATTCCAGTCTTCGTGATACTCTTGCGGAATATCGAAGTCTTTATAGTAAACCGTGTGTGGTTCTGCTTCAATTTGGATATAACCACCGGCACGGAACGGCACTTCTTCTCCTTCCGGAATCGCCAATTTAAGCTCTTTAATGAAAGTCGCTTTGTTATCATTGGAAATGACGGTGCACTCCCATTTTTTCACACCAAAGATCTCTTCCGGCAATTCAATATCCATATTACCTTTCACGTTCACTTGGCAAGAAAGACGATAGCCTTCTTTGGCTTCACGTTTGGTGATGTGGGAAAGCTCGGTCGGTAAAATTTCGCCGCCACCGCTTTTTACCCGTACTACACATTGACCGCAGGAACCACCGCCGCCACAAGCGGAAGATACGAAGATGCCCTTGCCGGCAAGTGCGCTGAGTAACTTACCGCCGGCCGGCAAAGTGATGGCTTTGCTCGGGTCATCATTAATCTTAATGGTAATGTCGCCGGAGTCCACCAATTTGGATTTCGCAAACAAGATGATTGCAACAAGCACTAAAACAATGGCTGTAAAGGCTGCAACACCAAGTAAAAGAATTGTAGTTTCGCTCATTTATGCACTCCTTATAGCTGAATACCGGAGAATGACATAAAGCCGAGCGCCATTAAGCCTGCGGAGATGAATGTAATCCCTAAACCGCGTAAACCTGCCGGTACATCAGAATATTTCATTTTCTCAGTTAAGCCCGCTAATGCAACAATCGCCAACATCCAACCTAATCCTGCACCGATACCATATACGGCAGATTCGGCGAAAGTATATTCACGCTGGATGGCAAAGGATACGCCACCGAAGATCGCACAGTTTACGGCGATAAGCGGTAAGAAGATCCCCAGTGCGTTATATAATGCCGGAAAGAATTTATCTAAAGTCATTTCAAGTAATTGAACCAGACCGGCGATAATCCCGATAAACGTGATGAAGTTTAAGAAGGATAAATCCACCCCTTCAACTAAAGCACTTTCTTTTAGGACATGCTCGTATACGAATTGGTTTGCAGGAACCGCAATGCCAAGCACAACAACGACAGCAATGCCCAAGCCAAACGCTGTTGACACCTTCTTAGATACAGCAAGGAAAGTGCACATTCCCAAAAAGAAGGAAAGTGCCATGTTTTCAATGAAGATCGCCTTCACAAATAGGCTAATATAATGTTCCACTGATTATTTCTCCTGTTGCTCAGGTTTCCACGTTCTTACGCCCCAGATCACGAAGCCAATGATAAAGAACGCACTCGGTGCAAGAAGGAATAAACCGTTCGGTTGATACCAACCACCATCCTGAATCGTTTGTAATATCGGGAAACCGAACAAACGACCTGAGCCGATTAACTCACGCAAAGTCGCCACAATTAAGAGAATAGCGCCGTAACCTAAACCGTTACCGATACCGTCAACAAAACTCTCTAATGGACGGGATTTCATAGCGAAAGCTTCTGCACGCCCCATGACGATACAGTTGGTGATAATCAAACCGACGAATACCGATAATTGTTTGGATAAACCGTAAGCAAAGGCTTTTAACACTTGGTCAACCAAAATTACCAACGACGCGATAATCGCCAATTGCACAATGATACGAATACTATTCGGAATATAGTTACGAATCATTGCAATGAACATGCTGGAAAAACCGGTTACCAAACATACCGCAATTGCCATGACTAACGCCGTTTGTAATTGGGTGGTCACCGCTAATGCGGAACAAATTCCTAAGATTTGTAGTGCAATCGGGTTGTTTTTCGCGATTGGATCAAGCAAAAGTGCTCTTAAATTGCTTTTTGCATCAGCCATTATCTTGCCCCCGCTTTAAATTTTGCTAAGAATGGACCAAAACCGTTTTGACTAAACCAATAATCAAATGAGCCTTGTACGCCGTTTGAAGTCAAGGTTGCACCGGATAACGCGTCAATGCCGTGTTCTTTGTCGGAAGAGGCGTTTTTGGCAATACGAATCGCCACATTTTGGTTATCATCAAACAGTTTTTTATCAACGAAAAATGCCTGCCAGCGCGGATTGGCAATTTCACCGCCAAGACCGGCGGTTTCACCTTGGTCATAATAGGTAATACCTTTAATGGTATTGGCATCCGGCGCGACGGAAACAAAACCATACATAGTGGACCATAAGCCGCGACCATACATCGGCAATACTACTTGGTTTACAGTACCTTGCTCATCTTTTACCAAATAAACCACGGCCTGTTTCGCCCGCACTTTCAAGCCTGCTTTATCTTGGCCGGCAGGAATCGGCTGACTAAGTGCGGTGTCTTTTATCGCCGCTTTCGGATCAAACTTTTCGGCTTCTTCTTTTGTTGCCTGAACGAAATCACCGCTTTGTAAATCCACCAAACGAGGCTCGATAAATTTGTTGTAAGTCTCTTTGATAACGGAAGCGTTATCTTCTTTCATTAAACCGGCAACAGTTAAAATATTGCGTTGAACGTCAAGGGCTTTTTGTTCATCCTGTTTTGATTTAAGGGCAACGGCGGCACCTGAAACCACAATAGAACAAACCAGACTCAATAACACAACAACGGTTACGGTGCCACTTACGCTATCTTTATTAAATTTAGCCATTTGTTCTTGCTCTCCGACGTTTGATATTTGCCTGAACCACGATGTAATCGAAAATCGGTGCAAATAAGTTTGCAAATAAAATCGCTAACATCATCCCTTCAGGATAAGCCGGGTTGATGGTACGAATTAACACCGCCATGACACCGATCAATGCACCATACCACCATTTACCGGTGTTAGTGAATGAGGCTGAAACAGGGTCCGTCGCCATAAACACCATACCTAATGCAAAACCACCTAATACAAGGTGCCAATACCAAGGCATTGAAAACATATGGTTAGTTTCTGAACCGATTAAATTAAACAATGTTGAAGTTGCAATCATACCGATCATCACACCCGCGATAATGCGCCATGCCGCAATACGGGTGAACACAATAATCGCACCACCAATTAAAATTGCTAAGGTTGACACTTCCCCCATTGAACCCGGAATATTACCAATGAAGGCATCCATCCAAGAAATTGATTGACCGGTTACAGTATGCTGCAATGCGTCTTGACCGCCTTGTGACCATTGTGAAAGTGCAGTCGCACCGGAGAAACCATCTGCCGCAGCCCATACTAAGTCACCGGAAATTTGTGCCGGATAAGCAAAGAATAAAAAAGCACGACCTGCCAATGCCGGATTCATAAAGTTACGACCGACACCACCAAAAATTTCTTTTGCCACCACGATACCAAAGCTGATACCAAGTGCAGCCTGCCATAATGGCAATGTTGGCGGAACAATTAAGGCAAACAGAATGGTTGAAACAAACATCCCTTCATTCACTTCATGACCGCGCACCACAGAGAATAATAATTCCCAAATCGTACAAACAGTGAAGACGACTAAATAAATTGGTAGGAAAAAAATTGCACCAAGTGCCATTTTACTACCCCAGCCTGCATTTAAAGTTAAATCTAACCCTAAACCATTTGCCAACGCATAATGCCAATTGCTTGAAATCAGCTGCTCTAAATTACCTAATTGATTTAACGCAGGAATTGCTTGGTTACCCACATTGTACATGCCATAAAAAATTGCAGGGAACAATGCAAGGAAAACAGTGATCATCATACGTTTTGAGTCTAACGCATCACGAACATGCGTGTTTTTGTGGGTTACCGTACCCGGTGTATAAAGCAAGGTATAAATCGATTCAAAGATCGGATAAAGCTTGCTGTATTTACCGCCCGGTAAAAACGCGGGTTCCATTTTTTCTAAAAGACTTTTCAAACCCATTTTTAACCTTCCTTCTCAATCTTATCTAACGCTTGACGCAAGATTGAACCATATTCATATTTGCCCGGGCAAACAAATGAACAAAGCGCTAAATCTTCTTCATCCAACTCCAAACAACCTAATGCTTGTGCACCATCAGTGTCGCCTGCAATCAAATCACGTAACAATAAAGTTGGTAAAATATCCAGCGGCATCACGCGCTCATAACTACCGATCGGCACCATTGCGCGTTCACCACCATTTTCGGCAGTTGTAAAGTTAAATAACTTTTTACTAAAATGACCCAATACGGTCCGGGTAATGGAATATTTATTTGGTTGAGGTGTAATCCAGCCAAACAACTCTTTTTCATTACCTTCTGCAATTACAGACACCTGCAAGGCATAACGACCTAAATAATCATGTGCACCTTTCGCGGTATTACCACAAAGTACAGAGCCTGAAATCACACGATTTTCACCCGCACTTATCTCATCTTTGGTTAATTGAGAAAGATTTGCACCGATCACGGTACGGACCAAACGTGGTTTTTTCACTTGCGGGCCGGCAAGAGAAATCACACGTTCAGTGTAAAGTTCACCGGTGGTGAATAATCTACCGATAGCAATTACATCTTGATAGTTGATATACCAAACGGTTTTCTGAATGCCGACAGGATCGATAAAGTGAATATGGGTACCGCTCAAACCGGCAGGGTGAGGGCCTGAAAATTCGTTCACAATCACATTACTTGCATGTGATCCTGGAATTTTATTGTCAGGCGCTTTACATAAATGAATGTTACCTTCATGTAAACGGCTTAACACCGTTAAACCATTTACAAAATCATTTTCCGCTTCGGCAATCACCACTGAAGGATCCGCCGCTAACGGATTCGTATCCATGGCATTGACGAAAATAGATGAAGGTATGCTATCTACTGCAGGCACTTTACTGAACGGACGGGTACGAAACGCTGTCCACAAACCCGATTCCTGTAAGTTTTTACGTACTTGCTCAGCGGTTAACGCGCTTAGCTCAGCCGCCGGGTATTTATCGAAAGAAAGCGCAGCATCGCCTTCAATTTTAATCACTACAGACTGTAACACGCGCTTCTCGCCGCGGTGAATCGCAGTGATCATGCCGCCGGCAGGTGCGGTAAAAACAACGCCCGGATTCTTTTTGTCTTCAAAAATCACCTGACCTTTTTTCACCACATCACCTTCGCGAACCTTCATAGAAGGGCGCATTCCCACATATTCTTCACCAAGCAAAGCAACTTCGCTGACCGCATTACCGTCACGGATTACCTGCTCCGGTTTTCCTGCAATAGGAAGATCCAAGCCTTTTTTAATCGTAATCATATTGTTTGCACTATTTTTGCCAGATTAAAATACAGCAATAACCGAAAGGTTATTACCTCGTCTTGAGTGATGGTTGTTGAAATGATTAAAGAAGAAAGCGACGAAATACCACATTACGCCCGAATAACCACTCTCCAACCGATAAAAATAAAACTCAAATTCTGTATTGATTTTACGGACTTCCGCGCCCATAAAAACGTTAAATTTTTGCTAAAATAAACGCTTTATTTTAACTAAATAATAACGTCCACGCCACTTTGAAAGCCGTCTGTTTGCGCATTTTTCGTGAAAATATGCACTTTTCTTGCACAAAATCAATTTTTGCATTTTTCGCGCATAATACCAAAGAGGTAGATTATTGCCCCACGCCGGTACAATTTGGTGATTTCGGGAATTGTTGCCCTAAGGCCTTCCACTCGGATAACGTATAAAGATGGAGCGCCAAGGCATGAATGCCTTGCTGCAAATCCTGTACTAAGAATTGGTAAATTTTGCGATGACGGGCGACTTTACCGATCCCCTCAAATACATCGCTCACTAACACCACTTTGAAATGCGAATCGGCACCCCGCCCCGAACTGTGCATATAACTTTCGTTTTCAACCGCAATAAAGTGCGGTCGAAATTCCTGCCGTAAGCGCTGTTCCAATTCTTGTTGTTTTGTCATAATCATCTGTCCTCAAAAAACAATAATTAAGCCCCCGGTACTATACTTTACGCCGTAAGTTTGTAAGAATAGCCTCGTTTTATTTAATATTATAGAGGATATTATGAAATTTAAGATGAAGTCTCTTACCCTGGGTGCGGTTTTACTTTCCGGCGTATTATTAACCGGCTGCCAAAGCGAACCGAACACACTCACCTTCACCCCGGCGCCACCGAAAGCCTCAATGAATGTCAACCAATCCGCCGTGGTTTATGTCACCACCCGCGATTTGCGTAACACCCCGGAAATCAGCAGTTATGTAAAAGACGGACAATTACTCAAATTATCCGCCTCACCGGAACTGACCCAATTGTTCCAACAAATTGAACAACAGGATTTGGTCAGCAAAGGCTTCCGTATCGGCATGGCGAACAATTCCAATGCTGCCGTCACCGTAGATATTCAGCAATTTTATGCCAAAGTGAATCAAGGCAATTTACGCTACGACATTGACAGCAAAATTCAGCTTGCCATTCATGTTCAAGGTCGCAGAGGTCAATTCACGAAAAATATAAATGCCGGGCGCACGCACTCCGGTGCATTTTTCGCGCGAAATTCGGAAATTCAAAAAGTGTTAGGCGAAACCTTTAATGAAGTGGTGGAATCAATTTATAAAGACCGGGAAGTTGCTAACGCCATTAATCAATACGCCAACTAAAAAACTTTTCTAAAATCCACCGCACTTTACGCTTAAAAGTGCGGTAGATTTTTCCGGTGTTTTTTAATTTGCCCCCACACAAAAGCGTAAAACCGGAAAAAAACAAAAGCCGCTAATTTCTTAGCGGCTTTCTCGAATTTGGCTCCTCCTGCTGGACTTGAACCAGCGACATATGGATTAACAGTCCACCGTTCTACCGACTGAACTAAGGAGGAATAGTGGTGCCTCGAGGCGGAATCGAACCACCGACACGGGGATTTTCAATCCCCTGCTCTACCGACTGAGCTATCGAGGCAACTCGTCAGTGGTGCGTATTAAACGTTTTTTTCTATTTCAAGTCAATATCTATTTTTGAAAATAGTGAAAATTATTAACTTAGTTGCGCATTTAACAAGCGAAACGTATATAAACGCTACATTTTCAACAAATTTATTGACTTCTCATATAAAATCATGCTCATTTAAAAAGACCTAAGGTGGGCATAATAAAATGGCGATCAATTAACGACGCACACGATAACTCTTCTGTGCTTTATCCACTTTAACCAGGTAATTTCTCGCCTGTGCAGACGGATGGTTGGTAGTTAAAATTCGATATATCTGTTCCGGATAAAGCCGGTTGATTTGCATTATCGCCACATCTTTATCATCATTGAACACACGCAACACCGCACCGGCACCGCTGTTATAGGCGGAGATCATCGCAAAGCGTTTCGAGGTCGGATTGGTAATGCCGTCCAAATATTTATTTTGCAGCAACCATAAATAAGAGGCGCCAGTATCAATATTTTTCTCCGGATCGAACAAGTAAGCCTTGCTTGGCTGACCGCTCATGCCTTTCATTTGGAACACATCACGCCCTGCGGTATGCGGCACTACCTGCATCAGTCCCATCGCGTTCGCATAACTGATGGCATACGGGTTGAAACTGGATTCCGTTTGCATAATACCGAGAATCAGGCTTTCATCCAGCCCGTAATGACGCGCCACTTTACGCACGATCGGCAGGTATTTTTGCGCCCGCACTTCAACGTGGTTGGCAATCATCGGAATCACCACGAACTGTACCTGATGGCCATTCGCCAAACGGCGGGTTTGCAATTTATTCCGAATTAAATAAGTAGCGAAATTGCCTGCAGTAAATTGATCTATAATTGACTCGCCTTGATTATCAATCACCTGCCCCACTAAAAACGGGCGGGAACTAATCGGCACATCGCCGGAAGTAAATAAATCAATACCGTTGGCATCGGAACCCATCAACAACGTATGCACAATGGCATTATGCAAACGGTTTAAATCCGCTTGCGTTTCAATGGTAATCAACCCTTCGTCGAAACTGACGTGGCTACGGGTGTAGTAACGATCCGTATATTTCACATAGTCTTTGCGGCTCGCCACCAATAACTCATTAACCCCCCAAATGCGGTCGATATTATTGGCGAATTGTCCGGTTAAAATATCCAATCCGCGCGTATCTTTCGCAAAGGCCTCATCATAATCCAATCCCTTTTTATATGACATACCGCCACCACACGCATACAAAAAAGGAATCAAGGCTAAAATCAAATATTTCTTCATCTTTATTCTTTCGCTTCCGGCGGTGTATAACCTTCAATATGCACATCTTTGCCTTCAAACAAAAAATTCACCATTTCCTGCTCCAGCAGTTTGCGGTGCTCCGCATTCATCATATTTAACTTTTTCTCATTCACCAGCATGGTTTGTTTTTTCATCCACTCGCCCCACGCCTGTTTACTAATAGAATCAAAAATGCGTTTGCCCAATTCGCCCGGATACAATTGAAAATCCAGCCCTTCGGCTTCCTGTTTTAAACGCTCACAAAACACCATTCTTGCCATAATGATTCCTTACATATTGAGTTAATAAATTCTTCACGGGCGCTGCCAACCCGATAGGTTCGGGATTTTGCGGATCATACCAATATTTAACCGCACTTAATAGGTCTGATTGATATTCCCCCGCCGTTTCCGCCACTTTTTGCCGGCAGGAACGATTATCTTCCTCCAATGCTTGCGGCGCGTCCACTTGTGCATAAATAGGATAAATATCCAGATGGAAATGGCTGAACGTATGGCGAAATGCCGTCCATTCCTGATATTGCCGAATTCCGTTTGCCGCTAAATATGCCAGCAATTCCTGCTTCTCGGCAAATTGCGGGAAACAGTACAACCCGCCCCATAAACCGGCATTTTCCCGTTGTTCCAACGCAATTTTGCCGTCTTTTTCCAACAGCAAAAAATAACTTTCCCGCTCCGGCAAAGCTTTCTTCGGTTTTTTGCCTGGATACGCCTGCCAGTTTTGTTCAGCGTTCGCTTTGCAATCGCTTTGCAGCGGGCAAAGTTCGCATTTCGGCTTGGAACGAGTACACACCATGGCGCCGATGTCCATCATCGCCTGATTAAAATCCGCCACCTGTTCCGTCGGCGTCACCTGCGCCGTTAAGTGCCACAAATAATCTTCCGTTTTCTTCTCACCCGCCCAGCCGCTAACCGCAAAATAACGGGACAACACCCGCTTCACATTGCCGTCCAAAATCGGATAAGGCGCGTTTAAACAGGAAGACAACACCGCTCCCGCCGTACTGCGCCCCACGCCGGGCAATGCCCAGACTTGTTCAAACTCCGTCGGAAATTCACCGCCGTATTGATCACGCATGATCTGCGCCGCTTTATGCAAATTACGCGCCCGCGCGTAATAGCCCAACCCAGTCCACAAATGCAGCACCTCGTCCAAAGGCGCATCGGCAAGTGCGGTCAAATTCGGGAACGTTTTTACAAAGCGTTCGAAATAAGGTATCACCGTCGTCACTTGAGTCTGCTGCAACATGACTTCCGACAACCAAACGCCGTATAAAGTTTTATTTTGTTGCCACGGCAAATTTTTCCGCCCGAATTTGGCGTACCACGTCAGTACGGCGCGGGCAAAAGGTGCGTTGGGAGATGATTGAGCCGGCATAAATCCTGATAATTCAATAAAAGTGCGGTTATTTTTAAACGTGTTTTTCACCCTGAGGGCGACATCAAACCGGCAGAGTTTAACACAAAGCGCAAACCTTCTTCACTAAAGATCAATAAATGCGTTTTTGTTTCATCGGCTAAATTGCTAATCATAAGGAAACCGCCTATAATCAGCCGCTAAAATTTTCCGCACACAACAATTTCAAAGAACGCATGTTAGAAACGCAATCACCGGATTCCATACAACCGACCTTTGCCGAGCAAAAACGCAAAACCGTTGAATCCGCCGAATTTACCGCCGATGGACGCTACAAACGTAAAGTCCGCAGCTTCGTGTTACGCACCGGACGTTTAAGCGATTACCAAAAAAACGCCATGAACCAAAACTGGGCGGCATTCGGTTTGGATTACCAGCCGCAGCCGTTTGATTTCCAAGCCATTTACGGCAACAACAGTCCCGTGATTTTAGAAATCGGCTTCGGCATGGGCAGCTCGTTGGTGGAAATGGCGGTGCAAAATCCCGATAAAAACTATTTGGGCATTGAAGTACACACCCCGGGCGTGGGCGCTTGTATCGCATACGCCGTGGAAAAGGGCGTGACCAATTTACGCGTCATTTGTCACGATGCCACCGAAATCCTGCGCGACAGCATTGCCGATCACAGCCTTGGCGGTTTACAACTGTTTTTCCCGGATCCCTGGCACAAAGCCAGACATCACAAACGCCGTATAGTGCAACCGCACTTTATCGACGGCTTACTGCACAAATTACACGAAGGCGCCTTTATTCACATGGCGACCGATTGGCAAGACTATGCCGAACACATGCTGGAGGTGCTAAGTCAATATCCGCAACTGCGTAATACCTCCGTCGCCAACGACTATATCCCGCGTCCCGATTTTCGCCCGCTGACCAAATTTGAACAACGCGGTCACCGCCTCGGGCATGGCGTGTGGGATTTGTATTTCGTCAAATCGTAATTTCCCCCAACCTCAACAGAAGGACATCATCATGGCTATTAAACGTAATCAAAGACAACGCAAAAAAATGCACCTCGCCGAATTCCAAGAATTAGGCTTTTTAGTACAGTGGCAATTCGCCGAAGGCACCGCCGTAGAACAAATCGACAGCACCGTTGATCGTTTCATCAGCGAAGTTATCCAGCCAAACGGCTTGGCATACGAAGGCAGCGGTTATTTACACTGGGAAGGTTTGGTTTGCCTGGAAAAAATCGGCAAATGCGACGCATCTCACCAAGAATTAGTGAAAAACTGGTTAACCCAAAACGGCTTACAACAAGTGGAAGTGAGCGAGTTGTTTGATATTTGGTGGGATTATCCTGCGAAAGGCTGATTTGCTTCATTAAAGTGCGGTGATTTTTTCAAGTGTTTTTACTAAACAAATTTAAAACACATTAAAAATTCACCGCACTTTTATTCACTCCTACGACCAATTTAAACTGATAATTATTTGCATTTCTGAAATTAGACTTTTAGAATAAAAATATTCATGCAATTTTAATATGTTGCAGAATAAACCATTGTATAAAGAACATTTAAAAGGAGTTTTCAAATGAAGATTAATCAATTCAAACTTGCAGCTCTTGCTACTACGTTAGCTTTCTCTACTGCCGCTTTCGCCGACATCACTGTATATAGTGGTCAGCATAAAGAAGGAGCAAAAGCTGTCGCCGATGCTTTTACCAAAGAAACCGGGATTAAAGTAACACTTAACAGTGCGAAAAGCGAACAACTTGCCGGTCAGTTAAAAGAAGAAGGCGATAAAACCCCTGCTGATGTCTTCTATTCGGAGCAAACTGCACCATTTGCTGCGTTATCCGAAGCGGGATTGTTAGAACCGCTTTCCGCCGAAACCATTAAACAAACGGAGTACAAAGGCGTGCCTGTAGCGCCAAAAAAAGACTGGATTGCGTTAAGTGGCCGCTCTCGCGTAGTGGTTTATGATAAAAATAAACTTTCTGAGAAAGACATGGAAAAATCTGTATTGGATTACGCCACGCCGAAATGGAAAGATAAAATCGGTTATGTGCCGACTTCCGGCGCGTTTTTGGAACAAGTTATCGCTATCACCAAATTAAAAGGTGAAAAAGCTGCGTTAGACTGGCTGAAGGGTTTAAAGGAAAACGGCAAACTTTATGCAAAAAACAGCGTAGCACTCCAAGCTGTAGAAAACGGCGAAGTTCCGGCAGCGCTAATTAATAATTATTATTGGTATGCTTTAGCAAAAGAAAAAGGCGAAGATAAACTAAACTCCCGTTTATATTTCATTCGCCATCAAGACCCGGGCGCATTAGTGACCTATTCCGGCGCCGCAGTGTTGAAAGGATCGAAAAATAAAGAAGAAGCGAAAAAATTTGTGGATTTCTTAGCCGGTAAAAAAGGTCAGGAAGCCTTTACTTCTGTGCGTGCAGAATACCCGCTACGTCCTGACGTACATTCTCCATTCAACATGGAACCTTACGCAAAATTAGAAGCTCCTGAGGTCAGCGCAACCACTGCACAAGATAGAGAAAATGCCAATAAATTGATTGAACAGGCAGGATTGAAATAACATATTCAAAGAACAACAAGAAAGGTACGCTTTCCTTAATGCGTGCCTTTCTTTTCTGCTAAACACACAATATAAAACAAAGGACTTTCCTTGAACCGCCGCCTCCCATTCTGGCTCACCATTTTGATCCTACTTATCAGCCTGCCGTTACTGTTGCCGTTTTTGTATGTTGTCGTACGGGCAATTGAGGTAGGTTGGGATCGTAGTATTGAACTGTTATGGCGTCCCCGCATGTGGGAATTATTAAGCAATACCCTGCTTCTGATGGTTTGCGTGACTTCCGGTGCCATCACCCTTGGCACTTTTTGTGCATTCTTGCTGGAGCGCTATCGTTTTTGGGGAAAATCCTTTTTTCAGGTGTCAATGACATTACCCTTGTGCATCCCTGCCTTTGTCAGTTGTTTTACTTGGATTAGCCTTACTTTCCGCGTTGAAGGCTTTTGGGGCACTATCGGTATTATGACCTTAAGCTCGTTTCCTCTTGCTTATTTACCTGTCGCTGCCACCTTAAAACGATTGGATCGTTCACTGGAAGAAGTCAGTCTATCCCTTGGCAAGAGCTTAAGCTACACCTTTTGGCACGCCATTTTCCCTCAGCTAAAACCGGCTATCGGCAGCAGTTTTTTACTCATTGCGTTACATATGCTGGTGGAATTCGGTGCGGTATCCATTCTCAATTATCAAACCTTCACTACGGCTATTTTTCAAGAATATGAAATGTCTTTTAACAACAGCACGGCGGCATTACTTTCAGCAGTATTGATGGTGATTTGTGCTTTTATTGTCTTTGGTGAAATTTTCTTTCGCGGGCAACAAACCCTTTATAACAGTGGCAAAGGTGTCATCCGTCCTTATCCTGTAAAAAACTTAAGCAGTGGCAAACAAGCGCTGATTATCGTCTTTTTCATGATGATCTTTATCCTCAGTATAGGCATACCTTTTACCATACTGATTTACTGGCTGATAGTGGGGCACTCTATTAAAAGTGCGGTCGATTTCCATGCTTTTTTTGAAGCCTTCAGTAACTCATTGGTCATTTCGGCTTTAGGTACAATACTGACCGTCGTCTGCGCTCTGCCTTTGGTGTGGAGTGCCGTGCGCTATCGTAGCCGCCTCACCATCTGGATTGATCGCCTGCCTTATTTGTTGCATGCCGTACCGGGCTTGGTTATCGCATTGGCATTAGTATATTTCACTATTAACTACGCCTATTCCTTCTACCAAACCTTTCTCATGGTGGTCATCGCCTATTTAATGCTCTATTTGCCTATGGCACAAACCACCTTGCGTAGCTCTTTGGAACAAATCTCCGATAAGATGGAAAAAGTGGGACAAAGTCTCGGCAGAAGTCATTTTTATATTTTCCGTACACTCACCTTTCCCGCAATTTTACCGGGCATCGCCGCAGCCTTTGCATTGGTGTTTCTAAATCTGATGAAAGAACTTACTGCCACTTTATTGCTCACCCCAAATGACATCAAAACCCTTTCCATTGCTGTCTGGGAATACACCAGTGATGCCCAATATGCCGCCGCTACGCCTTATGCCGTAATGCTTGTACTCTTTTCCGGTATTCCGGTGTTTTTGTTGAAGAAATATGCGTTTAAATAGGGACGACTCACACTTATGCAAATGAACTTACCATTGCTTCAAATCGACCATCTCAATAAATATTTCGGGCAAACCCATGTTTTGCACGATATTTCGTTGCAACTTAACAGTGGGGAAATCTTGTTTTTATTAGGTCCCTCCGGCTGTGGCAAAACCACATTATTACGCGCTATTGCCGGCTTTGAACAGCCTGATAACGGCGAAATTCGCCTAAAAGAGCGGTTGATTTTCGGTGCAAATTGTAATGTGCCGACCCAACAGCGCCATTTAGGTTATGTCGTGCAGGAAGGCGTACTATTTCCTCATTTGAACGTATATCGCAATATTGCTTATGGCTTGGGTAGCGGCAAAGGTAACAGCCCGAAAGAACGCGCACGGATTGAACAGGTAATGTTGCTTACCGGCATTGTTGAACTTGCCGAACGTTTTCCCCACCAGCTTTCCGGTGGGCAACAACAACGCGTAGCGCTCGCTCGGGCCATCGCCCCCAATCCTGAATTAATTTTGCTGGATGAACCCTTTAGTGCCCTGGATGAACACTTGCGCCAGAAAATTCGTCACGATATGCTGCAAGCCCTGCGCCAAAGCAGCACCTCGGCGATTTTCGTCACCCATGATCGCGATGAGGCTCTACGTTATGCCGATAAAATCGCGGTGATCCAAGACGGGCGAATTCTCCAAATCGCTGATCCGCGCACCCTTTACCACGCTCCGCAACACCTCGCTGCCGCTACCTTCATCGGCGATGCCATCACATTACCCGCAACCTTAAATAACGCTTCAAATGCACATTGCCAACTAGGTGATATTCCCATTATCGACAAAAGTGACGGACGCGCCACCGGTACACTACTCCTGCGCCCGGAACAATTCAGCCTGCTAAAAACACCGAAAAAACCCACCGCACTTTTTAACGCGATTGTTAAACAGATAGAGTTTAGAGGCAAAACAACCATTGCTCAGATTAAGGTAAATGGAGTGGAAGTGAATTTAGAAGAACGTTACAGAGAGGAACTACGTGTTGGTGAAGAAGTTGAGATTTATTTATATGGCGAAGGGTTATTTTATGGATAATCGGCGGATTCCCGACTTACTTGAATCCGGATTGTTATTGAGATGCTTTTTATCCACATAATAGGAATCCAAAATCCCTTTTAACTTACACCCATCATCACAGCGCTTCACCATCTCAAACAGATCAGCGGCTTCTGCGTATTCATATTTTAAATACTGCAACCATTGCTTAATGCGCGCCACATGGTAAAACCCGCTGTCATGGCAGTTTTCCAGTGCGGCATATTTACGCAGAATCGGCATGATTTCAGCCCAACTTAAGGGCGCGGCATGATGTTTCAGCACCCGACTTAAATTCGGTGTGTTTAACGCGCCACGCCCCACCATCAGATCCCCGCAGCCGGTGACGTCGCGACATTGTTGTCCGTCCGCCCAGCACCAAATTTCGCCATTGGCGATAACGGGAATCTTCAATTTTTGACGGATTTCGCCGATTTTTTGCCAATTGATGCGATCGACGCGGTAGCCGTCGGTTTTGGTGCGCCCGTGAATGGCGATTTCTGTGGCGCCGCCTTGTTGCACCGCGTCGGCAATGTCGTAAGCGAATTCCGTAGAATCCCAACCTAAGCGCACTTTCACGCTAACGGCGTGATGTGGCGGAACCGCCTGGCGAATGGCTTTGGTGGCTTGATAGATGAGTTCGGGTTGTTTTAATAAAGAAGCGCCGCCATTGCTGCCATTCACGGTTTTCGACGGGCAGCCGCAGTTTAAATCGACACCGTGGGAACCTAATTGAATGGCAAGTTCGGCATTTTCCGCCAGCCATTGGGGGTGTTGTCCGAGCAGTTGCACGCGTACCGGCGTGCCGCTTGGGGTAAAGCCCCGTTGGTATAATTCGGGGCAAAGGCGATAAAACACTTTCGGCGGAAGCCGTTGATCCACCACGCGTACGAATTCGGAAATGCACAAATCGTAATCGTTCACTTCCGTTAATAATTGGCGTACGAGGGGATCAAGCACACCCTGCATAGGGGCTAAAATGACGCGCAAAGGTTATTTCCAACCTTTGGCTTTGCAGATCAAATCGTATGCCGCTTGAATTTGTTGCGCTTTTTCTTTCGCCATTTCCATCATTTCCGGCGGCAACCCTTTTGCCACCAGTTTGTCCGGGTGATGTTCGTTCATTAAACGGCGATACGCCCGTTTCACCGTATTTTGATCGTCATTGGCGCTCACGCCCAACACTTTGTAAGCGTCGTCTAACGTCGGGCCGGAAGACTGACTATAAGAATTTTGTTGGTAATCGTTGTATTGATAACCACTTTGTTGGTAGGAACCTTGCTGATAGCCGCCTTGTTGATAATAACCGCCGCGGCTGAATTGACGCGCCGCCATTTCCATCGCCAGCATTTGTTCAAACTGAAAACGCGACAAGCCCAGTTCTTCCGCCACCACGAACAACAGTTCTTTTTCATTTTCATGCAAATGATCATCGGCAAATGCCGCCTGAACCTGCACATGCAGGAACATGCGCAACAAATCGGCGCGCTGTCCGCAGCCGATACGAAATTCGCGAATCACCTGACGAATAGGGAAATCCGCCTGTTTACCACGATTAAACGCGTCTTGTGCCAAACGGCGACCGGCATCGTCCAGCTGCAATTGATTCATCAAATGATTGGCAAGCTGAATGTCGTTTTCCGTCACGCGCCCCTTGGCTTTGCTAATATGCCCGAGCACCGCAAAGGTGGTTTGCATGAACAGCAGTTGGCGGGTGGTTTTATTTTTGAAGAAAGAAGAATTTACCGTGCCCAGTTCATACAGTTTTTTGTCGGCGAGATGTCCGAGGAAAATCCCTGTTAACATGCCGAAAAAACCGCCCAATCGAAAACCGATCAGGGCACCTAAAAATTTTCCGATAAAATTCATTGTTGCTCCGTTGGGTTAAAAAGTGCGGTGGATTTTCAGCGTAAATTTAAAAACGCCGCCAAAAACGACCGCACTTTCGCGTTATTTTATGCCGTATTGTGCGCGGTAGGCACGCATTGCCGGCAAATATTGTTGATATTCCGGTTGGATTTCAATAAACGCCATCAAATCGGCAAAATCAATAATGGATAACACGTTGCATTGGTAGTCGCGCTCCACTTCCTGAATGGCGGATAACTCGCCGTTGCCGCGTTCCTGACGATTTAACGCAATCAGCACGGCGCTTAATTGTGCGCCATTTGCCTGAATAATTTGCATGGATTCGCGAATTGCCGTGCCGGCGGTAATCACGTCGTCCACCAACAACACCTTGCCTTGTAGCGGGCTGCCGATTAAATTGCCGCCTTCGCCGTGATCTTTGGCTTCTTTGCGGTTAAAACACACCGGTTTATTGAGGTTAAAACGGTTAAATAAGGCAATCGACACCGTGGTGGCGATGGGAATGCCTTTGTATGCCGGACCGAAAATCACATCATATTGCAAACCGCTGGCTTGCAGGGCGGCGGCATAAAATTCGCCCAAGCGGGCAAGATCCGCGCCTTGATTAAACAACCCGGCGTTAAAGAAATAAGGGCTGACACGTCCGGATTTCAAGGTGAACTCGCCGAATTTTAACACCTGACGTGCCAACGCGAATTCAATAAACTGTTGTTTGTAATTTTCCATTTTGCGTCCTTATTCCGCCAATGCGGCGCGTTGGGTTTGGAAAATCTTATCGCAGCCTTGTTTGGCAAGATCGAGCAAAGTTAAGAGTTCTTCGTGGCTGAAAGGTTCGCCTTCTGCCGTGCCCTGCACTTCAATCATGCGACCGTCTTCCATCATCACTACGTTCATGTCCGTTTCGGCGGCGGAATCTTCCACATATTCCAAATCGCACACCGCCTCGCCGTCCACAATGCCCACGGAAATGGCGGCAACCAAACCTTTCAGCGGATTTTTCGCCAATGTGCCGTTTGCCACCAAACCGTTCAGCGCGTCACATAACGCCACGCAAGCGCCGGTAATGGATGCCGTGCGCGTGCCGCCATCTGCCTGGAGCACATCACAATCCAACGTAATACAACGCTCGCCGAGGGCTTCCAAGTCCACCATAGCGCGTAAAGAACGGGCGATTAAACGCTGAATTTCCAAGGTGCGCCCGCCTTGTTTGCCTTTCGCCGCTTCACGTTGCATACGGCTGTGGGTGGAACGCGGCAACATGCCGTATTCCGCCGTCACCCAACCTTGTCCCTGTCCTTTTAGAAAGCGCGGTACGCTCTCTTCCACGGTAGCGGTACACAACACTTTAGTATCGCCAAATTCCACCAACACGGAACCTTCCGCGTGTTTGGTGTAATGACGGGTGATATGAATCGGGCGGGGTTGGTTATTGGCACGTTGATTCGGGCGCATGAAAAATTCCTCGTTAAGCAATAAAAAATCGCGCCATTTTAGCACGCAAACTGACAGAAACGAAATTTGGCAGTACAATAGAGCGCAATTTTACGGGATAAAAATGAAGGAATTATTATGATTTATAGCATGACGGCATTTGCCGCGTTAGAGATAAAAAAAGACTGGGGCAATGCGGTGTGGGAAATTCGCTCGGTGAATCAACGTTATCTGGAAACCTTTTTCCGCCTGCCGGAACAATTCCGCAGCTTAGAAAACACCCTGCGTGAAAGCCTGCGTCAAAAGCTCACCCGTGGCAAAATCGAATGTACATTGCGCATTGATAACAAAAAACAAACCGCCGCCGAATTACATATTAATCAAGAATTTGCAAATCAAGTGCTGCAATCGCTGCAATGGTTGAAACAACAAGCGGGCGAGGGCGAGTTTAATTTAACCGATGTGCTGCGTTACCCGGGCGTGGTGGAAGTACCGGAGCAGGACGTAGATTTAATCAGTCAGGATTTATTGGCGGCGTTTGAACAGGTAGTCGGCGAATTTATCGCCATGCGTCAGCGCGAAGGGGAAAAAATCCATACCTTACTGGAACAGCGCCTTGACGCTATCAACGCCGAGCAGCAAAAAGTGCGGTCAAAAATGCCGGAGATTTTACAATGGCAGCGCGAGCGTATGCTGCAACGCTTTGAAGAAATTCAACTGCAACCCGATCCGCAACGTTTGGAGCAGGAGCTGATTATGCTGGCACAACGCATTGATGTGGCGGAAGAGCTGGATCGGTTACAGTTACACGTGAAAGAAACCCAAAATATTTTGCGCAAAGGCGGCGCGGTGGGGCGCAAGCTGGATTTCATGATGCAGGAACTGAACCGCGAATCCAACACGCTGGCGTCCAAATCCATTAATGTGGAAGTCACCAATTCCGCCATTGAACTTAAAGTGTTAATTGAACAAATGCGCGAACAAATTCAAAATCTTGAGTAATTTATTGATATTTTTAAGGAAAGTACGATGGCATATACACTTTTAACGGCACAACAGGACGACATCATCTGCCCGCTCGAACATTACACCCTCATTGAAATGAGGGGTGTGGATGCAGAAAAATATTTGCAGGGACAACTTACCTGCGATGTGACAAAACTGGCGGTAGGCGAATCCACCCTCGCTGCCCATTGCGATCCGAAAGGCAAAATGAGCGCGCTGTTCCGCCTGATTCGGCAAGACGAACAAACGTTTTATATGTTGCTGAAAAGCGAATTATTGCCGTCGGCATTGGATCAACTGAAAAAATATGCGGTGTTTTCCAAAGTCACTTTCACTCCGTTAGATTGGCAGATTATCGGCGTGGCAGGTGCGAAGGGCATCGAAAAGTGCGGTCGGATTTCCGCGCAAATTCGCGTCGAAGTGAACGACCGACAACCGCGTGTCATTTTGTTAAATCCGACCCGCTTATCCATCGAACCGACCGCCGAAACGAAAGCGTGGGATTTGTTGGATATACAGGACGGCGTACCCGGTTTGGCGGCGGCAACCCAACTACAATTCATTCCGCAGGCGTTAAATCTGCAAAGCATTGAACAGGCGATTTCCTTCCACAAAGGCTGTTACATCGGGCAGGAAACGGTGGCGCGCGCCAAATATCGCGGCGCCAACAAACGCGCCTTGTTTATCTTTGCGGCGCAAACGGAAAGCCTGCCGGACATCGGTTCCCCGTTGGAAATGGCGCTCGGCGACAACTGGCGCAGCACCGGCACCATCACAAGTGCGGTCAATTTTCACGGCGTTTTATGGTTGCAGGCGGTACTCAATACGCCGTTGGAAGACGGTCAGGCATTCCGTTTGCCGGGTAGCCAAATGCCACTGGCATTACAACCTTTACCTTACGCTAAATGAAAGTCGGATTGGTATTAGAAGGCGGCGCCATGCGCGGTATGTTCACCACGGGCAACATCGTCAACAAAGACTGCGCCTTTTATCAACCGCCTTTTGAATTGGATATATTCGATCAGGACGAATTCGCCCGCGCCGGCATCGACTTTAGTTGCTTTAGGGATGTTGGTATTTATCGTCGGCGGGGCGCTTCGGACAAATCGTTATCGGTTTCCCATCACAAAAAATCCACTGGAAACCGACCGCACTTTATGGTATAAAGCACGCCGTTATTTTGTTGTTTAAAAATAACGTTTAATTTTTAATCAAATTTACTAAAACACACACATATCAGTAAGGCTAAATCGGGGTGCCAAACGGTCGATTGGCTGGGTATGTGGAGGCTAAACCCCAAACAAAAGGAAAATTATTATGGCACAAGTTTCTATGCGCGATATGCTTCAGGCAGGCGTTCACTTCGGTCACCAAACCCGTTACTGGAACCCAAAAATGAAACCGTTTATTTTCGGACCACGCAACGGCGTTCACATCATCAACCTTGAAAAAACCGTTCCAATGCTCAATGCAGCATTAGCCGAGTTAACCCGCATTGCAAGCAACAACGGCAAAGTGTTATTCGTTGGTACCAAACGCGCAGCGACCGATGCAGTTCAAGCAGCGGCATTAGAATGTCAACAATACTATGTAAATCACCGTTGGTTAGGCGGTATGTTGACCAACTGGAAAACAGTTCGTCAATCCATCAAACGCTTAAAAGATTTAGAAACCCAATCTCAAGACGGCACTTTTGACAAATTAACCAAAAAAGAGGCGTTAATGCGTAGCCGTGAGATGGAAAAACTTGAATTAAGTCTTGGCGGTATCAAAGATATGGGCGGTTTGCCGGATGCGTTATTCGTTATCGGTGCGGATCACGAACATATCGCGGTTAAAGAAGCAAACAACTTGGGCATTCCTGTATTTGCTATCGTTGATACCAACTCCGATCCGGACGGCGTAGATTTCGTTATTCCTGGTAACGACGACGCAGCGCGCGCCATTCAACTTTACTTGGCTTCTGCGGTTGCAGCGATCAAAGAAGGTCGTGGTAACGAAGAAGCGGTTGCTGAAGAATTAGCGCAAGCCGCAGAATAATTCAAGCGATTGCAATAAGGCGTAAGCCCTTATTAATCAGACAATTAATTGGTTAGCAGGGGGCTGAAACAGCTCCCTGTATTTTTTGAGCTAAAAGTGCGGTCACAAAAAACAACGTTTTTTCCACCACACTTTAACCGACAGAGGATTTTAAAATGGCTGAAATCACAGCATCATTAGTAAAAGAACTGCGTGAACGTACCGGCGCAGGCATGATGGAATGTAAAAAAGCATTAGTTGAAGCAAACGGCGACATCGAATTAGCCATCGACAACATGCGTAAATCCGGTCAAGCCAAAGCGGCGAAAAAAGCCGGTCGTGTTGCCGCTGAAGGTGTCATCATCGCACGCGTACAAAACGGTTTCGGTGTCGTGGTTGAATTAAACTGCGAAACCGACTTTGTGGCAAAAGATGCCGGCTTCTTAGGTTTAGCCAACGAAGTGGCAGACTACGCCGCAGCGCACAAAGGCGCATCTATCGAACAATTACAAGCGGAATTTGAAGAAAAACGTGCGGCATTAGTAGCAAAAATCGGCGAAAACATGACTATTCGCCGTGTGGCTTACATCGAAGGCGACGTAGTAGGTTCTTACTTACACGGCGCGAAAATCGGTGTATTGGTTGCCGGTAAAGGCGCAGACGATGAGTTATTAAAACACATCGCTATGCACATCGCGGCAAGTCGTCCTGACTACGTTAACCCAAGCGACGTTCCTGCCGGCGTGGTTGAACACGAACGCAACATCCAAGTGGATATTGCGATGCAATCCGGCAAACCACGTGAAATCGCAGAAAAAATGGTTGAAGGCCGCATGAAGAAATTCACCGGTGAAGTGTCCTTAACCGGTCAACCGTTCGTGATGGATCCGTCTAAATCCGTTGGCGATTTATTAAAAGAAAAAGGTGCCGAAGTGTCTAACTTCATCCGTTTAGAAGTGGGCGAAGGTATCGAGAAAGTGGAAACCGACTTTGCGGCAGAAGTGGCGGCAATGTCTAAAGCTTAATTGATGATTTAAGCAAAAAAGCAGGTGTCAAAACCTGCTTTTTTACTATCCGGCGTTTATCGAGTCTCACGCTCGCCCTATGGTTCAAGCATCCACGCCTGGACCGATAAAACAGTGCAGGTATGAACACCATAGTTGTTCGAAACATTGTAAATATTTACATAAAAAGAAAAAACTTGGCTCCCCTCGTTTACGGGGGGAGCCGGGCGAAGCTCTGAGGGGGGCAAAATCTCAATTTTTAAGCATGATCTTGTAAAACATCGAAATAAATTCCCCGCCCTTCAGGCACGTTATTCGCAAGCTCGGAAACTCACTTGCTCACCCCTTTGGGGTCGTTGGCAGAGCCAACGCTCAAAACGCATTGTGTTTTGTCCCCCGTAAACGGAGAAAGGCGAGATACTTTGAAATATCAATGTATTACAATGTTTCGAACATCTGTGGCATGAACATTCGCACTATCATAAACCGGTGCCGACAATTCCGTTATAGTTCATTTCCTTTTGTTCTAAAATCCCACGCAAAAATCCCACAAAGTGCGGTGTGAAATCTGCTAGAATAAGCGCAATTTTTTATCGGCGAAAAGGGCGGCATCATCGAAAATTGGCAACGCGGTTTCGTGCTACATCGCAAATCTTACAGCGAAACCAGCTTACTGATCGATTTATTAACGGAAGATTTCGGGCGGATCAGCGTCTTGGCAAAAGGCGCACGGGCGAAACGTTCCATGTTAAAAGGTGTGTTGCAGCCTTTTACGCCGTTGTTGTTACGCTGGAGCGGACGCGGTGAGCTGAAAATCCTGACCAAAGCGGAACCCGCCGCCATTGCGCTTCCGTTGCAAAATATCGCCTTATACAGCGGGTTTTATTTAAACGAGCTCATCTGTCGCGTGCTGGAGCCGGAAACCGCCTACCCGCAGCTGTTCCAACAATATTTGCAATGTTTAACCCAACTGGCGATGAACCAACAGCAAGTGGAACCCGCCCTGCGTACCTTTGAATTTCAGCTATTGCGCACCCTTGGTTACGGCATTAATTTCACCCATTGCGCCGGTTCGGGCAACGCGGTAGAAGCGGACATGACCTATCGTTACCGCGAAGAAAAAGGCTTTATCGCCTCCTTAATCAAAGATAATTTAACCTTTTACGGGCGCGAATTATTAGCGTTTGAACAAACCCGATTTGACGACCCGAGCATATTACTGGCGGCAAAACGTTTCACGCGCATCGCCTTAAAACCTTATTTAGGCGACAAACCATTGAAAAGCCGGGAATTATTTACACAATACAGTCTATATTCAAAATAACATGGCATTACTTTACAGCGGAACCAAACCGAACAAAACCACCGCCAATTTCACCGCACACATCCTTGATTTGGATTATCAAGGGCTGGGGGTGGCGAAAATGAACGGCAAAACCTGGTTTATTGAAAACGCGCTACCGCAGGAAAGCGTGGAAGTGCGTGTACTGGAAGAAAAACGCCAATACGGGCACGGCACGGCTCAACGCATTTTGCGCCCAAGCCTGCAACGCCAAACGCCGCCATGTACCTATTTCACACAATGCGGCGGCTGCCAAAATCAACATATTCCCATCGAATTACAACGTTCCGCCAAACAAAAGGCACTGATTCAGCGTCTTAGTCGTTTGCAATCCGAACCGATTCAGTTTATGCCGTTATTGCAGGGCGAACCCTGGCATTATCGCCGTCGGGTGCGGTTAAGTATCGGATTTGATAGCAAAACGCGCAAACTGCATATCGGTTTACGGCGCAAAAATGCCCAACAAATTATCCCGCTTGAACATTGCCCGGTGCTGGAACAACCGCTCAACGATTTACTGCCGAAACTGACTGCACTTTTTGCCCAATGGTCCGCCCCGCAACAACTTGGGCACATTGAACTGGTGGCAGCGGATAACGGCATCGCCATGCTGTTACGGCACATCAAAAACGTCGCCGAAAACGACCGCACTTTATTGCTGAAATTCGCCGAACGGCACCGTCTTATGCTGTTCGTGCAAGCACAGGATGCCATTGAACATTGGCATGGCGGGCAACCTTTTTATCGTTTAGACGACGATTTGACATTGCAATTTGATATTCGTGATTTCATTCAAATTAACGCGGCGTTGAATCGTCAAATGATCAATACCGCGTTGGATTGGTTGGCGCTAAACGAACGGGAT
This sequence comes from Aggregatibacter actinomycetemcomitans, assembly GCF_003130205.1. Classification (GTDB taxonomy): domain Bacteria; phylum Pseudomonadota; class Gammaproteobacteria; order Enterobacterales; family Pasteurellaceae; genus Aggregatibacter; species Aggregatibacter actinomycetemcomitans_A. The sequence continues at coordinate 103,165 of NZ_NRDF01000007.1, forward strand.
CATGTGCTGGATTTGTTCTGCGGCATGGGCAATTTCACCCTGCCGATCGCCCGTCGGGTAAAAAGTGCGGTGGGAATTGAAGGCGTTTCCGCGATGGTAGAAAAAGCCCGCAGAAATGCCGAACGAAACTGCTGTCACAATGTCCAATTCGATCAAGCAGATTTGGATAAATCTTTTGTCAATCAAGGCTGGGCGCAGCAACCTTTCAATAAGATTCTGCTCGACCCGCCACGCACGGGAGCGGCATTTGCGTTAAATGCGCTCTGTCAATTACAGGCTGAAAATATCCTGTATGTTTCTTGCAATCCTGCAACGCTCGTGCGAGATACGGAAATCTTACGCAATGCAGGCTACCAACTGGATAAAGTCGCCATGATCGATATGTTCCCGCATACCGGTCATTTGGAATCGATAAGTTTATTTCGGAAAAAATAAGGATTCGCTATGGTCGCTGTGAGAGGATCTCATTTATTAAATCCTAAAGATTTTGAGATTGAACAATGGTGCGCTAATTTAAATGCGGCGGACAGTATCAAAACCGGTCTCACCGCCTGCTGGCACTATTCGCAGCAAAAAATCGCACTGCGTGCCGAGCATCATGCGGAAGAGGCGCATTTGTTGTCCTTCGGTGTGGAAATGGTGGAAATTCTGCACAGTTTAAACATGGACGGCGACAGCCTGCTCACGGCGATGTTATTCCCGATTGTAAATGATCAGCTGGTGGATCCGGCGCAAATTGAAGAAGATTTCGGCGCCAATATCAGCAAATTGGTGAAAGGTGTCATTGAGATGGACAACATTCGCCAGTTAAACGTCACCCACTCCGCCAGCAGTCTGCAAGTGGATAATGTGCGCCGTATGTTGCTTGCCATGGTGGATGATTTCCGTTGCGTCATTATCAAACTCGCCGAACGAATCGCCTTCCTGCGTGACGCGGTGGATAACGATTACACTGAAGAACAACGGGTGCTCGCCGCCAAAGAATGCGCCAATATTTACGCCCCGCTCGCCAATCGCCTCGGTATCGGACAACTCAAATGGGAGCTGGAAGACTACTGCTTCCGCTATCTGCACCCGGAACAATATCGCGCCATCGCCAAACTGCTGCAAGAACGCCGCATTGACCGCGAACAATATATCGCCGATTTTGTCGCCGAACTTACCGGCTATTTGCAGGAAAACATCAAGCAGGTGGAAGTGTACGGTCGCCCGAAACACATTTACAGCATTTGGTGCAAAATGCAGAAAAAACATCTGGAATTCAGTGAGTTATACGACGTTCGCGCAGTGCGCATTATCGTCCAGAAATTGCAGGATTGTTACACCGCACTGGGCGTCGTACATACCCATTTCAAACACTTACCGAAAGAATTTGACGATTATGTCGCCAACCCGAAACCGAACGGTTATCAATCCATTCATACCGTGGTGCTGGGCAAAGGCGGCAAGCCCATTGAGGTGCAAATCCGCACCCAGCAAATGCACGATGATGCGGAACTTGGCGTAGCGGCGCACTGGAAATATAAAGAAGGCGCCACCGCAGGGCGTTCCGGCTATGAAGAAAAAATCGCCTGGCTACGCAAACTGTTGGCGTGGCAGGACGATATTACCGATTCCGGCGAAGTCATAGCGGAATTGCGCAGCCAAGTGTTTGATGACCGCGTGTATGTGTTTACGCCGAAAGGCGAAGTGGTGGATCTGCCCACCGGCTCCACGCCATTAGATTTCGCTTACGCCATTCACAGCGAAATCGGGCATCGTTGTATAGGCGCCAAAGTGGGCGGGCGCATTGTGCCTTTCACGTATCAACTGCAAATGGGCGATCAGGTGGACATCATCACCCAGAAAAATCTGAACCCGAGTCGCGACTGGTTGAACCCGAATCTCGGCTTTACCCACACGGCGAAATCCCGCGCGAAAATTCACGCGTGGTTCAAAAAACAGGATCGCGATAAAAACATTCCGGCAGGCAAAGAGCTGCTGGAAAGCGAGATCAACCGCTTAGGCATCAGCTTAAAACAGGTGGAGCAACAGGCGCTGCCCCGTTACAACCTGAAAAACCTGGACGATTTATATGCCGGCATCGGCGGCGGTGATATTCGTATCAGCCCGCTGATTAACTTCCTGCAAAGCAAATTTATCAAAATCTCCGCACAGGAAGTGGACGAAGAAATTTTGCGCCATGTGAGCAACAAAAGTGCGGTCAATTCCCAGCAAAAATCCGAGCGCAAAGACTGCGTGATCGTGGAAGGCGTGGGCAACCTCATGCACCACATCGCCCGCTGCTGCCAACCGATTCCGGGCGACAGCATTGTGGGCTACATCACCATGGGACGCGGTATTTCCATTCACCGCTGCGACTGCGACCAATTCCTCGAATTGCAAGCCGCCCATCCGGAACGTGTGGTGGAATCCCGCTGGGGCGATAATTATTCCAGCGGCTTCCATCTCAATATTCGCATCGTGGCATCGGATCGTAACGGCTTGTTGCGCGACATCACCACCGTGCTGGCAAATGAAAAAATCAGCGTACTTGGCGTTTCTACCCACACGGACAGCAAGCGCCAAGTGGCAAATATCGATATGCAAATTGAACTGAATAACGTAGAAATGTTAAGTAAGATCCTGTCCCGGTTGGAAAAACTGGATGATGTCATCGAAGCCAAACGTCTCTAATAAAAACAACGAAAAACAAGGAAAATCAAATGGATAAAACCACGGGACTAACCCACTTAATTAAATCCACCCAATATTCCATGAAAGGCTTAAAAAGTGCGGTCAAATATGAAACCGCTTTTCGTCACGAGCTTTTTTGCTGCATTTTCATGATCCCGCTGGCGTTATGGCTCGGCGAAGATGCCATTGAACACGCCCTGATGCTGGGTTCCGTGTTGCTGGTGCTGGTGGTGGAACTGCTTAACAGCGCCATTGAAGCGGTGGTCGATCGCATCGGCACCGAACGCCACGAACTCGCCGGCCGCGCCAAAGATCAAGGCTCCGCCGCCGTATTTGTCGCTTTGGTTATCGTCGTCGTCACCTGGGGATTGATGTTGTTTAATTAAAAAAACGTCGGCAAAAACGACCGCACTTTTCGTCATCCATCGGGAGGAAAGCATGAACAAAACACAACATATCGACACCGTCGTTTTTGACTTGGGTGGCGTGCTGGTGGATTGGAACCCACGCCATTTATACCGCAAGATTTTCAGCGACGACGCGGAGATGGAACGCTTTTTAGCGGAGGTGTGCAACAGTGAGTGGAATGAGCGGCAAGATGCCGGACGATCCTGGGTGGAAGGCGTTGCCGAAGCGGTCAAACAACATCCGCATTATGAAGCGGAAATCCGCGCCTATCACGAACGCTGGACGGAAACCCTAAACGGCGCCATTGACGACACCGTCGCCCTGCTGGAATCCCTCAAACGCAACGGCATCCGCCTGCTGGCACTGACCAACTGGTCCAACGAAACCTTCCATTTCGCCGAAGAACGCTTCCCTTTCTTAACCGAATTCGAGGGCATTCTGGTCTCCGGCTACGAACGCCTGGCAAAACCCAACCCACGTATTTTCAATCTGTTAATCGAACGCTACCACCTAAACCCTCAACGCACCGCCTTCATCGATGACAGCCTGCGTAATGTGGAAGGCGCCCGCAACGTCGGCTTACACGCCTTACAATTCACCCATGCCCAAAAGCTAAAACAGGATTTAATCGCCTTGGGCATGAAATTTGATTAGAAAAATGACCGCACTTTTTCGCACTACACTGTTGATGGTGCGCATGTGTTTGAATCACAGTTGGTCGAAATATTGTATTACATTGATATTTTAAAATTATCCTACCCACCTGAGCTTACAGGAGAAGGTACACGAAGGATAGAAAGGAGGTAGTACGTCCCCTAGTCATTTTATTTTACCACTACCCTTTATCTTCCGAAGCTCCATATTCCCATAATCATACTACTCTATTCTGCCCGTATAAATGTGGCTCAATAAGTGCGCAGGAACGAACCGTTTCATTACCATTCGCGGGCAATATGTTAATCAACAATTACGCCGATTTTTCCGTGATGGATAACAGGTTACCTTATGAGGTGGTTTATATGTTGAATTAGCCCTTGGCGGAGATTTGTTTAGGCAGAACCGGTAAAGATTGGGATAGTGCGTCCACCTTATTAACAAATCACGGATTATGTATTGATGAAAAAGCCACAGGTTCTGCCGCATACGAATTGGGCTGCCAAATCCCTTTGGTCGTTTGAGCCCGTCTCGTTGTGCGTGTTGGTGCTTTCTTTAATCGTTATCGGCTTCGACGAAGGCTTGCTGTTGCTTTCCGATTTGGGTTCTGCGCCTTGGACGGTATTATCCCAAGGCGTTGCGCTACGATGGTAATTCAGCGTTAGCCGGGTATCGTGCATTATCAGCCTGATCGTGATGCCGGCGTGGTTTCCGCTCAAACTCAGGCCGGGGCTCGCCACGGTAATGAACATTTTCGTTATCGCCCTTGTCCTCGGCTTAACCACTTATTTACCGGAAAACCCACCGCACTTTATGTGCGTTTTGCCTACGCCGTCATCGGCATTTTGCTGTTCGGCATCGGCATTCGCCCTCGGTATCGGCCGGGTAGTGCAATACACGCTCTTATTTATCAGCCGCGTGCCATACTTTAGTGATAAACCGAATCATCTCCGCTAACTTTTCCTCAATTGAGATTTTGCTTAAATCCGTCTGACTGGCTTTGTCATTAGGCGGGCAAAATGCCAGATGTTTCGCCTCATCATTAATCGGTTGCCAACGTAACGGTGTGGCGGAACGTCGGCTCGGGTAAAATCCGATGGTCGGCACGTTTAACGCCCCGCTCAAATGAAGCGGTCCGGTAGAACCGGCGATGAACAAATCGGCGCACGCCAAGGATTGCGCGAAATCCACCAGCCCGTTATTTTTATCGTAAACCACCACACCGGCACCTTGGCGGGCATCTTGCACCAGCCCCGCCAATTCATGGGCTTTTTCGCTTTCATTGGGCCCGGCGGTGAGAATCACATCAGCGTCAAGCGCTGCCAGCAAGCCCCGAATCAACGCCGCATATTGCGCCAAAGATAAGTTATTGGCGGAACCGCCCGAACCGCTGTGCACGAAAATCCATTTCTTCGACGAATCAATCTTTAACCGATGGCACAAAGATTCACGCTGAAAATCCACCGCACTTTTCGGGAAGCTGAGATACGGCGGACGCGGTTCGACAACGCTAATGTTGTGATCCTGTAAAAACCGACGGGCTAAATCCAGATTATAGGCAAACTCCGGCTTGGCAGATTGAGAACGGCGCTGCACCAAGCGATGATTATAAAAAAACTGTACCCATTTGGTTGCCGGCGCCAAGCGATAAGGAATACGACATTTCCACGCCAGTTTGGCATTGTGCGTATTGGAAAAGAAACTGATCATGGCGTCAAACCGTTGCGTTTTAATGTCATTTACGAGACGTTGAAACGCCGCTTTATCGCCTTTCGGCACGTCAATGATGACCTCATCTAAATAAGGGCAGGCACGGGCGATTTCCGCCGTATAAGGCGGCACAAGTGCGGTCAGTTTTAGTGACGGATCCGATGCTTTCAACATGGCAAACGCCGGCCACGCCAACATAAAATCACCCAGTTTATCGTTACGAATAACCAATATTTTTTTCATCGTTTATTGTTCCTATCCAAATTCCGACTTAAAGCACCCGGAAAAAAATTTTGCTTATTCTAGCCCGACCATCGTCCATTAAAAAGCGACAAATAAAAAATCAGCGCCCTAATTCGTTCGTTAAGACGCTGATTTTGACTAAATAAACAAGTTAACCTTTGACACTTTATTGGTCGCTTTGTTCACTTATTTAATTTCGCTTTGTAAGTCGGGTTCATCAAGTTTTCCACAGACAGAATGTCATCCAATTCTTCTTTGGTTAACAAGCCTTTTTCCAATACCACTTCACGTACGCCTTTGCCGGTTTGGGCGCAGATTTTACCTACCAAGTCGCCGTTGTGGTGACCGATGAACGGATTCAAATAGGTAACGATACCGATGGAATTGAACACATAATTTTCGCAAATTTCTTTATTCACGGTGATGCCGTCGATACATTTATCGCGCAAGTTCACGCAGGCGTTGGTTAAGATGTCGATAGATTCGAACATGGCTTGACCGATTACCGGTTCCATTACGTTTAGTTGCAATTGACCGGCCTCCGCGGCGAAGGTCACGGTGGTGTCATTACCAATCACCTTGAAGCACACTTGGTTCACTACTTCCGGCACAACCGGGTTGACTTTCGCCGGCATGATGGAAGAACCCGCTTGCAATTCAGGCAGGTTGATTTCTTTCAAGCCCGCACGCGGACCGGAAGACAATAAACGCAAGTCGTTACATACTTTGGAGAGTTTCACTGCAGTACGTTTTAACGCGCCGTGTACCATCACATAAGCGCCGCAGTCGGAGGTAGCTTCAATCAGGTTTTCGGCAGCCACGCAAGGCAAACCGCTGACTTCCGACAAATGTTTCACCACCAATGGCACATAGCCTTTCGGCGTGTTCAAACCGGTACCGATGGCGGTCGCACCTAAGTTCACTTCAAGCAATAATTCCGCGGTGCGTTTTAAGTTACGCACTTCTTCATCCAGCAACACGGAGAAGGCTTTGAATTCTTGTCCCACTGTCATCGGTACCGCATCTTGCAATTGGGTGCGTCCCATTTTTAACACTTTGGCGAATTCTTTTGATTTATTCTCAAAGCTTTGTTGTAAATACAACACTTTGCTGACCAATTTCATAATGCTGTTATACACCGCAATACGGAAACCGGTCGGGTAAGCATCGTTGGTGGATTGGCTGGCATTCACATGATCCATCGGATCCAAATAATTATATTCGCCTTTTTTGTGTCCTAAAATTTCCAATGCCAGATTCGCAATCACTTCGTTGGTATTCATGTTAACGGAGGTCCCCGCCCCGCCTTGATAAATATCGGACGGGAATTGATCCAAACATTTGCCGTTGACCAACACTTCATCACAGGCTTTCACAATAGCATCGGCAATTTTTTTCGGAATCGTGCCTAATTCGCCGTTGGTGAGCGCGGTGGCTTTTTTCACCATCACCATGCCGCGTACGAATTCCGGCACGTCAGAAATGGTGGTGTTGGAAATGTTGAAATTTTCTATTGCTCTTAATGTATGAATCCCCCAATACGCGTCCGCAGGAACGTCGCGTTCGCCTAATAAATCCACTTCTTTTCTGAATTGTGTCATTGTTAGCTCTCCTCATTTACCTTATTACGAGTTGTTTTATTGAGGGCATTATAGAAACTTCAAAGAAAATTAAATTGATCTAAGTCACAGATTTTTATACGCATTTAGGATTTATTTTTATTTTTCACATTAGTTTTTTTAACCTGAATGCGAGATTTACAGCACCGGCATATTGCACTGCAAAATAAACAGGGTAATATTCATAGCCGATTTATTATTAAGGAGCATTCATGCCTTTTATCGCCTTTCTTTTCGCCGTTTTCCTGTTTATTTATACCGAACTTAGCCTGCTGGTTTGGATGGGTAGCCATTTCGGTATTTTTATGTTGATTCTCTTGCTGATTGGCTCATCGTTGTTGGGTATGTTGGTTATTCGCGCCCGCAGTTGGTACGCCTTAACACGTGCCGGACAACAACTCAAACAGGGCGAATTGCCGACCGACACGATTTTCAGCTCCGCCCGTTGGCTTATCGCCGGCGTGCTTTTCGTGATTCCGGGCTTTGTCACCGATATACTTGCCTGCATTCTGCTCAGTCCGCTCGGTAGCCAAATCGCGAAAATGCTGTTGGACAGCCGCTTCATGTTCTTCCGTCAAAACACCTTTAAAAACAACCGCACTTTTTATTCATCACGCCACCATAGGGCGGAAGATGGCGAGATTTTTGAGGCAGAATTTGAAAAGGAAGTGGATGAACATAAACGGCTAAAATAATTTTATCCTCCCCCTTGAAAGCAGAAAAATAACTCCCATATACAAAGGGCTTTTTTATTAACTTAAGAAATAGAGGAAATTTCAAATGAATATTCGTCCATTACACGACAAAGTCATTCTAAAACGTGAAGATGTGGAAACCAAATCCGCCGGTGGCATCGTTTTAACCGGTTCCGCCGCCACCAAATCCACCCGCGCCAAAGTATTGGCAGTAGGTCCGGGACGCTTGCTGGAAAATGGTAGCATACACCCGATGCACGTTAAAGTTGGTGACACCGTGATCTTCAGCGACGGTTATGGCGTGAAAGCGGAGAAAATCGACGGTGAGGAAGTGCTCATCATCTCTGAAAGTGATATTTTGGCGATCGTTGAGTAACTAAAACGCTCGAAAAAACGACCGCACTTTTTGCAATCGCAGGGTGGGTCTCAACCCACTAAAAAAGTGTTGAATGAAATGGTAGGCTAAAACCCACCACAAAATAAAAGGAAATTAAAAATGGCAGCAAAAGATGTAAAATTCGGTAACGACGCACGCGTAAAAATGTTAAACGGCGTAAATATTTTAGCCGATGCAGTAAAAGTTACCCTCGGCCCGAAAGGTCGTAACGTGGTGTTAGACAAATCTTTCGGCGCACCGACCATCACTAAAGACGGCGTTTCCGTGGCACGTGAAATAGAATTAGAAGATAAATTTGAAAACATGGGCGCCCAAATGGTGAAAGAAGTGGCGTCTAAAGCGAATGACGCGGCAGGAGACGGTACCACAACCGCCACCGTATTGGCTCAAGCCATCGTGAACGAAGGCTTAAAAGCCGTTGCTGCCGGTATGAACCCGATGGATTTAAAACGCGGTATTGATAAAGCTGTCAACTCAGTGGTTGCCGAGCTCAAAAATCTCTCCAAACCATGCGAAACCTCAAAAGAAATCGAACAAGTTGGCACGATCTCCGCAAATTCTGACAGCATTGTGGGTCAATTAATCGCTCAAGCCATGGAAAAAGTGGGTAAAGAAGGCGTAATTACCGTGGAAGACGGCACCGGTTTGGAAGACGAATTGGATGTGGTTGAAGGTATGCAATTCGACCGCGGTTACCTTTCCCCATACTTCATCAACAAACCTGAAACCGCCACAGTGGAACTGGACAATCCGTTTATCCTGTTGGTGGATAAAAAAATCTCCAACATCCGCGAATTATTGCCGGTATTAGAAGGCGTGGCGAAAGCCGGTAAACCGTTGTTAATCATCGCCGAAGATGTGGAAGGCGAAGCCTTGGCAACCCTGGTTGTAAACACCATGCGCGGTATTGTGAAAGTGGCGGCAGTGAAGGCGCCAGGCTTTGGCGATCGTCGTAAAGCCATGTTGCAAGACATTGCGATTTTAACCGCCGGTACGGTGATTTCCGAAGAAATTGGTATGGAATTGGAAAAAGCCACACTTGAAGATTTAGGTCAAGCAAAACGTATTGTTATCAACAAAGATAACACCACCATTATCGACGGTATCGGCGATGAAGCACAAATCCAAGGTCGTGTGGCGCAAATTCGTCAACAAATTGAAGAAGCCACTTCCGACTACGACAAAGAAAAATTGCAAGAACGCGTGGCGAAATTAGCGGGTGGTGTTGCTGTGATTAAAGTGGGCGCGGCAACCGAAGTGGAAATGAAAGAGAAAAAAGCACGCGTTGAAGACGCCTTACACGCGACCCGTGCGGCGGTAGAAGAAGGTATCGTTGCCGGTGGTGGCGTGGCGTTAATTCGCGCAGCCGGCAAAGTAGTCGGCTTACAAGGCGATAACGAAGAACAAAATGTGGGTATCAAACTTGCCCTTCGTGCTATGGAAGCACCGTTGCGTCAAATCGTGGCGAATGCCGGTGAAGAAGCGTCCGTGATCGCCAGCGCAGTGAAAAACGGCGAAGGCAACTTCGGTTATAACGCAGGCACCGAACAATACGGCGATATGATCGCTATGGGTATTTTGGATCCGACGAAAGTCACCCGTTCCGCATTACAATTTGCAGCGTCTGTTGCCGGTTTAATGATCACTACCGAATGTATGGTCACCGAATTACCGAAAGACGACAAAGCCGACCTCGGCGCCTCCGGAATGGGCGGTATGGGAGGCATGGGCGGAATGATGTAATTCCTCCCTGTTCAGAAAGGCAAAAGCCCTTGAGTCAAATCAAGGGCTTTTTTCTAGGGACGAAAAACGTTTTAAAAAATAACCGCACTTTATCCTAAATTTTCATGTTTTTTATAAGCGGAGAGCGTATTTTCCATCAACATTGCGACCGTCATCGGACCAACACCGCCCGGCACCGGCGTAATATACGCTGCACATTCCGCTGCTACGTCAAATTCCACATCGCCCACCAGTTTGCCGTCAATGCGATTAATCCCCACGTCAACCACAACAGCGCCTTCTTTAATCCATTCCCCTTTAATAAACCTCGGTTTGCCAACGGCAACTACAATAATATCCGCTTGACGCACATGATGTGCCAAATCTTCGGTAAAACGATGGGTAACCGTGACAGTACAACCTGCAAGTAACAACTCTAATGCCATCGGACGACCGACGATATTGGACGCGCCCACAATTACCGCATGTTTGCCATGAAACGCAATACCGGTGGTTTCCAACAGTTTCATCACACCATAAGGCGTACAGGCGCGTAACGTTGGAATGCGCTGACACAAACGTCCGACATTATAAGGGTGGAAGCCGTCCACATCTTTTTCGGACGATATTTTTTCAATGACTTTAGTGCTATCAATATGTTTTGGCAACGGTAGCTGCACCAGAATACCGTCAACATCCTTATCCTGATTGAGCTGTTCAATGATTCCTAACAATTCCTGTTCCGGCGTATTTTCCGGTAAATCGTAGGATTTGGAAATAATTCCCACTTCGGCACAGCTTCTGCGCTTACTACCTACATAAACCTGTGAAGCGGGATCGGCACCGACCAAAATCACTGCAAGCCCGGGAGAACGTTTACCCCGTTCCACATAATGTGCAATTTGGCGGGCAATATGGGTTTTAATTTGGCTTGATAATTCGGTGCCGGAAATAATTTGAGCAGTCATTATATTCTCCAGTGAATAAACGGAAATATTTACTATTTTGGCAGAAAACTATGGCAGATGTAAGGCATTGCCATAAATTTAAACGATTAATAATAAAACAGTAAAAACTTATTGACTGAAAATGAAAGAAAACTATAATGCTACACATCTTTCGGCGAGTAGCGCAGCTTGGTAGCGCAACTGGTTTGGGACCAGTGGGTCGTAGGTTCAAATCCTATCTCGCCGACCACCTTTCTCTATTATTCATTATTCCATTTACTACGCGCCCTTAGCTCAGCTGGATAGAGCAACGCCCTTCTAAGGCGTGGGTCAAAGGTTCGAATCCTTTAGGGCGTGCCATTTAGTGATAATAATTACCTAAGACTGAATGAAGCCGTTTGGGATTATAAAAATCTTCAATATATTTCCGCAATCCAAAGCACTGCCTCTGCTCGGGTGGCATGGTTTTCACGATAAATATTTTCCGTCTCTAAACTGTGAAAAAACGTTCCATTCCTACATTATCCGTACATTTCCCCGTCCGGATTTAATCTTGTTTAATACCAGAATCCACCAGACACTTTCTAAATGACCAACGGCTATACTGTTCGCTCCTGTACGAACGAAACAGTAAACTCTGTTTTCCGGAAACAGGTGGATAATTCCGCTTGAATGCCTTGATACGCTCCAATTCGATTTAGCTTTCTTACAACTAAAGAGGGTTGAGCGATGCATTTCAAAACAGCGTCCGATTTTTTTGACGTTATGCCTTGCTGCTTTATTCTTCAGCGTTACAATGCCAGCGTACTGACTAATTCATTTTGCTGTCCTGGGACTGCTATTCCACATATAAAAAGGTGCCGCACTAGATAACTAACCTAAACTCTCTTTAATTAATTGTTTTAAAATAGAAACTTGAGATTTTGTTTCGCTGTGATTAAAACACCATTCACATTCCTTTAAGTAAAGCAGTATTATGCGGCAGTTGTACAAAGTCCGAAAATTGACTAAAAACCGTATTTCAAATTCAATACTTTTCCGAGTTTACTTTGTGAAAGGTATTTATTTTTCCTGAAATTCTACCGACAATGATCTGTACCCAAAAAGTTAGACTCATTTAATTCAAGGACTGAGTTCTGTATTCCACAGAGCTTAGCCCTTTTAGTTTTACCTGAATCCGCTCATAATTATAATAATGAATATATTCATAAATGGTTTTCTCAAGCTGCTCAAAAGTTTCAAACCGCTTCCCGTAATAACATTCTATTTTTAATCGTGCGAAAAAACTCTCCATCACACTATTATCGAGACAATTCCCTTTTCTCGACATACTTTTCCTAATCCCATTTTTTCTCAATAAGGTTTGATAATCTTGCATTTGGTACTGCCAGCCTTGGTCTGAATAAAGAATTGGGTTGTGCCATCTAACTTTAAAATCGCCTGTTTCATCATTCGGGTGATTTATTCAAAATTCAGGCTTGGTGCTAAGTCATACTCAATAATCTCACCGTTAAACAAGTCTCTAATTGGTAATAAATAAAGTTTTCCTTCATCACACTTAAATTCACTGACATCCGTCACCCATTTTTCATTTAGCGCTGTTGCAATAAAATCACGTTGTAAAAGATTTTCAGCTAAGCGACCTACATCACCTTGATACGAACGATATTTTTGTTGTTTACATTTCCCTTCAACCCCAACTTTTGCATGATAGATTGCACTCGCTTATGATTGATTTTCATTGTAGCTCTTAATTTCAACTTCACGCGGAGATAACTATAGTTTCCGTTATTTTCGCAATAAATATCAGCAATTTCTTGCACAATCCTGGTATTTTTATCTGCTTTAGGTTTTAAGTAATAAAAGAAAAAGCTTCGTGCTAGCCCGAGTAAATCAAGTAACAGTTCACGGGGAAAAAGCATCCGTAAGGCTTTTACGATTTACCGTTTAAAGGTTATCTGGGTACGTTAAAGGGGTCAGTACCCTTATTGGAGCAAATGCCGATCGGTTGTCGCCTTGGTCCGCGTTGCCCTTTCGCACAAAAAATAAGACAGCCATACTTCGGTGCATCCAGCACCGCTTGTGGCAAAATCAAACCGTACGCCACAACCACCATGACATCCGCCTGAAGTGCGGCCAATTCTGCCTGCGTTTCCGCTCTGCGTAAGGATTTCGGTTGATAGACGGGAATTTGATGTTGCTCGGCTAACTGTTTCACCGGGCCGGCTTGCAATTTCTTTCCCCGACCGGCGGGTTTGTCCGGTTGAGTATAAACCGCAATCACGTTATGGGAAGAATTGAGTAAGACTTGTAAATGCTGTGCAGCGAAGTTCGGCGTACCGGCAAAGATAATATCGAGTGGTTTCATAATGTTCGGCGTCATAGATAAATAAAAGTGCGGTGAAAAATTACCGCACTTTTTAGAAGTTCACAATTATTTTTGCTTTTCCATCTGTTTTTTCATTTTAATCAGCTTTTCTCTAATCCGCTGACGTTTCAATGGAGAGAGATAATCCACAAAAAGAATACCGTTTAAATGATCGATTTCATGCTGAATACAAATTGCCAACAAGCCATCTGCCTTTAAGGTGAATTCTTTGCCATGACGATCCAGCGCTTTTACAGTCACTTTCTCTTTACGTGGCACTAACGCACGAAATCCGGGAATAGACAAACAGCCCTCTTCAATTCCGGTTTCACCTTCCGATTCCAAAATTTCAGGGTTAATCAACACTAACTGGTTTTGTTTGTCACCCTCAATATCAATAGTGATAATGCGCTGTAAAATATCCACCTGAGGCGCCGCCAGACCGATACCTCCTTCCTGATACATGGTATCAAACATATTATCAATAATTTTACGCGTGTTGTCATTGACTTCCACGACCGGATCGCAAACCACTTTAAGGTGCTCTTCCGGGTAAATAAGTACGTTTAAAGCTGTCATAATTTCTCTTTAGATTTGAAATAAGTGCGCTATTGTAGCCTTTTTTCAGTGGAATTTCTACGCTACAAAAAACAAAAAGCCCCGATGCTCTCACATCAGGGCTCCCTATCAGGCTTGGCGGTGACCTACTCTCACATGGGGATACCCCACACTACCATCGGCATTACGGCATTTCACTTCTGAGTTCGGTA
>NZ_NRDF01000008.1 GCF_003130205.1 Aggregatibacter actinomycetemcomitans
TTTTTCAAAGCGTTGCAACCGGACAACAACGGAAGAATGGGCGGCAATATGGAAGTGTTGTGCGGCTTCACGAATGCCCCAATGTTCTTCTAAGACAAGTTTGACAATGTGATGTTTGAATTCGATTGAATAATGTTTACCCATAAAAATCTGCACTTTAACTGGTTGGTTGTGATGTCCAACTTTTGGGGGGCAGATCAAAGTGCGGTTTGTTTTTACGGCGTTTTTATTCGCCTTGTACGGCTAATTCGCTTTGCCGGTCGGTTGTTGCGCGATGGCTAAAAATTCCTTGAAAAAGGTCGGGAAGGTTTTTGCCGTGCAGTTCGGATCCAAAATCGTTACCAGCGTGTCGGAAAGGGCGATGAGCGCAAAGCACATTGCCATGCGGTGATCGTTGTAGGTTTTGATTTCCGCCGCTTTAAATTCCGTGGGTTTTAACGGTTGAATGCGAATAAAATCTTCACCTTCTTCAACCTCTGCGCCTACTTTACGCAGTTCCGTCGCCATGGCGGTTAAACGATCCGTTTCTTTCACGCGCCAGTTGTAAATGTTACGAATCACGGTTTCGCTTTCCGCAAAGAGCGCGGTGGTGGCGATGGTCATGGCGGCGTCGGGAATGTGGTTCATGTCCATATCCACGCCATGTAACGGGGCTTGTTCCGCCAGAATAAAATCGTCGCCCCAAGTGATATTGGCGCCCATTTTTTCTAAGACATCGGCAAACAGGCGATCGCCCTGAATGCTGTTTTTGCCGATGCCTGTCACTTTCACTTTGCCTTTAATGGCGCCTGCGGCGAGGAAATACGAAGCGGAGGAGGCATCGCCTTCCACTAAAAACGTGCCGGGCGATTGGTAGGATTGTTTGCCTTTCACGATAAAGCGTTGGTAATGCTGATTTTCCACAGTCACGCCGAAGGTTTTCATCATGTTGAGGGTGATGTCGATGTACGGTTTGGACACCAAATCGCCGATAATTTCGATTTCGCTGTCGCCCTCCGCAAGGGGCGCCGCCATTAAAAGTGCGGTCAAAAATTGTGATGAAATGGAGCCGTCGATTTTAATTAAACCGCCGCGTAATCCCGTGTTACGAATGGCGATAGGCGGGTAGCCTTCATTTTCTAAATAACGAATATCGGCGCCTGCCTGTAATAACGCGTCTACTAAGTGCTGAATCGGGCGTTCTTTCATGCGCGGTTCGCCCGTTAAAATTACTTCGTTTTGGGCGGAATCCGCGCTGCGAGCCAAACAAAGTGCTGCCGCCAGCGGGCGCATGGCGGTGCCGGCATTGCCTAAAAATAGCGCCAAGCCGTCGTGCCACTGAAAGGCGCCGCCCAAGCCCTGCACTTCGCATACGGATTTATCTTCGGATAACGTATATTGCACACCGAGCTGTTTTAAGGCATTGAGCATGTGGCGGATGTCATCGCTGTCCAACAGGTTGGTTACTTTGGTGGTGCCGTGCGCCAATGCTGCCAGCAATAAGGCGCGGTTGGAGAGGCTTTTCGAGCCGGGTAAATGAATGGTGCCTTCAACGCGGGCAATGGGATTGAGCGTAATGGAAATTGCTTGCTGCATAAGTTGTCCGTTATAAGCCTAAAATTTCGCTAAGTGCGGTTAAAAAACGTTGATTTTCTTCCGGCAAGCCGATGCTGATACGTAAATGATTCGGCAAACCATAACCGGCAAGCGGACGCACGATCACGCCTTTACTCAACAACGCCTGATAAATGGGGGCGGCAGGCTGTTGTAAATCCAGCATGACGAAATTCCCCCTTGGACGGTACATAACGCAGTCCTTTTTCATCGAAGAAATTTTCTAATAATTGCAAGCCGATTCGATTGTTTTCGGCGACTTTCGCTACAAATTCGTCATCTTTAATAGCGGCTGTGGCGGCGGCAAGTGCCAGGCTGTTACAGTTAAAGGGCTGGCGTACGCGATTTAACAGCCCTGCGATTTCCACCGAGGAAGCCGCATAACCGATACGCAAACCGGCTAATCCGTAGGCTTTGGAAAGGGTTCGGCACACGATAAGATTCGGGTATTTCGCCAACAAACCGAAAGAATCCACCCGTTCGCTCGGATCGGTAAATTCCACATAGGCTTCGTCCAATACCACAATCACTTGCGGCGGCACTTGTGCTAAAAAGTCGGCAATTTCTCCCGCTGTTGCAAAGCTGCCCGTCGGGTTGTTCGGGTTGGCTATGTAGATCAATTTGGTCTTCAGCGTGATGGCTTTCAGAAATGCTTTCAAATCATTGCCGTAATTTTTCGCCGGAATTTCCACGCGTTTGGCATTCAAGGCCTGGCTGATTAGCGGATAAACAATGAAGCCGTATTGGGAATAAATCACTTCATCCTGTTCGGAGGCAAAAGTGTGGGCGATGAGTTCGATTAAATCGTTGGAACCGTTGCCGAGGGTGATTTGTTCCGGCTGTAAACTGAATTTCCCGGCAACCGCCTGTTTGAAATAAAATCCGTTAGAATCGGGGTAAAGATTGAGGTTATCTAATTGCGCCTGAATGGCTTTTTTCGCACTTGGCGGCAAGCCGAACGGATTTTCGTTGGAGGCGAGTTTGATGATGTTTTCAATGCCTAATTCGCGTTCCAGTTCTTCAATGGGTTTGCCCGCTTGATAAGGCAAAAGGGTTTTAACGCCTTCATTGGCACGATCAGTGTATTGCATGGTTGCTCCGAGTGGTGATGAAAGAAAAGTGCGGTCAGAATTCCGAATGTTTTTACAATTACCTTTCCTTCCCTTGTTTACGGGGGAAGGTGCCCGAAGGGCGGAAGGGGGCTATATCGTCCCCTCAGCCTGCGGCAGCTCCCCCCGTAAACGGGAGGGAGCGAAGAAGAGTACAGAATAAAATGTGTTTGAAAAACCAACCGCACTTTTATGATAGTTACGCGTTTTCTCCGCGAATTTTTGCATGAAAGCAATCAACGCCTGTACGCCCTCAATCGGCATGGCGTTATAAATGGAGGCGCGCATACCGCCTAACACTTTGTGTCCTTTTAATGCCTGTAAACCTGCGGCGGTGGAGTCGGCGACGAATTTGGCATTCAGTTCATCATTGCCGGTGCTGAAGGTGATGTTCATTAAAGAGCGGTTGGCTTTCGCCACGTTATTGCGGTAGAAATCGCTGCCGTCTAAATAATCGTAAAGCAGTTTCGCTTTTGCCAGGTTGTGTTTTTCGATTTCAGGCAACCCGCCGATAGCCAATAAATGCTTGAATACCAAGGCGCATAAATACCACGCGAAAGTCGGCGGGGTGTTGATCATGGAATCGCTGTTTTTCTGAATTTCGTAATTCCAAATAGACGGTGTGGCTTTGCGCGCGTTGCCGATAAGATCATCGCGCACGATCACGATGGTAATCCCCGCCGGACCGAGATTTTTTTGCGCGCCGGCATAAATTAACCCGAATTTGCTGACATCCACTTTGCGGGAAAGAATGGTGGAGGAGAAATCGCCCACTAACACGCCGTTGCCTACATTCGGCACATCAAAAATTTCTACGCCGCTGATGGTTTCGTTCGGGCAGTAGTGCACGTAATCGTATTGTTCGGCAATATCACTGAAATCTAAAGGTTTCACTTTTAGCTCATCACTCGGTTCCAGAATATTGATTTCGTCAATTTCGCCGAAAGAACGGGCTTCTTTGGCGGCGGTGGCAGACCAGTGACCGCTGTTTAAATACAACGCTTTGCCGTTCTCACGTAATAAATTCATCGGAATGGCGGCGAATTGACCGCGTGCGCCGCCTTGTAAAAACAGGACTTGGTAATTTTCAGGAACATTATAAAGTTTGCGAAAATCCGCTTGGGATTGGATGATTAATTCCATGAACAGTTTGCCGCGGTGGCTGACTTCCATCACCGACGTGCCTTGCCCTTGCCAGTTCAGTAATTCTTGTTGCGCTTGTTCTAATACCGCCTGCGGCATCATCGCCGGACCGGCACTGAAATTAAATACGTTCGCCATATAATTATTTCCTTAAAATAAATAAAAAGAGGATTAAGTTTTATCACCTTGCTGTTTTCTAATCAATGTTTTTTGCGGAAATTTTTTGAATTTATCTCTGCGTTGAAGAATCTGCCCGAAAATACGCGAATGCTTTGACGAAGTAGTGAAAAAAGGCTACATTATCGCCATTCATTTTTTATAACAAGGGAGCAAATCGATGGACAATGTGAATAAATCTTTTCAGGATGTTTTGGAGTATGTGCGTATGTATCGCTTAAAAAATAAACTATTGCGCGATATGGACGATAATAATCGTAAAATCCGCGATAACCAGAAACGCGTATTGTTGTTACAAAATTTAGATCAGTACATTCGTGACGACATGTCTATTCGTGATGTGCGCACGATTATCGAAAATATGCGTGATGACTACGAAAACCGTGTGGACGACTATGTTATCCGCAATGCCGAATTGTCTAAACAACGGCGCGAAATCAGCAGTAAAATGAAGTCACAACAGAAATCCCATAGGGAATCCGCGAAAAAATAAAGTGGCGCGGGAGGTAAAAGAATGGTGAGGCAACTCGCCATTTTTTTGTGGTGAAATGGTGTTAATGTTAATAAAGTGCGGTCAAAATCCGCAGTAAATTTTGACCGCACTTTTTTTCGTAAGCTTCAAGGGAAGCTTAAGGTGAGGCTGGTCCTTAATAGATAAGAGGGACAATTGTAATGGCAACAATGGCCGCGATAATACCGTAAATGATCATCGGTAACACAGTACGCTTGATTATTACGCCTTCTACATTGTTAATGTTCAGGACTGAGCTAACGGCAACGATGTTGTTGATGCATACCATATTACCCATTGAACCGCCTACGGATTGTAATGCAAGTATCAAAGTCGAGGACAATCCGGTAAGTTCAGCAGTAGAAAGCTGTACGCTACCGAAAGTTAGATTAGACACTGTATTTGAACCGGAGAAGAAAGCCCCTACTGCCCCTAAGTATGAAGAAAATATAGTCCAATATTGACCCGTTGCTTCTGCAAAACTTTTACCGATGATTTTTACCATTGAATTATCGCCACCGACTAACATCAGATTTACCATGATTAATGCCCCGACAAGCGCAAAGAATGGGTTCTTTGTTTGTTTGAAACTACTGGCAAAAATATCTTTAGTTTGGGTTTTAGTAATAGAAAATATCGGAATTGCAATCAATACAGTGACAATAAATGGCAGTAATGCCGGCACATAGAGTAATTTATAGCTTGCGCTGATTTGCGTCGAGAAAATATCTTTTAGGCTGAGAATTAACCCTCTGCTTATGTCGAAAGTTCCTAATGAACCCAGCTGAACACTGAACCATGACGTGGTATCGTTCATTATCGATTTAAATGGAAGTTGTTGTAGGCGGGTTATGATTAAAATTATGATTAATAATCCGGTAGGGAATAATGCCTTAGCTACCTTTGGGAAATTAACCGCAGGACCATTTAATGCATCCTCGGTTTTTTCCAAACCAATACCTCTATTAGCTAGAAAAATTGAAATAAACAGACCGATAGCGCCTCCTACCAGTGCCGGAAATTCATAATTAACTTGCGCCAGTAAAAAGTAAGGCACGGTGCAAGAGAAAATTGACAGATAAATATATCGAATGTTTTTGATAATTTCTTTGCTACTGACGATAAAGCGTAATGCAATAAGTGGAATAATAAGTGCCGCTATACTATGAATTAGAGCCGACATAGAACCAATTTCAAGAATTTGATTTTCTGTTAGATTTAACGAGCCAAAACCGAACCATGTTGGCGTACCCACTGCACCGAAAGAAACCGGTACAGAATTCATTACCAGCGTTAACATTGCTACTTTTAGTGCAGGAAAGCCTAGTCCTACTAAAATAGGTGCGGCAATTGCTGCCGGTGTACCAAAACCACTGGCACCTTCAATCATGAAAGTGAAAGACCAGCCGATAATCATAATCTGAGCAACAGGATTAGGGTTAATATTTCCTAACCATTTGCGCAGTGTATTTGTGGCTCCGGAGATTTCTGAAAAGCGGTTAAATAAAATTGCACCGAAAATTACTGTAACCGGCGTCTGTACTGCAACTAATGCTGAAGCGATGTTTGCACTAACAATAGTAATATCGGTACCGAAGAATACTAGTTGGATAATGAATACCACGGCAGCAATCCAAGGGAGCGCTATATAAGATGGTAAAGCATTGCGGTTAACCATTAAATAAATTAATAGAATTATTGGAAAGACACTTAAGAAAAGAGCCATAGAGTACTCCGATGCTAAATTAGTTAAATTAATAGCTCATGTAATTATATGAGCTGTGTAAATATGGTAAAACTGACACCCCTGACCTAACCATAAAAGTTAATTTTCTTGGTTAACAGGGGGATTTTTTATGCTTATTTTTTAGGTGTGAATTCTTGGTTTTTAATTATTATGGTTTTACTCAAATTAAAGGCGGCGTATATAAAATACGCCGTTTGGTGTTTTACGTATTAATAGGTTATAGCTTACTTAAATCTACTAATGCGTCTTTAGTAATGTCACTAATTTTTTGATTACTGGTAAGTGTCATGGCAACATGCATTTCCTTTTTGAAAATATCCAGCATATTTTCCACGCCCAACTGACCTGCCGCACCAAGTGCATATACAAAAGAGCGTCCGATCATGCAGGCATCTGCCCCCAGCGCAATCATTCTGACAATATCTAACCCGTTACGAATCCCCGAATCTGCCAGAATTTTAATTTCACCTTTTACAGCTTCTGCAATCGGTGGAAGGGCCCGTGCACTAGATAACACACCATCTAATTGACGACCACCATGATTTGACACCACGATACCATCTGCACCGAAAAGTACGGCGTCTTTGGCGTCTTTTGGATCTAAGATCCCTTTAATAATCATTGGACCATCCCAGAATTCACGGATCCACTCCAAATCTTTCCACGAGATAGAAGGATCAAAGTTTTCTGTAAGCCAGCCAATGTAGTCATCTAAACCAATTTGCTTACCCATATAGTGAGACACGTTGCCTAATGTATGAGGTTTACCTTTAATTCCGACATCCCATGCCCAAAAGGGATGGGTTATCCCTTGAATGATACGACGGATTTCCTTATAAGGACCGCTCATACCTGAATGCATGTCCCGATAACGTGCACCGGGAGTTGGCATGTCGACAGTAAATACTAAAGTTGAACAACCGGCGGCTTTTGCCCGCTCAAGAGCATTGCGCATAAACCCTCTGTCTTTCAACACATAAAGCTGAAACCACATCGGACGATCAATCTTTGGAGCAACTTCTTCAATAGAGCAGATTGAAACTGTCGAAAGAGTAAATGGAATATTTCTGCTTGCAGCCGCTTTGGCGGCTTGTACTTCACCGCGGCGTGCATACATACCCAGCGCTCCCACGGGCGCAAGAATTGCAGGTATGGATAATTTTTCTCCAAATAACTCAATTTGAGTGTCCAATTGTGACATGTCTTTTAACACACGTTGCCTAAGTGCGATATTTTCCAGATCGTTTACATTACGTTTTAGGGTTTGTTCTGCATAAGAACCACCATCAGCATAATGAAACATAAAAGGTGGAACTTTGCGACGTGCGGCTTCACGATAATCGTTAGCGGACGAAATAATCATTGGTATTACCTCTTTTTATATTACATATTGATAACTATTATTTAACAATAATGTAAGTAATTTTTCTTTGCAAACAATTTAGTCAAGATACTTACATATTTTTTGTAAAATGTGCAGAAGATCACAAAATTGTGACGATTATTTGAGTGAGTTTACCTGTGGAGGTACCAATACTTAGCTGGAAATGGAAGTGTATGATACCGAACAGGCCAGATTTATTCTAAGAGATGAATATTCATAAATAGCAGAAAGAAAGTGCGGTGGAAAAAACAGATAAATTTCTACTGCACTTTTACTCTTAGTTATTAACGCCAAAAGTCTTAGTAGTTTTGTCGTATTTCAAACCGGAGTGGGAACCTTCGGAACCGTTAAAATAGATGTCTTTTGGTTGGGAGCAGGCGGCGATGGTTAAAATGCCGGCGAGGACAAAAAGTAATTTTTTCATGGAACACCTTTACTGATAAATTAAAATAAAATGGGTTGCTAAATTAAATGTGGCGCGATTATAGCACAACAATGTGGCGGGTAGTTAGTTCGGCATAACGTATAAAAACAAAAGGTTTAGTTTTTACTAAACCTTTTGTGGTTTAAAGTGCGGTGGTTTTTACGGGTGTTTTTTTATTATTCGTTAAACATTGCGGAAATGGATTCTTCGTTGCTGATGCGACGAATAGCTTCGGCAAGCATACCGGATAAGGTTAAGGTACGGACTTTGCCTAATACGCGTATTTCCGGAGAAAGTGGGATGGTATCAGTGACCACCACTTCGTCAAGGGCGTCGCTGGCAATATTTTTTGCCGCAGAACCTGAGAATACGGCGTGGGTGGCATAGGCGAATACCCGTCTTGCACCACGTTCTTTCAGGGCTTCCGCCGCTTTGCATAAGGTGCCGCCTGTGTCGATCATGTCGTCAACCAAGATACAGTCACGATCCGCAACATCGCCAATAATGTGCATGACTTTGGATACATTCGCGCGCGGGCGACGTTTGTCTATAATCGCCATGTCGGTATCGTTCAATAATTTGGCAACAGCACGGGCACGAACCACACCACCAATATCCGGAGAAACCACAATTGGGTTGGTAAGGTCGGTTTTTTTGCGAATGTCGTTAAGTAATACCGGTGAACCGAACACGTTGTCTACCGGCACATCAAAGAAGCCTTGAATTTGTTCGGCGTGTAAATCGCAGGTTAATACACGGTCAACACCGACACCGGAGAGAAAGTCTGCAACCACTTTGGCGGTAATCGGTACGCGCGCGGAACGTACCCGACGATCTTGACGGGCATAGCCGAAATAAGGGATGACAGCAGTAATACGCCCGGCGGATGCGCGGCGCAATGCGTCAACCATCACCAATAATTCCATTAAATTATCGTTGGTCGGTGCGCAGGTGGATTGGATAATGAATACATCGCTACCACGTACGTTTTCGTTAATTTGGACTTGTACTTCACCATCGCTGAAACGGCCCACGGTGGCATCACCTAATTTGGTGAACAGGTTTTCGGAAATGCGTTTCGCGAGCTCCGGTGTGGCGTTACCGGCGAAGAGTTTAATATCAGGCATCGTAAATTGACCTCAGGAGTTAGGTTGTAAAATAAGTTGGTTAATTCGTTGAATCAGGCACGTTTTTCAACATTTCATGCAAGGGAGAATGATTTAATCCTTTTGCGACGAAACCAAAACAATTTTTTGGTTTGGCTTGGAGAACTGATTGGGCAGATTTTTTATCATCAAATTCCGCAAAAACGCAAGCACCAGTCCCGGTTAATCTGGCCGGTGCATATTTTACCAACCAGTTCAGTGACTCTTCAACCTCTGAATAATGATCTCGCACAACTTTTTCACAATCGTTTGCATATTTTTCCGCTAATAATTGTGACAGCGATTTTTTCGGCGTATTACGTGGCAAGTGCGGGTCAGAGAACACCACGGCAGTGGAAATAGACACATTCGGCTTGAGCACCAGATACCATTTTTCCGGTGGTTCGCAGTATGTGATTTTTTCGCCTACGCCTTCTGCAAACGCCGCTTTGCCGTGCACGAAAATCGGTACATCGGCGCCGAGGGTTAAGCCCAGTTCGGCAAGCTGCCCGGTGTTCAAACCGGTTCTCCATAAATGATTTAAGGCGACCAATGTCGTTGCTGCGTTGGACGAACCGCCGCCCACGCCGCCGCCCACAGGCAGGATTTTATCTAACAGCAGATCGGCACCCAGCGTGCGGCCGGTATGCTGTTGCAGCAATTTCGCCGCGCGATAAATTAAATTGTCTTCCGCTTTTAAATCGGCAATGGCGGAAGTTAAACGAATCTCGCCATCCGGGCGCACTTTGATGTGTAGCCAATCGCCGAAATCGACAAACTGAAACAGGGTTTGTAGCTCGTGGTAGCCGTCCGCCCGCTTGCCGTTAATGTACAAAAAAAGATTCAGCTTTGCCGGGCAGGGAAAGCGCAAACCTTGTTCGCTTTGCAAGGCTCCAGGGGTGAAAAGTGCGGTGGAAAATTGATACGTTTTCATTGAAACAGCCATTCATCTACGCGGATTTTCAACGTTTGCCCTTCCGTTTTCAGTAAAATATTTTTCGGCATCGGCGGACGATGATTCATGTGATAGGACAAATAGTCTGCCGTCCAAGGTTTGCTGTCGATGGTACGACTGAAGGTGGCTAACAGATGGTTTTCTCCCACTTGATAATCAGCGTTATCTTCCGGTTGACCTTTTAGCCAGAAAGCGAATTGTTCCAGCGGAAAATCCATGCCGATAATTTCACGTAACAGCATTTTTGCATCGGCAGCGGAGCGTTGGCGTCCTTTGTTGTCAGAAATGGTCATTCCTTGATCGTGCATTTGAATTTGCAGGGTTTCGCTGCTGATGGTGGAATAGAGTTTCAGGGTATAATCACGCGGGTTGTTATATTGCCAGTCGAAACGCGTGGAGAAGCGTTCTTTGTTGCTGATGTAACCTAATTGCCCCAGCGCCCGATAGCTTTGGATTTGTTTTAATTGGGTGAAATGCTGCTGCCAAGTGCGGTCGGTTTTTTCGATGTATTTTATGTTAGTCGGACGTTCCTGATCGGTGACACAAGCGGTTAAAAATAACGCGGCTAACACAAGTAAAACGTAGGATTTTAATTTTTTCATAAACAATTTTTATCCCCAAAAATGGTGGCTATTTTACGGTTCGTAATGAGGGCGGCAAGCTTATGCCGATGGTTTAAAGTGCGGTAGGATTTCCGTACGTTTTTGCTTTACGGCAAAAATCCGCCCGCGGTTTAACTGATCGCGAATGGCTTTATTTTCAAAGCCCGCCGCGATGATGGATTGAATATCCACTTTTAATGCCGCCCGATATAGGGCGACGGCAAATTCCTGTTGCGGGTACGCAATGTGCGAGAAACCTTTGCGTCCGCGCGTATCGGCAAAACACACCAGCAAAAATTCCATAAAACGTAACGGTTTGCGCCAAATATCAAAGGTATTGAACAGTTTGACGATGGTTTCCGGGCGTAATTCAAAAATTTTGTGAATGTGGGTGTGATATTCGCAGGTGAGTTCCGCCAGTTGTTGATAATAACCGGGCACTTTTAAGCGTTTGCACAGGCTTTGGGTCGGTGCAATACCGAGCTTTTCATGACTGTGATGATGCGGCCAGTTTTGTTTCGGCGTTTTGGCTTTGCCCAAGTCATGGCAAATGGCGGCAAAACGCACCGCACTTTTGTGGCAATCCACTTGTTCGGAAAGCAACGTCGCCTGTTTTAACACCATCATGGTGTGCACGAAACTGTCAATTTCCGGATGATATTTCGCCGGGTTCGGTACGCCATATAGGGCATCCAATTCAGGGAATAACACCTTGAGCGCACCTACCAGGCGTAAGGTTTCAAAATAAATTTCAGGATTTTTCTCGTTTAGCGCTTTTTCTGTTTCCGCCCATACCCGCTCGGCGGTTAAATGTTGCAGCTCCCCTTGGGCGGTGAGATCTTTCATTAATTGCAGGGTTTCTTCGGCAATCTTGAAACCTAAATAGTGATAACGGGCGGCAAAGCGCGCCACACGCAGAACACGCAGGGGATCTTCAATAAAAGCGGGGGAAACGTGGCGTAACACACGGTTGGTTAAATCCTGTGCGCCACCATAAGGGTCGAACAGATTGCCCTGCAAATCCTGTGCCATGGCGTTAATGGTGAGATCGCGGCGGATTAAATCCTGTTCCAGAGTAATATCGGGAGAAAAATCGCAAATAAAACCGGTGTAGCCCGCACCGGATTTACGCTCCGTGCGGGCGAGGGCGTATTCTTCTTTGGTTTGCGGGTGCAAAAAAACGGGGAAATCCTTTCCCACTTGATGATAGCCTTGTTGGAGTAGTACTTCCGGCGTGGCGCCCACAATAACCCAATCGCGATCTTGAACAGGCAGGTTGAGAAGCTGATCGCGCACAGCCCCGCCAACTAAATAAATTTGAAAATCACTTTCGGACATTATGCCCAACCATCGCGACGACGGCGTTTCGGCATGATTAACGGTAAAATCAACCCAATTAATAAGCCGACGCCAAGCACAGAACCGCCATAAATGAACCATTGAATAGCAATTTCGCGTTTGCCCGCATCTAACATGGCTTCCAAATCGCGGTTTTTGTTTTTGGTGATTTCCAATTCGCGTTTCAGCTGTGAATTTTGTTCTAAGAGTTCGCTGCTTTGTTGTTCCGCTTGTTTGGCACGTCGTTGCATTTCAATAGTACGTTGTTGCCAGTCGCTGTCTATACGGCCTAGCTTCATGCTTAATTCCTGAATTTGGTGTTTTAATTTGGGATTTTCCAGTTTGCTGCTGGCTTCATTACTTAGCTCACTGCTTAAAATCCAGGCTTCGCGATTTTTGCCATCGCGGATTAGAGTATATCGATCTTTTTGATCCAATACAGTTACCGGCTCACCTGATTTAATAGCACCGGCAATTTTATATTGGTCACCTGCACCTTTACGTAAGTAGGTGGAAAGGTTTTCTGTTACATATTTGGTTTCTGCTTGTGCAGTAGTGATACCTAAGCCCAGAAAGGTTAGTGTGAGAAAGTATTTAATGTTTTTTTGCATACTGTAGACCCTAAGTTAGTGAATAAGAATTAAAAGTGCGGTAATCAATGACCGCACTTTTAGTCCGATTAATGAAAAATTGCTTTGAGCAAATAGTAAATAATAATAGAGAACAATGCACCGGCAGGCAGAGTAACAACCCATGAAACCACGATGTTGCGAATTACGGTCAGGTTAATTGCCGCAATTCCGCGCGCGAAACCGATGCCTAATACAGCACCCACTAAGGTTTGTGTCGTGGAAATCGGCAAGCCTGTACCGGATGCCACGACCACGGTCATCGCGGTGGCGAATTGGGCAGCGAAGCCGCGACTTGGGGTTAAATCCGTAATGCCCGTACCGATAGTTGCCATTACTTTGTAGCCCATGACGATCAAACCGCCCATGATACCGGATGCGCCCAGGGGCAAAATCCACCAAACGAGGGGGGTGTTGTTTGCGATTTGGCCACCACTTTTGATAATAGCGACCACCGCAGAAAGCGGACCGATAGCGTTCGCAACATCGTTAGAACCATGGGCAAATGCCATAGCACAAGCGGTCATCAGCATTAAAATACTAAAGATCTTTTCTACGCCGCTAAAGGTACCGCCATGGAGCATTCTTTGTTTGAATTTTTTACTACGAAAGTAAAAATAGCAGTAAATAACGGCTACTGCGCTGATAGAAAAAGAAATCAGGAAGTTTTCCTGACTGCTTAAATTTAACCCTACATGCTTTAACCCTTTGGCCAGGGTAACAATGCACAAGATGAAAATAGTAATACCCATATAATAAGGACCATATTTTTGTGCGTTTTTAAGTGGGCTTTCTGTGTCAAAAATCAGTTTTTGCGTGCTGATAAAAATGGCGTAAGCCAACATACCGGCAATTACCGGTGTAATAAACCAACTGCCAACAATATTTCGGATATTGCTCCAATCAACCGAATGAGGGCCTGCCGTAACACACGCAAAACCAATAACAGCACCGATGATAGAGTGAGTGGTGGATACCGGCCAGCCCATTTTGGAGGCGATTAATAACCAGGCGCCTGAAGCGAAGAGGGCAGCCATCATCCCGAAAACTAAAACTTCCGGTTCATTGACGAATTCCATAGTGTCGATGATGCCGCTTTTGATCGTTTCTGTGACTTCACCACCGGCTAAATAAGCACCGGCGGCTTCAAAAATCATGGCAATAAAAATAGCTTGTTTTGCTGTGACTGCCCCTGAACCAACAGATGTTCCCATGGCATTTGAAACATCGTTAGCTCCTACACCAAAGGCCATAAAAAAACCGAAAATTGCGGTAATTATGATTAATAACGAACCATATTGATTGAGTAATTCCATTGAAAAAATCCCGGATAAATGGAAATTATGAACGTGCTAACATCAGCTCAATGCGCGCTCCGACACGTTGTGCCTGATCGGCAAGTACACCGACCCATTCAATGACTTTGTATAAGAACATTACATCAATCGGGTTAAAGCGATCTTCAATATCAAATAACATTCTTCGCAATTTAATTTGTATTTGGTCGGTATCGTCTTCAATGATATCCAGCTCGTTAATCATTTGATTGACGAAATTTAATTCGCGACCTTTGAAACCGGTTTCCAGTAGTTGATCCATTTCTTCAATCACTTTATGGGCTTGTTCGGTAGCGTCCAAACTGCGACGTACATAGCTCATAAATTCGTTTTTCATTTCCTCCGGAATACTTAATTGACGACCAATCATACGGCCGACAATGTCTTTGGTGTAGTTTGCCAATTTATCTTGTTGAGTCACTAATTCCAACAAATCCGTACGATCGATAGGCATGAATAAACCACGCGGTAATTTTAAACGAATCTCACGTTTTAACGCGTCAGCCTGACGTTCGTGTGCAGAAATATCTAAACGAATTTGCTCCGCTTTTGCCCAGTCGGTATGAAATGTTGCTTCAAAAAAAGGGATTAATAATTCACAACATTCGGTAACTTTATTAGAGTGCTTTTGCAGGGGCTTTAAAGGGGAGTGGGCAAATAATCCGAGGATATTATTCATTGCCATAAAAAGTGACTCCTTTAAGGAAGGTTAATAATTCACGCGCATATTACATTATGTTGATGAAAAATTCACGATTTTAATCGAAAAATCCCCTTATTTATTGGATAATAAACCCCTTATAAATCAGGTAAGAAGATAAAACCTTATGATCTTTAAGGGATTTTATAATGCAGGATGAAATTGAATTAAAGTTAGCGGTGGATTTTGTCGATGTAGCACAATTAGACAAAATTTTAAATCATTTCAAAGTGGTTGAAAAACAATGCGATTTTTTAGCCAACACCTATTATGACACCTCCGATCAGTTTTTTACCCGACATAAAATGGGCTTGCGGGTTCGCCGTCAGCAGGACAATTACACGTTAACGCTAAAAACCGACGGCAATGTTTCCGGCGGATTGCACGTGCGCCCCGAGTATAATGTGGCGTTGCCCGATGCCAAGCCCGATTTGAACGCGTTAATTGAAAAACACGGTTTACGGCTCTGCAATCCGAAGGCGGAATTGCACCCCGTTTTCAGCACGGATTTCGAACGCCGAAGCTGGCTGGTGCAATATGCGCCCGATTGCCAAATTGAAGTGGCGTTTGATCTGGGCAGTGTGGCTGCAGGCGATAAACGGCAGCCTATCCGCGAAATAGAATTTGAAATCAAATCCGGCGAATTGGCGCCATTTTTTGCCTTTGTGATGGATTTCTTAACCCGCTATGAGGGCAGCGTACATTTTTATTCCGTGAGTAAAGCCAAACGCGGTTATCAATTGGCGCAGGGTAAACTCGCCCAATCAAGTGATTGGATCGAACATTGGCGCGGCGTTTTACAGGCGGAAAAACGGGCGCAAAAAACATCGGAAAAATTACTCACAATCGAATCAAGTTCTATTGTTCGCCCCGATGGGGCCGTTGGCAAAGCCAACGTTCAAAATCCGTTGGATTTTGTAACCGCACTTTTGGGCTACGAGCAATCTTTAGTGGAAGAAACTTTGGCGTTAGGGGCAAATTTCTTTGCCGGCAGTTTTATCAAAACCGTTGAACGGGTAGGCGCGTTTTTCAATTTGTATCACTATTATGAAGACAATAAATCCCTGTTGGAAGCGGCATTGAATGAGCAATTGGCAGCCAATCGGCATTATGCGCAGGACAATGTATTGACGGAGGTGACTGAAGAAAATGACCGCATATTGACGCAGCTTCACTATATCATTCGTCTGCACAGCGAAAGTAAAGATAACGCCCTGGCGATGAATAAATTGCTTGAACTCATTCAAACGCCGCAATACGCCCAACGTATGCTTCATCTCATCACTTTAACTATCGGTGGGTAATCTATGGCAAAGGCAAAAACGGCTTATGTATGTAACGATTGCGGCGCGGAATATTCCCGCTGGCAGGGGCAATGTTCCGCCTGTAAAGCCTGGAACACCATCACCGAAGTGCGGTTGGTTTCCGGCTCAAATAATAAAGCGGATCGGTTTAGCGGCTATGCGGGCGAAACCCGTGCCAAAATTCAAACCTTGAGTGAAATCAGCCTACAGGAAACCCCGCGTTTCAGTAGCGGATTTTTTGAGCTGGATCGTGTACTGGGCGGCGGTGTCGTGCCGGGCAGTGCGATTCTTATCGGTGGGCACCCGGGGGCGGGGAAAAGTACTTTATTATTGCAGGTAATGTGTAATTTATCGCAAAAAATGACCGCACTTTATGTCACTGGTGAAGAATCTTTGCAACAAGTGGCGATGCGTGCCAAACGCCTTGGCTTGCCGCCGGAAAAATTGAATATGCTGTCGGAAACTTCCGTAGAGCAAATTTGTAACCTGGCGGATCAGCTCAAACCGCAGATCATTGTCATCGACTCCATTCAGGTTATGCACTTGGCGGACATTCAATCTTCCCCCGGCAGCGTGGCACAAGTGCGTGAATGCGCTTCGTTTTTAACCCGCTACGCGAAAACCCGCCAAGTGGCGATTGTGATGGTGGGACACGTCACCAAAGACGGCACCCTTGCCGGACCGAAAGTGTTGGAGCACGCCATTGACTGTTCTTTATTATTGGAAGGCGAAACGGACTCCCGTTTCCGCACTTTACGCAGCCATAAAAACCGTTTCGGCGCCGTAAACGAATTAGGCGTGTTCGCCATGACGGAACAAGGGCTGCGCGAAGTGAAAAACCCGTCGGCGATCTTTTTGAGTCGCGGCGACGAACAAACGCCCGGCAGTTCCGTGATGGTGTTATGGGAAGGCACGCGCCCGCTGTTGGTGGAAATTCAAGCCTTAGTGGATCATTCCATGCTCGCCAATCCGCGCCGTGTCGCCGTGGGGCTAGAACAAAACCGTCTCGCCTTATTACTCGCCGTTTTGCACCGCCACGGTGGTTTGCAAATGGCGGATCAGGATGTTTTTGTGAACGTGGTGGGTGGCGTTAAAGTGACCGAAACCGGCGCGGATTTAGCCTTACTCCTCGCACTCATCTCCAGCTTCCGCAACCGCCCGCTGCCACAGGATTTAGTGGTCTTCGGCGAAGTGGGTTTAGCAGGCGAAATCCGCCCCGTGCCAAGCGGTCAGGAACGCATTAGCGAAGCCGCCAAACATGGTTTTAAACGCGCCATCGTGCCTTTTGGCAATAAACCGAAACATAAGGTGGAGAATATGGAGGTGTTCACGGTGCGGAAGTTGGGTGATGCGATTGGGGTGTTGGATCGGTTTTAAATCGGGTTTCGCCGATGGCGAGTTCCTATTTTCGCCAAGGCGACCTTCTTTCTTTTGCCTGCCCAAAAGAAAGAAGGCAAAGAAAAGGGCACCCCGGATAAATTGCTTTTCCTCTCTTAGCATTAATTTTTTTCACGGAAAATTTCTAACTCGCTACGCTCAAACAGAAGAAATTTTCCTAAAAATTAACGCACGTTCGGGCAATTTATACGGGGACCCCGTTGGAGCGTTATTTGAAAAGTGCGGTGCGTTTTTGATTTGTTTTTAAGATTAAAGACGACGCTATTATGTAGCTGTTGCACAAAGATGAAATTACGGTTCCTGAGATGGTTGGTGAGCCTGTCGAACCACTGTCGAAGGATGAGTAATTTCATCCCATTTAGGCACAAAACTCATGCTTCGACTAATCCTTCGACAAGCTCAGAAACCGTCTCAGCAACCGTTTTGTGCATTTACTATATAATGCCGAAAAACGAGTGGAAAATGTACCGCACTTTAAGTTTTGTGAAATAAAGAAAGGTTATTCGGAGAAAGAATAATTTCCCCCGTTTAAGGCGCCCCTTTTTCTAAGTATTTTTTAGGGAAGTTACGCCAGCGACGCGTCAAGCGGAGTCTGCTAACTTTCCGTTAAGAAAAATACTTAGAAAAAGGGAAAAGCGACTTATCCGGGTCGCCTTTCTTTTGGTTCCTTTTCTTTGGCGAAGCAAAGAAAAGGAACTCGCCATCGGCGAAACCCGATATACCAACCCCAAAACAACATCCCCTCACTTTATTACTGAATTTTCCCTCAAATTACGCTAAAATCTCCCCTCAATTTTCAAACTCAGCTCAAAACCTCATGGAAAAAAAACTACCCAAAGCCCTTGATGCTATCGACATAAAAATTCTCAACGAATTGCAACGTAACGGAAAAATTTCCAATATTGATTTGTCCAAGAAAGTAGGGTTATCGCCGACACCTTGCCTGGAGCGGGTGAAGCGGTTGGAAAAGCAGGGCGTGATTGTGGGGTATCGTGCTTTGCTGAATCCTGCATTATTGGATTCGCCGTTGTTGGTGATCGTGGAAATTACGCTGGTACGTGGCAAGCCCGATGTGTTTGAAGAATTTAACGCGGCGGTGCAGCAGTTAGATGAAATTCAGGAATGCCATTTGGTTTCCGGTGATTTTGATTATTTATTGAAAACACGGGTGGCGGATATGGCGGCTTATCGTAAATTGCTGGGAACCACCTTGCTGCGTCTGCCTGGGGTGAACGACACGCGAACCTATGTGGTGATGGAAGAAGTGAAACAAACGAATTTTTTACAGTTAAAATAGCGCATGATTAAACATATTACCGGGCATTTTTCGCCGAAGTATTACCTATTACATTTGCTGTTAGGATTGACCGCACTTTTCGGTTTTTATCTGATTATCGCCTGGTCAGGCTATACGCCGCTGGACAATTCTTGGGCAACCTCCGGCTTCGCGCCGGAAACCATCAACAAAGCGGGCGCGTTCGGTGCGTGGTTTGTGGATTTGTTTTTTGTATTTTTCGGCTACATAGGCAATTTGATCCCTTTCATTTTATTTTTTATCCCCGTTTATTTAATTCGTTCCAAGCGGGTGGAAAGTCTCACTTGGATTAAATTCGCACTGCGTTCGTTCGGTTTCATTTTGTTGCTTTGCGGTTTAACCATGCTTGCCACACTTTCACTGAATAACCCGGCGTCTTACCTGGCGGGAGGCGTGTTGGGCGGTAGCTTGACCCTGAATTTATACCCGAGTTTAGGCAAATTCGGTGTATCCTTGCTTGCTGTGATTTTTGCGGTGGTGGGCTTTATTTTCTGCTCCGGTGCTTCTTTTATTCGTCTCTTAATGAAATTTTACCGTTGGCTGACCATGCAAAATCCGCCTGAAGACCTGGAAAAAGCCGACGAAACTGAAAGTGAGGAAGCGCACATGGCAGAGCCGCCGGAAGAGATCGTGATTGGGAAAACTCCAGCGCAGGAAGCGATGGAGCAGCCTACCGAATTGGTCAATCCTGCGGATCGCATTAATATTTCCGGCTTACCAAAAGCGCAGGATATGTTTCATGTGCCGATGAATAATGGGAACGAGGTCAATGCTTTTGCATCGGAAAACTCTGGTGAATTCGTTAAATACGATTTTGAACAACAGGAAATCTTGCCGAATGTGAGTATTTCTATGCAGCGCGGTCAGGCAGAATTGTTGACGCAACAGGATTTCACTCCGGCATGGCAGCAAACAAATGCCTTTGGTGAAGAGAAAAGTGCGGTTGATTTTGGCGGTAAATTTGCGACGTCAGAGGATATGCCGAGCGTGTCGTTGGCTGAACCGGCAGTCAACCTGGCGGAGGAAGATCCCGAACAAAGCGAACTTGCCCGCCAATTTGCTGCGCAAGAGCAACAACGTTTGCGGGAAATGGAACAGCGCGCGAAAGACATGGGTGTGCAGGACGTCTATCAGCAAATTGTGCAGGAACCAACGGCGGAAACCGCACCGAAGACAGCCAATTATCGTCCTTACGGCAATTCCTTGATTCACCCTGCGTTTCAGCAACATAAAAAGAACATCGAAAAGCCGACGACGCCGTTGCCGAGCCTGGATTTATTGGAACATCGTCCGATCCGCGAACAGGATATTACTCAAGCGGAAATTGTCGAAACCTCACAACGTATTGAACAACAATTGCGCAATTTCAATGTGAAAGCGAAAGTCAAAGATGTTTTAGTGGGACCGGTGGTGACACGCTATGAATTGGAATTGGATCCCGGCGTGAAAGCTTCCAAAGTTACGGGATTGGATACGGATTTGGCACGCGCTCTGATGTTCCGTTCCATTCGTGTGGCGGAAGTGATTCCGGGCAAACCTTATATCGGTATCGAAACGCCGAATGATCACCGTCAAATAGTACCGTTGCGCGATGTGTTGGACAGCGATGAATTCCGCAATTCCAAAGCCTTGCTTTCCATGGCGTTAGGTAAAGACATTAGCGGCAAACCAATGGTGGTGGATCTTGCTAAAATGCCACATTTATTGGTGGCAGGGACCACGGGTTCCGGGAAATCTGTCGGCGTAAATACCATGATTTTAAGCCTGCTTTACCGTGTTAAACCGGAAGAAGTGAAATTCATCATGATTGACCCGAAAGTGGTGGAATTGTCTATTTATAATGATATTCCGCATCTTTTAACGGAAGTGGTCACAGACATGAAAAAAGCGGCAAACGCGTTGCGCTGGTGTGTAGACGAAATGGAGCGTCGTTATCAATTATTGTCTGCTTTACGGGTGCGTAATATTGAAGGATTTAACGAGAAAGTTGATGAATATGAGGCATTAAATATGCCGATTCCGAACCCGTTATGGAAGCCGGGCGATTCCATGGACACTTTGCCGCCACCGTTGGAAAAACTGAGTTACATTGTGGTGATTGTGGATGAATTCGCCGATTTGATGATGGTGGCAGGCAAACAGGTGGAAGAGCTTATCGCACGTTTGGCGCAAAAAGCCCGTGCGGTTGGGATTCACTTAATTTTGGCAACCCAACGCCCTTCTGTAGATGTGATTACCGGTTTGATTAAAGCCAATGTGCCGAGCCGCATTGCCTTTACCGTGGCGACTAAAATTGACTCGCGTACTATTCTTGATGCAGGCGGTGCGGAATCCTTATTGGGTAAAGGCGATATGCTGTATTCCCCACAGGGTTCTACCGAACTAGTCCGTATTCACGGTGCTTTTATGACTGATGATGAAGTCGTGCGCGTGGTAGATGATTGGAAAGCACGCGGTAAACCGAATTACATTGACAGCATTTTAGAGGGCGATGAGGAAGATGCGGGCGCGGAACGTTTAAGTGAGCGTGGTAGCGAAACCGATGGGTTGTTTGATGAAGTGGTAGAGTTCGTGGTCAGCACAGGCACCACATCTATTTCTGCGATTCAACGCCGTTTTCGCGTAGGCTTTAACCGTGCTGCCAATATTATGGATCAACTGGAAGAACAGGGTATTGTCTCGCCGGTGCAAAATGGTAAACGTGAAGTGTTGGCGCGCGGCACGGATTATTAATCCGTGATATGCATTAAACAACAGTTTATTTATCCATTGATGAACAAATCTCAAGGTGCGTGTGAATGCACCTTCTTATATGGAATATAGGTAACGCTATGAAAAAAACACTGCTAAAACTGACCGCACTTTCTCTGCTTGGTCTCTCTTCTGTGGCTTGGGCAAATGCCGATGCTGAGCTGCAAAACCGCTTAAACAAAGTGGATGTGTTAAGTGCGGATTTCGCGCAAACCGTGAGTTCGGCGAACGGTAAAAACGTGCAGCAAGGCAACGGAAAATTGCAAATCAAACGCCCGAATTTATTCCGTATGGACACCAAAGCTCCGCAGGAAACCCAAATCATTGCCGACGGACAAACTTTGTGGTTCTACGATCCTTTTGTGGAGCAGGTCACCGCCAATTGGGTGAAGGATACGGTGAACAATACTCCGTTCGTGTTGCTGACCAGCGATGATAAAAGCCATTGGGCGCAATATACCGTTCAGCAAAAAGACGATACCTTCGTGTTAACCCCGAAAGCAAAAAACAGCAACATCAAACAATTTGATATTCGTATTGATCCGAACGGCGTATTAAAGGGCTTTAGCATCATTGAAAGAGACGGGCAGTCCAATCAATATGTGTTGCGCAATATTACCAACCAAAATTTAGACGACGGATTGTTTAAATTCAGCGTGCCGAAAGGCGTCGAGTTAGACGACCAACGGAAAAAGTAAGCGGGTTCGAGCATGTCTAACTTCAGCTTTGATTTCAACGAAAATGATTTTCGCCCGCTCGCCGCAAGAATGCGCCCTACCACGTTGGCGCAATATTGCGGTCAGTCCCATTTATTGGGCGAAGGAAAACCGTTGCGCAGAGCCATTGAAGCGGGATATGTCCATTCCATGATTTTCTGGGGCCCGCCCGGCACCGGCAAAACCACCTTGGCGGAGATCATCGCCCATCGCATTAACGCGGAAGTGGAGCGTATTTCCGCCGTCACCAGTGGCATTAAAGAAATCCGCGAAGCCATCGACAAAGCCAAACAAAATAAACTGGCGGGTTTACGCACCATTTTGTTTGTGGATGAAGTGCACCGTTTTAACAAAAGCCAGCAAGACGCTTTCCTGCCGCACATTGAAGACGGTACCATTATTTTTATCGGCGCCACCACGGAAAATCCCTCCTTTGAACTCAACAACGCCTTGCTTTCCCGCGCGCGGGTTTACATTCTTAAACCGCTTTCCGCGCAGGAAATCGAACATGTTTTACAGCAAGCCATTGATGACCCGGAAAACGGTCTGGGAAAAGTGCGGTTAAATTTACAAGAGAATTTATTGTCTCTATTGGCGGAATATGTCAACGGCGACGCACGCCTTGCCTTGAATTGCCTGGAAATGATGGTGGATATGGCAGGTGAATCGGAAAACGGCAAAATTTTAGACCGCACTTTACTCACGGAAGTGTTGGGCGAACAGCAGGCGCGTTTCGACAAACAAGGTGACCGTTTCTACGATTTTATTTCTGCGCTGCACAAATCCATTCGCGGCTCCGCCCCTGACGCCGCTTTATATTGGTATGCGCGCATTATCACTGCCGGCGGCGATCCCCTTTATGTGGCGCGTCGTTTATTGGCAATTGCCTCGGAAGATGTCGGCAACGCCGACCCGCGCGCTATGCAGGTGGCGCTCGCCGCCTGGGATTGTTTCACCCGCGTCGGTGCCGCCGAAGGCGAACGCGCCATTGCGCAAGCCATCGTCTATTTAGCCGTCGCACCGAAAAGCAACGCCGTTTATCTCGCCTTCAAAGCCGCCAAAAAATTGGCGACCGAATCCACCGATTTCGATGTCCCCGAACACCTCCGCAACGCCCCGACCAACCTCATGAAAGACCTCGGCTTCGGCGCCGAATACCGCTACGCCCACGACGAGCCCAACGCCTACGCCGCTGGCGAAAACTACTTCCCGCCACAACTGAAAGACACCCAATTCTATTTCCCGACTACCAGAGGCATGGAAATTAAGATAAAGGAGAAGTTGGAATGGCTGCGGGGGCTGGATCAGGAAAGTGGTAAGAAGCGATATAAATAGGTATCGGGATTTCGCCCGAGGCGCCTTACTTTCTTTTGCTTGCCCAAAAGAAAGTAAGCAAAGAAAAAGGCACCCCAGCTTCACCGCTTTTCTTCGCTTAGTTGCAATTTTTTTAACGCTAAATTTCGAACTCGCTACGCTCAGACAAGCGAAATTTAGCTAAAAATTGCAAGTCGCTCAGGCGGTTCAGATGGGGACCCCGTTGGAGCATGGCAAAAAGTGCGGTTGGTTTTCTTATTGTTTTTTAGGGGATTACTTTAAACACGCTCCAAAATTTAACCGCACTTAAGAAAATGTTTATCTGCAAAGAAAATAACAAATAAAAAAGGCTACTCCCAACGAACTAGCCTTTCCATTCAATAATGGTTAAATCAACCTAAATTACAAATACCCAAACATTCCCGTAAAGATATATCCAAAGATACAGGACGTAATCACACCGATTAAGCCCGGTAGGATAAAGCTGTGGTTGATAACGAATTTACCGATGTGGGTGGTGCTGGAGCGGTCGAATTGGATTGCCGCCAAGTCACTTGGGTAAGTCGGTAAAATGTAGTAGCCGTAACAGGCGGCGGCGAAGGCGAGGATGATTGCCGGGTCAACGCCGATGTTCAATGCCAACGGCACAAAGGCAACTAAGGCGGCGGCTTGTGAGTTTACGAATTTAGAGATTAATAGCAACATCACGGCGTAAGTCCAAGGGTGGGCTTTTACGATGTCGCCTAATGCTGCTTTCATCATTGGGGTGTGGACGGTGAACATGGTTTCCGCCATCCAGGAGATCCCGAATACGGCAACTAATGCGATCATACCGGAACGGAAGATTTCATTTTTACTGATTTTGCTCGCATCGGTTTTGGTAAAGATGATGATTAATGAACCGGCTAGCAGCATGAAAATTTGGATAACGTGAACCATGCCTAACGTCACTTTTTTCTGCGCGGTATCTTTTAGCGCGATGGTGGCGTTGGCAATAGTGTCCGTTTTATCGCCGGCGGTGATAATCACATTGTTATCTTGCGCAGATAAGGTCTGTGTCAACACGCCTTTGTTGTCGTAGATTTCAACATTTTCATAAGCGGTTTGTGCTTTGGCTTTGCTGTCTTTCACGTCAAGCGCCACTTTGCCGTCTTTGGCAAGGGCAACGATTTTGCCTTCTTTTACGTTGAAACTTTGTACCGCTTTATTATCGGATACCACTTCAACCACCTGCGCCGGTGCGCTCTTCTCAAAGGACGGACGCAAATCCTTAAAGTAACCCAGCAAGGCAACGATGATAATGGCACCGAAGAAGATCCACATGGCGTTCCAGCTGGATTGCGGTAATTTTTTATCCAGCAGGGACGTGCTGTCGCCGTACACATATTTTTTGAATTCCGGATCTTTTAACTTCGTTTGGAACTCTTGGTCTTTATCTAAATCTTTACCGCGGAACCAGCTGAAAATGCCGATCGCCAATACGCCGCAAAGGGTGGATGGCACGGTGATTTTTAACAGATCCAAATAACCGTCGAAACCGGCTAAGTGATTTTGCGCATTCACCAAGAACGCGGTTAAGG
The DNA here is from genome assembly GCF_003130205.1 of Aggregatibacter actinomycetemcomitans. Classification (GTDB taxonomy): domain Bacteria; phylum Pseudomonadota; class Gammaproteobacteria; order Enterobacterales; family Pasteurellaceae; genus Aggregatibacter; species Aggregatibacter actinomycetemcomitans_A. The sequence continues at coordinate 25,173 of NZ_NRDF01000008.1, forward strand.
TCACTACCGCAACGGATACCGGAGACGCGATGATCCCCATTTGGGAAGCGATAGAACTCGCCGCCATCGGGCGTTCCGGACGGATGTTATTTTTAATGGCGATATCGTAAATAATCGGCAACATGGTATAAACCACGTGACCGGTACCGCAAAGAATGGTGAGGGTGCAGGTAACGAACGGTGCGAGGATACTCACATATTTCGGATTTTTACGCAGCAATTTTTCTGCGATTTGCAACATCACGTCCAAACCGCCGCTGGCTTGTAATGTTGCGGATGTGACCACTACGGCGAGGATGGTAAGCATAACGTCGATTGCCGGTTTCCCCGGTTCGATGCCAAAGCCGAAGACCAATACAATCAGACCGATACCGCCCAGTAAACCCAGTGCAATACCGCCTTTTTTCGCGCCGTAGAACAAACAGATTAAGACGATGGCAAGCTGGATAGCAAATTGTCTGCCTTCGCTGAGGTTAGATAAAAACTCCATAAATACTCCGGAAATGAATGTTATTTTGTGATTAAAAAATCGGCGTTAGTCTAACATTAAGGCTACTTCTTAAGTAGTAGAATTATGCAGATTGTTGCGATAAATCAAAATTCCGGGCATTAGGAATTCAGCGTTTAGCACACTAAATCGCTTAAGCTTTTTGGCAAAAATTTTTAACGGGCAGGGAAAAAACGTTCATAAAAACGACCGCACTTTAGTCTATGTTTTTGCTAGTCTATTTTGTTAATACGATATAGAATAAACACCGTTTTCAATATGGTATTAGCAACAGAATAAAGGTAACAACTTATGATCGATCCGAATTTATTACGCAATAATCCGGCGGAAGTGGCTGAAAAATTAAAAATTAAACGCGGTTTCGTGCTGGATACGGCAAAAATTACGCAATTAGAAGAACAACGCAAAGCATTACAAGTTAAAACCGAAAATTTACAGGCGGAGCGTAATGCCCGTTCCAAAGCCATCGGGGCGGCAAAAGCCCGTGGTGAAGACATTGCCCCTTTGTTGGCGGAAGTGGATCACATGGCGGAAGAATTGGAGCAGGGTAAAGTTGAATTGGATAAAGTACAAAACGCCTTAAATGACATCGCCTTAAACATTCCTAATATTCCCGCCGATGAGGTTCCGTTAGGCAAAGACGATAGCGAAAATCTTGAAGTGTCCCGCTGGGGTGAACCGCGTAAATTTGATTTTGAGGTGAAAGATCACGTAACCCTGGGTGAAAATCTGCAAGGCTTGGATTTTGCGGCGGCGGTGAAATTGACTGGTTCCCGTTTCGTGGTGATGAAAGGGCAAGTTGCCAAATTACACCGCGCCATTGCGCAATTTATGTTGGATTTGCACACCGAACAACATGGCTACACCGAAGCCTACGTACCTTATTTGGTGAACCACGACACCCTTTACGGCACAGGTCAGTTGCCGAAATTCAGCGAAGATTTATTCCACACCAAACCGTTGGAAGGGCAAGACCCAAACGAGGTGCAACGCACTTATGGCTTGATTCCGACGGCGGAAGTGCCGGTAACCAATTTGGTGCGCGGTGAAATTTTAGAGGCGGAAAATTTACCGCTAAAAATGACCGCACATACGCCGTGTTTCCGTTCCGAAGCGGGATCTTACGGACGTGATACGCGCGGCTTAATTCGTATGCACCAGTTTGATAAAGTGGAATTGGTGCAAATCGTTGAGCCGGAAAAATCCATGGAGGCGTTGGAAGAATTGACCGGTCATGCGGAAAAAGTGTTGCAGTTGCTCGGTTTGCCGTATCGTAAAGTATTGCTTTGCACCGGTGACATGGGCTTCGGTTCCTGCAAAACCTACGATTTGGAAGTGTGGGTGCCGGCGCAAAATACCTATCGTGAAATTTCCTCCTGCTCCAATATGTGGGATTTCCAAGCCCGCCGTATGCAAGCCCGTTGCCGTTCAAAAGGCGACAAGAAAACCCGTCTGGTGCACACCTTAAATGGTTCGGGTTTGGCGGTAGGACGTACTTTGGTGGCGGTGTTGGAAAACTACCAAAACGCCGATGGTTCCATTACCGTGCCGGAAGTCTTACGTCCGTACATGGGCGGATTGGACGTGATTGGCAAATCCGCGAAATAATCTGAAATACTTGTGGGTGCGTTTGCACCCACATTGCTATATCCTGTCTTAAAAAACGTGGTCAAAATCCACCGCACTTTATACGGCAAAATACGCCAGTTTCACTTCACTCAATGTGCCGAGTAATTCTTCCGCCATGGCTTTGTAATGAAGCGTGTCGGATTTTTCCACCATCACGACACGAACGATATTCTCAACTTCTTCACCGCTTAAAATCAGATGATTTAATGCCACCTGCATTGCCGGTAGGCTTGGATTGAAGGCGGCATTTTCCGCATAACTGCCGTGATAAATATGCTGATTTCGGGTTTGGATGGCAATGCCGTGGAAAGAATTGGAATACGGCGCATGAGCCTGGTTTGCCATGGTGAGCGCTTGTAACACCAACGGATCGTCGGTATTCAGGGATAATTGATTATCGTGTTGGTCCAGCAAATGCAGCCGAATATTGAGATCCTTCGGGCCGAACGCATCAGGTAAATAATGCTGCAATAAATTGTTTTGGCTGTGCGGCAAGTGAATTTGTAGCGTCTCCGCACTGTTCAATTCATTCATAAACTGGCGGCAATGTCCGCACGGCGTGTAGTTCACCGTGACATCGGTCAGTTGTTTTTCACCGCGCATCCAAGCGTGGCTAATGGCGCTTTGTTCCGCATGAATGGTTTGTTGAATATCCGTTCGGCAAAATTCCTGATTGGCACCGAAATAAAAATCGCCGCCGATGCCATGCACAACCGCACCCACATTAAAATGCGAAATCGGCGTGGTGGCATAACAGGCGGCGATAGGCAGGAGTTGCAGGGCGAGCTGTTTTGGCGTGATTTGATGCTTATTGCACAGGTGTTGCACGGCAAAGTGCGGTAGAAATCCGACGTATTTTTGTTCCTGCAAAATATGCCAAACATCTTGTGCCAAGGCAGTATGTTCAATCTTGCCTACGGCATTTTGAATCTTGTCTGAAATGTGTGCCGACATAAAATCTCCTTTTACTACGTATTATTTTTCTTATCTTAGCACTTTCACAATAAAAAAGTGCGGTCGAAATTTTACATGAATTTTCAACCGCACTTTTGCTTCTCTTGTTTGTGTCGGAACAAATTATTTCGCTGCTTTCAGCTCTTGATAATATTGTTCGTAGTATTGAATCGCATCGCCTACATCATCTTGCCAGTAGCTTTTTTGCAGTACGTCGGCAGATGGGTAAATCGCCGGATCTTCGGTGATTTCTTTCGGTAAGGCTTTTTTCGCTTCAAGGTTAGCGGTTGGGTAACCGATAGCTAAGGTTAATTTTTCCGCCGCTTTTGCGCCCAACATATAGTTAATTAATTTGTGCGCGCCGTCCGGGTTTTTAGAGGTGACCGGAATAGCGAGGGTATCCACCCAAAGTACTGGACCTTCTTTCGGGAACACCATGTCTAAAGGCGCTTGTTCTTTTTTCGCGATACGTACGGAGCCGTTCCATAACTGACCGACTTCCACTTCACCGGAAATGAAAGAGTTTGCCGGGTTGTCGGAATTGAAAGAAAGCACGTTCGGACGTAATTTCAGTAATTCTTCGTAAGCCTGTTTGATAATCGCCGGATCTTGTGTGTTCGGATCCTGACCGATTTTCAATAACGCGATGTTGAATACTTCGCGGGCATCGTCCAATAGTTGCACTTTGTTGGCAAATTCAGGTTTCCATAAATCGCCCCAAGAGGTGAAATCGCTGCCTTTGTAGGTGTTGGTGTTAAAGGCAATGCCCGGTGCGCCTAACAATTGCGGAAGAGAATATTTGTTGCCTTTGTCGTAAGGTTTGTCGAGCCAATCAGGGTCTAATTCTTTAATGACAGGTAACTTGCTGTGAGCAAGTTCTTTTAACATCCCTTCGCGTGCCATTTTGGACACGAAGTAGTTAGAAGGCGCAATAACATCATAACCGCCGGCTGCGCCTTGGGTTTTGATTTTTGCATACATGGTTTCGTTGGATTCGAGACTGGAAACGATCACTTTAATACCGGTTTCTTTGGTGAATTCATCAAGAAGACCATCCGGTACATATTCAGTCCAAGTGTAAAGATACACGGTATCATTTGCGGGTACTTCAGCTTTAGGGGCTTCCGGCGTTGCTTGCGCTTGCTTGTTGTCTTTATCGTTACAACCGGTAAGTGCAACAGCGATCATACTTGCGGTGAATAAACCGGCAAATTTTTTCATTTTTGTTTGTTCTCCGTAAAAGAGGGGTAAAAAAACCACCTGTATGAAATGCAGGTATAAAAAAACGCCTTGATTGTGCGTCAAGGCGTATTGTATGTGCTATTAAATTATTTGTGAAGCATTATTATGTCTAGATGTCTTTGTGTTTCTTGCCGATAAATTGGCTGGCAATGACTAATAATAATGACAACACGATCATGATGGTTGCAAGGGCATTCACTTCTGGCGTTACCCCGGTTTTCACCAAGGAGAAGATACGTAACGGCAGGATTTCATAGCTGACACCGCTCACGAAGGAGGAAACCACAACGTCATCCAGTGAAATAGTGAAACTTAGCAACCAACCGGACACCACCGCCGGTAAGGCAAGCGGCAGGATGATTTTGCGTAAAATCGTGATCTCACGTGCCCCCAAATCTTTCGCCGCTTCCAGCATTCTTGAGTCGAAGCCGTTTAAGCGGGAGAAAATGGTGACGGTAACGTAAGGCAGACAGAAAGTCACGTGTGCCAATAATAATGACCAGAAACCTAAAGAAATGCCTACAACCATGAATAAAGCCAGTAAAGATACCGCCATTACGATATCCGGCGACATCATCACGATAAACAACATACCGCTCACCGCTTGTTTACCACGGAAACGATAGCGATAAAGCGCGATAGCCGTTAAGCCGCCAACGATTGTTGCAAGCGTTGCAGCAAAAAAGGCAATGGTGACGGAATGAATTGCCGCCTGAATTAAGGTGTCGTTGTTAAATAAACGTTCGTACCAGTTCCAACTGAAGCCTTTCCAACTTAAACCGTAGCGGTCTGAATTGAAAGAGTTCGTCACTAAAATAACAATCGGGATATACAAATAAGCGTATACCACAAACATAAAGATATTGCGTAGTAAACGGCTCATTATTCCAACTCCACTTTTTTGTTCAATAATTTATTCGCGCGGTAGTACACCAAGATGAGTAATGCCATCAAAATGGTCAATCCGATACTGATTGCGGAACCGAACGGCCAGTTACGGGAAATTAAGAATTCGCTCTTAATCACGTTACCCACAAGCAACACTTTCGCGCCGCCGAGTAAGTCCGCTACATAGAACATCCCCATTGCCGGCAATAATACCAACAAGCAACCGGCAACGATGCCCGGCATGGTCAACGGCAGAATCACGCGGAAGAACCGTTGGAACGCGTTTGCCCCCAAGTCTTTTGCCGCTTCCAATAAGCGTCCGTCTAATTTTTCAATGGCGGAGTAGAGCGGCAGAATCATGAACGGCAGAAGCAAATAGACCAAACCGATAATCACCGCCACTTCGGTGTTCAGAATCCGAATCGGTTCACTCAAAATGCCCAATTCCAATAACATGGTGTTCAACACGCCTTTCACGCCGAGGAACACTTTCATGCCGTAAATACGAATAAGCGAGTTTGTCCAGAATGGTAGCACTACAAGGAACAATAAGAGCGGTCGATATTTCGGGTGAATTTTACTCACCATAAAGGCGAACGGATAGCCGATCAGTAAACAAATAATGGTGGCAATGATCGACATATACAATGAATTCCACACTACCTGCGCATAAAGCGGATTAAACAGGTTGATGTAGTTTTCAAAGTTAAATGGCAAGGTATAAAAGTTGCTACCATCTCGGGTTAAAAAACTTACGACTAATACCAATAAGTTTGGGATCAGCACGAAGAAGATTAGCCAGCTGAAGATAATCGCAACAGTAATTTTCTGGAATTTATTATTGATTATCTTCATCGTTGAGTACAACCTCCCAACCTTCGTGCCACGTAATGCCTACACGTTGACCAATACTGTGATCCATGTGTGGATCGTCTTCGTTAAAAAATTCGCTGACCAGCACGCGTTTGCTGTTGTGTTCAAATTCTACAGTGGATTCCAAGGTCATGCCTTTATAAGTGCGGTCGATAATATGACCGATAATGGCTTTGGAATGTTCGTGTTCGTCAAGTTCTTTAATTACAATATCTTCCGGGCGAAGCAGCACTTGAAGCTGCTGATCTTTTTCCACCGGAATGTCCGTATAAATATCACAAACGCGACCTTCCACGTTCGCCAGCACCACATTTTCCGATTTACGTTCAATCACGGTGGCGTCAAATACGTTAATTTCGCCGATAAAACGTGCGACGAACAGGTTTGCCGGTTCTTCATAAATTTCACGCGGAGAGCCGTCTTGCGCAATTTTACCTTTACGTAATAACACGATACGGTCGGACATGGTGATCGCTTCTTCCTGATCGTGGGTCACGAAAATAAAGGTAATGCCTAATTGACGCTGCAACACTTTCAGTTCGTATTGCATTTGTTTACGCAATTTGTAGTCCAGCGCGGAGAGGGATTCGTCGAGTAATAAGACTTTAGGTTTATTTACAACCGCTCGGGCAATGGCAATACGTTGTTGCTGACCGCCGGAAAGCTGGGTCGGCTTACGATCCGCCATTTCTTCCAATTGCACCATGCGCAGGGCTTCTAATACGCGCGGTTTAATTTCCGCTTCCGGCACTTTTTGCATACGCAAACCGAAAGCGACGTTTTCAAAGATGGTCATGTGCGGAAATAATGCATAGCTTTGGAATACGGTGTTAACGTGGCGTTTCTCTGCCGGCACGTTGGTGATGTCTTCACCGTCCAAAATGATGTTGCCCGAATCTAATTCTTCCAAGCCTGCAAGCAAACGCAATACTGTTGTTTTGCCACAGCCGGAGGGGCCGAGAATTGTCAAAAATTCACCGTTATTAATGGTTAAATTGAAGTCTTTAATAATGGTGTTGGAACCGTAGGATTTAGTAATGGAACGAAGCTCGATAATTGGCTTGTTTTGAACTGTATTTTCCACTAGCTTTGGTTTTCTCCCTAATGTACCGAATGTTTCGATATAAATTAGAAACGAATGCCTACAAAATGCAGGCGGCGACTGTAAAAATGAACGCTAATGATATAGCGATCGGGACATAATGAAAAGCAATTAATAGTGATTTTTCATAAAAAGTCGGATATTTGTTATATATCAAGGAACTGTCATTATTTTACGGCTAGACTAACAGCAATTTTTCAATGCATTTTTTCGGAAAGCAAAATACTCAAAACAGGAGAAGAATAATGCAGGATTTATTATCTCAAGAATCCGTATTGGAGCGTTTTTTCAACTATGTGAGTTACGACACGCAATCCAAGCCCGGTGCCAAAGTTTCGCCCAGTACGCCAGGGCAGTTGGTATTGGCCAAACATTTGCAACAGGAGCTTATCGCTTTGGGCTTGCAGGATATCGAATTAAGCAAGCACGCGGTTCTCGCCGCATTTTTGCCCTCCAATGTGGCTCCCGATTCGCCGACCATCGGTTTGATTGCGCATTTAGACACCTCGCCCGACTGTAGCGGCAAAAACGTTCAGCCGGAAGTGATTGAAAATTATCGCGGCGGCGATATTGCTCTTGGTATCGGCGAAGAGTTTATCAGCCCTGTGTATTATTCCTTCCTGCACCAATTAACGGGAAAAACCCTGATTGTAACCGACGGCAACACCTTATTAGGCGCGGACAACAAAGCAGGAATAGCGGAAATTATGACCGCACTTTATCGCCTAAAAATGGAAAATCTGCCCCATTGCAATATCCGTATCGCTTTCACACCCGATGAAGAAATCGGCTTGGGTATGCAGTTTTTTCCTTTTGACGATTTCCCTTGTGATTGGGCGTACACCATCGACGGCGGCGCGGTGGGCGAGCTGGAATATGAAAATTTTAATGCCGCTTCCGCCAAAATCACATTTCACGGGCGCAACATTCACCCCGGTGCCGCCAAGAAAAAAATGGTGAATGCGCTGACGTTGGCGTGTGAGTTTCAAAATGCGTTCCCGGCGGCGGAAACACCGGAAAATACCGAACAGCGCGAAGGTTTTTTCCATTTAAATCATTTTTCCGGCGACATTGAAAAAGTGGAGTTGCATTACCTGATTCGTGATTTTGAATGGAATGCCTTTAAGCAACGCAAACAATTCATTATAACGTTGGTGGAAAAATTTAATCGTGAAAAACGTTTGCCGAAACCCATTGAATTAACGATTTCCGACAGCTACAAAAATATGAACGAAACGGTGAAAAAAGTCCCGCAATCCATTGAATTGGCGGATTTGGCGATGCAACAATGTGGTGTTACCCCCAACCATAAATTGATTCGCGGCGGCACCGACGGCGCCTGGCTGGCAGAAAAAGGGTTGGCTTGCCCGAACATTTTCACCGGCGGCTACAATTTCCACAGCAAACACGAATTGATTACCCTGGAAGGTATGAAAGACGCGGTGAATGTGATTGTAAAACTGGTAGAGCTGGCGGCTAAGGCGTCATGATAAAAATGCTTGTAAAAAGGACCGCACTTTATGTAGCCACAAGAGGTTATGTTTAAAGTGCGGTCATTTTTTACATTAATTTTTAGTTGCCGGTAACGTGCCCTGATTCCATTTTTGTGCATTTTCCGGGCGTTTGACTTGCAATAAGAAATGCTGATTTGCTTTTGCCTGCCCTTGCACCACCGTGCCTGATGGCGTGGAGAAGGAAATACCGCCTTTTAACAGCTGTTGTACGCTGCCGGTGTTGAATTGGGCGCCGGACCAGCCGAGGCTGAAATCGTAACCGGAGGCAATCCAGAATTCAGAATTTTGGCGTACGAGGTGCTGATATTTCGGGGCGATAAGAATGTTGATAAATACCCGATCGCCTAACGAATTCAGTTCTAAGTTTTTAATGGTTCCCACTTCCACACCGCGATACATAATCGGCGATCCTGCGGTGATATTTAACGCATCGTTGGTTTCCAATACAAGCGGTAACCCGTTGGTATATTTAATGTTATTGTTGATGGATTGGGTTAAGGCAAATTGCGTTTTGCTTTTGCCGGAACCCACTTCCACATCAATGTACGGTTGCAATAAGCTGTCGATATTTTCAATACCGCTGGCGGAAATCTGCGGTGAAATTACTTTAAAGCGCGAGCCTTCTTTGGCGATTAGCGCCATGTAATTCGGGTTAATTAATGCTTTGGTGATGATTTTATTGCTTTTTTGATCAAGCTGAATGCTGTCGATTTCACCAATGGTTAAGCCTAAATAACGTAATGCCATGCCTTTACTGAGGTTGGTGGCGTTCTCGGCAGTCAGGGTGATTTGTTGCCCCGCAGACTTGGCGCGTAGTTCGTTCGGATAAAGGGTATGGTTGCCTTTGCTGCCGCTGTTATCAAAACTGATAGCGCCTTTTAACGAACGAGTCAACGGCGTTGCCTGAATGCTGATGCCTTTTGGGGTAATGTCGATTTGTGCCGCACTTTCCACCCAGAAGACGCTTTTGTCTGTCAATAAATGGCGGTATTTTGGATAAATAAACACATCCACGGCAAAATGTTGGATTTGCGGACGAATATCCAAAATTTTACCCACTTCATATTGGCGATAAAGCACCAATGAGCCTTTGTTAATGCTTGGTAGATTGGCGGTGGTAAGGGTAATGCTTGGTTTCGGTTGATTGTCGGTAATGCCGGCTTCCGCGTTGGTTAAATCGCTGTAAAGGGCGTAGTTTTCTTTCGCTTTGCCCTGATTTTTACCCGCCACCACGCGAATACCGCCTTGTAGCCATTTTTCCGGTGTGGCGGCTTCAAAACGTAAGCCGTCAACACCCAAACTCACTTCAAAATTAGAGGCGGCGATAAATAGGGTATCGCCGTGAATTAAATGGCGATACTCTCCGGCGATGGCGACTTTGAATTTGACGCCGTCGGTATCAATTTGCTGAGACACGATTTCGCCGATTTGAATGTTGTTATAAATCAACGGTTGCCCTTCGTTGATGCCGTAAGTTTCCGGTGCGGTTAAATTCAGCACCAAGGTGTTCGGCTGTTTCAGCAATAACTCGCTTTCTTTAATCACATCGAAATCCGTTCGGTTTTCACCGTCGCCCGGCAACACTTCAAAATATTTGCCACGTAGCAGTTTTTGTACATCGGTTAAATCTGCCAGGCCCGGTTTTTTCACGCGCAATACAATGTTGCTGTTAGCTTTGAACAAATTGGCAAGATTCGGATCAATTAATAACGTACCACTTAACATTTCATCGTTATTTTCCACCGCACTTAATTCGGATAACACGCCGATTTCGGTATTTTGGTAATAAACGTGGGTTTTCCCTGCTACCAAACCGACAGTGTTCGGAATGTTTACATTAATGTTGATACCGCGTTTTGCCGCTTGCAGGTTAGAATAAAGCGTATAGCTTTCGTTCATTTCCGCTTCCGGGCTGTTGCTTGGTGAATCAAAGGCAGCAGCACCTTGCACTACAGAATTAAGGCTGTCTACGTTGATGTTTAAACCGGAAACGTCAACGTTAGCGCTGATGCCGCTGATATTCCAGAAATGGCTGTCTTTTTTGACAAATTTGGCATAAGGCTTATTGATGACCACATCAATTTCCACTTTTTTACCATCTTCGGTGAAATGGAAATCATAGATTCGACCTACGGGTATATTTTTGTAATAAATGGATGCACCAATTGAAATAGATCCCAAATCGTCGGCAATTAAATGAATCAGTAAATCACCCGGAATAAGCTGTGCTATAGGGCCTTTCGTTTCTGCCATGAATTCATGTTCGGTATCACCCCCGCCCGGTTGTAAGGTGATGTAATTACCTGAAACCAGTGCATCTAAGCCTGAAATCCCGGCAAGGGATGCACTTGGTTTCACCAACCAGAATTTGGTGTTTTCCCGTAAGACGGTTTTGGCTTCAGGGTAAATACTGGCGACCACTTCCACTTTTTGCAGATCATCGGTGAAATTCACCTTTTTTACTACCCCGATTTGCAAACCTTGGTAGCGAATTTGTGTTTTGCCGGCAACGATACCGTCACCGTTGGCAAAGGTGATTTTTACGCTGATACCCTGTTCCTGTACAATTTGAAAGAACAAAATGGCACCGATACACAGGGCGACAAAAGGTAACAACCAAAATGGCGAAATACGCCGGTTCTGACGCACCTGCGCGTTGACTTCCGTTTCATTATTTTGATGTTGCGTGTTTTGCTTGTTGTCTGTCATAGATTTCCCAAATTAAGCGGCTGTCAAATTGCTCCGCTACAATCATTGTCAAAAATACCGCCGCGCCGAAATAGAGCGCCGCCGTACCTACAGAAAAGTCGATAATCTGCCCTCGGGTAACCAAGGACATCATCAGTGCCAATACGAATAAATCAAGCATTGACCAGCGTCCGACGAAATGTACGATATGTAACAAACGCATTTGCCAGCGAATAGAGTGTTTCAGTTTAAAGTGTATGCAGGTAAGCAGGTATAACATAATCAGCACTTTGCTAATAGGCACGAAAATACTGGCGGTAAATACCACGAAAGCAATGAAGTAACTGCCCATATCGATAAAACTGATCACGCCCGACATTAAGGTATCCGCACTTGGCGCACCGTTTAAATAAATCACCGACATCGGCAATAAATTTGCCGGAAACAGCATAATAATGCCCGCAATTAACAGTGCCCAGGTGCGTTGTAATTTAATGGAATTTGACAAATCAATTTGCGAATAGCAACGCGGACAAATCTCGTGCCCTTTGCGATCAGTGAGCGGATTGATAAAACTATACTGGCAGGAATGGCAAAAGCGCAGATCTTCCACATGGGTGAGGTTGCTTACCGCTTTGCTTTGCGGGTAAAAATCGTTCCACACTTCATCGGGGTTAATTTTAATAAATAAAAGGGTGGTTAAAAGTGCGGTAAAAATAAAAGCAATTAAGTAAATATTCAGTTCCAATGTGGCGTATTCCTGCACCTTGAAAATGCTTACTCCCAACGCCACCAAATACACGTCAAACATCACCCAGGGTTTTATATAGCCGAGAGAAATCAGCAAATTGCGCGGTTTGATGTGCATGATCTGTGACAGCCTCAGCAGAATAACCAGTAGCGCAAAGGCAATAGGCATAAACACGGCGCAAAGAAACACTAAAAATGCCGTGTAAGAAAAACCTTGTGTCGCCATTTTCCATACGCCCAGCCAGACCGAGGCGTCAATTTTTTCGCCTAATAAATCAATGCTTAAAAGCGGGTAAGTTAACGCGAAAGGCATCAGGATTAAAATGGAGATGGCGATAATCGAACAGCGTTTTAAACTCCAGCGGCTGGTGGCGTATAACACATTATGGCAGCGCGGACAAAGGGCACGTTGCCCTTGTTGTAATGCAGCAATTTTAACCACGACATTGCATTCGCCGCAACGAACGAGGCGGTGAAAAGTAGCGTCGGCTAAATTTAACGTGGAATGTGCTGTCATGAATCAAGTTACCTAAATAAAGAAGCGCGTATTTTATACTGTATTTTTCGTTTTTAGTACGAATTTATCTTGTTTAGACAGAAAAAGTGCGGTCATTTTTTGCGGAATTTATTATTTCTTTTTAGTAGATAGGTTATTAATTGTGTCATTTTTTCTGAAAGTAAGCTAAACTACGGCAAGTTTTTCTACTTATTTTCTACTTAAAATCTATGCAGGATTTCGCAATGACCGAAGTACAAAAGTTAACAAATAATAAAGAGATTATTGCCTATTTAGCGGAAAAATTTCCGCTATGTTTTTCTATTGAAGGGGAAGCCAAACCGTTAAAAATCGGTTTGTTTCAGGATTTAAGTGAAGCGCTGAAAGATGACGAGCGCGTAAGCAAAACCCAACTCCGTCACGCCTTGCGTCAATATACTTCAAACTGGCGTTACCTACACGGTTGCAAAGCCGGCGCAATGCGCGTGGATTTACAGGGTAATCCGGTGGGGGAACTGGAGCAAGAACATGTTGATCATGCCGCGCAACAATTAGCGGAAGCTAAAGCCTTAATTGCCCAAAAACGTGCGGCGGAAAAAGCGGCAAAAGGCGAAAATGAGAAAAAACGTCCTGTCCGTCGCAATCAGAAGCAAGGTGAAAAGCCTGCCCGCAAACCTAAATTTAATTTCAATAACGTGGATATGACGACGTTGCAAGTTGGTCAGCAGGTAAAAGTCAAAGCAGCTGACCATGCGAAAAACGCCACCATTTTGGAAGTCTCCGGCGATGCTGCCAGGGTGGAATTGGAAAACGGTTTGGTGATTACTGTCACGGCAGATCGTTTATTTGCCTAAATTCTTTTAATTAACAAAGCTATCTTTCACAGATAGCTTTGTTTATTGCCGTATTTTAATTAGGAAAGTTTGAATGAAATTTACGAAAACAAAAAGTTATCTGACCGCACTTGTATTAAGTTCTTTTTTGCTTAATGTCAATGTTGCGGACGCGGTACAACCGAAATTAAAACAAAGTGATCTGGTCTCTTTACAGCCGTCGGAATCCAACATGTTTGCCACGAAACGTGCGACAACCCGCCTAACTCAGTCTCATTACCGTAGATTTCAGCTGGATGATGAATTTTCGAAAAAGATTTTTGATCGTTACCTGAAAGCGTTGGATTTTAACCGTACGACGTTTTTGCAATCCGATATTGATGAAATGTTCACCAAATATGGCAATAAAATTGATGACGAGTTGAATGCCGGTAATTTAGATATTGCTTTTAGTATGTATGAGTTAATGATGAAACGCCGTTATGAACGTTATCGTTATGCCTTGTCTTTGTTGGATAAAGAACCACATTTGAACGATGATGATCAAATTGAAATTGATCGTGAAAAAGCAGCCTGGCCGAAAACCGAAACAGAAGCGAATAAGCTATGGGAAGCGCGCGTTAAAAACGACATCATCAGCTTGAAATTAAAAGATAAAAAATGGTCGGAAATTAAAGAGAAGTTGGTTAAGCGTTATAATTTGGCGATTCGTCGTTTAACCCAAACTAAAGCGGATGATGTGGTACAAACCTATTTAAACGCTTTTGCCCGTGAAATTGATCCGCATACCAGTTATTTAGCTCCACGTACGGCAAAAAGTTTCAATGAAAGCATGAACTTATCTTTAGAAGGGGTCGGTGCCACATTGCAAACGGAGGATGGTGAAACCAGTATTAAATCTTTAGTTCCTGGAGCGCCTGCCGAACGCAGTAAAAAATTAAAAGCAGGTGATAAAATTATCGGTGTTGGTCAGGAGAAGGGCGAAATCGAGGATGTTGTCGGTTGGCGTTTGGAAGACATCGTTGACAAAATCAAAGGGAAAAAAGGCTCTAAAGTTCGTTTGGAAGTGGAACCGGCAAAAGGTGGAAAATCCCGTATTGTGACATTGGTTCGCGATAAAATTCGTATTGAAGATCAAGCAGCGAAATTAACTGTTGAAAAAGTTGACGGCATCAATGTTGCCGTGATTAAAATTCCAAGTTTTTACCTCGGTTTAACGGAAGATGTGAAAAAATTATTGGTAGAGATGCAGAATAAAAAAGCCGCTGCGTTAATCGTGGATTTGCGGGAAAACGGCGGCGGTGCGTTGACCGAAGCGGTCGGTTTAAGCGGCTTGTTCATTAGCGATGGGTCTGTGGTGCAAGTGCGAGACGCCTATCAACGTATTCGTGTACACGAAGATCCCGACAATACGCAACAATATACCGGTCCGCTATTGGTGATGATTAACCGCTTCAGTGCGTCTGCGTCGGAAATTTTTGCTGCCGCGATTCAGGATTATAACCGCGGCATTATTATCGGACAAAATACCTACGGAAAAGGCACGGTACAGCAAAGTCGTTCACTCAATTTTGTGTATGACTTGGATCAAACTCCGCTCGGCTTAATTCAATATACCATTCAAAAATTCTATCGTATTAATGGCGGAAGTACCCAATTAAAAGGTGTTGCACCGGATATTAAATTTCCGGATGTGATCGATACGCAAGAGTATGGTGAAGAAAAAGAGGATAACGCCTTGCCTTGGGATAAAATTCCGTCGGTGAATTATTCCGAAGTGATGACGGCGCGTGATGTCATTTCCGAGTTAGCTAAAAAACACAAAGAAAGAATCGCGAAAAATCCGGAATTTATTGCTTTAAACGAGGATTTAAAGATTCGTGATGAGCGTCGTGATCGTAAGTTCTTATCCCTGAATTATCAAAAACGCAAAGCGGAAAACGATAAGGACGATGAAAAACGGTTGAAAGACATTAATGAGCGCTTTAAACGTGAAGGTAAGAAACCGTTAAAAGACATTAATGATTTACCGAAAGATTACGAAGCCCCGGATTTCTTCCTGAAAGAAGCAGAATTCATTGCGGCGGATGTCGTAAAATTTGATGCGGAAAAAACCGGGCTGAAAGACGCGGATACCTCTGCAAAACAGTAAACGTTTCATTTCCTGACCGCACTTTTTAAAAAGTGCGGTCATTTTTAGCTAAGTTCAGAGATTAAGGCACAGCGATTAATGAGTACGAAATCTTTTAAATTGACGGCATTGGCGTTAGCTATGGCGTTCTATGTGGGAAATGCGGTTGCGGAAGAAATGAAGCCTTCGGAGGCTGGCACGGAGCAGACCCGGGCACAAACTGATTTAGGTTTGGCGCAGCAGCAACTGGCTTTAGAAAGTAAAGCGGAAGAAGAACGTCTTGCCGCCGAGAAAAAAGCCGAAGAGGCGCGTTTAGCGGCAGAGAAACAAGTGCTGGCAGAGCAGGGCTTAGCCGAGCGTATCGGTGAAACGAAACTGCAATTTAAACCGTTAATCGCAAAAATTTATGCAGAAAATAATTTTATGCCGCTGTGGCAGGATGAAAAAGCCAAACAACAGTTCTTGCGCGATTACGCGTTAATGGTGGCAAGTGGCATTTCCAAGCGGTCTGCCAACGCCTTAAATGCGGTAAGCCAATCTGCCGATAAAGAAGCATTTGTGCAAGACGTGATCTTAACCGATGCGTTTTTAGATTATTTGTTTTATGCCAATAATGTGAAGAAATCTGCGCAAAAATGGTTATATTCGGAAAATAGTTACAAAGCCAGTAAACCGGATGAAAACCAAGTCGATTCCTGGCTAAGTGCGGTCAAAAATAATGATGTTTTTGCTTTCGTGAATAACTTATCCAGCGAAAATCCATTGTTTAAGCAAACCTTAGCCAAGGTAGAAAATTTAATTTTAAATGGCAAATTAGACAAAAACGGCATTAATGAATTGCATCGTTTTGCCATCAATGCGCAACGTTTGCGTATCCTGCCTGAATTTGATAACGGAATTTTCGTGAATGTTCCGAGTTATCAATTAAATTATTATCGTGACGGCAAGCTGGTTTTGAATTCCCGTGTGATTGTGGGCACCAACAAGCGCAAAACACCGGTTATGTTCAGCCGCCTGAGCAATGTGGTGGTCAATCCGCCTTGGAATGCGCCGACCCGTTTAATTAACGAGGACATCATTCCGAAAGTGTGCCGGGATCCAAGTTACATTTATCGTAACGGTTATACGATCATCGATGGCAAAGGCAATACCATTGACCCTTATACCATTGACTGGGAAAACATGACAGCGAAGAAATTCCCGTACCGTTTACGCCAAGTACCAAGCGACAACAGCGCATTGGGCAACTATAAATTTAATATGCCGAGTTCTGATGCTATTTATTTGCACGATACGCCAAAACGTAGCTTATTTGGTAATAAAAGACGTGATTTAAGCTCCGGTTGTGTGCGTGTGGAAAAATCCGAAGAATTGGCAACAGTTCTGTTAAAAGAAGCGGGTTGGACGGCGGAAAGAAAACAAAGTGTACTGAAAAGCAGAAAAACGACTTCTGTAACTGTTAAATCCAATAACCCGGTTTTCTTATATTACGTCACTGCATGGGTTGATAAAGGGCAAGTACATACCTTGCCGGATGTTTATGGCTATGACAAAGCACCCAATCTGAGCTATATTGACTGGGACATTTTGAAAAAATATCTTCAACCCTTAGCCTCGAACTAACATTCGCAATGTAAGTCAAAACAACAGATTTTAAACATATTCAGGAAAATATAATGAGCAATATTAACCATAGTCGTCGCAAATGGTTATCTTTAGGGGGAATTGTATTGGGTGCAACTTTGTTGCCCGATACGGTTTTAGCTGTGGTTTCAACGCCAAGACCCCGTATGTTGAGCTTTCGCAACATCAATACCCAAGAGAAATTAAGCGCGGAATTCGTGCTTGGTCGCGGGTTTTCCAACACGACATTACGACTTTTAGATCATTTACTGCGTGATAAACGCAATAATCAAGTACATAAAATGGATCCGCAGCTTTTCACTAAGTTTTATCGGGTTCAGCAAAACCTCGGTTTACGCAACACCGAAATCCAAATTATCTGCGGTTATCGTTCCGCTGCCAGCAATGCGGCAATGCACCGTCGCAGTCGTGGTGTCGCCAGCAATAGTTATCATATCCGTGGTCAAGCCATTGATTTTCGTATTGATGGTGTTCCGTTAGCGAAATTACGCGATGCAGTGGAGGCATTAAATAACGGCGGCGTCGGTTTCTATCCGCGCAGTAACTTTGTTCACATGGATACCGGTCCTGTCCGTACCTGGAGAGGAAGTTAGTCCATTGCTAAAAACGTTGTTATTTTTAACCGCACTTTGGTGCGGTTTTTTACTGAATAAACAAGGCTGGTCATTATGAATATTGAGATTATTCCCGTCACCGCATTTCAGCAAAATTGCTCTTTAATCTGGGATAACAAGAAAAATGCGGCAATTATTGATCCGGGTGGTGAAGCAGATAAGTTAATCAAACGCATTGAAGAATTAGACTTGAATTTACAGACGATTTTACTCACTCACGGGCATCTGGATCATGTGGGGGCGGCGGAAAAAGTCAAACAACATTTTAATGTGCCTATCCTCGGTTCAAATTCCAAAGATGATTACTGGTTTAAGGGCTTGCCGCAGCAATCGGAAAAGTTCGGGATGTTATTTGAAGTCGCTGCCTTTGAGCCGGATCGTTGGTTGGATGAAGAAGGCGAAATTTTACATATCGGTGATTTTACCTTTGAAGTTCTGCATTTGCCGGGACACACGCCCGGGCATATCGGTTTTATCGAACATCAAAAACGTGTGGCGTTTACCGGCGATGTGTTATTCAAAAGCGGCATCGGGCGCACGGATTTCCCGGGCGGCAGTTATGACGAGATTATTGCTTCCATTCGGGAAAAATTATATCTGTTGGATGATGATATGGTTATTGTTCCGGGACACGGGCCTTACACAACCATCGGCACGGAAAAACAAACTAACCCTTATGTGACGCAGGAATAAAATCATTAACCGCAAAAATATCGGGTATTTTATTCAAATTGCTGATTTTTTTGACCGCACGTTATGGCGTGAAGACGTTAAATTTTTGTAAAAATTCTGACTTGGATCACAATATAAATTGAATTTCTCGGGCATAATATGCCCTTTAAATGTAGCGGCGTTTTTTATGTCGTTGCCATGACGTTGTTTGTTAGTGTATTCATTTTTAAGGTGGTATTTATGCAGCATAATTCTTTACAGGAATGGCTTGCCTCCAGTGCGTTGGGTGGCGCGAATCAAGCGTATATCGAAGAGCTTTATGAAAGTTATCTTGAAGATCCGGGCAGTGTGGATAGCAGTTGGCAGGCGATTTTTAAAACGTTGCCAAAATCCACCGCACTTGAACAGCCCCACTCGGTCGTGCGTGATTATTTCCGCCGTTTAGCCCGAGAGAATCATTCGCAGAGCATTACCGTTATCGACCCCGAAGCGAGTGCGAAATTAGTTAAAGTACTCCAGTTCATCAACGCTTATCGCTCCCGTGGTTATATTGAAGCCACTCTTGACCCCCTCAATTATTACCGTTGGAAAACCTCCTCCGTTCCCGAGTTAGATTATCATCAACATGGCTTAACCGATGCCGATTTGGACGAAAGTTTCAATATCGACTATGCCGTTTACGGCAAAGAAACCATTAAACTCAGCGACTTAGCCCGTGATTTGAAAGCCACTTATTGCGGCAATATCGGCTTGGAATTTATGCACATTCATGATATGGAACAGCGTAACTGGTTGCAAAGTAAACAGGAAAAATGGATTCAACAGCCGCTTTTTATGAAAGACGAAAAAGTGAATTTACTCAAAGAATTGACGGCGGCGGACGGTTTGGAACGCTACTTAGGAGCAAAATTCCCGGGGGCAAAACGTTTTTCCCTAGAGGGAAGTGATGCCTTTATCCCAATGATGAAAGAAATTATTCGCCATGCCGGACGTAATGACATCGACGATATTGTTATCGGCATGGCGCACCGTGGGCGCTTAAATATGTTGGTGAACGTGTTGGGTAAAAAACCGGCGGAATTATTCGATGAATTTGCCGGTAAACACGCGGAAACCAATCGCACCGGCGATGTGAAGTATCACCAGGGTTTTTCTTCCGATTTTGCGGTCGATGATAAACGGGTGCATTTAACCCTGGCGTTTAACCCGTCTCATTTGGAAATCGTCAGCCCGGTGGTTATCGGTTCCGTACGCGCCAGACAAACCCGCAAACAGGATTTGGAACATAACCAGGTGCTTGCCGTTACCGTGCATGGGGATTCCGCCGTGGCAGGGCAGGGTATTGTGCAGGAAACCTTGAATATGTCCAATGCACGCGGTTACAAAGTGGGCGGCACAATTCGTATCGTCATTAATAACCAAATCGGTTTCACCACCTCCAACCCAAACGACACCCGTTCCACCGAATTTTGTACCGACATTGCGAAAATGATTCAGGCGCCGATTATTCATGTGAACGGCGACGACCCGGAAGCGGTGGCTTTCGCCGCCCGTATGGCGGTGGAATATCGCAACGCCTTCAAACGGGATATTTTCATTGATTTAATTTCTTATCGTCGTCACGGGCACAATGAGGCGGACGAACCTTTAGCTACCCAACCGATGATGTACGGCATCATCAAAAAACACCCGACACCGCCGAAAGTCTATGCCTCCCGTTTAATTCAGGAAGGCACCATCAGCGAAGAAGATGCCACCGAAATGACCAATTTATATCGCGATGCGTTGGACAACGGCGAATGCGTCGTGCCGGAGTGGCGCGCTATGGATATGGCGAAAGTAGATTGGTTGCAATACCTCAATTATGACTGGACGGCGCCATACGAAAGCCACTTCCCGTTGGAGCGTTTCCAAACGTTGGCGAAACGGGTTTCCCATTATCCTGATTACGTGCAGCCGCATCCGCGTGTGGAAAAAATCTATGCGGATCGTAAAGAAATGGCTCAGGGCGATAAATTATTGGATTGGGGCATGGCGGAAACCATGGCGTACGCCACCTTGTTGGATGAAGGCACTCATGTGCGTTTGTCCGGTGAGGATGCGGGGCGCGGTACCTTCTTCCATCGCCATGCGGTCGTGCATAACCAAAAAGACGGCACCGGCTATGTGCCGTTGACCCAATTACACGCCAACCAAGGACGCTTTGAAGTGTGGGATTCCGTGCTGACCGAGGAAGGGGTGCTTGCCTTTGAATACGGTTATGCTACGACGGATCCGAAAACCTTAACCATCTGGGAAGCGCAATTCGGTGATTTCGCCAATGGCGCGCAAATCGTGATTGACCAATTCATCAGCTCCGGCGAACAAAAATGGGGCAGAATGTGCGGTTTGGTGATGTTGCTGCCGCACGGTTATGAAGGGCAAGGCCCGGAACACTCTTCCGCCCGTTTGGAGCGCTATTTGCAGCTCTGCGCGGAACAAAATATGCAGGTGTGTATCCCGTCAACGCCGGCGCAGGTTTATCACATGTTGCGTCGTCAAGCGATTCGCAAAATGCGTCGTCCGCTCATCGGTATTTCGCCGAAATCCTTATTGCGCCACCCGCTGGCGGTATCTACGATGGACGAACTGGTGAACGGCACTTTCCAAACCGTTATCGGGGAAATTGACGCACTCGATCCGAAACAGGTCAAGCGCGTGGTGATGTGTTCGGGCAAGGTGTATTACGATTTGTTGGAACAACGCCGTAAGAACGAACAAACGGACGTTGCCATTATTCGTATCGAACAACTTTATCCGTTCCCGCATGATGATGTGAAAGCGGTGCTTGCGCCTTATGCTCATGTGACGGATTTTGTGTGGTGTCAGGAAGAACCGCTGAACCAGGGCGCGTGGTATTCCGGCAAACACAATTTTGAAGCGGTCATACTGGAAAGCGCGAAATTAACCTATGCCGGTCGCCCGGCTTCCGCCTCTCCGGCGGTGGGCTATATGTCATTGCACACCAAACAACAAAAACAATTGGTGGAAGACGCGTTGACACGTTAATGAGGAGATAAAGTGCGGTGATTTTTTGCCGCGTTTTTCGTGCGAAAAAAAACACGGCGAAAACCGACCGCACTTTTCATCAAAATATAAGACTTAGCTAAACGAACATAAAAAAGGAATAAACATTATGACGATTGAAATTCTTGTCCCCGATTTACCTGAATCCGTTGCCGATGCCACGGTGGCGACCTGGCATAAAAAAGCGGGCGATGCGGTGAAACGTGATGAAGTGATTGTGGAAATTGAAACCGACAAAGTGGTGCTTGAAGTGCCGGCGCAGGCGGACGGCGTGCTTGCCCGGATTTTGCAGGAAGAAGGGGCGATAGTTGTCAGCAAGCAATTGCTTGGCACTCTGGAAGATTCGGTGACAGCGGCAGCCATTGCCACGGAAAAAAACGCGGAACCGACACCGAAAGATCGTCGCACGGAAGTGCCTGATGAACCGCATGTCACCGATGCGCAAGGCCCGGCGGTACGTCGTTTATTAGCCGAACACGGTTTACAACCTTCCGATGTCGCCGATGTAAAAGGTACCGGCGTGGGCGGCAGAATTACCCGTGAAGATGTGGAAGCGATCCTCGCCCAACGCACCGCTGTTGCGGCACAACCGCAAGTGGCGGAAGACACCCTCAGTACCGTGGCGTATGCCGCACGTAGTGAAAAACGCGTGCCGATGACTCGTTTGCGTAAACGTATTGCAGAACGTCTGTTGGAAGCCAAAAACACCACCGCCATGTTGACCACGTTCAATGAGGTGGATATGCAGCCAATCATGAACCTGCGCAAACAATACGGTGAAAAATTTGAAAAACAACACGGCGTGCGTTTAGGTTTTATGTCTTTTTATATCAAAGCCGTGGTGGAAGCCTTAAAACGTTATCCGGAAGTGAATGCCTCCATTGACGGCGACGATGTGATTTATCACAACTATTTCGACGTGAGCATTGCCGTTTCCACGCCGCGCGGTTTGGTCACGCCGGTATTGCGCGATTGCGACAACCTTTCCATGGCGGACATTGAAAAATCTATCAAAGCTTTGGCGGAAAAAGGTCGTGACGGAAAATTAACGGTGGAAGATTTAACCGGCGGTAATTTCACCATTACCAACGGCGGTGTGTTCGGTTCGTTGATGTCTACCCCGATTATCAACCCGCCGCAAAGCGCTATTTTAGGCATGCACGCCATTAAAGAGCGCCCGGTGGCGTTAAACGGTCAAGTGGTGATTCGCCCGATGATGTATTTGGCGCTGAGCTACGATCACCGCTTAATTGACGGGCGGGAATCCGTCGGTTTCTTGGTGACGATAAAAGAGCTGCTGGAAGACCCGACAAGATTATTACTTGAAATTTAATAAGAAAACCGCTTGTTTCTTGCTTGCAAGACAAGCGGTTTCGGTTTATAAAAACGCCTTAAGAAAAAAACGTTGTTTATTCTTCGCAGATAAGCTTGCTTATTTGAGCACGCCAACGGGTTGTTGGCAAGCCAACATTCAAAAAATAATATTTTTTACAACCGCACTTTTTATCAGAATATTTATCACGCAACAGAGGATTTTGTATGAATTTACATGAATACCAAAGTAAGCAGGTTTTTGCCGAATATGATTTACCGATATGCCGAGGCATCGCTTGTAAAACCGCAGACGAAGCGGCAGAAGCGATCAAACAGCTGAAAGGCGATGTTTGGGTTGCCAAGTGCCAAGTGCATGCGGGTGGGCGCGGAAAAGCCGGTGGCGTGAAGTTGGTGCGTAATGAAGCGGAAGTGCGCGCTTTTGCGGATAAATGGCTAGGGCAACGTTTGGTGACCTTTCAAACCGACGCCAACGGACAACCGATCAACATTATTTATGTGGAAGAAACGGTCAATATTGAACGTGAATTATATTTGGGCGCGGTGATCGACCGTGCTTCACAAAAAGTGGTCTTTATGGCATCTGCCGCTGGTGGCATGAATATTGAAGAGGTGGCGGCGAAAACCCCGGAATTATTGCATAAAGTGGTGTTGGACCCGCTGGTGGGTGGAATGCCTTATCAAGGGCGCGAATTGGCGTTTAAGCTGGGGTTAAAGGGCGATCAAATCAGCCAATTCACCCATATTTTTACCCAACTGGCGAAAATGTTTATAGAGCGGGATCTCTCTCTGCTTGAAGTCAACCCCCTTGTCGTCACGCAAGAAGGCAAACTTTCCTGTTTGGATGCCAAAATCGTGGTGGACAGCAATGCACTGTATCGCCAGCTTGATTTAGCCACCATGCACGATATTACCCAAAGCGATGCGCGTGAAGCCTTGGCGGAATTACATCAACTGAATTATGTGGCGCTGGACGGCAATATCGGCTGTATGGTTAACGGCGCCGGGCTTGCCATGGGCACGATGGATATTGTGAAACTGCACGGCGGACAACCTGCAAACTTCCTTGATGTAGGTGGCGGCACAACCAAAGAACGGGTAGCGGAAGCCTTCAAAATCATTCTTTCCGATAAAAATGTCAAAGCCGTATTGGTGAATATTTTCGGTGGCATCGTGCGTTGCGATCTGATCGCCGAAGGCATTGTGGCGGCGGTGAACCAAGTGGGCGTACATGTGCCGGTAGTGGTGCGCTTGGAAGGCAACAACGCGCCTTTAGGACGGGAAATTTTAGCCAACAGTGGTTTTAATATTATTGCGGCGAAAACCCTCACGGACGCGGCGGTGGAATCTGTCAAAGCAGCAAACGGTAATCTATAAGGAGTGAATGATGTCAATTTTAATCAATAACAATACCAAAGTGATTTGTCAGGGCTTCACCGGCGGACAAGGCACATTCCACTCCCAACAGGCATTGGCTTACGGTACTCAATTAGTGGGCGGCGTGTCCCCCGGCAAAGGCGGCACAACCCATCTGGGCTTACCGGTGTTCAACACCGTGCGGGATGCCGTGGAAGCAACCGGCGCCACCGCAACGGTGATTTATGTGCCTGCACCAGGCTGTAAAGACGCCATTTTAGAAGCCATCGACGCGGGCATTCAGTTTATCGTGTGCATTACCGAAGGGATTCCGACATTAGATATGTTGCTGGTCAAACAGCGTTTAAATCAAACCGGCGTACGTATGATCGGCCCGAACTGCCCGGGTGTGATTACACCGGAAGAATGCAAAATCGGCATCATGCCGGGCGATATTCACAAGAAAGGCAAAATCGGCATCGTTTCCCGCTCCGGCACGCTCACCTATGAAGCGGTCAAACAAACCACCGACGAAGGTTTCGGGCAATCCACTTGTGTGGGTATCGGCGGCGATCCGATTCCCGGCTCCAACTTCGTGGATATTCTCAAATTATTCCAAGAGGATCCGCAAACGGAAGCTATCGTCATGATCGGCGAAATTGGCGGCTCGGCGGAAGAGGAAGCGGCGGCGTTCATTAAACAACACGTCACCAAGCCAGTAGTCAGCTACATCGCCGGCGTCACCGCCCCGAAAGGTAAACGCATGGGACACGCTGGCGCCATAATCAGCGGCGGCAAAGGCACCGCCGATGAAAAGTTTGCCGCCCTCGAAGCCGCCGGTGTGAAAACCGTCAGAAGCCTAGCGGACATCGGCGTGGCATTGCAGGACGTGTTGAAGAAATAATTGGCGTTAGTGAGATAAAAAGTGCGGTCGGTTTGAAAAACGTTTTTTAAATCGACCGCACTTTGATCTACTCCCCAAAACTTGGACAGATTAACCTGAGTTTGGGGAGATAGATCATTTGGATTCCCTTAAAAGTGCGGCTGTAATTTTCGTTAAATCAAAACAAACTTTATGCTACTAACGCAGTTTGTTTTAAGCGGTTTTTCAGTTTGGTATATTCCACTACTACATAGTGTTCTGCCCAAGCTTGATCCTCAATTTTATCAATACGCACCGCGCTGTATTTGTATTCCGGCGTTCTTGAACCCGGGTTTAAATGTTCGGCGGTGAGTTCATTGCATTTGCCGATCCACCATTGGTAGGTCATATAACAGGCGCCTTTATTAGTACGGGTGCTCACATTGGCGCGGGAAATCACCTTACCGCGTACAGATGAAATCCACACCAAATCATTATTTTTAATGCCTAATGCCTTTGCGTCTTGGTCGTTCATTTGAACGAATCCCGGTTCATCCGCCAAGGCGGCTAATGCGCGGCAGTTACCTGTCATAGAACGGCAGGAATAGTGTCCCACTTCGCGTACGGTGGATAGTACCAACGGGAATTCTTCGGAAAGATCTTCCATGGGCGGTTCCCAGTCGCAGGCAAAGAATTCGGCTTTGCCGCCTTTGCGGTCGAAAATTTGTCCTTCATACAAATACTGCGTACCTTGGTCTTCCGGTCCTTCGTCGGTACAAGGCCATTGAATATAACCCAGTCCCTCCATTTTTTCATAAGTTGCACCTTTATAAATCGGGCAAAGTTCACGCAGTTCGTCCCAAATTTCTTTGGTGTTGTTATAGTGCATCGGGTAACCCAAGGCTTGCGCCATGAGGCTGATGATTTCCCAGTCGTCCTTGACATCGCCCACCGGTTCAACGGCTTTATAGAAGCGTTGGAAACCACGGTCGGCGGCACTGTACACGCCTTCATGTTCGGCACAGGAGGTTGCCGGCAAAATCACATCCGCTTCTGCAGCGGTTTGGGTCATGAAAATATCCTGTACGATGATGAATTCCAAATCCTTGAAGGTTTGTTTCATGGCGTTAATATCCGGTTCGGTTTGTAATGTGTCCTCACCCATGATGTAAAACGCTTTGAGTTTGCCTTCTTTCACTGCGTGCGGTACTTCACTTAACGGCACGCCCGGCTTGGTCGGAATGGACGGTACACCCCAGGCTTTGGCAAATTTCGCGTTAATTTCCGGATCGGCAAAACTTTGATAGCCCGGCAGGGTGTTAAACAATGCACCCATATCGCACGCACCCTGTACGTTGTTTTGACCACGTACCGGGTTCACACCTACATTCGGTTTACCAAGATTACCCGTCAACATTGCCAAACTTGCCAACGCACGAACGGTTTCCACCCCTTGGCGAAATTGACATACACCCATGCCCCACAAGATCGTGGCGGTTTCCGCTTTCGCATAAGTGCGGGCGATTTCACGCAACATATCAGGTGCAATGCCGGTGATGTGTTGCGTGGATTCAGGTGTGTATGCTTTAATGGTTTCATAGAACGCATCAAAGTTTTCGGTGTGTTCATCAATGAATTTTTGATCTTGCAACCCTTCTTCCAAAATCACATTCATCATGGCATTTAAGAACGCCACGTTACTACCGTTGGCAAGCGGCGCATAAATATCCGCAATACGGGCAGTTTCGATTTTACGAGGGTCACAAACAATGATTTTCGCACCTTTTTCTTTGGCGTGATTAATCCGACGCGCCACGATTGGGTGTGAAGTGGAGGCATTATAGCCGAAGATAAATACACATTTGGTGTCTTCAATCTCAACGATTGAATTGGACATTGCGCCGTTACCGACCGATTTGAGCAGACCTGTTACAGAAGGGCCGTGTCATACGCGCGCACAACAGTCAACGTTGTTATTTCCTAATACCGCACGGGCGAATTTTTGCATAACAAAGTTGACTTCGTTACCCGGACCGCGGGAAGACCCTGTCACCATAATGGATTCGTTACCGTATTTTTCACGGATTTCTCTGAGACGGTTAGCGGAGTAGGAAATTGCTTCTTCCCAGCTTACCGGTGTGAATGATTCGCCACGTTTGTAGCGGATCATCGGTTGAGTCAGGCGAGGAGTCAGGATTTTGGTGTCATGCACGAAATCCCAGCCGTAATATCCTTTTAGACACAACTCCCCTTCGTTGGTCTTGCCGTTTGCACCCTCAGCTCCCACAATTTTGTTGTTTTCAACCAAAAGATTGATCTTACAACCTGAGGCACAATACGGACACACAGTAATCACTTTTTTAATTGCCATAGTAATGTCCTTATTTGAGATATAACACGAGATGGATAAATTATTGTTATTGTCCAAAGCCATCATACTCCTAAACACTAGGATAGACCTACAAAAAGCATGGATTTATTGATATAGAACAGGTTTTTTGCGAATTTTGGGATTTGATAGTGAAATTATGTCATCACTAAAGATGGGGTAATAACTTTAACCGATTAAATAAACTGATATTTTCCTTTTCCTTGTCCTTCTACCTTTTTAATAATGCCGATTTTTAGCATTTTTCCAAGCAGATCGGAGGAAGGCGAGGCAGTAAGCGTTAAAATAGCAATAAGGTCAGCACGGGAAAAAATAGAATAGCCGACCGCCAGGTATAATTTTTCAATGTGACTGATGGTTTTATATGAAAGCCCTTTTTGATTTTTTAAAAAGTCCTTCAAATTTTGAATATCCTGTTTTTCGGGTTGAATGTCCTGTTTTTCGAGTTGAATATCCTGTTTTTGGGGTTGAATATCCTGTTTTTTAACTAAAACAGGACTATTGATATGTAACAATCGATTACTTAAGAGATGATTTTCATTGAGTAACAAATTTCTAAGAAATAACACGATGTACTCTGTCGTTTCATGTATGTCCTGCGCCAAGTTATTATAATTGGCTCGAACTAACGCATTTCTGAAATACCATGAATGTTCGGCAAAAATATCATTTGTGACATCAAACCCTAAAGTTTTAAGGTATTTAATAAAAAAGACAGCTGTTGTTCTTGTATTTCCTTCTTTAAATACATGGATTTGCCATAACCTAGCGATAAAAATCGCCAAATGTTCAATAACTTCATTCAGTAAGAGATTTTTATAACTGAAATTTCTCTCTTGAGCTAAATCATATTCCAACGTAGCCTTCAATTCCGAAGCACTGCCATAAGACACCGTAGCGCCTTCTAAAACCCACTCTTTTTTAGTGATGTTGTATGTACGAATCTGACCGGCATGAGAATAAATGCCATTAAAAAGATATTTATGAATAGATAAATATTGAGTGGTATTGAAGGAAAACGCCGGTTCAGACAATAACTTCGCAATACGCACCGAAACTTTATCCGCTTCTTCAGTACGCTCATCATTCTCCGAATGCGGCTTTTCTTCATAATATCGACCAATCCACCGCTCTGCCGTATCAAGGGAAATTTCCCCTTCAATATTTTTAATTGCCGTATCAATTAAATAGCGGGAAGGTTTTAACCCATCCACATCCTGCAAACCAATTGCCGTTTTCCACGCATAACCTTTCTCTTTTTTATCGGCTTCAACGTGTCGGATATATTCGGCAAAGGGATCTTTTGTCATGGGTTGTCCTTGTTAGGTAGAAAAGTGCGGTCGTTTTTTCTTACGTTTTTTTATAGCGCATGAACGTGTGCGGGTGAAATTCTAGCTTGAGTAAGAGGATTCTACAATCTGAAATTGTATTGTTTGATTTTCATAAACCGTGAACATATTACATCGAAAAAATATAAGAAAAACCCACCGCACTTCCCTACAACACCAGAATCTCCGCAAGCACCCGTCCGTCTTTCAAAAAATCATACATAAACTGCACGGATTCTTTTACCGCGTCGGTCATGGGGAAACCGAAAGAAACCAGATCCGGTTGAATGCCCACAAAGACGATTTTTTTAATGTCTTGTTCCAACTGTTCGATTAAAAAGTTAAGGGGCATATTATGCGTGCTCATGAAGAACATTTCGGCGATGGCTTCTTTTTCGATAATGCGGATTTTGCCGGGCGCCAGCTCCATATCGGCGGCATCGAAAATCAGCAGAAGCTCGGGTTTAAGTTGCCGTACGATGTGGGTGACATTTTCCGGGGCGGATCCGCCGTCAAGTGCGGTCCAATTTTCCAACGGATTTTCAGTTAACAGCCGATACAGGTACGGACCGGCGCCGTCATCGCCCATCATACTGTTGCCGACGGTGAGAATGATATTGTTACTCGTCACGACGTTTCACCATGATATACATCACCGGCTCGCGCTGAATGGAAGCCAAGGTGTCCATTAAAATTTCGGTCCATTGTTGATGTTGCGGGGTGAAATGAGCTTTATTTTCGTCCAGCGCCTTCGCCAATAAATTCACATGACCGGAATCAATCACGATTTCGCCGAATTTCATTAACCCTGCAAATTTACGCTTTGCCTCCCCTTCCGGGAACGCGGCGACAAATTGTTGATAATCCTCATAGTCGCAAATCAGTAATTTTTTGAAGCAATCAATCACACCCACATGGTGACCGATTGCCAAGGAGTAATACATTACTTGCTGCGCCTGTTCCGGCACTTGTTCATCGTTTTCTACGAAACGCTCATTTAATAGATAGAAAAAGACTTTGGTTGTCATGATATGTCCTTATAACGACGGAGGATGATAATCTTAGTGCCGGTTTACACTGATGGCGCGCGTCGGGAGACTACAGCTGTTCGAAATATTATAATTCATTGATATTTTTAAATATCTTGCCTTCCTCCGTTTACGGGGGACAAAACGCAATGCGTTTTGAGCGTTGGCGCTGCCAACGACCCCAACGGGGTGAGCAAGTGAGTTTCCGAGCTTGCGAATAACGTGCCCGAAGGGCGGAAGGGGGGATTTATCTTGATGTTTTTCACAGGATTATGCTTAAAAATTGTGATTTCGCCCCCCTCAGGGCTTCGCCCAGCTCCCCCCCCGTAAACGGGGGGAGCCAAGTTTTTTTCTCTTTATATAAATAGTTACAATGTTTAAAACAACTGTGGTCGGGAGACGCGCGCTATCGTTTTAGCCAATAAATCAACCGGAAAACGGCATACTGATGGCGTGCAGGCGGTTGACGATTTCGCTCAGGCGAGGATCCGCTTCCCGTTCCAAGTATTCCCCTAAACGCACGCCGAACGGCACTCTGTCGTCTTCCGACATCATCGCCATAAATTGATTGGCGATGTTGCCGCCTTGGCGGTAACCGGCGAGACGGCGCGCCTCCCGCTCTAAACTGATACGCAAATCCAACGGAATGCCCGGGAAGCGTAATTTGGCGTCGGCATTCGGGTCGGCTTTTTCCTGTTTGCCTTTCAGTTTTTGATCGAGCAACCCTAACGCTATGGCGAAACCGTAAATGGTCGCCGCCGGGGTCGGCGGGCAGCCCGGGATATACACATCAATCGGCACGATTTGATCGCTGCCGCCCCAGACGCAATACAAATCATGGAAAATCCCGCCGCCACAGCCGCAAGCGCCGTAAGAAATACAGATTTTCGGATCGGGCGCCGCCTGGTAGGCACGCATTGCCGGCGTACGCATAGCACGGGTTACTGCGCCGGTGAACAACAGAATATCCGCATGACGGGGCGATGCCACCACTTTAATACCGAAACGCTCCGCGTCGAAGGTCGGCGTGATGGTGCTGAAAATTTCGATTTCGCAACCGTTGCAACCGCCGCAGTCCACACGATAGACATACGCCGAACGTTGAATATTCTTCAACAGGGTTTGTTTCATTTTGGCGATATTTTCATCTATGCTGAATGGCGTTGAAATACCATTGACCGGCATTGGAATTTGTGTGTTCATCGTCTTTCGCCTCCTGCTAAAACTCTTGAATTTTGCACCGCACTTTCTTCCCGTTGCTCGATCATTTGTTTGAAATTCAGGCGCACTGGTTCTTTGAAGTCGATGAGTTTCAGCCGCATATTGGATTCCATGTTTGCAGTTTTTTCCAAACTGCCTTGCCGTTTGCACACCGGGCAGGTATGCAATACCGCCAGTTTTTGTTTGACCAAATTCGGGTCATCCAAAGTTTGTTTGAATAAATCAATGGTGTAATTCAGCTCTTTATAGGAAATGAACGGTTGACCGCATTCCTGACAGGCAACGGTCGCAAAGGTGGTTTCTTGATAAAGATCCTGTTTGTTGGTCACCGATAATTCAAAATCCTGCGTTAAACGAATGGCTTTGGTCGGACACACTTCTTCACAACGACCGCAGAAAATACAGCGCCCTAAGAATAAGGACCAAGTGCGATCGCCGGTCACCGGGTCGGTACGCATGGTTAAGGCGTTCGCCGGACACGCCATGGTACAGGCGGCACATACAATACATTGATCGGAATTGAGTTCCGGTTTGCCTCTGAAATCATCATCCACTTCATAAGGTTTGAACGGGTATTTGGTGGTAACGTCACCGGCTTTAAATACGGTTTTAAGTAACTTAAACATGCTTCCGCCTCCCTTATTTCAATGGTGAGTTTTTACGTTCGATGCCGTAGCGTTCGATTTCTTTGTAATCCACGGTTTTCGCCTTGCGTTTGCGCACATCCACCACGGTAACGCGGTCGGTACAGGAATAGCAAGGGTCGAGACTACCGATAATCAACGGCGCGTCGGAAACCGTATTACCACGCAACATATAACGTAATGTCGGCCAGTTGGCATAGGTTGCCGCACGACAACGCCAACGGAACAATTTTTGGTTGTCCCCCAGCATTGACCAGTGAATATCTTCACCGCGCGGCGCTTCGGTGATGCCGAGGGCAAAACGTCCCGGTGTGTAATTGAAGCCTTCTTTCAGGATTTCGCCGCTAGGTAAGTTATCTACCATGTAATCGATGATATTCATGGATTCAAACACTTCGTTGATCCGCACTTTCACGCGGGACAACACGTCGCCGTTTGGTTCGGTGAACAAGTCGAAAGGCACATCGCCGTAACCGGAGAACGGATGCACTTTACGTACATCGCGGGCAAAACCGGAACCACGAATCATCGGTCCCACCGGGCTGAAATCACGGGCAATGTCTTTCGCCAAAATCCCCACGCCTACGGTGCGTTGTTCCATGTTCGGCGTAGAAAGCAGAATTTCCGACAAGGTTTTAATTTCCGCACGCATTTCCGCAATCAGCTTGATACATTGTTCACGTTGATGTTTCAGCATATCGCGACGCACCCCGCCGATGAGATTAATACCGTAAGTTTTACGCGCGCCGGTGAGCACTTCCGCCAAGGTCATGGATTTTTCCCGCACACGGAAGAACTGCATAAAGCCCGTATCAAAACCGGTAAAGTGGCTGGAAAGCCCTAAATTCAACAAATGACTGTGCAACCGTTCCACTTCCAGCAAAATCGCACGGATCCACTGCGCCCGTTTTGGAATTTGAATGCCTAACGCACTTTCCACGGAATTGGCGTAGGCGACGCTGTGGGTAAACCCGCAAATGCCGCACACACGGTCGGCGAGGAAATTCACCTGGTCGTAATCCATGCGGGTTTCCGCCAGTTTTTCCATGCCGCGATGCACATAGAACAAACGGTAATCGGCGTCGATTATGTCTTCACCGTCCACGAACAAACGGAAGTGTCCCGGTTCGTCGGACGTAATATGTAACGGCCCGATCGGCACGATACGCGCTTCGCCTTTTTCGTTAATAAATTCGTAAGTTTCCGTCGCCGTTGTCGGATCCGGACGCAAGCGATAATCCATGGAATCTTTACGCAACGGGTAAAGATCGTCCGGCCAGTCGTCCGGTAATACCAAACGGCGTTGATCGGGCAAACCCACGGTTTTCAAACCGTACATATCGAACAATTCACGTTCGCCCCACACCGCCGCTTTTACTTTCGGCGTGATGGACGGGAATTCCAACGTAATGGGATCCACCAAGGCTTTAATGGTGATGAAGGTTTTCACTTCCCCTTCCATGGAAAGCACATAGTACACCGCATAATTGCCGTGAATCGTCCGTTCGTCATTGCCGAACACCAACGGCAACCAGCCGTCATGTTGGTAGTAAAGGTATTCCACCACGTCAGGTAACATATTGGTTTTAATGGTGAGCGTCACCTGATTCGGTGTTGACCACTCCTCGTCCAAAATCGTATTCGGAAATTTAGCATTGACTGCTTCAATATAATTTTTGCCAAGCATTTTGCCCGGATCGACGGATGTATTTTTCGTTAATTCCATTTTTTTCCCCCTCTTGTCGATCATTTCGCTAAACGTTGCCAAGGTAAAACTAACATATCGCCAAAGGATACTTGTTCAGATCCGAGTACGATTTCGACCGCACTTTTTAATAACTGCAAGATGGGTTCGGCAATATGAATGCCCATTATGAACATTAATAGCAATAGTATTGCCATTGCTACTAATGAGATTTTATTAACGTCTCCCGCCTCAATATTATCGGGTTGTTTTCCTAAAACGGTTTTCAGAATCATTAAAGCTAATCCTGCCAACACAATGGTTAATAAGATTAGACAGAAAATAACCAACCATGTTTTACCCGCGTAAATACCGGCAACCGCAATACTGAATTCGCTGACGAATACGTTAAATGGCGGTAATCCGCCTAATGCCAATGCACCACCAGCAAAAAGCACGGCACTCACCGGTGCAACCCGCCATAAACCGCGGACTTGATTCATGTCACGGGTTTTGTATTTCAATAAAATGTTACCGGAAGCACAGAACAACAAGGTTTTTGCAAGACTATGGTTAATCGTATGCAAAAGTCCGGCAAACACACCGATTGGACCACCCAAACCGAAAGCGAAACTGATTAAGCCCATGTTTTCGATACTGGAGTACGCCAGTAATCGTTTGATGTCGAATTGCACGATGATAAACAACGCGGCAGCCAAAACGGAAAGTAACCCGAATACCAATAACAACGTTTGCGGATAGGCAGAACCGACGGCTTTTGAAACCAAAATGTAGTAACGCAACACCACCAACATGGCGCAATTCAATAACACGGCAGACAAAATTGCACTCACCGGGCTTGGCGCTTCACTGTGCGCGTCGGATAACCAAGTATGCATTGGAAATAGACCGCACTTTGTACCGAAGCCGATGAGGATAAATGCGAAGGCGATGTACATGAGCATCGGATTTAAACCGGCAGCTTGTTGATTCAACGCGGACCAGAAAATCGCTTGGCTTGGATCCGCCAGCAGATTATTTCCGTTAGCAAAAGTTAAGATTGTGCCGTACAAGCCGAACGCCACCCCGACGGAACAAATAATGATGTATTTCCATGCCGCTTCGAGAGACGTTTTTTGTTTATAAATGCCTACCAAAAATGCGGAACTCAATGTAGTTGCTTCAATGGCAACCCACATAAGAATCACATTATTGGTAATCACGGAAATAATCATGGTGAAAAAGAATAAGTGCAAAAATCCGTGATAATTGCAGAAATCCTTAAAGCTAAGATGCCCTTCTTGTAATTCGGTGCCGATATAACCGATGGAATAAATACCGGCTAATATGCCGACAACCGCAATTAATCCCAAGAAAATCGCGGAGAGACTGTCAATATAGACCCAATTATTTAAGGCACTGATTTCACCTTGAGTAAGTACGCCGTTAATAATTTGTAGAGCGAATCCCACCATCAAGATTAAGCCCGTTACATGAAGTGCAGTGCAAATTGTCCGATTTTTTGTCGAGCGACAGGCAAAGCATGCCAACGCCACGGCTAAAGGTGCGGTCAATAACGCGATTATCCATTGTTCATACATAGCGTTACCCCTTCAAACTCATAAGTTGTTTTGCATCTAATGAATGGAACGTGCGGTAAATTTTATTTACCAACACCACCATTATGATGACCGCAAATATCGCATCGGTAGCAATTCCGATTTCCACTAACTCCGGTGCTTTATTTGCCAATAAGGCTAAGGTGAGATGAGAACCGTTTTCCATCAAACAATAACCGAACACTTGTTTTACGATATTACGTTGGCTGACGATACAGACCAAACCGAGCAAGAAGTGACTTAAGGACACGGAAAGCGCCGGTTTGAGGTGTTCCACCAACGGCAAATCAATCGGGATGACAACAAAGTAGCACAATGTCACTATCACTGCTGTGATCGGGATCAACCAAGCGATATTCATTCCGCCGGGTGTTTGACTTTCGTCAATGTTTCGCATGGCATAAATTAAAATCGCCGGCACTAAAATCACTTTGGTAATAAACGCGCTGATGGACCACATATAGAGCTCGTGCGCCTGCATTTCATAAGCAAGATGCACAAACAACAACACCAACACTAAGGATTGCAAGCCGTAAAACAATGCCGCTTTTTTGGCGGTTCGTACCATAATTACGCAGAGAGAGGTAATAATGAGTAAACTTGCAAGGGTATTTATCATTAACATAGATTCCTCCTTAACCTGCCAAACCCAGCCAATAGGCGACGATGAAACCGGAACATACGGACATCACCATCAACACCACCAACACGACGCTCATGGAAAGCGTAATCGGTTGTGCTTTGGCAACGGCTTCTGACGGCTGCCCGATGACGCATTGTCCGAATTTATACAGCAACCACACGAAGGTTGCGGTGGATTCGATCAAGGTGATAACCATCAAAATGGTGATCCAGCTATATTCATTACCTAACTCAAAGCCGGCAGCAAATAACGGGAATTTACTGAAAAATCCGTTAAACGGCGGCACCCCGGCAATAGCCAAGGCGGCAACGCCAAATCCCGCACCGACCACCGGCATGGTACGCATAATCCCTTGTAACAACGGCATGGAACGGGTTCCTGTGGCATAACTTAAAGAACCTGCCACCAAGAAGAACAAGCTTTTTGCAAAGGCATGGTTAAAGATATAGGCGATGGCGGCGACGAAGGCTAATTTAGCCCCCAGCGCGGCAAGAGAAATACCGATAAAAATGTAAGACAATTGGGTGATGGTGGAATACGCCAACAAGCGTTTTAAATCCGTTTGCGGCAAATACATCAGGAAGCCGTAGATTAAGGTAATCATCGCCATGATGATGCCCACTTCGCCCACAATATGTGGAATTTCACCGGCAGACATCACCGCACGGGCGAAAATATACACCCCCACTTTCACCATAGACGCCGCGTGCAAATAAGCACTCACCGGTGTCGGTGCTTCCATGGCGTTCGGTAACCAAATTTGCATCGGCAATTGTGCGGATTTACCCCACGCGGCAAACATCACGCCGAATAACACGATGGTTTTCACACTCGGATCCAACTGCTCCAACGCCGTAATGGAAAACGTACCGGATTTGCTGAATAAATAGGCTGCCGCAATGTATAAACCGATGGCGCCCACATGGGTGATAATTAGGGCTTTCATTGCCGCCGCCATGGCTTTCGGGCTTTGATAATAACTAATTAATGCCCAGGAACAGCCGCTGGTAATTTCAAAGAACAATAATTGTCCCGCCAAGGTGGAGGATAACACCAAGCCCGCCATGGCACCGATAAAGATAAGTAAAAAGGCGTAAAAACGCGGTAAGCCGTTGTGCGGGTGTTCGCGGTTTTTATCGGTTAAATAGCCACAGGAATATAAGCAGATCAAGAAACCGAGGCTGACCACGGCAAAGCCGATTAAGGTGCTGACCGCATCCAGCGTCACACCGAAGATCATGGTTTGATCGAACGCCACCAAACCGTAAGTCACGCTTTGCTTACCGCTTAAATACCATTGCCCCGCCAATGCGCTGATACAGGCGGTGGTTAAGGCGGCGAAGATTGTGGCTAATTTGGCGAAATGCGTTTTATTTAAGCCCACAATAAAGGCGCCCACAAACGGCAAAATGATTGTAATCAGAGCTAAACGTTCCATATTTTTTCCTCCTTACAATCCTGTGAAGTAAAACACAAACGCCAACACAGAAATGCCGAAGCCGACAACGGTTAAACGTCCGGTTAACATGAAGCGGGTACGGGAAAGCGTGTTTTCAAACACACAAGCCAACACGAACACCACCAACAATTTCACGAAGAAAAAAACGGCGCCGAAAACGACCGCACTTACACTGAAATTCTGTGCCGCACTGAATGGCAATAACACGCTCACGAAGATGGCGGCAACCACCATGGATTTTAAGCTCAAGCCAATTTTCAGTAAGGCAAGGGACGGACCGGAATATTCGGTCAACGGGCCTTCTTGTAATTCCTGTTCCGCTTCCGCCAAGTCGAACGGGATTTTACCCATTTCAATAAACACGGCGAAGAATGCGGCAACCAAGGCGACCACGGTGGCTATCGGATATTGCCAGCTTTGATCCGCCAGCTGCGTACCGATCACGGCAAAATTGGTGGAACCGGCGATCAAGGCGATCACCAAAAACGCCAACATTAAAATCGGCTCGACCAACACGCCCAAAGTCACTTCACGACTTGCGCCCAAACTTGAGAAGGTGCTGTTGGAATCCAATCCGGCGATGGAGAAGAAGAAACGGAACAGCGCGAATAAATAAATCACGGTGATTAAATCGCTGCCCGCACCGAACGGCGACACGCGGGTGAATAACGGCAAGCTCATCGCCACCACCATCACGGTGCTGATTAACACATAAGGCATGATACGGGATACCGCACCGGCATTATCCGGCCAAATATTCTGCCGTTTCATTAATTTCGCAATGTCGCGATAATCCTGTAACACGCCCGGACCGCGACGGGATTGAATCCGCGCGCGGATCATGCGTGAAATACCGGAGAATAACGGGACAAGGGCAAGCAGAATCAAGGCTTGCACGATGGCTAATACGAACATTCCGGCGGATGTTGCAATTTCTGAAGGTAAAGTAACCATCATCAACCTCCTACATCAACGCAATGGAAAGCAGTAACGCCGCCAAGGCAATGACGAAATACACACAATACACGCGGAAGTCGCCTTGTTGCAGCCATTGAATTTTGGTTCCAAGCCAAGGAATGAAATGCCCGATCGGCATGGTGACTTTTTCTTCCCAGAACGGTTCGGTTTTGGTTACGCCTTTAATTAACGCCTGAACGCCTTTATCGCCTAACGGCGCAGGATCCAACACTTCGCGCAAGGTATAAAGCGGTTTGAAGATAATGCGCAACGGACGGGTAAAGCTGCCCGCAGATGCCGCCATATCCGCTTCATAGGCATAACCGCAAGCCCACGGATTGCCTTTGGCACGATCGGATAACCGTTGATTTTTGGTAAAGGCGTAGTAAGTGAACGGCAGGAAGAAGAACGCCAACAACATGATGGTCACCATCGGTGTAGAAAGCGCCGTATTCGGTTCGGCTTGCGCAACCACAATGCCGTTATGCGCCAAGGTCATGGTTTCGGTATTGGCAAGTGCGGTGGAAATTTTCGCAATTATTGGGGTAACCACGGAAGCGCCCACACCCAACAACACGCAACATAACGCCAAAATCGCCATGGCAATCACCATCTGTTTCGGCACTTCCCGTGCATTCGCCGCTTTTTCGCTACGCGGCGCACCGCCGAAGCTGATACCGTACACTTTCACGAAACAGAGCGCGGCAAGCGCACCGGTTAACGCAAGCATGATAATGGCAATCGGGCCGGCAAGTTTTAACACGAAATCATCGCTTTGGCTTAAGCTGAACAAAGATTGATAAGTAAACCACTCGCTGACGAAACCGTTAAACGGCGGCAGTGCGGAAATCGCCATGGTACCGATTAAGAAACAAAAGGCGGTATATGGCATTAATTTGCCTAAGCCGCCCATTAAATCCATGTCTTTGGTATGTAACCGATACATCATTGAACCGGCGCCCAAGAACAACAACCCTTTAAACACCGCATGGTTCAATAAGTGATATAAACCGCCGAGCAAACCTACTGTAGCAAGCACCGGATGGTGTGTGGCGATACCAATCATGCCGACACCCACGCCCATCATGATAATGCCGATATTTTCGACGGTGTGGTATGCCAATAATTTTTTAATATCATGTTCGGCAAGGGCGTAAAGCACACCGAGCACGGAAGACACCGCACCGAAGCCCAACACAATCACGCCGTACCACATATTGGTGGCGCCTAATAGATCGATCCCCACTTTCACGATCCCGAAAATACCGATTTTCACCATCACGCCGGACATTAACGCAGACGCATGAGAAGGCGCCGCCGGGTGGGCTTTCGGTAACCAGCTGTGTAACGGAATCATCCCCGCTTTCGCGCCGAAACCGAGGAACGCCAGAATAAATACGGTAAAAGCAAGAGGTTCGGAAAGGGGGGTTTGACGGAAATCGCCGAATTCAAAACTGCCCGCATAGCAGTAGAAGATAAAGAAGGCGATCATAATTAATACGGAACCGGCATGGGCAATGAAGAAATACAATAAACCGGCATTCACCGCGTTGTCGTCTTGTTCCGTCAACACAAGGAAATAAGACGCCAACGACATCATTTCAAAAAAGACCAGGAAGTAGAACGCATTATCGCAGGTCACTAACGCAACCATCGAAGCGATAAACAAATTCATGAAGAAACCCATCGAACCTGCGCCTTTGCCTTTATACTCTTTCACATAAGAGAAAGAATAGAGTGCGCTCACCACAACCAACAAAGAAATCACACACACCATAAACGCCGCCAATCCGTCAATGCGGATTGAAAAATTGGCAAATTCAAACGGGGTTTGGAAAACATCAACGACAGGGTCGCTGCTGATAAGAACGGGGATGCAGGCAACAATGCCTAAAGCTCCACCAAGTACACCGGTCACGCCGGATATATTGATTGAAAGTTGTTCATTCCGACTCAGGATTAACGAAATAAACGCCCCGACGACATAAATCAACAGGGTCGTGATGAGTAAACTGATTGCATAACTCATAATTTCACTCCATTGATTAACGAGTAAACAAAATTATCTTGGAATCGCAGGTGAAGACGTCATTGCCATTTCACGTTTTTTGCGGTTAGCTTCTTGAATACTCTCATCACTGATGATAAACAGGGTTTTGGTCGGACAGGTTTGAACGCATGCCGGTCCTTGTTCACGGAAATAACACAGGTCACATTTCACCGCAATGGCTTTCACACCCGGCTGCCATGCCAGCATATTGCGCAATTCCGAATTATCCGGCGCGGTGCGAATGTCACGTTTCACCGCATCAGTGAAAGTGAAACTTTCGTAGTATGCAGGCGCATCGATCGGTGCGCTGCCGTGTTGGGTAATCGCGCCGAACGGACAGGCGATACCGCACAGTTTACAACCGATACACAAACTTTCGTTGAGTTGAATGGTGTCGCCTTCGTGTGTAATCGCGTGTACCGGACAAACGGTGGCACATGGCGAATCATCACAGTGGCGGCAGAGGATTGGAACGGTTATATCATCATTACGCATGACTTGTAACCGAGGATAAGATTGTAATCCGAAGGCTTTATGCACTTCGCTACAAGCGGCCATACAGGTGTTGCATCCAATGCAATCTTTCGGATCACCGATAACAAAACGATTCATATTTTCCCCCTATAAAAAAGAGTTAGTCAAATAACCACCCTTTTCATAAGGATACTCTTGCCTAAAAATAAATCACATATAAAAGTTTTTATTCTTTGACAGAGATCATACTTTTTTTCATTTTTATAAAATACAGTAATTACAACAATATAAACGCAGTAAAATAAACTTTATCAAAATGACAAAGGTGTTAATAATATTACCGTTTTGTAAAATTTTACTGCGAACATAAATAAGATTTATTATCAAATTCAAGCAGATATTTCAGACACGGAGTAAAAAAGGAAGGCGACACATGGAAGGCATTGAATTACGCATCAAAGGCAAAGTGCAGGGCGTAGGATTTCGCCCCTTCGTTTGGTTATTGGCGAATCGACACAACCTGCGCGGCGATGTGAATAACGACGGGCAAGGCGTATTAATCCGCCTGCTTGCGCCGACGGAACAACAGCTGCAACACTTTCTGCACGACTTACAAACCCAACTGCCGCCCCTTGCCCTCATCACCGACATTCAACAGCATGAAAAACGCTGGGAAAATCCACCGCACTTTGCAGGCTTTGAAATCCGCGAAAGCGAAAACAACGCCATGGATACCCAAATCGTGCCCGATGCCGCCACCTGCCCCGCCTGCCTGAAGGACTTATTCGACCCAACCAATCGGCGCTATCACTACCCATTCACCAACTGCACCCACTGCGGTCCGCGCTTTACCATTATCAAAGCCATTCCGTACGATCGCAAAAACACTTCCATGGCGAGTTTCCCGCTATGCGCCGATTGTGCCGCCGAATATAAAAACCCTGCCGATCGCCGTTTCCACGCCCAACCCAACGCTTGCTCCGTTTGCGGTCCGCACGTTTGGCTGGCGGACAAGCACGGCAACCTTAGCGATGAAAAAACACCGATAAAAACCACCGTACTTTTATTACAACAGGGCGGGATCATCGCCGTCAAAGGCATCGGCGGCTTCCACCTGGCTTGCGATGCTACCAACGCCAACGCCGTGCAATTACTGCGCGAACGCAAACGCCGCCCGACCAAACCGCTGGCGGTGATGGTGCCGGATTTGTCTTTTTTAACGGAGTTAACGGAAGCGGAAACCACATTGCTGGCAAGCACCGCCGCGCCTATTGTCTTACTGGCAAAACACAAAGTGCCGTCGCCGGCGGAACAGATCGCGCCGAAACTCAACGAAATCGGCGTGATGTTGCCGAGCAACCCGCTGCAACATTTATTATTACGGGAAGCAAACTGCCCGCTGGTGATGACTTCCGCCAACCCAAGCGGACAACCGCCGATTTTGGATAACGAAAGTGCGGTCCAAAATTTAAGTGA
This sequence comes from Aggregatibacter actinomycetemcomitans, assembly GCF_003130205.1. Classification (GTDB taxonomy): domain Bacteria; phylum Pseudomonadota; class Gammaproteobacteria; order Enterobacterales; family Pasteurellaceae; genus Aggregatibacter; species Aggregatibacter actinomycetemcomitans_A. Next base: position 67,299 of record NZ_NRDF01000008.1, read on the forward strand.
TTTGGCGGATTATTTCCTTTGCCACAACCGCGACATTTTGCAACGCGCCGACGATTCCCTGGTGCGCGCCGCTTTCGACGGCACGGAAACCTTGCGCCGCGCTCGCGGTTATGTGCCCGACGAAACTCTGCTGGATCAGCACAGCCCGCGCGATGTGCTGGCGCTCGGTTCCGATTTAAAAAACACCTTCTGCCTGTTACGCCAAAATAAAGCCATCGTCAGCCAACACATCGGCGACACCGCCAACGAAAAAGTGCGGTCACAATTGGAAGCAAATATCGCCCTGTTTTGTCAAATCTACCAATTCAAGCCGGAACTTATCGCCATTGACGCCCACGCGGGTTATTTCACCCACGAGGTCGGCAAACGGCTGGCGACGCAATATCAAATTCCTTATGTGCAAGTGCTACACCACCACGCCCACATCGTCAGCGTCATGGCGGAACATCATTGCCACGAACAGGTCATCGGGCTGGCGCTGGACGGCATCGGCATGGGCGAAAACGGGCAGCTTTGGGGCGGCGAATGCCTGCTGGCAGATGAGAAAAGCGCGCGCTATTTGGGCGGCTTACCTGCCGTCGCCTTGCCCGGCGGTGATCTTGCCGCCAAACAGCCTTGGCGCAACTGGCTGGCACATTTACAGCAATTTGTGCCAAATTGGCGGGACATCGTTGCCCAAACCTGCGCCGATAACGACTGGCAACTTCTCGCCACCGCCATCGAACGCCAGCTCAACAGCCCGCCGATTTCTTCCGCCGGACGCTTATTTGACGCCGTGGCTTTCGGCTTAGGCATCACCCCGCCACAACTCAGCTGGGAAGGCGAAGCCGCCTGCCAATTAGAAGTGCTCGCTGAACAATCGGAGCTCGCCCGTTTGCCATTAAACGAAATCAACCTCCCGACCTTAATGCCGTTGAACAGCGAAAATAAATTGGATCTCGCCGTCTTCTGGCAAACCTGGCTCGCCTTCAACGCCTCCGCTGCCGACAAAGCCTTTATCTTCCATTACGCGTTGGCCGAAGGCTTCGCTACCCTCGCCCGCCAACAAGCCGAACGCCACCGTTGCAAAACCGTCGTGTTATCCGGCGGCGTATGGCATAACCGATTACTACGCCGATTGACAAGAGAAAATTTAACGGAATTTAAGGTGTTAAGTGCCCACCAATTCCCCATGGGCGATGGCGGGTTAAGTTTGGGGCAGGCAGTGATTGCAAGTCAATTCAGCGAATCAAAAACAGAATAGTTCGAAATATTACAGTTGTATGCAATACGGTGGCTCACACATGAAGCATTCAAAACATCGTTTATATTCCAATCTTATAAAAGTGAGTATCAAAATCTCTCGGAGAAACAATATGCTATGGAAAGAAATGAATGCTATGGCGCAAAAAATATTATTTATTAACACATGCCTTTCAAAACTTGGGCAAATAAATTTTCCCGTTAGCTTATGCGCTGTATGCTATACAATGAACCTCATCACGAATCAACATCTCACGTCAACGGGCAAGCCGATAGACAACCCTGGTTAGTATGTATGATCGGTAAATCCATTTCCTTTAATCGCCTTAATATTGCTTTCAGCACTGACGAGATCAAGTTAAAAGTTGTTTACACCCGTCACCAATTTATCTTTCAGCTCCATGGCAGTAAAATTGAGCTTGAGTAAGTTTGTTGCAATATGGCAAGCCATGCTTTGATTAGCGTTTCTTTTCACTTTTCCGGTTTAGTATGTTGATGGTTCGATGTTTGAACCCGTTGAATAATGTTACTCATGAAAATTTGTACTTTAATTATGAGTTGGTTGTGGGATCCGATTGGGATATAGATTAAAGTGCGGTTATTTTTCACCGCACTTTAGTTGATTAGCTAAATTTCTTAAATATCGCTTTGGTCGGTTCGCCTTTCTCTTCCCGTTCAACATCTTTTTCCAATTCGGGAAGCACTTCTTCACGATACCATTTCGGGTGGTGTTTTTTCGCCCAGCGGACCGTTACCCAACCTTCTACGATACCGGTGATGGAACCTTTTACCCAGAATGCCATGTACATGTGTACCAAAATACCGGTAAACAGCATAAAAGCACAGGCAGAATGCAGCAAAATGGCAATACGTAGCACCGGAATTGAGAAGTGGTGGGAGAAGTATTGACGCCACATGATGATACCGGAACCCATTAAGGTAAACATGGCAAGGATCAACGTCCAAAACAACATTTTTTGACCCAGGTTATATTTTCCGTTATCGGCAACGGCATGCTCGTTACCTTTCAACACTTCAACAATGCCTTTCATCCAGCGAATGTCGTTTTTCTCCGGAATATTGTGATGCCAATACAGTGAACATAAGAACACGAATGCAATAAACATCAAAATACCGGTGAATGGGTGAATCGCTCGTGCCAATTGCGGCGTGCCAAGGATTTCCGTTAACCAGGCAAAATCGGGGAAGAAGAACGCCACCCCGGTAAACATGGTTAAGAAGAAACTGATCACCAGGAACCAGTGACTGAGACGCGCAGGGATTCGATGGCGAATGATACGAGTATCATTGGTGATTTCAATTTTACCCTTATTCATCTTGAGTACCTCCGCGTTTGTCTTCATCTTCTGATTCTTCATGATGATCTTCCACATCTTCCTCAACATTCGGACCGACGACGAGGTAATGACCGATTTCAGCCAAGGCTAAACCACCCATGGCAACCGCGGCAACCGGTTTCAGAATGTCTTTCCATAAGGTGACTGTCGGGTCGATGTGCGGATCTTTCGGAAGACCGTTATACAATTCCGGTTTGTCGGCATGGTGTAATACATACATGACATGCGTACCGCCAACCCCTTCAGGGTCATAAAGTCCGGCGTTTTCGTAACCACGGGATTTCAAATCGGCAATGCGTTGCTCCGCATACACTTTCATTTCTTCCTTGGAACCGAAACGAATCGCCCCGGTCGGGCAGGTTTTCACGCAAGCCGGTTCTTGACCGACGGAAACGCGATCTACACAAAGGGTGCATTTATAAACGCGGTTATCTTCCGGATTCATGCGCGGAATGTTAAACGGACAGCCGGCGATGCAGTAACCGCAACCGATACATTTATCGGATTGGAAATCCACGATACCGTTGGCGTACTGAATAATCGCCCCCGGCGACGGGCAGGCTTTTAAGCAACCCGGTTCGGTGCAGTGCATACAACCGTCTTTACGAATTAACCATTCTAAACGATCATTTTCTTCCACTTCATTAAAGCGCATGACCGTCCATGCTTTTGCGTTAAGATCCACCGGATTATCATAAATACCGACACACTGTGCATTGACATCGGAGCGAATGTCATTCCACTCCGAACAGCCCACCTGGCAGGCTTTACAACCGATACAGGTGGTGACGTCGATCAGCTTGGCCACTTCGACTTTGTGATCACGTGCTTGTGGTGCCGGGATTAATCCTGAAGTTGCGGAGATCTTAATAACGTCTTGCGTTTGTACATCCATTGCTCTCATATTATGCAGCCTCCGCTATTTTTTCGATATTCACCAAGAAAGTCTTATATTCAGGGGTTTGTGTGACGGATTCGCCCCAAGATGGCGTTAACGTATTGGTTGAGAAACCTCTGTTACCTTTGCCATTTAATGCTTTCATATTCCAGTGAATCGGAATGCCCACATGGTGTACTGTTTTACCATTGACTTCTAACGCTTTCAGACGTTTGGTCACAACGGCAACGGCTTTGATATAACCCCGTTTGGAGCTAATACGTATCATGTCGCCTTTTTGAATACCTTTTTCTTCTGCCAGTTTTTCACCGATTTCCACAAATTGTTGCGGTTGTGCGATGATGTTAATGGCAGATTGCGCCGTCCAGCTGTGGAAGTGCTCGGTTAAACGGTAAGTTGTCGCCACAAACGGATACTCTTTGTTTGAGCCGATAAATTCACGATCTTCTTTGTAAATACGCACCGTCGGATCCGATACCACATTCGGATGAAGCGGATTCGTATCAATCGGGCTTTCAATCGGTTCATAGTGTTCCGGGAACGGTCCGCTATTGATTTTGTCAACAGCAAACAAACGTCCCACCCCTTCGGCAGACATCATAAACGGACCGGTGTCGGAACCCGGCGGTTGTGTACCGTAGTCGGCAATATCAAACCAGTTCCAGTTTTTACCGTTCCATTTGATCAGTTGACGGTGTTTATCCCAAGGATTACCGTTAATATCCAAAGAGGCGCGGCTATAAAGCACCCGACGATTTGCCGGCCATGCAAAGCCCCAACCTAAGGTACAACCTAAACCGGATGGGTCGGAATTGTCGCGATTTTCCGTTTGGTTACCTTTCTCCGTCCACTGACCGACATATAGCCAGTTTCCGGAGGTTGTCGTACCGTCATCACGCAGGTGGGCAAAAGCGTTCAGCAATTGACCTTTTTTATACATCAGATTGCCGTTGGCATCATACAAATCTTCCAGCGCATAACCGTTCAGTTCTTTGGCTAATTCTGTCGGTGATGGAGAATGCGGAATGTCATAGTTCCAGTTCATTGCTTCAAATGACTCAATACCGCGACCGCCTTCTTTCTTGTAAAGCTCATGCATTTCTTCACGAATCATGGAGAAAATATCCGCATCCGGTAAAGCTTCACCCGGTTGGTCACAGGATTTTTGGTGCCATTGCGCCCAACGACCGGAGTTCGCGATGGAACCGTCTTCCTCTGCGAAACAGGTGGTCGGCAAGCGGAAGACTTCCGTTTGAATTTTGGACGAATCCACATCGTTGGATTCGCCGAAGTTTTTCCAGAATTCGGAGCTTTCGGTTTGTAACGGATCCAGCACGATTAAGTATTTCAATTTACTCATACCGGCAACGGTTTTGTTTTTGTTCGGCAATGAGTTTAATACGTTGAAACCTTGTAAAATCCAACCGTGCATTTCGCCGTCGTGCATCATTTTCACATGAGTAATCGGGTCATATACGCGATCCACTTTTGGCAGATAATCAAAGCCCCAGCCGTTTTCTTTGGTCGCTTTATCGCCATAGAAGGTTTTCATCATACTGATGAAGAATTTCGGCGTATTGCGATAGTAGTTAATTTGATTCGGCACGATGTCTTTCGGCGTAATCGCATTAATAAACTGATCGAATGAACTTTCTTTTTCTGTCGGTAAACGCATATAGCCCGGCAACATGGTCGGTAATAAGCCCATATCGGTAGTACCCTGTACGTTAGAGTGACCGCGCAAGGCGTTAATTCCGCCGCCCGGCATACCGATATTGCCTAATAACAATTGGATCATTGCCATGGAGCGAATATTTTGCGTACCGATTGTATGTTCGGTAAAGCCTAACGCATACAAATGCGTCATGGTTTTATTCGGCGCGGAAGTCTCACCGATTTCCTTACAAATTTGTAAGAACAGTTTTTGTTTTACACCGGTAATATTTTCAACCACTTCAGGCGTATAACGGGCAACATGTTCTTTCAAAACATTAATTACACAACGCGGATCCTGTAATGTCATATCCCGTTTCGGATGACCGTTTTCATCAAATTGGTAGTTCCAAGTGGATTTGTCGTAACTGTGTTTTTCCTCATCAAAACCTGAGAATAAACCGTCTTCAAATTTGTAACCTTCGTTTACCAAATAAGCGGCGTTAGTGTAATGTTTTACATATTCATGTTGAATCTGATTGGTTTCCAGCAAATAACGAATTACCCCCATTAAGAATGCAATATCGGAGCCGGAACGAATTGGTGCGTGTAAGTCGGCAACCGAAGCCGTACGGTTGAAGCGTGGATCCACAACGATGATTTTCGCACCGTTTTTCTTCGCTTCAATTGCCCAACGGAAGCCGACAGGGTGGGCTTCGGCAGGGTTACCGCCTTGAACAAGAATAAGATTGGCGTTTTTGATATCAACCCAGTTATTTGTCATGGCACCGCGACCAAATGATGGAGCAAGACTTGCTACCGTTGGTCCGTGTCAAGTGTTCGCTTGGTTACATACCGGCAGCATCCCCAACATTCGAATCCACTTATGGGTTAGCAGCGCGGCCTCATTACTGATTGCCGATGCCGTCATCATCCCCGTACTGGTCCAGCGGTTGACGATATTGCCCGCTTCATTTTTCTCGACAAAATTGGCGTCGCGGTCATCTTTCATCAGGCGGGCAATGCGTTTAATCGCATCATGCCAGGAAAGGCGTTCCCATTTGTCGGAACCCGGTGCACGATATTGCGGATATAAGGCGCGGCTTTCACTATTAACAAAGTCTAACGCACCGGCACCTTTAGGGCACAATGCGCCACGGCTGATCGGATGATCCGGGTCGCCTTCAATATGGAATAATTTAGAACGGGTATTGGTACTCGTATGACTACTTAATGTATTGGATGGTGTTCCTGTGCTGTACATCAACATACCGCAGCTTACGGCGCAGTAAGTACAGGTTTGGCGTGATTCTTTGGCACGCAATAATTTATATTCGCGTGGTGCCGCCAAGGCCGTTGATGGCGCAAAGCCTAACATCGCAATGGATGTTCCCGCCATTCCTCCGGCACAGACCTTAAAGAATTTTCTTCTACTGATCTGCATAAATACTCCCCACATCGACAAAGAATGTTTTGTCGACCTCTTTTTTGATAGTTATAAATTCGTATCTGAGTAGATAATTTACGATCGGTTTTGTTAAAATCACATGATATTTAAGCAAAATCGAAGCTAAATAAATGATGTGATATGTTAAATATCTGTTATACATTTGTTAGCGGTGGGTAGAATACCTATTTTTTCTACGGAAATCTATAAGTAATAATAGTTATAATGGGATAAAATTTTGAACTGGATCACAAAAAAAGTAATTTTTTTTATCAAAAAATTAACAAATGAGAAACAAAATCAAAACACAATCATCATCTCCGAGAAACAAGAAACCCTCGCAAAAGAGGTGCCTGTGGCGCTGGTTTATAATGATATTTCCCATACGGTAATGATGTGTTCGCCCCGTGATTTAGAGGATTTCGCTATGGGATTTTCGCTATCGGAAGGCATTATTGAAAAACCGAGTGATATTTATAGTATTGATATTGAAGAAGTTTGTAACGGCATTGAAGCCAGAGTCGAATTAGCCACCCGCTGTTTTGTGGCACTGAAAGATCATCGTCGCACCTTAACCGGGCGAACCGGTTGCGGCATTTGTGGCGCAGAGCAGTTACAGCAGGTTTATAAAAACGTTGCCAAGTTAGACCGCACTTTAACCTTCGATGTAGCGCAACTGGAAGATTGTTTGGAACAATTGCAGAAATCGCAGGAATTGGGTAAACAAACCGGTTCTACACATGCCGCCGGTTTCTTTTCTTTAGACGGTAAATTACTTGCCATTCGGGAAGATGTAGGGCGTCATGTGGCGTTGGATAAATTACTCGGTTGGCACGCTAAAGCGGGCAAACCGCAAGGTTTCATCGTCGTTACCAGCCGCGCCGGCTATGAGATGGTTCAAAAAACCGTGTCCGCCGGCGTGGAAATGTTGGTGGCGATTTCGGCATCAACGGATTTGGCGGTGCAAATGGCGGAACAATATAACTTAACCCTGATAGGCTTTGCCAGAGCGGGGCGCGCTACGGTTTACAGCGGTAGAGCGCGGTTACGGATTTGTGATTAATGCTGCCTTGGACTAAAATAATGCCATGTATTTACGGCACTTTTTCTTATGAATAAACATAAACGCCCCACCTTACAAGATATTGCCGATTATCTCGGTATCACGAAAATGACCATCAGCCGCTATTTGCGTAACCCCGATTCCGTGGCGAACGGCACACAGGCGCGCATTGCTGAAGCCATTGAACGTTTCGGCTATATTCCCAATCGCGCGCCGGACATTTTGTCCAATGCCAAGAGTCGGGCGATCGGCGTATTGGTGCCGTCACTGACCAACCAGGTGTTCGCCGATGTGATCCGCGGCATTGAACAGGTTACCGATAAAGCGGGCTATCAAACCATGTTGGCACACTACGGCTACAGCGAAGAAAAAGAAGAGCAGCGCATTGAAAGCCTGCTTTCCTATAACGTAGACGGCATTATTTTGTCGGAAAGTCATCATTCCGAAAGAACCAAAAAAATGCTGAAAATAGCGAATATTCCAGTGATTGAAATTATGGATACGACCGAAGTGGGCATTCAGCAAGTCGTCGGCTTTGATAATATTGCGGCGGCACAGGCCATGGTGGAAACCATGATTAATCGCGGACATCGCAATGTGGCATATTTTGCTGCCCGTCAGGACAAACGCACCCGATTACGTCAACAGGGCTATGAAAATGCCATGACAAAGCATCAATTAACGCCACAGGTGATCGCCACCAAAGCGCATTCTTCTTTTACCTTGGGCGGAGAATTGTTACATCAGGCGCTCGCCAAATTTCCACCGTTGGACGGCATTTTTTGCACCAATGATGACATCGCCATCGGCGCGATTTTCGAATGCCGGCGTTTAGGTATTAAGGTTCCTGCACAAATCGCCGTGGCAGGCTTTCACGGACACGACGTGGGGCAATCCATCACGCCGCAACTTGCCACGGTCATCACGCCGCGTCTGGAAATCGGGCGAATTGCCGCGCAGGAATTACTGGCGCGCATTAACGACATCCCGGCGCAAAGTGCGATTATTAACTTGGGTTATCAGATTCATTTGGGCGAAAGCATTTAAAAGTGCGGTAATTTTTTCAAGCGTTTTTCAATCGCAAAAACACTTAGAAAAACAACCGCACTTTTTGCCTTAGGAAAGATAAGGTTTCAGTGCCTGAACGCAACGCGCTACAACCTCTTCAAAAGAGGCGTCAATATCGATGGCGATCACATCCGGTTCATCCGCCCCCGGCACTTCCAGCGTATCAAACTGACTTTTCAACATGGATTCTTTCATATAATGCCCTTTGCGTTGGCGCATACGTTCCAGAATCACATCATAAGATCCTTGTAAAAAGAGGAACTTCACATTGCGGTTGCCGTGACGGATTTGGTCACGGTATTTCTTCTTGAGGGCGGAACAAACGATAATGCCCATCTCGCTTTTTTGCTCCAGGCTAAATGCCGCATCGCGGATACGCTCCAACCAAGGCGCCCGATCTTCATCATTGAGCGGATGTCCTTCGCCCATTTTTATGATATTGGCGCGCGGGTGCAGATCATCGCCATCAATCAGTTTTATCTCCAAACGACGTGCTACTTCCGTCCCCACTGATGTTTTTCCTGTACTGGAAACTCCCATTAAAATAATGCTTTTGCCTGTTGCCATTGTGATTTCCTTTTTCGTGAAATTCTGAATCAGCTTAGCTTAACGTAAAAATGTTATCGGTAACAATATTTATATGATAAAAAATGCCATTCATTGCTGAATATGTCGCATAAATATAATTTTTTGTGATTGTGATCACATTTTTAAATGCTGTTTATTTACCAAAAGTCGGCAAAAAGGTATGTTACCGATAACATTATCAACATAAGGAATTATTATGTTAATTTTTATTATGATCGCAGCAGTGCTTTTACTTCTGCTATTAATTATCAAATTTAAAATGCATGCCTTTGTGGCGTTAATTTTAGTCAGTTTATTGACCGCACTTGCCGCAGGAATTGCCGTGGATAAAATCCTGCCGACCATGTTAACCGGCTTCGGTAACACCTTGGCGTCCGTGGCGTTATTAGTCGGTTTGGGTACCATGATCGGGCGTTTATTGGAAGTCACCGGCGGGGCAAAAGTGCTTGCGGATACGTTGATTAATAAATTCGGCGAAAAGAAAGCGCCTTTTGCGCTGGGGATTGCCGCGTTGCTGTTCGGCTTCCCGATTTTCTTTGATGCCGGTCTGGTGGTCATGTTGCCTATCGTCTTTAGTGTCGCAAAACGTTTCGGTGGTTCCGTCTTGCGTTATGCCTTCCCAGTTGCCGGTGCTTTTGCGGTCATGCACGCGTTTTTACCGCCGCATCCGGGTCCGGTGGCTTCCGGTGATTTACTCGGCGTGAATATGGGCTTGATGGTGATTGTTGGCTTAATTTGCGCGATCCCGACCTGGTACATCGGTACTTATTTGTTCAGTATGTACATCAGTAAAAAATTTTTTGTGGAACTGCCGAAAACCTTTTTGAACACCGCCGCCATCAGCGAAACCTCCGTGCAAAATCCACCGGCGTTTGGGCGCGTTCTGTTTATTTTGGTTTTACCGATTTTCCTTATTTTGTTTGATACCGGGTTAAATACCCTCAGCGTGGCAAAAGTGATTGACGGTTCTTCCTTGTGGGTCGAAAGCCTGCGCCTCATCGGCAAAACCCCGATCGCGTTATTAATCACATTATTAATTGCCATTGCCTTATTGCGCGGAGAACGCAGTTATGAACAAATCGAAAGCCTTTGTAACAGTGCGCTGGGACCGATTTGCTCCATTATTTTAGTGACCGGTGCGGGCGGTATGTTCGGTGGCGTATTGCGCGCCAGCGGCATCGGCGATGAGTTATCCGCCATGTTGTCAAATACCGGTATGCCGATCATCATCGCCGCCTTTATTATTTCTATGGCATTGCGTGTGGCACAAGGTTCGGCAACGGTAGCCCTGACTACTGCAGCCGCATTAATCGCCCCGACCGTTGCCGCCGCAACCGATCTCAGCCAATTGGATTTATGTTTTATCGTGATTGCCATTGCCTCCGGCGCCACCGTATTCTCCCATGTGAACGACAGCGGTTTCTGGTTAATAAGCCGTTTCTTGGAAATGGACACCAAAACCACGTTAAAAACCTGGACCATGTTGGAAACCTCCATCGGTTTTGTCGGTTTTATTATCGCTTTAATCGGTAGCATTATTTTCTAACATCATCCATTATCCATTTATTTAAAGCGCATCATGATGGTGCGCTTTTCCATATAAAAAACCATCGTGAAAAACCACCGCACTTTTCCCCGTCCTTTTCTTTCATTGTATTTTGAATAGAAATTGCTATAATTTAGCCTGTACAAAAAAACAGTATTTATGTGTGATAAGGTATGGATTTTGCAGAATTATTAGACGGGCTGAACGATAAACAACGGGAGGCGGTGAGTGCGCCCTTGGGGAATTATTTGGTGCTGGCGGGGGCGGGGAGCGGTAAGACCCGTGTACTGACACATCGCATTGCGTGGTTGATCGGTGTTGAAGGTATTTCCGAAGGCAGTATTATGGCGGTGACCTTTACCAACAAAGCCGCCGCAGAAATGCGTCATCGTATTGAATCCGTGTTATCTGATGGCAATCAACGCCTGTTTGGTATGTGGGTCGGCACCTTTCATAGCACTGCCCATCGATTGCTACGCGCCCATCACCTTGATGCGGATCTGCCGCAAGATTTCCAGATTTTGGATTCGGAAGATCAGTTGCGTTTAATCAAACGCTTAATGAAACTGCACAATTTCGACGAAAAAAGTTTTCCACCGAAACAAGCCTGTTGGTACATCAATAATAAGAAAGATGAAGGGCTGCGTCCGAATCACATTGACGATCACAACGATCGTCAGGAACGTGAATGGATCAAAATTTATCAAATTTATCAGGATGCCTGCGATCGTGCAGGGTTGGTGGATTTTGCCGAAATTTTATTACGTTCTTACGAACTGTTTTTACACAAACCGCTGATTTTGCAACGTTATCAACAACGTTTTCAGCATATTTTGGTGGATGAGTTCCAAGATACCAACAAAATTCAATATGAATGGATTCGCTTGCTGGCGGGCAAAACCGGCAAAGTGATGATTGTGGGCGATGACGACCAGTCTATTTACGGCTGGCGCGGTGCAAAAATTGAAAATATTCAGTTATTTTTAAAAGATTTTGCCAACGCACAAACTATTCGTCTGGAACAAAATTACCGTTCCACCATGAACATTTTGCAAGCTGCCAATGAATTGATCGCCAACAACAGCAATCGTTTGGGGAAAAATTTGTGGTCGGAAGGCAATCAGGGCGAACCGGTGGGCATTTACGCCGCCTTCAATGAATTGGATGAAGCATTGTTTGTGGCTTCACAAATCAAGACTTGGATTGAAGACGGCGGTAAATTAAACGATTGTGCCATTTTATACCGTAGTAACAGCCAGTCACGAGTGATTGAAGAAGCGCTGATTCGTTCGCAAATTCCGTATCGCATTTATGGTGGGATGCGCTTCTTTGAACGGCAGGAAATTAAAGATGCCTTGGCTTATTTACGGTTAATCGCCAATCGACAGGACGATGCTGCCTTTGAGCGGGTCATTAATACGCCACCGCGCGGCATTGGCGATCGCACGTTGGATACCTTGCGCAATCTTACCCGTGAACATCAAATCACCTTATGGCAAGCCACCAATCTGGCGCTTCAGGAAAACAAACTCGCCGGGCGCGCCGCTACGGCATTGTTACGCTTTATGGAGTTAATTAATTCTTTGCAGCGGGACACGGAAGAAATGCCGTTGTTTGCGCAAACGGATTTTGTGATTAAGCATTCCGGGTTGTATCAAATGTACAAACAGGAAAAGGGCGAAAAAGGGGAGGTGCGTATTGAAAACCTGGAAGAATTGGTGTCTGCCGCCCGTGAATTTATCAAACCTGAAGACGCGGAAGATATGACGGATCTGACGGCATTTTTAACTCACGCTTCATTGGAGGCGGGCGAGGAGCAGGCTGCGCCACATCAGGCTTGCGTCGAAATGATGACGCTGCATTCGGTAAAAGGCTTGGAGTTTCCGCGTGTTTTCATGATTGGCGTGGAAGAAGGATTATTCCCGAGTTTCCGTTCTTTTGAAGAAGCGGGGCGTCTGGAAGAAGAGCGCCGTTTGGCATACGTCGGGATTACCCGCGCCAAGCAGAAACTCACCATTTCTTATGCGGAAAGCCGCCGTTTATATGGCAAGGAAGAACGTCATTTGCCTTCCCGTTTTATCACCGAATTACCCCAGCAATGTTTGCAGGAAATCCGTTTACGCGGTACCGTTACCCGTGCGTTAAATCAAGCGAAAATCGGAAGTGTTGCGCCGGTTGTGGGGGGAAGCGAATGGAAAATGGGGCAGAAAGTGAAACACGAAAAATTCGGTTTCGGTACGGTGATCAATGTGGAAGGTGCAGACAACAATTTACGCCTGCAAATTGCTTTCCAGAATCAGGGCATTAAATGGTTGATTGCCCATTTGGCGAAGTTGGAGAAAGTATAATTTTTGCTTTGTTGTCGATGAGAAAAAAGTGCGGTCATAAAAAACAATGTTTTTTAACGTTAGCTTTGACAACGGCCTCAAAGGGGTGAATAAATTATCTCAGTGATTTATGAATAATTTTACGGGCACTTTTTAGGGTATCTGTATTTGCTCGGTTGTCCGCCAAAAGGTTGCAAATCTGGGTTTACCTTTATTGGTTAAACCGCGATATTTATACGTAATGACGGCGCCGATCGGGGGCGGGTTAATGCGATCATCCAACTTGAAACCCGAACCGATTTTGAATTGCCCTCGATGGTTTTCGCAAGTGAGCGATCCCATCACACTTTCAAACTGCCCTTTGCCTTTGTGGTGGGCGACAACGGTGCATTCTTCGTCAAGTGCGGTCTTTAATTTGAGTATTTGCGAACTGCGTTTTCTTTCGTAGGGCGCATTAGGATTGCGAATGACAATGCCTTCGCCTTTGAGCTGTTCCACCTGCTGCAAAAATTGCTGAATATGTTGTGGGCTCTCAATAGGAATCTGTTCAATAATTTCAATATAGTCGCTTGGGTTTTGCGCCAAATAGGTTTTTAATTGTGCCAAGCGGGCAAATAAGTCTCCTTCAGCGTCAGGCACATCAAAGACATACAGCTTTAATTTATTCCAGCCTTTGTCCTGATAAGCGCGAACAATAGAAGAAATGTCGGCAAATTGATCACGTTGACTAAATAATTCGCCATCAATGGCAAAAGGCGGGAATTTTTCCAGAAAGTAAGTAGGCGGACTCAGTTGCACGCCACCGCGGGTAAACATTTGTTTGCCGTCCCAGTAACCGCGTACACCATCTAATTTTTCGCTCATGACCCATCCTGTCACATTTTGATTCTTGTAGCTTTCTAACAGCATTAAATCCGGTTTTTCTGCGTAACAAAAAAGGCTGAAAAAGTAGAGGGTGAGAAGCAGTTTAAAATGACGCATACGAGTTCCTTTAAATAAAAAAGGAGCATAGGTAAAGGCGCGCTATAGATAAACAATGCCTGTGAATTTTTGCGACGGCGATCCCAAATCAAAAATGAAAACACGAAAAAATGCGCTTTGTCTTGGCGCATTCTTCGATTGTTTTCGCGGTAAAGTGCGGTCAAAAATCTTGGCGTTTATTTTTCTTTCAAATACCCCATCCATTCTTTCAGTAATTGCATATTTTTTGCTATGGCGCCGGCTTGTGGGATAAAGTGCATCATATTTAACGAATAAGCCTCAGGGGTAATGCCTTCACCGACACTTGCCGGCAACACTTGAAATCCCTGTCCTTCAAATAACAGTTTGGCGCGTTGCATATGCCATTCATTCGTCACTAAGATGATTTTATTGATGCCTTCTTTTTCCAGCAATTGACGGGTATATAACGCATTTTCTTTGGTGGTTAGGGATTTTTCTTCCAGCCACTTGGTCGGCACATGAAAGAAATCCAGCAGTTCCTGTGCGGATACCTTGGCTTCCGAAGCACCCGTCGGGCTGACACCGCTGATTAATAACGGTAACTGCGTTTCTTTTTGCAAATAAGCAGCGTAACGCAAACGTTCTAATTGCGTGGCGGAAGAGGCGAGAGGCGCATATAATTCTTTGCTGTCACGCACACCGCCGCCCAGTAACACAATAGCTTGCGCCTGCTTGTAATCCTCTAAGGTTAAATGATCTTCCGTCACCAAGCTGTCTTTAAGGATTTGCGCCGTGTAAGGAATGCTGACCACATAAAGAATCAAAATGCCAAGCAAAGCGCATAAACGCCCTACGGCTTTGCATCTGATTAATGAAAAAAATAAGGAAAGCAACCATAAAATCAATACATTAAATGGTGGCAACAGCATAGCGGTGATGAGTTTTTTGAGTTCGAACATATTAAACGTTTTTTAGTAGTGATAGCGGCATTGAATAATCGTTAAATGGCTATCCGATACTTGGTATACAAGACGATGCTCTTTATCTATTCTTCTAGACCAAAACCCGGATAACTGATGTTTTAAAGGTTCAGGATTGCCTAAGCCTTCGAAAGGTGATCTGGTAATATTTTGGATAAGTTTATTAATGCGCAACAACGTCTTTTTATCAACTTGCTGCCAATAAAGATAATCTTCCCAGGCGGTTTCCGTCCAAGCTAAAATCATTCCTGGAGTTCCCGTTCGATGATTTTACCTGAATTGAGCTGGTCAATAGAGGCTAATAAACGCTCTCTATTTTTGGGGCTGCGTAATAAATAAGCCGTTTCTTCGTAAGCTGCGAAATCTTCTAAACTCATTACAACAGTGTGTTTGCCATTTTGTCTGGTAATCATGACTGGGCTATGATCTGCTACCACCTGATCAAGTGTGGTTGCCAATTCTGCACGAAACGCAGAATAACTTATTACATTCATGTTATTCTCCTTAATAAAAACATTGTACAAATTATTGCACAATAAAAAGATGTGCTCAATAAAAAAGCACACATTTTATGATGTATGCTTTCTGAATATGATTTCTACTTATTTATAAAACGTCACAAAATCCAACCCTTTGGTCCATAAATTGGCGTAGCCCGTATTTTTGCCGTAGGTGTTATCGCAGACGACATTAGGGATTTCCAACAGGCTGGAGAATATATGTCCGTGCAGGCGGGTGGTGGTGATGTTGTCGTAGCCGAGAAAATCCTGCGCC
The DNA here is from genome assembly GCF_003130205.1 of Aggregatibacter actinomycetemcomitans. Taxonomy (GTDB): domain Bacteria; phylum Pseudomonadota; class Gammaproteobacteria; order Enterobacterales; family Pasteurellaceae; genus Aggregatibacter; species Aggregatibacter actinomycetemcomitans_A. The sequence goes on from NZ_NRDF01000008.1 coordinate 83,185, forward strand.
ACGCGTTTTACAATGCGCAGGGTGTAATTTTTCCAGACGAACTGGACGAGATCTTTTAACCAGCATAGTCGATATTTGTTGGCAAATTTGGCTAAACGCCAGCTTAGCGCGAGAACCAGGCTGTCGCGTTTGGATAAGATGTCATCCCAGTCTTTAATATGGCTACCGGCAGGTAATTGTGCGGTGATGTTTTTTTCAATGTCGCTGGCTTCAATGTCTTTGCGGAGAAAATACAGAGCTTTTCCGGTGTGTGTGTTTTTGGTAGGCAAGGTACCATACAGTTCGTGAGCCATGTCCGGCGATAAATACACATTTGGGGAAAACGCTTCAAAGTCTTTTGCCGTGCGTTCGTCCCGCGCCAACAAATGGCAATCGGGATGCTGGCGGAAAAGTGCGGTGGATTTTTCCAGTGTTTTTGGGTTTTTATAGAACAGGGTTTGTGGCAAAACAATGATGCGGTTGTTCGGGAATGTTTGCACAATGGCTTCGCGCAGATTTTGATGTTGCGGGTAAAGATCGCCGAAATTACCGCCGCCATGCAGTAAAATCGTGGTATTCGGTGTGATTTTTTGTTTGATTTCGTCAATATTCGTATCGTATTCGCTACGTTTTAACCTCACATGAATGTTGTGATCGGTAAAAAATTGTTCCGTTCCGTGATAAATCAATAAATCGCCCACATTTAAATGTAACGGATAATCCAGATAAAACACGTCATTTTTATCTTTGATTAAATCCGCAATGGGCGCCAGCTTATGTTTTAAATCAATAAGTTGTTGATTCATTTTCTCACTCTTTTCAGTAAATAGCTAAATAAGACGTTTTTTTCTGCTTTGTTTAATCCGATGAGCAGGATGAGTGCAAACAGAACGATTTCAATAAGGATGGCTTCGCCGATAAATTCCACGAGGGAATACGTGCGTTGCGTGTTCGATAAATAAATTAAACCCAATAAAAAGGCAAAAATAATGCCGATATTCAGTAAGTATGAGACAAATTCTTTTCGATTAAATTTAATTTTGTTGTTAATAAAATACAGACGGTAAATTTGCATGAGTGAGGCGGTGCAGAATTTGCCGATGAACGCAAACACCGGATTGTAGCCCAGTGTGAATAAATAATAGGCGAGCGGTACGGTGCACAGGTCAATGGTTGCCAAAACGATGTTGTATCGTTTGATGGTGTGCGAACCGATGGCAAGCGCCGTCATCCAGAAGGAACCCGCCATGGCGCTGATTAAGGAACAAACAATGGTGGCTTGCACCAGTTTATCGGAATATTGCGGCACATGATCGCCCAGCCAAAGGGTGAGCAATGTATGGCTGAAATACAACACCGGCGCCGATAAAATGGCGATTAAATAGAAGGAATATTTTGACGTGCCTAAAATTAACTTTTTGTTGCGATCGTAGTCTTTCGCGGCGTAAGACTGTACCAGTTGCGGATTGAACGCCACCTGGAAATTATTGACGAAACTGTACACCGCCGTATCGACTTGTGTGGCAATGCCCACGGCGGCATTGGCGGTGACGCCGAAGAAGAGATTGGTCACCATATTTAAGCCTTGGGTGGAACCCACATAAGCTACCTGCCCCACCAACATCCAGCCGGAAAAACGCATCATTTCTTTGATTTTGCCGAGATCTTTTTGAAACTGAAAGCGGGTTTCTGCGTGAAAGGCGTTGCGGGTGAAACGAAAATACAGGGTGAAAACCAATAAACTTACGCACAGCAGCAGTAAACTGTAAGAAATCAATTTATCGTGGTTTTCTATTTGCGTGAGAATAAAAATTGCGCCCAGTTTTAAGCCGGTTTCCGCCAACCCGAGCCAGGCATAAAAGGACATTCGCTCATGCGCCACGATCATAGCGTTAAAGGGTACTTTAATGATTTCCACCAACGCAATGAGCAATGCTACCTGGTACACAATGTTGGCGGCGTTCATACGCGGGGCGGGAATGTTCAATTTATGATTTAAAAACCATAATCCTGCCGTTTCCGCCAGAATCACCACGACCAGCATAATAAACAGGTGATTCAAGATGCTGATGTTAAAAACCTGATTTACTCTGCTTGAGTCGTTTGAGGCTTTTTCCACGTTAATAAAACGCTGGGTGGTTGCCGTCATAGTGCCGTTGAAAAACGAAAACAAAATCACCACGCCCATCACAATGGTGTAAATCCCGAAATCTTCTACGCCGAGCACCCGTAGCACCACGCGTGAAATATACAGCATGGCGCCCATATTGAAGAGCATTCGGATATAAAGAAACAGGGTGTTTTTTGCGATGGTTTTGTTGGACATGATGAGAATTAATCTTGACCTTTTTCCGTAAAATAGGTGGGGGATTATAGTTTTCTTTAGTATAATCAGCAATCTATTATGTAATTATTTAGACTTCGCATAATCAAATATACAACAGATTTTAATTGAGATGATTATGAATAAATATTTGGTTTCACTAGACAAAGACGTTCAGCGTCGTGAGCTGTTTTTTGCACAGCCCGGTACGGCGGAATTTTCGGTTTTCCCGGCAATAAATACCATGCAAAAGGATTGGGATGTGCTGTCGGCGGTGTTTAATCCGGTCAAATTTGAACAGCACTACGGGCGTAAAGTAACCAAAGGTGAAATCGGTTGTACTCTGAGTCATCTTGAGGTTTACCGCCAAATTGTCGCTGATGAAAAGGTGGCGGAAAAGGATTATGCCTTGGTGTGTGAAGACGATGCCCTGTTCAATAAAAATTTACCTGAAAATCTGACCGCACTTTTGGCGCAACATTGTACGGCGGACATCATCCTTATCGGGCAATCCAAAATTGCCGGATTTGATGACATGGAACTGGAAATCAATTATCCGACCACGTTTGCCTTTTTACGCGCCAATGTGGGTGCCGCCACTTATGCCTATCCGTATAAAAGCTATTTTGCCGGCACCGTGGCGTATTTAATCAAAAAATCCGCTGCACGGACGTTTCTTGCCATTTTGGAACAGGAAAAACCGTTTTGGCTCGCTGACGATTTTCTGTTATTTGAAACCCAATTTAAGCTGAACAATAACGTGGTGCGCCCGTTGATGGTAATTGAAAACCCACAACTGGTGAGTAATTTGGAAGCCGTGCGCGGGTCGAAGTCCAATAATTTAGCGAAAAAACTGCTGAAATACCCGTTGAAAAAACTGTTAGCCGTGAAGAAGAACTTAGGAAAATAACGAAAAAAATGACCGCACTTTTTAATCTGTTTTACCTTTATGATCCTTGGTTCTTCCATTTTTTGCGAATGTCGCTCATTGCCGGGCTGATTGCGCTGGCAGTGTTGGCGTATCGGTTAGTAAAAAAACGGCAAACCAACGGCATTATCGTGCCGTTAGACAGCCTTGCCGTATTATGCGGCTTGATTCTGTTCAGTGTGATCCCCTTGTTGGTTAACGGCACGCGGGATCTTTCCGTCATCATGATGTACGTGAAGGGCTTTGTGTTATTTGTTTTGGGCATCGGCATCTATAACGTTTTTTATGCAGATGCCCACGGTCAGCAAAGAATGGTGCGGGATCTGCAAATCGGCGTGGTGACGCAGTTCGTTCTGGGCTTATTGGCGCTTTTCGGCGTGTCTTTTATAATTGATTTCCTGCTTGCCACGAACGCGCTGCTGCCGGCGCGGTTTTATGGTTCCGAACAGGAATATCGCTTATATAACGTGACATCGGCGGCTTTTTTCCAGCTAAGTTTGTTCTATTTAATGCTGTTTCATTTTCTGCTTGCCTACAACGCGAAACATAACCGCATTCCAAGTTTGATTATCTTCTTTATGTTGTGCATCGGTTTGATTTCCGGCAGAACCTTTTTGCTGCTTTCGGCGGTGAGCATTTTGTTGTACTTCAAAGTGCGGTATATTCCGGTAGTGATTTCGTTTGCCGTTTTGCTGCTATTGTTGGCGTATTTCCTGCCGGGTAATAAATATGTGGCGCACGCCTTGGAGCCGGTGATTAATGTGTTACATGGTGCGGGCTTTGTCAGTTCTTCGACAGATACGTTAGTGGAAAAACATTTATTTATGCCGACATTAAAACAATTTATTTCCGGCGACGGGCTTTATATGACGGGGCAAACGGAAGTGGGACGTTATTACGGTCACACAGATTCCGGGTTCTTGCGTCAGATTTTGTACGGCGGCGTGACTTATGCGCTGGTGTGTTTTTTAGTGACTTTCTATTTTGTGCGTAAAGTGGCGATAAATTGGTTTGACGGCAGTTGGAAATTCATGCTTTCCGCCTTTGTGATTCTCGCCGCCTGCAACGTGAAAGCCGACACTTTCGCTTTCCCGGGCATTATGTTTGTAATGTTGATGTTCTTCTCTTTATTTGGTTCACATGGCAAACAACTTGTGTTATTTAAACAAAAGGAGGCGAAATAATGTTCAGTATCATCGTTCCTTCTTATAATCGCAAAGAGGAAATGCCCGCGCTGTTGGAAAGTTTAAGCCAACAAACTGCGCATGATTTTGAAGTGGTGGTTGTGGACGATTGCTCGAAAGAACCTGTTACAGTGGTGCAAAATTATCCTTTCCCCGTGCGGGTGATTCGCAACGAAATCAATCAGGGCGCGGCGGAAAGTCGCAATATCGGTGCGCGCCATGCACAACATGACTGGTTATTGTTTTTAGACGATGACGATCGTTTCGCTAATGATAAATGTGAAAAATTGGCAGCGATGATTGCCGATCATGCCGACATTAACTTTATCTATCACCCGGCGAAATGCGAAATGGTGAATGAAGGCTTTACTTATGTCACGCATCCCATTGATCCGCAACATATCAGCATTGAAAGCATTTTGTTGGCGAATAAAATCGGCGGTATGCCGATGATCGGCGTGAAGAAAGATTTGTTCTTAAAAATAGGCGGATTATCCACCGCACTTCGTTCTTTGGAAGATTATGATTTTCTGTTGAAATTGTTGCAGGAGCCCGAATTCACGCCTTGCAAGGTAAATGAACCGCTGACCTATTGCACCTTCCACACCAAACGGGCAAGCGTTTCCACAGATACCACCAATACGCAAAAAGCCATTGATTATATTCGTGAGCATTATGTAAAAACGCCGGAACAGGCGCGCAATTTCAAGATTAACGCCAGTTATATTCTGGCTTATCCGCATATCATGAATTTATCCCGCAAAGCGGCGAAATATTATTTTGATATTTTTAAACAGACCAGAAGTCTGAAACAATTAATTATTGCCTTGGTAGTGCTGATTTCGCCTAAATTGGCGATTAATTTGAAGCGGTTTATGTAAATAGCGCATTGATTGTATGCGTCTCCGGATGTGTACCATTGAAATTGAAGAAGAAAAGAGTAGAGTAGTTGGTAGTGAAATTTTCAGTGTTAATGTCCTTATATATTAAGGAAAATCCACAATATTTAAGAGAATGTTTGGAAAGTTTGGTGGCACAAACCTGCCCTGCCGATGAAGTCGTACTGGTGTTTGATGGCGCGGTGACGCCTGAATTGGAAGCGGTGGTTGCCGAGTTTGAATCGAAGCTGCCGTTTAATTTGGTGAAATTACCGAACAATTTAGGTTTAGGCAAAGCTCTCAACGAAGGTTTAAAATATTGCTCGCGCGACTGGGTTCTGCGCATGGATACCGATGATATTTGCGTGCCGGAACGTTTTGCCAAACAGGTGGCGTTTATTGAACAACATCCTGATACTATAGTGTTCGGTGGGCAAATTGCCGAATTCGGTGAAAATATCCATGACATAGTGGCATATCGAAATGTGCCGACTTCTGCGCAAGACATCGTTACATTTACCCAAAAACGCTGCCCGTTTAATCACATGACGGTGGCGTATCAAAAAAGTGCGGTCATAAATTGCGGCGGATATGAGGATTTACAGGAAGATTATTATTTGTGGATCAAACTGGTGGCGCAAGGGCAGCGCGTAGCAAATTTACCCGATATTTTGGTCTATGCGCGCGTCGGCAACGGCATGGTAGGGCGACGCCGTGGTTTAAACCAAGCCAAAGCGGAATGGCGCTTATTTAAGCTAAAACACCATCTTGGCATTCAGGGATTTTTATCCGGGCTATTCACTTTTGTCCTGCGTTCCGGTGCCAGATTATTGCCGACATCATTACTGAAAAACATCTATCAAACCTTTTTAAGAAAATAACATGATGAAATTAAACTGTATTTTAAAAATATCCGGAATTTCCACCGCACTTTTTCTAGCGGGTTGTTCCTCAAATTCAAGTGCGCCGACGCAATCCTCCGAACCAACGAATTCTGTCATGGCAGTGAATCCAACAGCGGTGTATAGCAAGCCCCGCACCTTAGATAACTTCAACGATTATGTGAATTTCTTGAAAGCCAAAGCGGCGGCAGAAGGCGTTTCTGCCGACGTATTGAATGCACAAAATAATATTAATTACATTCAAAAATCCGCGGATTTGGACGACCGGCAAGCGGGCAGAATTCGCAAGCGCGATCCGAATGTCCCACCGATTATCAACCCGAACGGCATGACCAATTACTTAAATCGCGTATTAACCAAGAATAAAGTAGACACAGCGGAAGCACGTTATTGGGAGCAATTGCCGCAGCTTGAAAACGCCTCAAAGAAATTCGGCGTACCGAAAAATTATCTGTTAGCCTTGTGGGGCATGGAAAGTAGCTTCGGCTATTATCAGGGCAATTACGATGTGTTATCCACCTTAGCTACCCTTGCTTTTGACGGACGTCGCGAAGCCTTATTCAGCAAAGAATTCATCGCCGCCATGAAAATGTTACAGCGCGATCATATTCAACGTCATAAAATGCTGGGCTCATGGGCGGGCGCCATGGGGCAAACCCAATTCATGCCAAGCTCTTACCTCAGCTATGCTGCAGATGGCAACAATGACGGCGAGAAAAATATCTGGACCAATCATTATGATGTTTTCGCCTCCATCGCCAATTATTTACACACCGTCGGCTGGAACGAAAACCTGCCATGGGGCGTAGAAGTTGCGTTAACCCAACCGTTAGACATGGCGCTTGCCGGCACGGAAGACAATAAAAAACGCACTTTACGCGACTGGCAAAATATGGGCGTCACCCTAAAATACCAAACTCCACAAACGCAACAAAAACTGACCGCACTTTCCGGCACGCAAGATTTATGGCTGGTAAGACCGGATCGTGAATTAGGGCGTGCATTTTTGGTCTCTAATAATTACAGAACCTTGCTACATTGGAATAAATCCAACTATTTTGCCGTGAGTATTGGAATGTTTGCTGATAGGATTGAACAAAGAGTCAGATAGGCTTAGGCATTTAGAATTAGGTCATTTTATAAAGTTGTGAGATAATTTTTTAAACCTAGAGGGATAATTATGTTGAAAACTATTTTAGTTACAGGCGGTGCAGGTTTTATAGGTTCTGCAGTAGTTCGCTATATTATTGAAAATACACAAGACAGCGTAGTTAACGTTGATAAATTGACCTATGCAGGAAATTTAGAATCTCTTGAAGCAGTGAAAAATAATCCACGCTATACATTTGAGCAAGTGGATATTTGCGATGCAAAAGCACTTGCTCGCATATTTCAGCAGCACCGGCCTGATGCAGTAATGCACTTAGCCGCAGAAAGCCATGTTGACCGTTCTATTGATGGGCCTGCTGCTTTTATTGAAACCAATATCGTGGGTACTTATATTTTATTAGAAGCCGCTCGTGCTTATTGGAATAGTTTAAACGATGAGAAAAAAGCAGTATTCCGTTTCCATCATATTTCGACCGATGAAGTTTATGGCGATTTAGATGGGACGAACAATCTATTTATTGAAACCACGCCTTATTCCCCAAGTAGTCCTTATTCTGCATCAAAAGCCTCTAGCGATCATCTTGTTCGTGTGTGGTTACGTACGTACAGCTTGCCAACGATTGTGACTAATTGTTCAAATAACTATGGTCCTTTTCATTTTCCTGAAAAATTGATTCCATTGATAATTTTAAACGCCTTAGATGGCAAACCGCTCCCTGTGTATGGTAACGGTCAGCAAATTCGTGACTGGCTATTTGTAGAAGATCATGCTCGTGCTTTATATAAAGTTGTGGCAGAAGGCAAAATTGGCGAAACCTACAACATAGGTGGACATAATGAAAAAGCGAATATTGATGTGGTTCGTACTATCTGTGCTTTATTAGAAGAACTCGTTCCAAATAAACCTGCTGGCGTCACAAAATACGAAGATTTAATCACTTACGTTAAAGATCGCCCTGGCCATGATGTGCGTTATGCCATTGATGCAACTAAAATCAGTCGTGAATTAGGCTGGAAACCACAAGAAACCTTTGAATCAGGCATTCGTAAAACGGTGGAGTGGTATCTAAATAACCGAAAATGGTGGAGTCGCGTGTTAGATGGTTCTTACAATCGTGAGCGTTTAGGTAGTCAATAATTTTACAAGCGGTTAGATTCTAGCTCTTTTTCACAAAAACAACACTAAATATGACTGTACTTTTTGAAGGTCTTTTTATGAAGGGTATTATTCTTGCGGGTGGTTCTGGAACTCGCCTTTATCCTATTACTCGTGGTGTATCAAAGCAGCTTTTACCAGTGTATGACAAGCCAATGATTTATTATCCGCTTTCTGTGCTGATGTTAGCGGGGATTCGTGACATTCTCATTATTACTACGCCGGAAGATAACGAAAGTTTCAAACGTTTGTTAGGTGATGGTTCTAATTTTGGAGTGAATTTGCAATATGCTATTCAACCTAGCCCGGATGGCTTAGCACAAGCATTTCTCATTGGGGAAGCGTTTATCAATGGCGATAGCTGTTGTTTAGTATTAGGAGATAACATTTTCTATGGTCAGCATTTTACCCAAATGCTGCAGCGAGCTGTTGCTCGGCCTTACGGTGCGACAGTGTTTGGATATTTAGTAAAAGATCCTGGGCGTTTCGGTGTGGTGGAATTTGACGAAAATTTCAAAGCTGTTTCTATTGAAGAAAAACCTGCTCAACCTAAATCTAACTATGCCGTAACAGGTTTATATTTCTACGATAATCGCGTGGTCGATTTCGCGAAACAGGTGAAACCATCTGCGCGCGGTGAGCTTGAAATCACCACATTAAATGAAATGTATCTAAAAGATGGTTCATTAAATGTGCAATTACTCGGTCGTGGTTTTGCGTGGTTAGACACAGGTACGCACGAAAGCTTACACGAAGCGGTATCTTTCGTTCGCACTATTGAAAGAGTACAAGGTTTGCAAGTTGCTTGCTTAGAAGAAATCGCGTGGCGTAATGGCTGGTTAACCTCTGAACAAGTAGAAATATTAGCGAGACCAATGGTAAAAAATGAGTACGGTCAATACTTGCTACGTTTAATCAACGAGGAGAAATAAATGGCAAAATTTTTGATTACGGGTGCAAACGGGCAAGTTGGCCACTGTTTAACTCAACAATTACAAGGCAAGCACGAAATTTTAGCCGTTGATCATGATGAGCTTGATATTACCAACCAAAGTGCGGTGAAAAAAACGGTCAAAAATTTTCGTCCTGATGTAGTTATTAACGCCGCAGCACACACTGCGGTAGATCGTGCAGAAACTGAAATTGAGCTTTCCGAAGCCATTAATGTAAAAGGTCCTCAATACTTGGCAGAAGCCGCGAAAAGTGTTGGTGCTGCAATTTTACATATTTCAACAGACTATGTTTTTGACGGCCGGCGTGCAGGTAAATACAAAGAAACTGATGCAACCGATCCGCAAAGTATTTACGGCAAAACCAAACTAGCGGGCGAACAAGCCGTTGTAGAAGCAAACGATAAATTTATCGTATTGCGTACCGCTTGGGTATTCTGCGAGCACGGCAGCAATTTTGTTAAAACAATGCTGCGATTAGCCAAAACTCGTGACACTTTAGGTGTAGTTGCCGATCAGATCGGCGGACCTACCTATGCAGGAGATATTGCCGCTGCGTTAATTCAAATCGCAGAAAAAATTATTGCAGGCAAATCTGTTGAATATGGTATTTATCACTTTACGGGAGAGCCTTATGTCAGCTGGTGTGATTTTGCCAGAGCAATTTTTGATGAAGCCGTTTCGCAAAATATGTTAGAAAAAGTACCGCTTGTCAATGCAATCACCACGGCAGATTACCCAACACCAGCCAAACGCCCTGCGAATTCTTGTTTAGATTTAACCAAAATTCAACAAGTATTCGGTATCCAACCAAGTGATTGGCAAAGAGCTTTGAAAAATATTAAAGCGTATGCGGAGTAAAGATGAAAGTTATTGATACTAAAATTCCCGATGTAAAACTATTAGAACCACAAGTGTTCGGTGATGAACGCGGTTTCTTTATGGAAACTTTCCGTGATGAATGGTTTAGAGAAAATGTAGCAGATCGCACATTTGTACAAGAAAATCATTCAAAATCCATCAAAGGCGTGTTACGTGGTTTACATTATCAAACAGAAAATACACAAGGCAAATTAGTTCGTGTTATTTCTGGTGCGGTATTTGATGTGGCTGTGGATATGCGTGAAAACTCGTTAACTTTTGGGCAATGGGTAGGCGAAGTTTTATCTGCTGAAAACAAACATCAATTATGGGTGCCGGAAGGATTTGCGCATGGTTTTTATGTGTTGACAGATGAAGCTGAATTTACCTATAAATGTACAGATTACTATAATCCAAGAGCCGAACATTCACTGATTTGGAATGATCAGACTGTAGGGGTTGAATGGCCAATTTATAGTGAACCGAATTTATCGGCTAAAGATTTAGGGGGTAAAATGTTGGCGGAAGCGGTGAAGTTTTAATTTTTAGGTTAATTATATGGTATTCAGTTTTTTATCTGGTTTATTTAGAAATAAAAGCCTATTGCTAAAACTAGCCAGAAACGATTTTCAAGCTAGATATAATGGGAACTTATTAGGTATTTTATGGGCATTTATTCAGCCAGTCATAACAATACTTATTTTTTGGTTTGTTTTCCAAGTTGGATTTAAAAGCCAACCAGTAGATAATTTCCCTTTTATTTTATGGTTGATTGCAGGAATGGTTCCTTGGTTTTTTATAGCTGAAACTATTTCTTCTGCAACACACTCTATATTAGCTAATAATTTTTTGGTTAAGAAGATAGTTTTCCAAGTATCGCTTCTTCCTATAGTCCAAATTATATCAGCACTTATTTTACATTTATTTTTTATATTTTTCCTTTTTGGAATGTTTCTATATTATGGATATACCCCTAATATTTATTGGTCACAAGTTTTTTACTATACTTTTTCTATAACAATTTTCTTATTAGGTCTAAGTTGGTTAACAAGCTCTTTAATTGTGTTTTTTAAAGATGTCGGGCAAATTATTGCTATGGTAATTCAATTTAGTTTCTGGATTACTCCTATTTTTTGGTCAATAAAGATATTGCCAGAAGAATTTAAATTTTTAATAGAACTAAATCCATTCTATTATATTGTAGAAGGATATAGAGATAGTCTAATATATCATGTTTTTTTTTGGGAAAGAACTGAATTATCAATTCAGTTCTGGAGCATTACTCTAGTTACTCTAGGGGTTGGTGCATATGTTTTTAAGAAATTAAGACCTCATTTTGCGGATGTTATTTAATATGAATAGTATTTCTATTTCAATAAAAAATTTAGGTAAATCATATAAGTTATATAAAGAACCACAGGATAGATTAAAAGAAGCTTTAAATCCTTTTAGAAAAACTTATCATACTATTTTTAATGCTTTAAATAATATTAATATCGAAATTTTTAAAGGCGAGGTCGTTGGTATTATAGGAAGAAATGGAGCTGGTAAATCAACATTATTAAAAATAATTACTGGTGTGCTAACTCCTTCTGAAGGAGATATTAAGATTGAAGGTAAAATATCTTCCTTATTAGAACTTGGTGCAGGATTTAATCCTGATTATTCTGGATTGGAAAATATCTATTTACAAGGTACTCTAATGGGGTTATCAAAACAGGATGTTGATAACAGATTAGAAGATATTCTAGAATTTGCGGATATTGGAGAATTCATTTATCAACCAGTAAAAACTTATAGTAGTGGCATGTTTGCTCGTTTAGCATTTTCTACGGCAATAAATGTTGATCCCGACATATTAATTGTTGATGAGGCGTTAAGTGTTGGTGATATGGCGTTCCAAGAAAAGTGTATTACTAAAATGAAGTCTATGTTGAATGATCAAAGAACTATTTTATTTGTTAGCCATTCAATGCCAAGCATTAGGAATTTTTGTACTAAGGTAATATGGTTAAAAGATGGGAAAGTACATACTTCTGGAGAAGCTCATATAGTATGTGAGCAGTATACTGAGTACATGAAAGCTTCATTAGAAGAAAAGAAAATTACTGCAAATTTACTAAATATAGAAAAGAATGTTTTAAGTAAGAGTATTTATATTGAAAGCATTAAATTAGATTCAAATTCTTATAAAACAGGGGATGAAATTAATTTAGAGATTAAAATAAGATTTAACAAAAATATAATTGATTATGCTGTTGGTGTATTGGTCTATGATGAGTTCGGTAAATTAATGACTTTAGTTAATACTATTCGTGATGATTTGACTTTTGACAAACAATATGATCGATTTATACTCAATATCCCTGATAATGATTTTTTATCAGGAAGATACTTTATAAGTGTTTCTATTTCTGACAGAAATGTTATGTTTGCTTATGATAGAGATGATTATATTGTAGAATTTTCAATAGAAAGTAAGTTATCTTCCAAAAATATCCCTATATCTGAAGGTGAATTTAGATTAAAACATAATTGGATTGTTCAGTGAAAAAAATATTGATTCTTAATTCCTTTATAAAAAAATATACTGGCTCTGAAATTATGACTTTAGAGCTTGCAAAGACTTTTAAAGAATTAGATTTCACTGTATATGTTTCAGCATTTGAAGTTGGACAACCACTTATTGATGAGTTTAGTAAATCTTCTATTAATATTGTGAACATATATAATCTTCCTGATAATGAAGATTATGATATTATTTGGGCCCATCATTTTATTACATTAGAATATTGTTTACTAGATAAGAGAATTAAGTCTAATAAAATTATTTTTTCTTCTCTTTCACCATATACACCACTAGAATGCCCACCTTTTGTTTTAGATAAAATATCTCTTTTTCTAGCTAATTCTTTAGAGACTAAAGACAAATTGGTTTCTATGGGGATAAAAGCAGATATAATCAGTATTTTCCCTAATCCAGTACCTTCTTATTTTTTTAATTTTAATAAGAATTTTAACTCTATTCAAAGAATAAAAAAAATAGCTATTATTTCTAATCACCTTCCGCAAGAATTGCTGATCTTTTCTCAAGAGGCTAATAAATACCAGTTAAGTGTTGATATTATTGGCTTTGGGTTTAAAGAAATACTTGTAACACCTAAAGTTCTAATTGAATATGATGCTGTTATTACAATAGGTAAAACAGCTCAATACTGCCTATCATTGGGTATACCTGTATATTGCTATGATATTTTTGGAGGAAGTGGTTGGATAAATCTTGATAATATAAAGAAACTTTCAGAATATAATTTCTCTGGCAGAGATTCAAATAAAAAGAAAGATTATATTGAAATAACTAATGATATTTTAAACTATAAAGTCAATTTTACAGAATTAAGTAATATGGTTGAATATTCTAATATAAATTATAATATGTATAATTTAGTTAAGTATATTATTGAGAATAAGTTTATAAATAGGAATGAAATTAATAAAAATACACTGTTAAATATAATTACTCGTCAAAGAAATTTTTATATAGATAAAATTTTTGGAGATGGATTTTGTCAACTATTCTTAAATAAAGAAAATCATTTTTCTGAAGAAAATTCTTTTAAAAAGAAAATAATTAATAACTCTATAGTTGATGCTTTTTTCAATATAAATAGTAATGAAGTTTCTGAATTTAGATTTGATCCGTCTAATAATCCTGCTTTATTTTCAGGATTAGAGATAATAATTCACTATAAAGATAATTCTAGGGAAAATATTTATAATTGTAGCTATGAAAATTTGATCAAACTTGATAATGGTAATTTTTTTTCATTATCTAGTGATCCTAGATTATTTTTCAAAAGTAAAAAAAATAAATTTATAACTTTAATAAATGTTAGATA
>NZ_NRDF01000009.1 GCF_003130205.1 Aggregatibacter actinomycetemcomitans
GCCGTACGGTAGGCGCCGGCGTGGTAGCTAAAATTATCAAATAATTGATAAGACAAACCAAAATAAAACTGAAAAGGTGTATCGAAAGATACGCCTTTTTGTTTATGAAATCTTTAATAAATACTATGCTGCACTTCCTTGTTAATCCGTTATACACGACTAATTTTTGTTTTAATTCTATTAAATAATGACTAAAGCCGATTTATCGTATTTTTCAATGCCTGAATCTGTATATTGTTCAGACGTGAATAATATCCATATTGTAACGGTCTAACTTTCAGCAACACCTCAAGCCTGATAAACCAATCATTAGTTAAATTAATTAAGTTAATGTGCAGGCAAAAACCGGAGGTAGGCAGGTGACATTATTTATGCATAGCTATGCTGACTGTATTTTAGCCATAGTCATTGACTTTTACTCCTGTCAAATTGTGGATTGGCGCTGTTCCGCTGAGATCCATATAGCATTGAGTAAACAGGCGTTAGGTTCGGAGATTCACTGTAGACAACCGAAGCGGCTTCAGCCTTAGGCAATTTATCACTAATGATGTTTGAAGCGAAAAAATGTTTTTAAAATAAATTTATCTTTGTTATATTGTGGAAGCCTAAACTATTACAATAACGAAAAGTAACATTATAACTTGGTAACTAAACTTGCTAAAATCCGCCCTCTAGCTCTGGGTGCTAGCCGACTTTCTCGGTTTTTCAAAAAAATCACAGGGGAGACCAGATTATCTACATTACTGCCTTAGAGTTAATATTTAGAGCACAAAACTACTGAATATTTAGTTAACTAATTTAAAATAAAAGCGAAAAGTTTTTAGTGTGTGTTTTAACGGAGATTCAAAGTTGAAGTTTAAAAAGCTTTTTATTGCTTACATAGATGGTTTGAAAGGTTTTTCTAAGGCGATTAATGTTAGATAATCACTTAATAGCGATGATTTATTGTGTGATCAGAAAACATAATTGTATTTCCGATAGATGAGCCCGTCTTCAATACCATTTAGCTAGGGATTAAAGAGGCACCAAAGAAATTAATAATGTTGATTCAAAACCAGAAACCAGCGATGAATCAATTTATGATTGATTTTCGAAGTTGAGGTGAGAGTTGCACAGAATTTGAGATAAGGACAAATGATTTACGCTATATCTGCAGGTGTTATTCTTTGACAGTTTTAGTTCAAAAGAACGTTTTTTCAGTAAAATTTTCCAATTCCTCGATCAAGATCACAAATTTAACATTAAAATAACAATATTTTCTTCATATAAATTTAATTTATGATATAAATACAATTAAATAACAACCTGAAGGACTTAATTATGACAACTGTATCTCAAAGACTCAAGAACGAATTCAAACAACTAGTAGATGGTGAAATCAGTATTAAAAATTTATTCACCGGACATGGTATATTTCATTCAGGAATAATGTTTGCACTTCATCAAAACGATAGCATTTTCTTGCATGCTGAAGATGAGTTAGTCCCTTACTTAGAAAGTTTAGGTGCTGTAGCTTATTCAATTGATCCCAATAATACGAATAAACTGGCACTTCATCGTTACTATCAACTTCCTCATTCTATTCGTAAAAATAAGCCGTTATTTGAAAAAACCGTTAAATTGTCTATTCAACAGGCAAAATTTAAGAAAGTTGCTGAAGATTTGACGAAAAAAGAGCGAATTAAAGAATTAGCCAATTTTTCCATTAAGCATGAAAGATTGCTGGCTAAAATTAATATTCATACGGTAAGTGAATTTCAGAAGGTCGGCGCAATACATAGCTATGTTAGGTTAAAGAAGCTGGGTGTTTCTGCCAATGTAGAATTGTTATGGACTTTATGCGCCGCATTAAAAAATAAGCATGCTTCATTGCTTACGGAAAAAGAAAAATCGGCAATTTTGACCAAATTAAATGTTTTACTTGTAGCAAACGGTTTACGGAAAGTAAAGGCTTAAGAATCGCAAAAAGAAAAAAACCGCTCCATTGAGCGTTTTTTCATTTATAGCACACCTAAAACACTTTAGAAAACCACCGCACTTTTGAGTTTTTTCAGGGCGTTGATTTCCAGCTGACGAACACGTTCAGCGGAGATGTTGTATTTCGCCGCCAAATCCTGCAACGTGGCTTTGGTTTCGTCCAACCAGCGGGCTTTGATAATGTCTTGGCTACGTGCATCAAGATTATCTAACGCAACGGCAAGCTGATCGGTGGCTTGTGCTTCGTAGTTTTCGTTTTCCAATTCGGCGGCAAAGTTAGAACTTTTATCTTCCAAATACAATGCCGGTGCATAGGTTTCTTCGTCATGTTCACCGCCGGGCAGGTCGAATGCCACATCGGCACCGGTCATGCGTGACTCCATTTCCATGACATCTTGCGGCGATACGCCGAGTTCGTTGGCGACCATGTCCACTTCGTTTTCGTTGAACCAGCCTAAGCGCTGTTTGGTTTTGCGTAGGTTGAAGAACAATTTGCGTTGCGCCTTGGTGGTGGCGACTTTAACAATACGCCAGTTGCGCAACACATACTCGTGAATTTCCGCTTTGATCCAGTGCACAGCGAAGGAAACCAAACGTACACCCACTTCCGGGTTGAAGCGTTTTACCGCTTTCATTAAGCCGATATTACCTTCCTGGATTAAATCCGCTTGCGGCAAGCCGTAACCGGAATAACCGCGCGCGACGTGAATCACAAAGCGCAAATGAGACAACACTAATTTTTTTGCCGCTTCAATATCTTCTTTGTAATACAAACGCTCCGCCAATTCCTTTTCTTCTTCGGCGGTCAGCATCGGGTATTCATTTGCCGCACGAATATAAGCTTCTAAACTGCCTTGCGGAACGAGCATCATTGTTTGAGTTTCTTTATCCATTATCTTCCTTCTTCTTTGTTAACCACCGAATCAAAGAATTCAATGCAATATAATTTGTATTAAGTTAATCGGTTTTGGCGATTGGATTCTAACTTTTTGCAGGCTATTTGACTATATTGTGTGAAAAAAGTTTCTTTATTTTACAAAATAACCCGCATAAGAAAACAAAAATTTTATCCTGAAATTATTCTGTTAGCGGTTTGATTTGATAGGCCAAATCCTGTTCAATTACGTGTAACAGCAAATCAATATTCGGATGTTTGCCGGGATTTTGGCGCGCATCTTCCGTGTGTTCGGCGAATAACTGCAAGCCTTTTTGGGCGGAAGTGCGGTCTAAATTTCCGTTAAATGCGACGGCGAGCGCATTGTAAACCCGTAATGAACCTAATTTCCCGGCAACGGCAGGAATCTCATGAACCAATGTGCCGTTATGTAAAATATGGATGCCGCTTAAATGCTCGATAGCGGGCAATGTCGCTAAAATTTCATTAAAATTCATCTTGTTCCTTTATATTAACTGATCGCCAGTTGGCTATCCACTTCGCCGTGTTTGCCGATAAAACGTACTTCGGGCTGTAAACGGACATCAAAGCGAAGGGCAACCAATTGATAAATGTGATGCGCTAATTCTACCACATCGGACGCGGTGGCGTTGCCTTTGTTAATAATCACCAACGCCTGTTGTTGGTGTACCGCCGCGCCGCCGATTTGATAGCCTTTCAAGCCGCATTGATCGATGAGCCAGCCAGCGGCTAATTTTACGCTGCCGTCCGCTTGCGGGAAATTCGGTATGGCGGGGTACTCTTCTTGTAAGCGGGCAAACTGTTGGGCGGCAACGACGGGGTTTTTGAAGAAGCTGCCCGCGTTGCCGAATTGTTTCGGATCGGGCAATTTGCTTTGACGCACGGCACAAACCTCGGCAAAAACGTCCGCAGAACTGACCGCACTTTTGTCTAAAT
Organism: Aggregatibacter actinomycetemcomitans; assembly: GCF_003130205.1. Taxonomy (GTDB): domain Bacteria; phylum Pseudomonadota; class Gammaproteobacteria; order Enterobacterales; family Pasteurellaceae; genus Aggregatibacter; species Aggregatibacter actinomycetemcomitans_A. The sequence continues at coordinate 3,830 of NZ_NRDF01000009.1, forward strand.
TTACCAAGTTGCCGTATTTCAACACCGGTTTCCAGTTTTTCGCCAGTTTTAAACCGATCGCCGTCACCACATAACCTTGCGCGTATTTGTGTTTAAACACGCTTTCACGATAACCGAATTCGCATTCTTCGCAACTCAAACGGAATTGTTCTGCGGACGTGAGATCGAGCACTTCCACATAATCGCACACATCTTTAAATTCCACGCCATAGGCGCCGATATTTTGAATCGGCGCGGAACCGGCACAGCCCGGGATCAGGGCAAGATTTTCCAAGCCGTAAAAGCCTTGTTCAATGCTCCATTGCACCAAATCATGCCACACTTCGCCGCCATTCACATGTAAATAATGAAAGCGGTCGTCTTCCTTATGCGCAATACCACGCAGGCGATTAATCAGCACGGCGCCGGCAAAATCCTCCACAAACAGCACGTTGCTGCCTTGCCCTAAAAAAAGCACCGGCAGATTTTCCCGTTGGCATTCCTCCCACACCTGTTTAAGCTGAGGAACGGAGGTGATTTCAATCAGTTTTTGGGCTTGCGCCGGAATAGAAAAGGTATGGAACGGTTGTAAATTCTGCATGGCTTTCCTCTGAATTAAGATAATGTGTGTGCTAAAGTCACTTTCACTTCCGTGCCGCCGTCGGTGCGGTTAGTGATAGTCAGTTTGGCGTTGAGCTGTGCGCTACGCTCATGCATGATGTTGAGCCCGTAATGCCCGTCCGGTTCTTCCAGGCTTGGAATGCCGATACCGTTATCGCGCACGATCAGTTCATGTTCGCCGTCTTCATTGGTGTGGGCAATGACTTCAATGAGCGTGCCTTGTGAATGCTTAATAGCATTTAACACCGCTTCACGTACAATTTGCAAGGCGTTGACCAGTTGTTGTGCGTTAAAACTTTGCGACGGTAAAGAACAATCCACGCTCATTTGAATATCCGTTTGATTACGTAAGGAATCAATCACCTGCTCCAACGCCAGTTTCAAATTAGCCTCTTGCACGGTTAAGCGGAAGGTCGCCAACAGTTCGCGCAATTGGCTGTAACCGTCGCTGAGCGCCTGCTCAAACTGCTTAATAATCGACAAACTTTTTTGTTTGGAATCCGTTTCGTCTTTATTTAAATTGTGTTTCAACAAGGTCAGCTGAATTTGTAAAAACGCCAACACTTGCGCTAAAGAGTCATGTAATTCGCGGGCGATAATGGAACGCTCTTCCATCAACAATAGCTGTTCTTGTTGGCGTTGCGTGCGTTGGAAATACAACGAGCGGCTGAGCATTTGCGCCACATTTTGCATCGTGCGCAAATCCGGGCACGGCAACCCCGCCTGCCAACGCAACACGGCGAGGCTTTCCCCTTCAATATTCATTTCCGTTTGTTGCGATTCCAGCCGATCATCTTTCACGCCCAAGCACATATTCCAATGCGGGGCATCCAACACATTCAGTTCCAAATAACGTAAATGTTCACTAATCATGACATTTTGCAGCACCAGTTGCAAAATTTTGCCGTCGATTTTATTGGTCGTCACAAGTTGGGAGCAGTGATATAAGGTCGTTAAAGAGCGGTTAGTTTGTTGTAACTTTTGCGTTTTTTCATTTACCGTGGCTTCCAAACCGGAATACAGTTTACCCAGCTCCGATGACATTTTGGTGAAGGTGCGCGCTAAATGCCCCAGTTCGTCCTCTTTACGCACATCCAGCAGAATATGCTTGAATTGCCCCATTTGCACCTGCGTACTGGCGCGGGTGAGTTGCTCCAACGGGCGCACTACGGCTTTTCGGGTGTACCAATTCACATAAGACACCATGATCACAATAAGCAGCATGGAAAAAATAATTATGCACAACGCCCAAATCCATTTTTCTTCCGCCGAATGTTGCAGGGTAAAAACAAATTGATCCACTTGTGCCACATAATTGGCGATATTTTTTTTGTATTCGGTGAAATTCTGTTCCCGTGCCAAACGTTCCATCACTTCCCAGCGTTTAATCAAATTGTGATAGGAATCTTTTACATCCTGCGAAGCAAAAGACTGATAGTTAATTTCCACCAGGGATTTTGAATGCAAACTCACGCGATATTGGCGCAGGCTACTTTCCACCATTTGCGGTTCATGTTCGATTTCATAAAGTAGGCGATAACTTTGCATACGCAACGAACCGGACACGTTAATGGCTTCCGCGTAGGATTTATTGCCCGCCATCAGCGCCAGACTTAATGCGCCGATAATGCCGACAAAGATAATAATCACAATAAGATAGTTGGCAATGCGGGTGGAAACGGAATGTTTAATTTTCAAAATAAAAAGCCTTGGTGGAAAACGTGTCGTTAGTGTAACAAAAAAGTGCGGTGGTTTTTACCGGCGTTTTATCAAACGGCATTTTTTCATGCCTGAATGCTTAAATTTGATCTAAAACAAATTACGGTGGGAATCCACCTAAAATACTCATTTGTAGTGATATTAATTCATTCGCAACAAATTAATATGCGGGATCTACAAAAAGATTAATTGGTAAAGACAAATAATAACGCCGAGGGCTAACGGCGCGATAAAAATACATTATCCGAAAGAATATGAATAAAACAGACATTTTAACCATGGAAGACGCTAAAGACTGGCATGTTGTCGGTTTGGTGGTGCAAGGCAAGCCGCAAAAAATACCGGCAATTCGCACCGCACTTTTAGCCATTCCACATACAGAAGTCCCGACCTTTGATGAAAAAATCGGCAAGATCGTGGCGGTAATGCAATCTCATGATCAGCATATTTTGTTGAAGAACATGGAGTCGGTAAAAGAGATTGACGGTGTGATTACCGTGTCGCTGATTTATCATCAACAGGACGAACAGCCCGAATAATCAAAAACAGATATAAAAATAGTGGGGGAAACGCTATGAATTTAAGTCGTCGAGACTTTATGAAAGCCAATGCGGCGATGGCAGCCGCAACGGCAGCCGGGTTAAGCATTCCGGTAAAAAATGTTGAAGCCGCGGAATCCGAAATTAAATGGGATAAAGCGGTTTGCCGTTTCTGCGGTACCGGCTGTGCGGTATTGGTGGGCACGAAAGACGGTCGCGTCGTGGCGTCACAAGGCGATCCTGATGCGGAAGTCAACCGTGGCTTGAACTGTATTAAAGGCTACTTCTTACCGAAAATCATGTATGGTAAAGACCGTTTAACGCAGCCGATGTTGCGCATGAAAGACGGCAAATACGATAAAAACGGTGATTTCACCCCGGTGAGCTGGGACGTAGCGTTTAAAACCATGGCGGAAAAATTTAAAGCCGCAGTGAAAGAACTAGGCCCGAACGGCGTGGGGATGTTCAGTTCCGGACAAACCACCATTTTTGAAGGCTATGCCAAATCCAAATTATGGAAAGCCGGTTTCCGTTCCAACAACATCGACCCTAACGCCCGTCACTGTATGGCGTCTGCGGCGGTTGCCTTTATGCGTACTTTCGGCATGGACGAACCGATGGGCTGTTATAACGACATCGAACAAGCAGAAGCCTTCGTACTTTGGGGTTCTAACATGGCGGAAATGCACCCGATTTTGTGGTCCCGTATTACCGATCGTCGCTTATCCAACCCGGACGTGAAAGTCGCCGTGCTTTCTACTTTTGAACACCGTAGTTTTGAATTGGCGGATTACAGCCTTATTTTCAAACCGCATACCGACTTGGTGATTTTAAACTACATCATCAATTATCTGATCCAAAACGATGCCATTAACTGGGATTTCGTCAATAAACACACCAAATTCAAACGCGGCGAAACCGACATCGGTTATGGTTTGCGTCCTGAAAATCCGTTGGAACAAAAAGCGAAAAACGTGAAAACGGCAGGCAAAATGCATGACAGTAATTTCGATGAATTAAAAGCCTTAGTCGCCGAATATACGTTAGACAAAGCCCATGAAATGTCCGGCGTGCCGAAAGATGTGTTGGAAAGTCTGGCAAAATTATATGCTGATCCGAAGAAAAAAGTGGTGTCTTACTGGACCATGGGCTTTAACCAACACACCCGCGGCGTGTGGGCGAACCATCTCATTTATAACATCCATTTATTGACCGGTAAAATTTCCATTCCGGGCTGCGGTCCGTTCTCGTTAACCGGTCAACCGTCCGCTTGCGGTACGGCGCGCGAAGTAGGGACATTTATCCACCGTTTACCGGCGGACTTAGTGGTTACCAATCCGAAACACCGTGAGAAAGCGGAGCAAATCTGGAAATTGCCTGCCGGTGTGATTAGCGATGTTCTTGGTTTCCATGCGGTCGCCCAAAGCCGTGCATTAAAAGATGGCAAAATGCGCGTGTTGTGGCAAATGTGTACCAACAATATGCAGGGCGGTCCGAATATTAACAAAGAAACCTTCCCGGGCTGGCGTAATCCGGACAACTTTATTGTAGTGTCCGATCCGTACCCGACCGTGTCCTGTTTAGCCGCCGATTTGATGTTGCCAACGGCAATGTGGGTGGAAAAAGAAGGCGCTTACGGTAACGCGGAACGTCGTACCCAATTCTGGCGTCAACAAGTGAAAGCGCCGGGCGAGGCAAAATCGGACGTATGGCAATTGGTGGAGTTCTCCAAATATTTCACCACGGACGAAATGTGGCCGACGGAAATTCTGGATAAAAATCCGGAATACAAAGGCAAAACCTTATATGAAGTACTGTATCGCAACGGTCAAGTGGATAAATTCCCGTTAACCGAGCTTGCGGAAGGTCAGTTAAATGACGAATCACATCACTTCGGTTTCTACTTGCACAAAGGCTTATTTGAAGAATACGCCACCTTCGGTCGCGGTCACGGACATGACTTGGCGCCGTTCGATACCTACCACAAAGCACGCGGTTTACGCTGGCCGGTGGTGGATGGCAAAGAAACCTTATGGCGTTATCGCGAAGGCTACGACCCGTATGTCAAAGAAGGGGAAGGCGTGGCGTTCTATGGCTATCCGGATAAGAAAGCGATTATTCTTGCCGTGCCTTATGAGCCGCCGGCGGAATCACCGGATGAAGAATACGATTTATGGTTATGTACCGGTCGTGTGCTGGAACACTGGCACACCGGCACCATGACCCGCCGCGTACCGGAATTACACCGTTCCTTCCCGAACAATCTGGTTTGGATGCATCCGACAGACGCGCAGAAACGCGGGTTACGTCATGGCGATAAAGTCAAAGTCGCTTCACGCCGAGGGGAAATTATTTCGTTCTTAGATACCCGCGGACGTAATAAGGTGCCGGAAGGTTTGGTTTATACAACCTTCTTTGATGCCGGTCAGTTGGCGAACAAATTAACCTTGGACGCGACCGATCCGATTTCTAAAGAAACCGACTTCAAAAAATGCGCGGTGAAAGTGGAAAAAGCGGCTTAAAAAACGTGGTAAAAAACCACCGCACTTTTGTGTTTTCCAAGCAGAAAAGTGCGGCCAGAAAATCAAAAGAAAATGCAAAAACCGACTGTAACGCCCGAGCGCCGTAAATTTCTCAAAGACGCCACCCGCACTGCGGGCGGGTTCGTTGGGCTCGGCTTGCTACTTGGTTTACAGCAAAAACAAAGCTTAGCGCGCGAAGGCGTGGCATTGCGCCCACCGTTCGCCATTGAAGATGACGAGAAATTTTCCGCCGCCTGTATTCGTTGCGGTCAGTGCGTACAAGCTTGCCCTTACGATATGTTGCATTTGGCATCGTTGTTATCACCGATGGAAGCAGGGACGCCGTATTTTATCGCGCGGGATAAACCGTGCGAAATGTGTCCGGATATTCCTTGCGCCCATGCGTGCCCAAGCGGTGCGTTAGATCGTGAGGCGCAGGATATTAATCAATCCCGTATGGGGCTGGCGGTGTTGCTGGATCACGAAACCTGCCTGAACTGGCAGGGCTTGCGTTGCGACGTATGTTATCGGGTTTGCCCGTTAATTGATAAAGCCATTACGTTGGAAAGCCACCGTAATGAGCGCACCGGCAAGCACGCGGTGTTTATTCCGACGGTGCATTCCGATGCCTGTACCGGTTGTGGCAAATGCGAACAGGCGTGCGTCCTGGAAGAGGCGGCAATCAAAGTGTTGCCGATACATTTGGCGAAAGGCATGTTAGGCAAACATTATCGTTTGGGCTGGGAAGAAAAAGCAAAAGCGGGACATTCTCTTGCGCCGAAGGATTTGATTTCGATGCCGACCCGTATGCCGGAAGCCTCAATGCCGGCAATGGGCGTAGAAGACATTCCGGAGCCGATTCCGGCACCGACGTTGGGAGGCAAATAATGGCGAACGTACCAAAATTTGCAGGCAAAGAAGCGCGGGAAAAACTGGGCTGGTGGCACGCCAATCGTTTCTTATTCTGGCGCAGGCTCACCCAATTAAGCATCCTGATGATGTTCTTAAGCGGGCCGTACTTTGATGTGTGGATTTTAAAAGGGAATTACAGCGGAAGTCTGCTTTTCGATGTGATTCCGTTAAGCGATCCGTTAATTACCTTAGAAAGTCTTTCCACCGGGCATTTACCCGGCTCGCTGACCCTCATCGGCGCGTTAATTATCTTCGCTCTCTATGCCCTGTTAGGCAGCAAAGTCTTCTGCGGTTGGGTGTGCCCACTGAATGTGGTCACCGATTGTGCCGCTTGGATTCGCCGTAAACTGGGGATTCGTCAAACGGCAAAAATTCCGCGTGGTTTACGCTATGCCATTTTGCTGATGATTTTAGTCGGCAGTGCGGTCAGCGGTTTGTTGTTGTGGGAATGGGTTAATCCGGTGGCAGCCTTAGGGCGCGCTTTAATTTATAGCTTTGGGGCGACGGCATGGCTGGTTTTGGCGGTTTTTCTGTTTGATTTATTTATTGTTGAACACGGTTGGTGCGGGCATTTGTGTCCTATTGGCGCAACCTATGGCGTCATTGGTGCGAAAAGTCTGATTCGGGTCAAAGTGATTGATCGGGCAAGATGCGATAATTGCATGGATTGCTACAACGTTTGCCCGGAACCGCAAGTGTTGCGTTCACCATTACACGGAAAAAATAACGAAAGTCGGTTAGTGCTTTCGCAAGATTGTATCAGTTGCGGGCGTTGCATTGATGTCTGCGCTGAAAACGTATTTACCTTTAGCCATCGGTTTAATAACGACATTCCTATCGTCAGGTTAAACCAATAAAAACAAAAAAATTCCATCATTCGGGGGAGTGATTAAAATGACTAGAAACAACTTCTTTGCTTTTAGCGGTGTACTATTCACGGCACTGTTCGCTACGTCCGTTATGGCGCAACAGCCGACGGAAGACGCCGATGACTTTTTCAATAATTCACCGGAAAGTGTTTCTCCGGCATTTCACAATGCGCCGAAACAAAGTGAACTGCCTGCTTTAAACTATGTGAATCAACCGCCGATGGTGCCGCATAGTGTGAAAAATTATCAGGTCACCAAAAACGTGAACCAATGCTTAAACTGCCATAGCGTTGAAGCGTCCCGCGTGACCGGGGCGACCCGTATCAGCCCGACGCACTTTATGGATCGTGACGGCAATCTCGGCTCCAGTTCCTCTCCGCGTCGTTATTTCTGCTTACAATGCCATGTTTCTCAATCCGATGTTGAGCCAATCGTGCCAAACGAATTCAAACCGATGAAAGGTTACGGACAGTAATGAAGAGGTGGTTATGTCAGCGAAGAAACCTAATTTTTTAGTGCGATTCTGGCGTTGGTTCAGATCGCCTAGCCGTATCGCGGTAGGCACGATTATCGTCTTATCCTTCATCGGCGGTATTTTATCCTGGGTCGGTTTTAACTACGGTTTGGAACAAACCAACACCGAGCAATTCTGTGCCGGCTGTCACATGAACGATGCGTACCCGGAATATTTACACAGCGTGCATTATCAAACCCGCACCGGTGTGGGCGCCAGCTGTCCGGATTGCCACGTTCCGCACGAATTCGGACCGAAAATGTGGCGTAAAATAGTGGCGGCAAAAGAGGTGTATGCCCATTACATGGGATTAACCGACACACTGGAAAAATTCAACGCCCGTCGTCCGCACATGGCGGAAAACGAATGGGAGCGTATGAAAGCCAACGATTCCCAGGAATGTCGTAACTGCCACAAAATGGATCGTATGGACTTCTCCCAACAAAAAACCGTGGCGCAAAAAATGCATAAATTGGCGCAGGAAAACGGTAAAACCTGTATCGATTGCCATAAAGGTATTGCCCATAACCTGCCGGATATGAGCCAGGTTGCGCCGGGTTGGTTGCAAGATGCGGAAGTGAAACCGGCAGAACAGAAAGACAAAAAATAAGTAGGTAAAAAACGTTGTGTTTTTTGACCGCACTTTTTAATGAAATAGGCACCTTCAAGGTGCCTATTTTGATTCCGGCTTGAGACTATTTTGCCTTTTGCGTAAACACCTTGTCGCTCAATATGCGCAACGGTTGCATATCACTGTCGCCCACAATCACACGGGTCGGGTCGGAGCGCAAGCAACTGCCGGCATAATGCCCGCCTACAGTAAACGTACACACCTGCACATATTGATCTTCCACTTTCGGCAAACACCATAATTGTTGATAAATGTTTTCTTGTTTAGCAAAACGCCCGTTGGTGCTATCCAGGACAGTTTTGCATTCACCGATAAGTTTTGTTATCGCCACGGCGACCGGCAATAGGTTTTTGCGCATAGCCGTTGGCAATGAGGTTCGGTGTAAGCTCAAAACCGGCTTCCAGCAAATAACGGTGATTCGGGAACAGCGACCACAACACCGGAAAAATCGCTTTATTGCTCGGGATTGCCGTCCATAAAGGCTCATACACCAATACTTCCGGGCGAAGTAACACGTCAATCAACCGCACTTTATCCTCCGGATAACCGGTGCGAATCGGCGGCGCCACCTCACGCCCTGTGGCATCTTCGCGTAATTGTTCCAGCACGGTTTCCCACGCCCAGGTTTTCCACACGCTTTGCACCCGCTGATTTTCGTTGTCCAATAATTGCCCGCGCGTATCCCAATGCAACCCTTCGGTGCCGTGAATAATCTTGGTGTTAAAACCCGCCTGCGTCAGTGCATTACGCATAAATAAGGCGTGATATTCCTCTTCTGCATCGTGATCCTGCATAATGTGTACCAACGGCGTGGCGTGGCTGTGTTTCCAGCTATCCGCCAAAGCGTTGCGCAAGCCCTCGCCGGGGTCATGCCCGGCGGTCAGGCCCGCCTGCGTCGCCCAATGGGGTAAAATCGCTCCGGCTTCTGCATGGCAGGAAGCGGAATCAGCGTTGTATTCATAAACTTTCAAGCCCCGTTCATCCAGACAAAAATCCATTCTGCCGGTAATGGTTTGATAACGACGATTTTGCCAGGATAAACGTAAACGCGGCCAAAGCAGTTTAGGAATATTGAAATATTGCAATAACTTATCGTCTTTCAACACGTTGTCGGTGGCATGCAAATACATCAAATGTAGCTCGTTAGTGGCGCGAATCAGCTCATGTTGTGCGCTTTCGGAAAGAGCAAAATAACGATATTGATCGCCATGATTGATGATATGCCCTTTCATTGCCTTTACGTAAGCCGCCTCCAGCGGTTTGTCTTCATGTAGCCAATTGGCGGCGAATTGTCCCCGATTTTCAATATGTTCGGCGTGAATGGCGAGTTTCTCCGGCGCGGGCATGGGTTGCGGCAGACTGAATTCTTCGTTGTCCGTTTGAATCATCCAGCCGAGAATTTCCGTGTCATCAAAGGTGTCCTGCAGACGATATCCCTCTGCCGTGACCGTCATCGGTAGCTCACGGGTCCATTGCTGACCGCTCGGCAGGCGGGAATGAATCACATTTTGCTCGGCAATACGCACGCTGCCCGCCAGCACTTCGGTAATCACCGCCACATGCCCAGTGTGCTTAAATTCACCGCCCTCCTGCCAAATGAGCAACGCCCCGCATTCCGGCGCCCGCTTGCCGCCGTTGGCGAAGGCTTGCAACGGCAACAGAGCGTCGTTCACCACTTGGCGCAGAAAGCGTAAGGAAAAGATTTCGTATGCCATGCCCACATCGGTGAACACCATGCCGTAGTTGAGATAAAGATAACGTCGGGCGAATTCCACACACTGCCATTTGTAGCCCATGTATTCGCCGCCGAGGTAGCTACGAAAGGCGGCATCGTCAGGGTATTCCTGCGCATACGCCGTGTTGTAATCTGAAGAATAGATGGCAACACCGCCGGGCGCATAACCCAACAAGCTGCCGAAAGGATCATGTGTCGTGATATTAGGTGAGCGATCCGCTATAACAACTCCGAAAAAGTAAATCAGGGCAATAGTATAGATCTTTTAACCCATTGCCCCCAAAGGGTTTAATGCGAAATTCAAGGAAAAAAATGACCGCACTTTTGTGCGGCCAGGCGGTTATTGATTGAGTAATCCCATTAGCTTTTCAAACACCATGTTCGGTGTAATGTCGATCAAACTTTGATGATAGCCTTCCGCGCTGTCGGTGCTTTTGCGCACTTTAATCAAATCCCCTTCTATTAACCGAATGATTCCGGCGTTGTCCGATAACGGGGGGGTGTAAGCCGGGCTGGTCGGGCCGTAAAGCGCCACTAACGGGCGAGCGGTCGCGGCGGCAATGTGCATTAAACCGCTGTCGTTGCTGACGACGGCGGTACAGTTGGCGATTAAATCCACCGCCTGATTGAGATTGGTTTGCCCCGCCAGGTTCAAACAGAAAGATTGCAGTTCGGCAGGCAAGGCGTTGCGGATTTGTTCGCCGGCGTCCACATCTTTCGGTGAGCCGAAAAGTTCCACCGCATAACCTTTTTCAATGAGCATCCGCGCGAGTTCGGCATAATGATAATGCGGCCAACGCTTCGCCGGACCGAATTCTGCGCCGGGGCAAAAACCGACAATCGGGCGTCCGCCTAAAAGTGCGGTCTGTTTTTCAAACGTTTTTAAGGTCGCCGCCTGCTGGCTCGGTTCGACGGTTAAATAAGGCTTCAGCACCGGGATTTCGTCCGCGTTCGGCACGGCATTTTTTTCAAACGCCAACGCCACATAACGCTGCACCATCATGGGGTAATCCCGTTTGTTGTGGCGTAAGTCATTGAGCAGCCAATAACGGCTTTCCCCTTTCCAACCGCGACGCACGGCAATTTTCGCAAACAACGGAATAAACGCCGATTTCAGCGAGTTCGGCAGCACAATCGCCATATCGTATTGATTACGCAACACCTTACCCAAACGATAACGCTCACACAACGCAAATTTCCCGTGCCCGAGGGGCATCTCAATGGCATTCCGCACTTCCGGCATACGTGCCAGCAACGGCTTGCACCAATTGGGCGCCATTACATCGATTTGGCAATGGGGATATTGCAATTTGAGCTGTTGATACAAACTGTGCGACATCATCATATCGCCGACCCAAGAGGGGCCGATAATTAGGATATTCATTTTCTCACCTTAAGTGATTTTAAATTTGTGATAAATGCGGGGGCGTCAATTCATAATGAATGCTCCGTCCGCCTTCTTCTGCGCGTTTTAATATATTTTTTGCGACTAAATCCGTGAGATCCCGCAAGGCAGTGTCCCGCGACACTTTGGTTAAGGCGGCATATTTTTTATTGCTGAGCTTGCCCTCAAATCCGTCCAACATAAGATTGAGGACTTTGATTTGACGTTCATTGAGCGAAAACCGACGCCAGGATTGCCAGTATCGGGTTTTCAGCAAAACTTTATCCAAAGTTTCCTGCGCCTGCTTCATGGCGTTGATTAAACAGGTTAAAAACCACATCAGCCATTGGGTTAAGTCGATTTCGCCCTTCTGAGTTTGCTCTAAAATCACATAATAATCCGACCGCACTTTTTGGATTTGTGCGGACAGGCTGTAAAACCGTTGCGGGTTTCCGTCGGCTTTGGCAAGCAAATAATCCGCAATGGCACGTGCAATACGGCCATTACCGTCTTCAAAAGGATGCAGGGTTAAAAACCAGAGATGGGCGATGCCGGTTTTGATAAAAGGATCAAGCGCTTGGTTCGAATCATTCAGCCAGGTCAGAAATAGCATTAATTCCCTTTCAAGTCGCTCTGCCGGCGGTGCCTGAAAATGAATTTTTTGTCTCCCGATTCTCCCTGAAACCACCTGCATTGCGCCGTTGCTATCATCACGCAACTGTGCTGTCCGAATTTTCATCATTCCGCTATAACCGCTTGGGAAGAGTGCGGCATGCCAGCCGAATAATCGCTCTAGGGTAAGCGGGCTATCAAACTGTTCGGTAGCGTTTAATGTCATTTCCACGACGCCTTCGACGGCGCGATCCGTTGCGGTTAAGCCGCCGATATCCATACCCAAACGGCGTGCCAGGGAAGAACGCACGGACTGTGCATTGAGCATTTCGCCTTCGATTTCACTACTTTTAAGAACGCTGCTGGTTAATGCCTGAAGGCAGATTTGTTCGCGCTCACCTAAACCGATGTCCAACAGCCGTCCGAGCAATAACCCCTGTTGATAATGGGCTTGGTTTAACAGTGGCAGTAATTGCGGCAGGTCATAGTCCCATTGTCGCCAATTGGCGTGTTGCCAAATATATTGTTGTTCCATGCCGCAATTACCTTTACTATTCGCCTTAAAATATAAGGCAAATAATATAATTATTTGCCTTATTTGTCATTGCTATTTTCAAAAGTGCGGTTAAAAAACACGATGGATTTTAACCGCACTTATACGCTGTTTTCCGTTTGAATTTCTTTGCTAAAACAGATGCTTTCGTTCTATTTACGATTCAACCACGCCATATATTCCGCGACGCCTTCCGCCACGGTTTTGAACGGTTTGTCGTAGCCGGTGGCACGGAGTTTGGTTAAGTCCGCTTGGGTGTATTCCTGGTAGCGGGATTTTAAATGTTCCGGGAACGGGATGGTTTCCACTTCGCCTTTGTTGTGGAATTTGATGACCGCTTTCGCCACTTCGGCGAAGGATTCGGCGCTGCCGGTGCCACAGTTGAAAATGCCGGAAACTTTGTTTTGCCAGCACCAGATGTTCACTGCCGCCACGTCGCCCACATAGACGAAATCACGGCGGAAATGCTCGCTGCCGGCGAACAGTTTTGGGTTTTCGCCTTTCAGGATTTGGTTGTTTAAGTGGAACGCTACGCTTGCCATAGAGCCTTTGTGACCTTCGCGCGGACCGTACACGTTGAAATAACGGAAACCGCACACCGGCGATTGCGCTTCCGGCAAAATGGCGCGTACATATTGATCGAATAGGAATTTGGAATAGCCGTACACATTTAACGGGCCTTCAAACTCGCGTTCTTCGCGGAATTCGGTTTTGTCGCCGTAGGTGGCGGCACTGGAGGCGTAGAGGAACGGAATTTGGCGATCCAGGCAGTAATGTAGTAACTCTTTGGAATATTCGTAGTTGTTGTGCATGATGTATTTGCCGTCCCATTCGGTGGTGGCAGAGCATGCGCCTTCGTGGAAGACCGCCTCAATGTCGCCCAAATCGTCACCGGCGATAATGGAGGCGATGAAGTCTTCTTTGTCGCAATAGTCGGCGATGTCTAAATCCACTAAGTTGACGAATTTGGTGCCGTCTTTTAAGTTATCCACCACTAAAATATCTTTGCGTCCCATGTCGTTTAATGCTTTGACGATGTTACTGCCGATAAAGCCCGCGCCGCCTGTTACGATAATCATAGTTCTGTCCTTTTGCTAGATGTGAAAATTGCTGTTCATTGTAATAGATTTGCCCGCCGAGGTAAAAGTGCGGTTAAAAATTAATGAGTTTGGAATGCCATATATTATGTTAAAACCTATCTCTATATTTTAATAAAATGAATTTATATTGTAATAATTTCCTATCATCACTTTGAAACTACAACAAAAATACACTATTTTGTGCTAAGCTGATTCCTTTGAGATATAATAGCAGCCAAGATATTACTCTGAACATGTTGTTAAAACGTGAGGTTCAAGATGAAAAAAAAGATTCATTCAGTGTTATTTTTGCTTACATATTTTTTTAGTATTCAAGGACAAACCATGCAAAACATCGAACACACCGGTCAAAATCAGTCGAACCAATCCATACAGGATGTAAAACAGCAATTAGCCGCTGCACTTGCCCGACAAGAACAAAAACAAATTATCGTTTTACAAAAAAAGTTAACGTCTTTGTCCTCCTTATCCCCACAACGTCTTGCGCAACAAATTCGGACTACCGAAAAAATTCTGACCCGGATTTTTAAAACAGAGAAAAATCTGACACCCAAATTTATTGATTACCTGTATTTTGAGCCAATTGAAACGACTGATGATACCTTAATGCAGGAAATGAAAAAAAATCTTTTGATCTCTTTCTTGGCAAATGAACGCGCTCAAATCTATATTAAAGACATGCCAAACGCCAATCAATTTGTTCAGCTTTTAACAGAAAAAGGAGCAAAGACTGCGCAAATATCCGTACTGGCAGAACCTGTTAAAACCATTTTCCGGCGAATCCGCGAACAAATGCACCAGGATTTTCCTAATAAAAAACAGTTTACTATCACTGAAAATCGAGTAAGTGTTATTGCCCCTTCTTCCGTTATTAAGCCACGCCTTGCCTTGGCAGCTGCAATTTTTGATCAGCAGTTTAAAGGGGTTGAAGTTGATGATTTTTCTTACTTGGATCAACCGCGTGAAAATTTGCAACACAATAATGATACAACCCGTTATAAAACCTTTCAGGCAATGTTGGAAGGCTTAGAATAAGCTATTTAACAATCATAGGAGTTCTTATGTTTACACTTAAAAAAAAACTTACTCATATTCTTAGTACTACGTTTGTATTTTGTTCAACCTCCGGTTTGGCGGCAAATCCGCCGGAAGATAACCACAAAGCTGTTGAATTGAGTATTCTGCATATTAATGATCATCATTCCTATTTGGAGCCCCACGAAGCCCGCATTTTATTAAATGGTAAAGAAACGAAAGTAAATATTGGCGGTTTTTCCGCAGTTAACAGCAAGCTTAATGAATTACGCAAAAAATATAAAAACCCGCTAGTATTACACGCAGGCGATGCTATTACAGGAACACTTTATTTTACTCTTTTTGGCGGTTCGGCCGATGCAGCGGTGATGAATGCAGGTAATTTTCATTATTTTACACTGGGTAATCATGAGTTTGATGCAGGAAATGAAGGTTTATTAAAATTACTTGAACCACTAAAAATCCCTGTTTTATCTGCTAATGTCATTCCTGATAAAGGTTCTATTTTGTACAATAAATGGAAACCTTATGATATTTTCTCGGTGAATGGAGAAAAAATCGGCATTATTGGGTTAGATACGGTAAATAAAACCGTTAATTCATCTTCCCCCGGGAAAGATGTTAAATTTTATGATGAAATTGCAACAGCCCAAATTATGGCGAATGCTTTAAAAGCACAGGGTGTTAACAAAATTATCTTACTTTCCCATGCAGGCAGTGGAAAGAACATAGAAATTGCGCAAAAAGTGAATGATATTGATATTATTGTTACCGGAGATTCCCACTATTTATATGGTAATGACGAATTACGTGGATTGAAATTACCGGTGGTATATGAATATCCCTTAGAATTTAAAAGCCCGAATGGTGAGCCTGTCTTTGTGATGGAAGCTTGGGCTTATTCCGCCGTAGTGGGCGATTTAGGCGTGAAATTCAGCAAAGATGGGATCGCTTCCATAATCCGAAAAACTCCACATGTATTAATGAGCACAAATAAATTAAAAGTTAAAAACAGTGACGGTAATTGGCAGGAACTTAGTGGAGAAGAACGTCAAAAAGCAATTCAAAGTTTACAAAAGATGAAAAGCGTTTCATTGGATTATCATGATAAAAAAACGGATAAACTGATTAGCAAATATCGATATGAAAAGGATCAACTGGCAAAAGAAGTCATCGGTTCAATTGTTGGACAAGCAATGCCGGGCGGTTCGGATAATCGCATTCCGAATAAAGCGGGTTCTAACCCTGAAGGTTCGGTTGCGACCCGTTTTGTGGCAGAAACAATGTACAACGAATTAAAAAATGTAGATCTGGTTATTCAAAATGCCGGAGGTGTGCGTTCAGATATTTTACCTGGTGACGTCACCTTCAATGATGCCTATACCTTTTTACCATTTGGTAATACTTTATTTACTTATAAAATGGAAGGTTCATTGATTAAACAGGCTTTGGAAGATGCTCTGCAATTTGCGTTAGTTGATGGTTCTACCGGTGGTTTCCCTTACGGGGCGGGTGTTCGTTATGAAGCCAATGAAACGCCAAATGCCGATGGTAAACGCTTAGTAAGCGTCGAGGTCTTCAATAAACAAACGCAACAATGGGAAAATATTGACGATAATAAACGTTATCTAGTGGGAACCAATTCCTATATTGCCAGCGGTAAAGACGGATATAAAACCTTTGGTCATCTTTTCAATGATCCGAAATACGAAGGTACAGACACCTATCTTCCGGATGCAGAAAGCTTCATTAAATTCATGAAGAAAAACCCACGTTTTGAAGCCTTCAAAACATCAAATGTAAAATTAAATGTCGTTAGTGAAGCCTTACCTAAAAAATAACAAAAAAGTTGACCGCACTTTGATCCGCCCCCCAAAAGTTGGACAGGTTAGCTAACTTAAGTATTGAGCTCGGTATTGTACCGGGCTCAATCCGTTTAAATCGAGTTTAGTTCGTTTTTGGTTGCCCCAATTCCACTAACTTTTTTAGATAATCAATCTCCGCTTTTTCAAGGGCGGGTTCTTGTTTCAATTTTTTCAAGGCTAGTGGTGAAAAGTCGGTTGTTTCAGCTGCTTCAATCTGCGTTTTTTTCATTTTGGGTTTAGTATAGAGCGATTTTACGCTATCAAGTCCTCTTTCACGAAAGGCTTTTAACCAATAAATGACTTGAGAATGAGGAATCTTATAAAGTTTAGCCACCTCATAAATACCAAAATCCTGTTCGGTGACCGGTTTGATAATTTTTAAACGAAATTGATAAGAGTAGGACATAACCAGCACCTTATAATTAGGTGTTCAGGTTTTGGGGTGCAGATCACTTTTTTTTATTAAACACTGCCCGTTTTTTCAACCACCAAAATCCGCGCTTCACCTTGCGGGTGGGCGACGTGCTCGGTGCTGATGCCGGCGTAGAAAATATCGCCGCTTTCCAGCAATACGCTTTTGGCTTCGCCGTGTTCTTTGTAGTGCATTTCCATCACGCCGTCCATCACGGCAGATACTTCCTCGCCGTCATTGATGTGCCATTTGTAAGGCTCGTCGGTCCAATGTAAACGTACGCTGATATCGTTCATTTCGGTAATGTCTAAACCGCCCCGGGTGCGGGCGGCGGTGGAGTCTGCGCTGCGAATGATTTTATGTGTCATATTTTCCCTTTAACTTAATGCGCTTCGTCCCAATTTTCACCCACGCCTACATCCACAATCAGCGGCACCACCAGCTCGGCGGCGGCTTCCATGTGTTGTTTGATGAGCCCGCTAAAAAACGCAATTTTTTCCGACCGCACTTCAAACACCAGTTCATCGTGCACCTGCATGATCATGTGAATGTCCGGGTCATCGCGGGTCAGTTCATCCAGTTTAATCATGGCGCGTTTGATGATGTCGGCAGCAGTGCCTTGCATCGGCGCGTTGATTGCCACCCGTTCCGCGCCTTTGCGACGCATGGCATTGGAGGAATTGATCTCCGGCAAATACAAACGGCGTCCGAACAAGGTTTCCACATAGCCCTGCGCTTTGGCTTTTTCGCGAATGTCATGTATGAAGGTTTGTACACTCGGATAGCGTTGGAAATATAAATCCATGTAGCGTTGCGCGTCGGCGCGGGAAATACCGAGCTGGCGGGAAAGACCGAAGGAAGACATGCCGTAAATCAAACCGAAGTTAATGGCTTTAGCGTTGCGGCGTTGTTCACTCGTGACCTGTTCCAGCGGCAAACCGAAAATTTCGGCGGCGGTGGAACGGTGAATGTCTTTGCCTTGTGCGAAGGCGTTGATCAAGCCTTGATCGTTGGACAAATGCGCCATAATGCGCAGCTCAATTTGAGAATAGTCGGCGGCGATGATTTTGTAGCCGTCACGCGCAATAAAGGCTTGGCGAATGCGGCGTCCTTCTTCGTTACGAATCGGAATGTTCTGTAAATTCGGATCGCTGGAAGAAAGCCGCCCTGTCGCCGTCACCGCCTGATGATAGGAGGTATGCACGCGTCCCGTTTGCGGGTTGACCATTTGCGGCAATTTATCGGTGTACGTGGATTTCAGTTTACTCAAGCCGCGATGTTCCACCAGCACTTTCGGCAATTCGTGGCTGTACGCCAGTTCTTCCAGCACTTCTTCATTGGTAGACGGCGCGCCTTTCGGGGTTTTTTGCAGCACAGGCAAGCCAAGCTTGTCGAACAAAATTTCCTGTAACTGCTTGGTGGACGCCAAATTGAACGGCTGTCCCGCCAAAGCGTGCGCCTGCATTTCAAGTGCGGTCAACCTTTCGGTAATTTCGTTGGATTGCAAAAACAGCGCGTCGGAATCAATCAGCACGCCGCAACGTTCCATGCGCGATAACACACCGAGTAATGGCAGCTCGATGGATTGATAAAGCGCCACCAAACCGGGTTGCGGCTGTAATTTTTGCCATAACACCTGTTGTAATTTCATGGTCACGTCGGCATCTTCCGCCGCGTATTCGCCCGCCTGTTCCAACGGAATTTGATTGAAGGTCAGCTGGTTTTTGCCTTTGCCGGCAATGTCTTCAAAGCCGATGGTTTGGTGTCCGAGATAGCGCTTCGCCAGGTCGTCCATATTGTGTCGACCGGTGCTGTCCAGGATGTAGGAAAGCAGCATGGTGTCAAATTCGATGCCCTGCAAATCAATGCCGTTGCGGGCGAAAATGGTCATGTCGAACTTGAGATTT
The DNA here is from genome assembly GCF_003130205.1 of Aggregatibacter actinomycetemcomitans. Classification (GTDB taxonomy): domain Bacteria; phylum Pseudomonadota; class Gammaproteobacteria; order Enterobacterales; family Pasteurellaceae; genus Aggregatibacter; species Aggregatibacter actinomycetemcomitans_A. The sequence goes on from NZ_NRDF01000009.1 coordinate 22,739, forward strand.
TGCCCGATTTTGCCAATGTTCGGATTCTCCAGAATCGGTTTGATGGCAGAAAGTGCGGTGCTTTTTTCCAACGTTTTCGGTGCGCCGAGGTAATCCAAATGGAGCGGTAAATATGCCGCTTCGCCATTTTCCAAGGCAAAGGAAACGCCCACCAAATTGGCGGACATATAATCCAGCCCGTCGGTTTCCGTATCCACGGCGATGAGCTTGGCGGTGTTCAGTTTTTCCAGCCAACGCGCCAAATCGGCGTCGGTGAGAATGTTTTCGTAACGACTGCGATCAATGTGAAATTTAACGGCATTTTCGACCGCACTTTCATCAATTTTTGCCGCAGGCGTGGCTTGGTAGTGATTAATTTTGACGGGTTGCTCGGCGCGTTGCGTAACGGAATTGGTGCCGTTCATCACTTCCCCCAGCCAGCGTTTAAATTCATAACGCCCGAAATACGTGATTAAGGCGTCGTTATCGCTGTCACCGATGGTGAGTTCATGGGGGGAAAATGCCAGCGCCACATCGGTTTTAATGGTTGCCAGCGCGTAGGACAAATCCGCCATGGCTTTTTCGGCGAGTAATTTTTCGCCTAATTTTTTTGCGCCACGAATCGGCAGTTCGGCGACTTTCTCCAGATTGGCATAAATTTTCGCCATGCTGCCGATGCCCTGCAAAAGCCCAAGAGCGGTTTTTTCGCCCACGCCCGCCACGCCGGGAATGTTGTCGGAACTGTCGCCCATGAGCGCCAGATAATCAATAATCAATTCCGGCGGAATGCCGTATTTTTCAATCACGCCCGCACGATCCAGCAGACTGTTGTTCATGGTGTTAATCAACATAATGTTGTCGTCCACCAGCTGCGCCATGTCTTTGTCGCCGGTGCTGATGAGCACTTTTTGCCCGTTTTTCGACGCTTGACTTGCCAGCGTGCCGATCACATCGTCCGCCTCCACGCCTTCCACCACCAACAACGGAATGCCCAGCGCGCGGATCATGTCGTGCAAGGGTTGAATTTGTTTGCGCAAATCATCGGGCATAGGCGGGCGGTGGGATTTGTATTGCTCGAACATTTCATCGCGGAAGGTTTTGCCTTTGGCGTCGAACACCACCGCAATATGGCTCGGCTGTACCTGCGAAATCAGGCTTTTCAGCATATTCAGCACGCCGTACATGGCGCCCGTCGGCTCGCCGGCGGAATTGGTCAGCGGCGGGAACGCATGAAACGCGCGATATAAATAAGAAGAACCGTCCACCAGAACGAGGGGATTTGCAGCAATTTGGGCCATAATAATCTCATAATGTTGATGAATAATTGGCGCATTATAGCGAAAATCAGGGGGCGGCGCATGGAATAATACGGGCTTGATAACCGATTAAAATTACTGAAAAAACCACCGCACTTTCGCCCGTCGGATCCACAAAATCGGCAAAAGATCTTGATCCGACTAGCTAAAGTGCCTATACTCAAGCCGATTTTAATTAAATCTAACGAGGACTTTTATGAAAAAATTAACGCTTTTGGCGCTTAGCGCAGCTGTTCTTGTGTCAACCTCCGCGGTGGCATCCTCAGATTTTACCGGCTTTGGAATTGGTGTTGGTGTAGGCACAACCAAGTACAAAGACGCAAAACGTATCTCTAACGTTGATTTAATTGCCGATTATGGCATCGACTATGGTAACGATTTCGTCGGTATCATTGAAGGAAAATTGAAGTTAAACAAATCAACGTTACATGATAATAACGCTTCCGGCTACCGTGGCAAATTGAACGAAAAAGCACGTTTGGGCATCAGTTATTTACAAGGCTATCGCGTAACACCAAGCATCCTTCCTTATGCCAAGGTTGGGGTGCAAACGGCTAAATTTGAAAGCGAAGTCCGTACGCGCAACTACTCAGCTACGCATAGTGATACTAAAAACGGTATAGGTTTTGGTGCGGGTGTTAAGGTAAATCTGGTACCGGACTTTGAGCTAAGCTTGGAATATTTAAGGACTCATAACAAATTTGATGGTCAAAAGTTAAGAGGTAATGTATATAGCACCAATGCTACGTATCGTTTCTAAGCTGAATTCATCAAGACCATTGCGCTGCGGGCAACCTGCGGCGCAATATTTTTATGCGTCCCCTCCTGCTTTGTGCCGATTTGGTGTACAATCCGCCCGCTTATGAAACTTCAACCCGTAAAAACACTCTTTATTTCGACCGCACTTTTTGCTGCCGGAGGTTGCGGCACGGTGGTTAAACTTATCGATCCGACGGAGCCTTACGCTGCCTACGCCGGCACCAAGTACGATTTTGACATGGCGAAACGCTGGGGCTTACCGATTTTAGACCTGCCGCTGTCCTTTTTATTGGATACCGCGCTGTTGCCTTATGCCTGGTCGCAAAGCGAATAACCGACGAATATGAAACTCAATCCGCAACAACAACAAGCCGTGGAATATGTCTCCGGCCCCTGCCTGGTTTTGGCGGGCGCCGGTTCCGGCAAAACCCGCGTGATCATCAACAAAATCGCCCATTTAATTGATAAATGCGGTTATCTTCCAAAGCAAATCGCCGCCGTCACCTTCACCAACAAAGCCGCCCGCGAAATGAAAGAACGTGTGGCGCAATCCATCGGCAAAGCACAATCCAAAGGGCTGATTGTATCCACCTTCCACACCTTAGGTTTCGACATTATTAAGCGCGAATACAAGCACTTAGGCTTTAAAGCCAATATGACGCTGTTTGACGAACACGACCAAATGGCGCTGTTAAAAGAGCTCACCGCCGATGTGTTGCAGGAAGACAAAGACCTATTACGCGAGCTGATTAACCGTATTTCCAACTGGAAGAACGATTTATGCAGCCCGCAACAGGCATTGGGGTTGGCGCGAGATAACAAAGAGCAGACTTTCGCCCATTGTTACGATCGCTACAACAAACAACTGCGCGCTTACAACGCCTTGGATTTTGACGATTTGATTATGTTGCCGACCCTGCTGTTCAAACAGAACGCCGAAGTGCGGTCGAAATGGCAGGAGAAAATTCGCTATCTGCTGGTGGACGAATACCAAGACACCAATACCAGCCAATATGAACTGATTAAACTGTTGGTAGGCGATCGCGCCCGTTTTACCGTGGTGGGCGATGACGATCAATCCATTTATTCCTGGCGGGGCGCGCGCCCGCAGAATATGGTGCGACTGCGCGATGATTTCCCCGCATTACGGGTGATTAAACTGGAACAAAACTACCGTTCCAGCCAACGGATTTTGCATTGCGCCAATATTCTCATTGATAACAATGAGCACGTTTTCGATAAAAAACTGTTTTCCAATTTGGGAGAAGGGGAAAAATTACAAATTATCGAAGCGAAAAACGAAGAACATGAGGCGGAGCGCGTGGTGGGAGAGCTGATTGCCCATCGGTTTATCGGCAAAACCCATTATCGCGATTATGCGATTTTGTATCGCGGCAACCATCAATCACGCCTGTTGGAAAAAATCCTCATGCAAAACCGTATTCCGTACAAAATTTCCGGCGGCACCTCGTTTTTCTCCCGCGCGGAGATTAAAGACATGATGGCGTATTTGCGTTTGGTGGTGAATCAGGACGACGACGCGGCGTTCTTACGTATCGTCAACACGCCAAAGCGGGAAATCGGCACGACAACGCTGGAAAAACTGGGTTCCTTAGCACAGGAAAAACACATCAGTTTGTTTGAAGCGATTTTTGATTTTGAGCTGATTCAACGGGTTACGCCGAAAGCGTATGACGCATTACAGAAATTCGCCCGTTGGATTGTGGAACTAAACGACGAAATACAGCGTTTCGAACCCGAACGGGCGGTGCGTTCCATGCTTTCCTCGTTGCATTATGAAGAATATTTGTACGAATATGCCACCAGCCCGAAAGCGGCGGAAATGCAAAGTAAAAACGTGGCGACGCTGTTCGACTGGGTGGCGGGTATGTTGAAAGGGGACGAATTTAACGAGCCCATGAACCTTAATCAAATCGTTACCCGCTTAACCTTACGGGATATGCTGGAGCGCGGCGAAGAGGAAGACGATGGCGACCAGGTGCAACTGATGACGCTACACGCCTCCAAAGGGCTGGAATTTCCTCATGTGTTTTTAATCGGCATGGAAGAAGGCATTTTGCCGCACCAAACCAGTATTGACGAAGACAATGTGGAAGAAGAGCGCCGTTTGGCGTATGTGGGCATTACCCGTGCGCAACAGAATCTGTGGTTTTCCTTGTGTAAGGAACGACGTCAGTTCGGCGAGTTAATCCGCCCCGAACCAAGTCGCTTTTTGTTGGAACTGCCGGAAAACGATTTGCAATGGGAGCGGGATAAACCGCCGTTAAGTGCCGAGCAACAACAGGCAAAAACGCAAAGCCATATTGCCAATTTACGGGCGATTTTACGCGGAAAATAAAGGATAAAAACCCCGCTAGGATTTGTTGAGAAATCGCTCAACCAAGTTGATTTCAGGCACTTTTCGGAAAAAATAATTTGACTTATTGTCATAAACCCGTATCATACCGCCCACAAATTGGTTGTGGTGAGATGGCCGAGCAGGCTGAAGGCGCTCCCCTGCTAAGGGAGTATGGGGTCAAAAACTCCATCGAGGGTTCGAATCCCTCTCTCACCGCCATTTGTTTAATTTGTCTCGCACCCGTAGCTCAGCTGGATAGAGTACTCGGCTACGAACCGAGCGGTCAGAGGTTCGAATCCTCTCGGGTGCGCCATTTTAAGTCGACTCTATGGTTTAAAATGGTTTGAGCGAGTTAAACATTCACTACGCACCCGTAGCTCAGCTGGATAGAGTACTCGGCTACGAACCGAGCGGTCAAAGGTTCGAATCCTTTCGGGTGCGCCATTTCACATTCCAACAATTTCTCATTTATCTTACTCAAACGCCAAGAAGTGCGGTGGTTTTTCCATGCGTTTTTAACTTACCCGCGCCAGCACATGCGGCTGATCCAATACCAAACCATATACGTTCGCCAGGAAATACGTCTGCTCTTCTTCCGGAATATCCAACGAAATCAGTTCCAACACATTTTGGTGAATCTGCAAAACTTGCGGAAAAACCACCGCACTTTTCATTTCCAACAGCAATTCCGCATACAACGGCGAAACGCAATGTCCGCGTTTAATGCGCCCCAACGCGCTGGCAATATGCACCAACATCATTTTCACCTGTTCCGTTTCCACGTCCACCTGCCATTGGCGTTGCAAATGCCGGCGCACATTGAGTACGGTCTCGACGATATGATCGTCAATGAGCTCCCGCGTTTGAAAAAACCACAGCTGTTGTTGAATATCCATTTACCTGCTCTCACCTAAAACGGGCTAAGTATAACCGCATCCGCCGAAATTAAACGATGCACGGATCACAAATTTATTGCACAATAGCCACCTTACTTGTTGTAACTAAGACAATCCGGAAGGCAATATGTTAGATAATGATGTAATAAACCAATATGACGGTTTAATTTTTGACATGGATGGCACGGTTATCGACACCATGCCAAGTCACGCCAAGGCGTGGGAAATGGTGGGTCAACATTTTGGCTATCCGTTTGACGGCAATTTATTATATGAACTAGGCGGTGCGCCGGTAAAAACCATTGCGCTGGAGATGATGAAGCGCCATGCCATGCCGTTAGAAAGATTGGATGACGTCATTCATTTGAAACGCGAATACGGTAAACAACTGATTATGCAACACGCCACGCTATTGCCCGCCGCCAATGTCGTGCGTTCTTTTTATAGCAAAAAACCTTTGGCGTTAGGCACGGGTTCCCACCGCGCCATGACGGAAATCCTGTTGGATAAATTTGATTTTGAAAAATACTTTTCCGCCATCGTCACCGCCGAGGATATTCAACATCATAAACCTGCGCCGGATACGTTTTTACGTTGCGCCGAATTGATTAAGGTGAAACCGCAGCGTTGTTTGGTGTTTGAAGACGGTGATTTGGGCATTCAAGCGGGATTAAGTGCCGGGATGGATGTATTTGATGTGCGCGTAAATAAATTATTGAGAGAAAACTGATGGTGAGCGAAAAAGAGAAAATGCTGCGTGGTCTCGCCCATCAGCCTTACACCGATGAGCTGGTAGCAATGCGCTTGCGTGCCAAAGAGTTGCTGTACCAATTCAATATTCTGACCCGCCCTAGCGATAAAGCGGAAAAAGTGCGGTTGATTTTGGCGTTGTTTGGCAAAGCCGACGCGACAACGCATGTCAATGCGCCCTTTTATTGTGACTACGGCAGCAATATTAAGGTGGGAAAAAACTTTTTTGCCAATTATCACTGCACCATTTTAGATAACGCGCCGGTGACCATCGGCGACGATGTGATGTTTGCGCCCAATGTGAGTTTATATACGGTGGGACACCCGCTCGATCCCGAATTGCGCCTCGCCGGCTGGGAGCAGGCGCTTCCGATTACCATCGGCAATAATGTGTGGCTTGGCGGCAATGTTGTGGTTCTGGGCGGTGTGACAATTGGTGATAATGTGGTAATTGCTGCGGGTTCCGTAGTCACTAAAGATATTCCTGCAAACACCGTCGCCGTGGGGTCTCCTTGTCGGGTAGTGCGACAAGTGAATGTGGCAGATCGTGAAAATTATCTGCGTACCTACCGGCCGCAAATCTAACGATGTTAGACCTCTTCAGCTGGGATTGGTGGCAATCCTTATTCGGCGAACACCGGCTTTGGATCATGTTCGCCAGCGCCTTTCTCAGTTCCACCGTGCTGCCCGGCAATTCGGAAATTATTTTTCTTACCATCGCCGCACCGCTTTTATGGTCAGGCTCTCATTATTTTTCCATCGACATTCAAAGTCTGTTATGGGTTGCGGTTATCGGTAATACACTTGGAAGTCTGACCACTTATGTTTTAGGGCGTTGGTTGCCTGCTTTCAATAAACCGCCGCAGAATGCCGAACTGGCTTGGGCATTGGAAAAAACACAACGTTACGGCAGTTTGATGTTATTTTTCAGCTGGTTGCCAATCATCGGAGATGTATTTTGTGCGGTGGCGGGTTGGTTGCGGTTGAACTGGTTGGCGTGCCTGGTTTTTATCGCGCTGGGCAAAATAGTGCGGTATGTTTTTTTGTTGTTTTTAGGTGTGGCTTTTCTGTAAAGCCTGTGATTTTCCTGTAAAATACATAAAAAAATGCCTCTCACGAAGAGAGGCAAATAACCTAAGGAACCAATTTTATTAAAACAACTGCAAGTTGCTCGTAATTTATGACAATAGTATAACGGAAAAAGTTCGCAAGAATTTACAAAAACTTATAAATAATTTACGAACGCTTAATTTTTAATCAAAAAAGCTAAAATTGAGGAAAAAATATGCCATTACTTGATAGTTTTAAAGTGGATCACACCCGAATGAAGGCGCCTGCCGTACGTATTGCGAAGATCATGCGCACTCCAAAAGGAGACAATATCACCGTTTTTGATCTTCGTTTCACGATACCTAACAAAGAAAACTTGCCACCGAAAGGTATTCACACCCTTGAACATTTATTTGCCGGTTTTATGCGCGATCACTTAAATGGCAAGGATGTGGAAATTATCGATATTTCCCCGATGGGCTGTCGCACCGGTTTTTATATGTCCTTAATCGGCACGCCAAATGAAACCCAAATCGCACAGGCGTGGGCAGCTTCGATGCAGGATATTCTGAATGTAAAGAAACAAAGCGAAATCCCTGAACTAAATGAGTACCAATGCGGCACTTACACCGAGCATTCTTTGGAAGAAGCACATCAAATCGCACAAAATGTGTTGGATCGCGGTATCGGCGTAAATAAAAATGAAGATTTAACCTTAGACGAAAGCTTATTAAAACAATAAGGAGACGTTTATGACCACCATCGATACATAACCTGAAAGCATTCGTCATTTTTTAGTGGCAGAAGGATTCGGATTGCCTGTTCTAATCGCCAACTTCATCAGCCTGTCCCCTTCCGGCCCGCCATCATGGAAGGCAAATCTCAAAAGATCGGAATGATAAGGACAATAATTGAAAAAGAAAAATATTTGGCAATACAATAAAGACAACCAAAGCAATGAACCCGTTTCATTGCTTTTTATCGCCTCGGAACAGAAAAGTGCGGTCGGAATTTTAGGTGTTTCACATCGAAAAAACACAGGAAAAATCCACCGCACTTTTTAAAACCCGACCGGTGTGGTGAATTCCATGGTTTCGCCGGTGATGGGGTGTTGGATTTGCAGGCTTTCGGCGTGTAGACATAAGCGTGACGAGAGGACTTTAGCTTGCAGGTGGGCGTAGAATTTATCGCCCAAAATCGGGTGTCCGAGCGCCAGCATATGCAAACGTAATTGATGGGAACGGCCGGTGATGGGCGTGAGTTTTACGCGGGTGGTGTTGTTTGGATAACGCTGCAAAACATCGTAAAAAGTGACCGCTCTTTTGCCCCGCTCGAAGCAAATTTTCTGACGCGGGCGGTTTTCCCAGTCGCAAATGAGCGGTAATTCCACCACGCCCTGATCTTGTTCCAAATGCCCCCAAACCAGCGCCTGATAATATTTTTTCGGTTTGCGTTCGCGAAATTGACGTTTTAATTCGCGATCCGCCGCTTTGCTCAAGGCGAACAGCAAAATGCCGCTGGTTGCCATGTCCAGCCGGTGTGCCGGTTCGCAAAAACCGTATTTTTCCTTCACCCGCGACATGGCGCTGTCGTAGTATTGCGGCTGATTGCCCGGAACCGAAAGCAAGCCGCTTGGTTTATTCACCACGGCGATGTAATCATCGCGATACACCAAATCCAGCCAAGGTTCCTGCGGTGGATTATATTCAATCAGAGCCATATTTATTCCTTATTGGTGACGATTATCACGGGCAATCGAATTGCCGAGTAGCCTGTTGTAACAGCAGCAAAGCCTGCTACGTTACACTTGCAGGGTGCTGATTTTTTCGGCCGAATATTGTTTTATACCGCCAGAAAACCGGTTGTCGATGTTCAATCAGGATAAACCCAAGCGCAACAGTCGTGATGTTCTCTCTGTTCATAAAAAGGCGCTATTTTAGCGGTGTTATCAAGAAAAATAAACGTTCCACGGATATTTTGTAACTACACGAATTGATCTGAATTTTGTGATCCGCCCCACAAAAACGTAGCACATCCTTTACATTCTAAAAAATACTTTCTAAGATGACCGCACTTTGTACGTCATAAGCGAGGTTATTATGAACCCGGAGCAACTCCTACACAAAGCCAAACAGGAACTCTTTTCCGGCTGGAAACCCTTTGAGGTTTTCTGGTTATTACTTTTCATCGCGGCGCAAATTATTGCATTTGTATTGGATCCGCAATCGCTTCTCGCCATGATTTCCGGCACTGCCGGCGTGATTTGCGTGGTGTTTGTCAGTAAAGGAAAAATTAGTAACTATTTATTCGGTCTTATCTTTGCTTACACTTATTTCTATGTCGCGTGGAAGGCGAATTTCATCGGCGAAATGAACACCGTGTTATACGTTTACCTTCCGGCGCAATTTATCGGCTATTTCACGTGGAAAGCCCATATGCAACAAGAAAAAAGCGGTAACGAAAGCGTGATTGCCAAATCGCTGACATTACAGGGCTGGATTATGCTCGCCGCTACTGTTAGTGTCGGCACGCTATTATTCGTGCAGGCCCTCAAAGCCGCAGGCGGGAGTTCTACCGGCTTAGACGGCTTAACCACCATCATTACCGTCGCCGCGCAGTTATTGATGATTTTGCGTTACCGCGAACAATGGCTGTTGTGGATTTTGCTGAACATTATCTCCATTGTGTTGTGGGCAGAAACACCGGCAATATACCTCATGTACAGCGCCTATTTGCTTAACTCTTTGTATGGTTATTATAACTGGACGAAGTTGGCAAAACAGAGCTGATGAGGTAAATTCACCGAAAAAAATGACCGCACTTTTGCAGCTTCACGTTTGCAGATCACAAAAGTGCGGTCGTCTTTTTCAGCGTTTTCAAAACTTCATATAAAATGCCCGCGTCAACGTCACAAAATCATCGTGATAGCGATTATGCTTATCATAAATGATCAGTCGGCTATGTTGCAGAGGCTGTGGTTGCATAGCGAAGGTCAACAACACCCGTTGCGGCGCTTTGCCTTGTTTGGTCGTCACATCGCAGCGCTCAACGCAGTAAAGTGCGGTGGTTTTTAGTAGCGTTTCGCCCGCCTCCAAAGGCAACACAAAACTGATTTTCCCTTTCGGCGCCAAGCAAGAAGCGGCGGTTTCCAACCAATGCAAATGGCTTTGAGACGCCAAATAACGGGCGATGTTGCGTTCCTCATTACGGCAATCCACGCCCGTTTGAAAATAAGGCGGATTGGCGACAATCAAGTCAAAAGCGTGCTTGCTTTGCGCGCAGAATGTATCTATATCCTGTTGATACACCTGAATTTTATCTTTCCATGGCGATGCCGATACGTTTTCCTGCGCCTGTTGAGCGGCGGCAGGATCGATTTCCACGGCACAAATTCGACTTTCCGCCGAACTCCGCTGCGCCAACATCAAGGCAATTAACCCGCTGCCTAAATCCAGAATCTGTTTTGCCTGCGCCACATCCGCCCACGCGCCTAATAAAATGCCGTCCGTGCCCACTTTCATGGCGCAGCGATCATGATTCACACGAAATTGCTTAAATTGAAATCCCATATTGCTCATCAAAAAACATCGCTAAAAACAACCGCACTTTAACAGCAAAGTGCGGTATAATTCGGCGCAATTTTAATGCTAATGAACGACAAATACCAATGACAAACCTCATCCAATTTGCAGATTTTGATCTCGCACCCGAATTACTCAACGCCCTTCAGAAAAAAGGTTATCAACGCCCCACCGCGATCCAGCAGGAAACCATTCCGGCGGCGATGGAAGGCGGTGATGTATTGGGTTCCGCGCCCACCGGCACCGGTAAAACGGCGGCATTTTTGTTGCCGGCAATTCAGCATTTGCTGGATTACCCGCGTCGTAAACCGGGTGCGCCGCGCGTGTTAGTGTTAACGCCGACCCGCGAACTTGCCATGCAGGTAGCGGAGCAGGCGAAGGAACTTGCCTGCTTCACCAAACTCAGCATCGCAACCATTACAGGCGGTGTGGCGTATCAAAATCACGGGGGAATTTTCAATAAAAATCAAGACATTGTGGTTGCCACGCCGGGACGGTTGTTGCAATACATTAAAGAAGAAAATTTTGATTGCCGCGCGGTGGAGATTCTGATTTTCGATGAAGCGGACAGAATGTTGCAAATGGGGTTCGGGCAGGATGCGGAAAAAATTGCGGCGGAAACCCGCTGGCGCAAGCAAACCTTATTGTTCTCCGCAACCCTTGAAGGCGACCTGCTGGAAGATTTTGCCGCACGCACCTTAAACGAGCCGATGAAAATTGAGGCGGAACCGAGTCGTCGCGAACGCAAGAAGATTCAGCAGTGGTATTATCACGCCGACAGCCATGAACATAAATTCAAATTGCTGGCGCGCTTCATTGGACAGGAACAGGTGAGTAAAGGTATTGTATTCGTGCGCCGCCGTGAAGAGGTGCGGGAACTGGCGGAAAATCTGCGTAAACGCGGCATTCGCAGCGCCTATCTGGAAGGCGAAATGGCACAAACCCAGCGCAATAATGCCATCGACAAACTGAAAAACAGCGTGGTAACGGTGCTGGTTTCCACAGATGTCTCCGCACGCGGCATTGACATTGATGATGTCAGCCACATTATGAATTTCGATTTGCCGTACAGCGCCGACACGTATTTGCACCGTATCGGGCGTACTGCACGCGCAGGAAAAAAAGGCACGGCGGTATCTTTTGTGGAAGCTCACGATTACCGCCTGCTCGGCAAAATCAAACGTTATACCGGCGAGCTCTTAAAGGCTCGCGTGATTGAGGGCTTAGAGCCGCGCACCAAAGCACCGAAAGACGGTGAAATCAAAACCGTCAGCAAGAAACAAAAAGCGAAGAAACTCGAAAAACGTGAAGCGCAGAAAAAAGCGGATAAGAAGGTCAAACAGCGCCATCAGGATCGTAAAAACATTGGTAAGCGCCGCAAACCGAGCGTGTCAACCCCACCGAAAACTGTTAAATAATCATGTTAGCCGCAATGGCATTAAGTTGCAGGGACGCCTGTCCTATTATCAAAATGCACAACACTACCGCCTCGCCGGCAACTTCGCCATCAGCCTGGCAGACGTCACCGACGCGGCGGTGGTGGAACGCCAATTGACACACCTTGAACAAGCCAACACGGAATTAGCAAACGCCATTAGCGCAAAACTCGCTTGATACAAATTTGACTTGAGAACTGACCGCACTTTAGCCTCAAAAGTGCGGTTATTTTTTTAGGTGAATTTCACTTTCCTTAGAAAAAATGTGAAAAGTTACATTTTTTCCTTGTAAAAAGTGTTTTGATGTGACATTTTTTCCTTGGAAAAAATGTAAAGCCTGCGCTAGAATAGCGAAAAATCCAATGAGGGAATAAACGATGAAACGCTATATCTTAGACTTATTACAAAAGTGGAAAACCAAACCCAATCGTAAACCCTTAATTATTCAAGGCGCTCGACAAGTGGGCAAAACATGGGCGATGAAACATTTTGGCGAACAGGCTTTTGAACACGTCGCCTACATTAACTTCGATAATAATCCGCGCATGAAAACCCTATTCGCAGGCGACTACAACATCGAGCGTTTAATCCTCGGGTTAAAAATCGAAAGCGGCGTGGATATTCAAGCGGACAATACGCTGATCATTTTTGATGAAATCCAAGAAGTGCCGCAAGCCCTTTCCTCCCTCAAATATTTTTATGAAAACGCACCGCACTTTTACATTGTCGCCGCCGGTTCGTTGCTTGGCGTTTCGCTCCATCATCAAGCCTCTTTTCCGGTGGGAAAAGTGGATTTTCAGCCTATTTATCCCATGGATTCTCGCGAATTTTTACTTGCCATGGGCAAACAGGATCTCGTGCAATTACTGGAACTGCAGGATTGGGCGTTAATTAGCGCAATGAAATCGGAGTACATTGATTTACTGCGCCAATATTATTTTGTGGGCGGTATGCCGGAAGCGGTCAAAACCTTTGCGGAAACACAGAATTTAAACGAAGTTCGGCAAATCCAACGCAATTTGCTGATGGCATACGAACAGGATTTTTCCAAACACATTAGCGACGGGCAAACGGTGCAACGGGTGCGCGCATTGTGGAACAGCATTCCGGAACAGCTGGCAAAAGAAAACAAAAAATTCGTCTATTCCCAGCTGCAAAAAGGGGCTCGCAGTAAAGATTATGAAAGCGCCCTGCGATGGCTGAAAGACAGCGGTTTAGTCCACGTCGTGCCACGCATTAAAAAACCGCATTTACCGCTGAGCGCCTATCAAGACAACGCCTTTAAATTATTCAGCCTTGATGTGGGCTTGCTCGGCGCACAAAGCTATTTAGACCCGACAGTGCTTTTGGAAGGCAACCGCCTATTCACCGAATTCAAAGGCGCACTGACCGAACAATACGTTCTGCAACAGCTCTTAGTGTTGCAAGACAATCCCGTTTTCTACTGGGCAACGGAAAAAGGCACGGCAGAAGTGGACTTTGTGCTGCAACAAGGACAAAACATCACCCCAATTGAAGTGAAAGCGGAAGAAAATTTGAAAGCAAAGAGTTTAAAAGTCTATGTGGATCAATTTCAACCCAAACGTGCTTTACGGTTTTCAATGGCGGATTATAAGGAACAGGATTGGGTGGTGAATGTGCCGTTGTATGGGGTTATCAGTTCTAATATGGGAGAATAATGGGTTATGGATAAAACATGGTTAGATTTTTTAACAGCAATAGGTTCTATTGCTACTCCACTTCTAGTTTTATTACTTACCGCAGTTGGATGGAAAGTTAGACAATCAATTGAGCACAAAACAAAACTTGAAGAAAAGCTAAGAGATGAACGCATAGAAATTTATCACCAAATACTTGAGCCTTATATAATCATGTTAATGACTGATGCTGCCTGGAAATCAGATCCTAAAAATAAAGGAAAAGATAAATTTATTATAGGAACTACTAAATTACTTTCCTTAGAATATAGAAAGGTGTCATTTAGGCTATCTTTAATTGGCTCTGATGAAGTAGTTAAAGCGTTTAATAACTTATACCAATATTTCTATAACACAACTGATAATTCTGAATCGACCGAACAATCAAATTTAACCGATAAAGCGAAAGAAATGATGTCACTTATTGGATTATTGCTACTAGAAATACGGAAAAGTATGGGCAATGAAACAACTGAGTTAAATCAGTGGGATATGCTAGAGTGGTTTATAACGGATGCTAGAAAAATGAAAGAAAAATAAAGCTACTCAACCCTCACCTAGCTAGCACAAACCTCTTCCGCCCGTGCCTACCTAAAAAACAACTTAAAATCCCACCGCACTTTTCCCAAAAGTGCGGTGTTTTTTTCCGGCGTTTTTACGGTGACAATCTCACATTCTTCCATTCTCCGTTTTCCGGCAAATAACAAATGCGGTCGTGGAGGCGGCTGGGTCTGCCTTGCCAGAATTCGATGCGGTCGGGGGTGACGAGGTAGCCGCCCCAGTGTTGTGGGCGGGGGACGTTGAGGGGGTGTTGGGCGGCGATGAGGGCGGCTTTGGCGAGTAAAGATTTGTAGCCGGAAATGACCGCACTTTGTTCGCTTGCCCAGGCGCCGATGCGGCTGGTATAAGGGCGGCTGGCGAAATAGGCGTCCGATTGTTCGGCGGGGATTTTTTCCGCTTTGCCTTCGATGCGTACGGAGCGTTCCAGTTCCGGCCAGAAGAAGGTTAAGGCGACGTAGGGTTGTTGTTCGATGGCTCGGCCTTTGCGGCTGTGGTAGTTGGTGAAAAACACAAAACCCTGCGCATTCACTTCTTTTAGTAACACCATGCGGCTGCTCGGTCGCCCGTTTTCGTTGACGGTGGCGAGGTTCATGGCGGTGGGTTCGTTCACTTGTGCGTTGATGGCGTCATCCAGCCAGTGTTCAAATTGCGTGATGGGATTAGAGTGGCATTCCCGTTGCGATAGCACTTTTTTGCGGTATTCTTCGCGAATATTATGTAAGTCCATTGCCTCTCCTTTTTATTTGCTGTTAGCGTGTTCTCACTATAACAAAATCCGTCGCCTCGGGAGTAAAGGATTTTGTTATCTGTGACAAATGTCACTTTTTGAACATTTGTTTTGTACTATACTGGTCAATATGGGTTTTGTTATTTAAATCACACAATAAGGAGAGAGCGATGGGTATTTTTAGTGTCCAGCCGGATTTGCCGGTGACCAAAAGCAAGGAAGAAATTGACAAGACTTACCGTTATTGGCGCATGCACCTGATGATTACCAGCTACATCGGCTATGCTGTATTTTATTTTACGCGGAAAAGTTTTAATTTTGTGATGCCGGCGATGTTAACGGATTTGGGCTTGCAAAAAACGGATATTGGGATCATGGGCACTGCGTTTTACTTGACCTACGGCGTGTCAAAATTTTTGTCCGGTGTGTTAGGTGACCGTTCAAACCCGCGCTATTTTATGGGCATCGGGTTGATGATGACCGGAGTGGTGAACATTTTCTTCGGCTTGAGTTCCTCAGTGTTTATGTTTATTACCCTTTGGATGATTAATGCGTTTTTCCAAGGCTGGGGCTGGCCGCCTTGTTCTAAAATTTTGAACACTTGGTATTCGCGCAATGAACGCGGATTGTGGTGGGCAATTTGGAACACTTCACATAACCTCGGCGGTGCGTTGATTCCGTTGCTTGCCGGTGCGGTGACGCTCTATTGGGGCTGGCGCTATGGCATGATTATACCGGGGATTATTGCCTGTGTCGTCGGTTTTGCCATATGTTTCTTGTTGCGTGACCGCCCGACCTCCATGGGTTTACCGACCGTAGGGGAATGGCGCAATGATGTGGCGGAAAAAGAACATGAAAGCGAAGGTGTGGGTTTATCCGACTGGGAAATTTTAAAAACCTACGTGTTCAAAAACACGATTATTTGGGCGCTCGCGTTCTCTTGGTGTTTCGTTTATATGGTTCGTACCGGGATTAACGACTGGGGCAATTTATATTTAACGGAAACCCATGGCTACGACTTGTTAAAAGCCAACTCGGCGGTGTCCTTCTTTGAAATCGGCGGTTTCTTGGGGGCGTTATTTGCCGGTTGGGGATCTGATAAATTCTTCCACGGCAACCGTACCCAAATGAACATTATTTATGTGTTGGGCATTATTGCCGTGTCTCTCGCGCTATGGTTTATTCCGAGTGATAATTATTTCGTAATGAGCGCCTTGTTCTTCTTAATAGGCTTCTTTATTTTCGGACCGCAATTCCTCATCGCCATGGCGGCAGCGGAAAACTCCCACAAATATGCTTCCGGTTCTGCCACCGGCTTTGTGAGCTTATTTGCATACATCGGTGCCGCTGCTGCCGGTGTACCGTTGGCGTGGATTATTAAATCCTTACACTGGAATGGCTTCTTCGGCAGCCTGTTTATTGTATCCTTGGGCTGCGCGTTATTACTGGTGTTGGTGTATTTCTTACAACGCCGTAAAAATGAAATGAAAGCATAAGACACAAAAAGTGCGGTTGAAAAAACATTTGGATTTTCCACCGCACTTTTTTATGTTGCTTTACAAGTTAAATGTGTTTATAGCGTTAAACCATCTTTATCAAACTAAGAAATCGTTTCTTATTTTCTCTTTTTTCTCCTTCTTCCTGCCGAAATAATCGACCAAAAGAATGTAATGATAACAAGGATAATTGCTACACTAAACATGATTACAATCACGTCGTGAAAGAAAAATTGTTCCAGCACAGGCTGAGTAAAGATCCCTTTGGCATATTTGATGATAAACGCGATACTGTAAATCCATAATCCCCAAGTGAGGAGATCCAAGATAAAGTTTTTCACTAACATTTTGAAAGATAAACGATCACTTTTATCAATCACCATGAGTTTTTGCAATTCATCTGACGACGACATCGTTATACTCCTCTATCCGGGCTGGTCCATACGGCAAATTTTGATTTGTTTCGGAAAATCGCCTTAGGGATACCAACCAATAACGTCACGGTATTTAATAGCCAATAGACATAAGGATACCAAATACAAGATAAACCATAACGTAGTAAGTTGCGTTCATATCGTGAATCAATATACAAACTTAACAGACACTGTAAAAAGAAAGCGAAGAACATAATGGAAATGTTAGTTTCAAACAGCCCCATATTTTCAATACTGATGTCAAATATATATTTTTGAATTAAGGCAATAACAGCAAGTAACACCCAAAGAAATGCCCAAATAACGGTAGCAAAATACTCAATATACATTGGCCACAAGCGACGATTCCGCCAATGCCATACTTTCGGAAAGTACTTCATGATGGTTTCCGCACCGCCTTGCGCCCAACGCAAACGCTGTTTATAAAGCCCTTTTATGCTTTCCGGCATAAGCACCCAGCAGAGTGCGCGTGGTTCGTACATGATGTTGTAACCGGCAATTTGAATTTTCCAGCTAATATCAATGTCTTCGGTGATCATGTTGGTACTCCATCCACCGATTTCTTCCATGACATCTTTACGGAATAAACAACACACGCCGGAAACGGTAAAAATCGTGCCCATTAGACCTTGTGCCCGTTTAATTAAGCCGATAATAGAACTGAACTCGGATACCTGTAAACGCCCCAAAATAGTACTACGGTTACGTACACGCGGATTACCTGTGGTAGCAGCATATTTCGGATCTTGCTCCAAGGCTTGAACCATGTAGTCCAATGCGTAGTAATCCAATACCGCATCACCGTCAATACAGGCAACGTATTTTCCTTTGGCAACCGTTAAACCATGATTCAATGCACTGGCTTTGCCTTGATTTTCTTGGTGCAATGCAGTGATTCGAGGTTCTTTCGCCGCCCAGCGATCAATGACTTCAGCGGTATTATCCTTACTGCCATCATTAATAAAAATGAGTTCGTAATTCGGGTATCTCAGCTGAAGCAAGTGCGGTATGGATTCATCAAGATTATTGCCCTCGTTATAACAAGGCACCATGAGGCTAATCATAGGTACTTGCTCACCCGGTAAATAACGGGAAATCGGTTCGTTTAATTTGCCTTCCTTAAATAAATAGTAACAGGTACCTGCCATGAACCAGTAAATCGCCATACCGGCAGGATAGACAAAGACGAAAATACTTAATATTTCGAATACACTCATACCAATCCCTATGGTTTGCCTGCTTGAGTATTTAGAGACATATAACGTCTCATTTTTTGCATATTCGGCTGATCCGCAACAAAATTGTCCGGATAGTAGCCGTAGCTATAGATACCGTTGCGCTGCAACAATTCAATCCAGCTAATTAATTCCGTTTCAGGAATTGGCTGTTTGGTTTTCCAATTCACCGACTGGAATTCAAATAACACTTTATTTAACGGTGCCTGTGCTTTGACCTGCTGAATCAGGGCGTCAAACCATTTTTCTGCTTGTTTGGCGGAAATTACCTGATCATGTTCCATGTAAGGCATCGCCATAATTGCCGTGGTGTCGTAATGCTTGGTTAAGGTAGCCAGGTTTTGGGCAAACCATTCTTCCGCTTTCGGATTGGTAATCACCGACGCATGCAAGCTACGCACGGTTTTTAGGGCGGGCGTACTACTTAGAAAATAAGGTTTCAGCGCATTCGTCAGCTCATCAGTCACGCTAATTAAATCCAACGTTTTTTGTTTTGCAGCGGCACTCACGCCTTCGCTATGGCTTTTCACGCCTTCAAAATCCGTTAAAAACGCATCATCGTGGAATAAAATTCCGTCAAATTTTGCATAGAAGGACAAGTCATTATAAATAGACTTAATCATCTCCACATTCTTTCGGTCATACGGCGAAAGGCGTAAGTATTTATCTTTCGCCGGTTGGTTTGTGCGGTGATCCACCACATAGGTTGCCTCTTTAACATAATTGCGCAAGTCAAACGCCAATACCGGCATCCACGCATATACCTTCACGTTGGCACGGGTTCTGAGCTGCCAGGCAATTTGACTGAAAATATCATCCCGCACCGGTAAGTAACGATTCGGGAAATACAAGGCATCGGCAACGCCATCGCCGTCCGGATCGGAAAACGCTTTCAGATAAACCGTGGTAATACCATAACGATACATACGCTCAATTAATTTATCAAAATTCTTGGCCTGTTGTTTTTTATCGGCGTTATAAAGAGAGTCGAGATCAATATGGACTATGCGCATCAATTTACTTTCATCATCCACGCCATCAAGGAAATTTTTAATGGTAGAGAAACCGGTTTCCGTATCAATCAATAAACGACCGACGTATTTATCGCCAATTTTATTAATAATTTTCTGCCCTAAAGCAAAGTGATGCGTCATTCCCGATTGCTTCGCCGCGTCTATGGCAACGTCATTAAACTGCCCGTAAGGCCATACCATAATGCGCGGTTTCTTACCGATTTGACGTTGAATACTTTTTGATGAGCGGGAAAAATCCTGAACTAAACGATTTTTATACTCTGTTTTGCTCTCGTATCGATTATTTTTATATTCCGGTGCCACCACCGCCGGAAGTTGGCTGCCCGCCGGATTAGCGCGTACACCATGGTGTAAATCATCCGTATGGGAGGCGATTTCCACCAAGCCACTTTGTTCCATTTCACGCACTTGATCCCAAGTGACAAAAACGTTACGTGGAAGCTTGATGTTGGCATAAGGAATTAATCGGTTTACCGGGGTATCTAACCAACTGCTCACCGGGGCAAACACGGCGGGATAATTATAGGCTTTTAGAATCGGATAAATCACGTTGTACATGGTGGCATAGCCATCATCAAAAGAAAGCACCACCGCTTTTTCCGGCAAAGTACTTTTGCCGTTTTCCGCATCAATAATCTGTTGCCAGCTTACCACGTTATAACCATTATCTTTTAACCAGTTAAAATGGCTAATTAACAAATTGGTAGAAATGGTTTGCGGGAAATACTGTTTTTCTTCTTTTGCGGCCGTATCATCCACTACTGAGTGATACGCCAGCACGCCGTATCTATCCTGAGCAGATGCTACACCGGTGATAAACACAAATGAAACGACAATAATTTGGAATAATTTTTGTAAAATTTTCATAATAGCTACCGAGTACTAATAATAAAGTGAGAAAGAGAGGTTACCAAAGTTATTAAATTCGGGATTACCGTCATAAATATTCTTTTTACGTCCGATTTCATATAAAAAGCCATATTGTTTACCAATACGCCATTCATGCCCGTAACTCACTGACCAGGTTTTACTACGCTGTTGTGTCTGCTGTTTATAAGCACCAAAGTTGCCTTTCAAGTGATGGGTCAGAATCAGCGCATAATCAAACGGTTGGTAATAACTCAAATCACCGCCCACTTCGTAACTGACTGCTTTTATCGGGTTGTAATAATCCGCCGATTGAACGGTTTTGTTTCGCGTATAATCCACGCGGAAATTGTTGGTTAGCGCCCAACGATCATACTTAAAGGTTTTTGTATTCAGCCATACATTAGCATCACGTCTTAAATTACTGTCAGTAAAGCGGGAAAAATAAACACCACCGCCCAATTGGAACAGATCAGAATAGGTGTAAACCACCGATGCGCCGCCACCTTTGGTATAAACATTTTGCGCAGCTGCTCTTGACGGAACATCGGTGCCGTTAATATGTCCACGCAAATTAAATGCCCAACGCTGATTTAACTCATAACTTAAATCGGATGCCACATAACCGCGTTTGCTGAGTTTAATGCCTTTGCCGGCTTCGATACGCACATTAAGCGGATAGAAATTCAGTTCGGTACCCGCACCAATAAATTGTGCATTGAGTGAATTGCCATCCACCGGTACGCGGCTTTCCGTATAGCGCACATAAAGATCGTGCCCCTCTGCGGTTTTTGGCGTGTAAATCGCGTAATCTTGAGTGGATTCATTATGTTGTTTGGTCGGTGCAGAAGTGCGGTGCTGTAGATTAACGCTTCCTACAATACGCCCTTTATGCGCCAATTCATAACGCTCTATCAAGGGTTTGACCGAATCCATTTCTTCAGGGCTCATTTCCTGAATCAAACGTTTCGCCGTTGGTAAATCATTTTGACGTAATGCGATTTCAATTAAGGCATGACGAACATATTTTTGGTCGGATTCAATAAAGAAAACGCCTGCTTTATTCGCCCATTCTTTAGCCTCATCAAAATTGTAACGATTACGTTCCAACTCGGCTTTTTGCAATAGTACCCAACCATCCCCCGGGGTTTTATCCAATGCACGTTCATCAATCATTTTCTGCGCCAAACCTGCATTGCCACGCCATAATGCCAAGCGTGCCAAACCGAAATAACGCTCATCATATGACGGATTCGGAACCCGTGATGTATGAGTATAATCATTTACATAAGGTGAGCTGTTAATCTGTTCTAAATAGTGCTGTGCCAAAGCGAATTCACCTGCGTCACTGGCGGCAGAAAACATTTTTAACAAAAGCTCATCACTTACCGGCGCTTTCTTATCTAAAGCGGGCTGTGCAAAAGATTGATATATTGCCAAGGCTTTATGCGGTGACGCATGTGCCAGTTCATAATCGGCAAAAGCTTCGCGCAAATAAGCCGACGGGGTCGGTAACGCTTTTAAAGTGGCATAATCATCACGAACGGCATCAAATTCATGTAATTGCACACCTAATACAAATCGATCTATTAATGTTTGTTGATAAAGCGGATGGGCCGGATCAATTTTCTGTAAAAGTGCGGTCAATCCTGCGAATGAATTTTTTAAATGCTTTCTATTATTTTTGGCATTTTTTGCTGATGCGATGATTTTATCATGCTCGTACCAAAGCAAATCTTTTTCACTAAACAAATCAGGATATTCCGCTTGTAATTTTTTCTGCAACGGATGAATGTTGTATTTTGAGGCAAGCCGATAAAGATTACCGGCAAGATGGGTATTTTTCGGATTTCTTGACAATTCACGCTGCCAACGCCCCAATTTTGCCATATCGGATTGGGTAAAATCCAATAAATAACTGTTGGCATCCCAATAAGCTGCATTTTCACCAAAACGTTTTTTGTAGTTAGTGAGCGCGTCTTTTGCCACCGTATAATTTTTTAATTCGGTTGCCACCAAGACTTTGCCTAATAACCCATTAGGATTTTGCGGATATTTTTTTGCTAACTCTGAATACAGTTCAAAAGAACGTTGGAATTGTTTTTCATTACGGGCAGCTTTTCCCAGATTTTCCAACTCACTTTCGGAAAATTTCGTCGGTGTGCAGAATTCACATACCTTTAAGGCGTGTACAGATTGATTATTACGCAAATAAAGGGCGATTAAATCATCACGGACTTTGAGATCTTTAGTGCGTTCAAAGAGTTTTTCTAATTGGGGAATAGCTTGTTTTAATTCGCTATCGCCCTGTCTGGAAAAGATAATAATTTTTTCCCGTTCAAGATCAATTGGAGATTGATTGGCGTGTGCAAATGGTATTGTTGAGAGCGAAATTCCACTCATAAATACCATCTTAAATAGATAAGACGGTCGCTTCATTTTTTAGTTTATTCCATGGATTTATTATAAATTGCAGAATGTTGTTTAAAAATTCTACTGATCAGTCAGGAAGACAATAACTTTATAAATTAGTTCAGTCACAATTTACATAAATGATAAAAAAACAGTAGAAAATATAACATTTTTATTACTGATAATTAACATCTTCATAAATAAAATCGTAGCAAATACAAAAACTAAGTCTTTGCTACGAAACATCGAGATTTTTGACCGCACTTTCGCGTTCAAAAAATAATTAAATAAAATTATGCTTCTTTATCGTCAATTAATATGGCTTCTAATGCAATCTTAATCATTTCATTAAAGGTTAATTGACGTTCTTCCGCACTGGTTTGTTCATGAGTGCGGATATGGTCGGAAACGGTGCAGATAGTTAATGCACGGGCGCCGTATTCTGCCGCTACACCATAAATACCCGCCGCTTCCATTTCCACGCCGAGAATGCCATATTTTTCCATCACGTCGAACATTGCCACATCCGGGGTATAGAATAAATCGGCAGAGAATAAATTGCCGACACGTGCCTTCACGCCCAACGCTTTTGCCGCCTGTACAGCTGCCTGAGTTAAACCAAAATCGGCGATAGCAGCGAAATCATTGTCTTTAAAACGGATACGGTTTACTTTGGAATCGGTACAGGCGCCAACGCCGATAACCACATCACGCACTTTAACGTCCATACGTACGGCACCACAGGAACCCACGCGGATGAGTTTTTTTACGCCGTACTCAGTGATCAATTCTTTCGCATAAATGGAGCAAGACGGAATTCCCATACCGTGCGCCATGACGGAAATGCGACGGCCCTTATAAGTGCCTGTGAAGCCCAGCATATTGCGTACATTAGTCACTTCTTTCACATCGTCTAAAAAGGTTTCAGCGATATATTTTGCACGGAGCGGGTCGCCCGGCATTAATACGGCATCGGCAAATGCACCGGCAGGTGCGTTAATATGTGGAGTCATAGTGTTTTCCTTTTATTAGATTACGTTGAACAAAATTCCAAGCAAACGTTTTCGCTGCCTATAAACGACGACACCACGAACGCATCGTGGTGTCGTCATAAAAAACGTCGTTAAATCATACCGCACTTTATAGCACGGCACCACTTAAACCAATAAATAAACCGGCAATGGTTGCGCTCATTAAGTTGGATAATGAACCGGCAACTACGGCTTTTAAACCTAAGCGGGCAACATCACTACGGCGATTTGGTGCCATTCCGCCCAAGCCGCCGATTAAAATCGCGATGGAGCTGAAGTTGGCGAAACCACAAAGGGCAAAGGTGATAATTGCTTTGGTTTTATCGCTTAATACTATTGCCGCATCAGGTTGCAAATATTTAGTGAATTCCAGGTAGCCGACGAATTCATTGACCGCTAATTTCAGACCGATCATCTGACCTGCTACAGCTGATTCATTCCAAGGAATCCCGATTAAATAGGCCAGAGGTTTAAAGATCCATCCTAAAATCACTTGTAAGGTCAAATTCGGTTCGCCAAAAAATCCACCGAAACTGCTTAAAATCCAGTTAATTAAGGCGATAACAGAAACGAAAGCAATCAGCATTGCGCCTACATTCATTGCTAAATGCATGCCATCACGTGCACCGTTTGCCAAGGCCTCAATGGCGTTGGACGGTTTTTCCACATTCGCATCTTCTTTTAATGCGTCATCGGTTTTTTCCGTTTGTGGAAACATGATTTTGGCAAACAATAAACCACCCGGTGCTGCCATGAAGGATGCCGCGATCAAGTAAGTCAACGGCACGCCCATACCTGCATAGCCTGCCATAACGGAACCTGCAATAGACGCCACACCACCGACCATAACTGTGAATAATTCGGATTGCGTCATGCGACCAATGAATGGCTTGACGATTAATGGTGCTTCTGTTTGACCGACGAAAATATTCGCTGCGGCAGACATGGATTCGGCTTTTGAGGTGCCTAATAATTTTTGTAATCCACCACCGATAAGCTTAATAACCCATTGCATGATGCCGATATAGTAAAGGAGTGAAATTAATGCGGAGAAGAAGATAATGACGGGTAGTACTTTCACGGCAAAGATAAAGCCAAAACTTTGGCTCGGATCGGTCAGACCACCGAACACAAAACTAATTCCCTCATTCCCGAACCCGATGATTTTCCCGATAAAATCGGAAGCGGCTTTTAACGCTTCACGTCCCTTATCCACATAAAGCACGAAAGCACCAATAGCGATTTGGATTGCCAGGGCACCGAAAACAGTACGTAAATTTATCGCCTTACGGTTATTAGAGAATAAAACCGCAATCCCTAACAGCACAAAAATACCGATAATGCTAATTAAAATGTCCATAAAAACCTCAAAGTAAATTAAAATTCCGCCTATTTTATTTGTTTCCCATAAAAAATGGGAACGAATTTTATTGGTAGGTTAAGCATCTAACTTCATCGTGGTTAAAATATCCCGGAACCGGCGTGATGTGAAAATTCTCACACTGAATGAAGTAAATGGGTGAGTCATTTTACGAAATGCAACAGGCAAACGCAATTTACGCATGTCCAAGATACGTGATCTCCGTCACAGTTTTTGCTTCAAGTTTTGTCATCGGAACGAAAAGTGCGGTCATTTCCCACGTTAAATTTTACTGACCAAATACCCGATTGAGTACTAAGGCAATGCCGTCTTCGTTATTGTTGGCGGTGACTTCTTTTGCCGCCTGTTTGACGGCGTCGGGGGCATTCCCCATGGCGACGCTTAAACCGGCGTATTGCAACATATCCAAATCGTTGAAATTATCGCCGAAAGCAATGACCTGCTCCGCCGTGGTGCCGAGGTGCTGTTCCATAAATTGAATGGCTTTGGCTTTGGTGGCGGCTGAGTTCATGATTTCCAAATATTCGTTTTTGGAACGGTGAATGCTTAAATGCGGCAATGCCTGTTTCAACACGGGTTCCACCGCTTGGATTTCATCCGTATCGCCCATGATTAAGAGTTTATGCACTTCCGTAAGGTTGTCCGGCATCGGTGCGGCGTTTAAGCCGGTGATGGTGCTTTCCTGTTTAATCCAATCATTGTTGACATCGTTACAGAACCAATCCAACCCGGCGTAGTAACTGATGGAAAGGTGGGCGAAATCCGCCATCAGTTCGTTCAGTTTTTGTAGATCCTGAGGTTCGAGAATCACGCTGTAAAGTGCGGTCAGATTTTTATCTAAAATTAACGCGCCGCTATAACAAATCATGCCGTGCTGTGCACCAAGCTGTTCCGTATAAGGGGTAATGGCGTAAGGCGGACGGGCGGAGACGGGAATAAACGGAATCCCCAGTTTGAGCACGTTTTTGATGGCGTCTTCCGTCTTCGGGGTGATTTTATGTTCGTTGTTGAGCAGCGTGCCGTCGATGTCGCTGAAGACGGCGTTGTATGGCGGGGGGATTTGTTCGTTGTTTTCCGCCAGCGTGGCGTCGGCGAACCTGAGCAGGCGGTGGAGTTCCTTTTTGCCTTTTTCCGATAACACTTTGTTATCATTTAAAATTTGTGTGGCGCGGGCATGAATGAAACGCACATAATCCAAATTCTGCGTTTGCGGAAATTGCTTTTCGGCAAATTGCATCTCGGCGAAATCTTTATTGGCTTGCCCGATGAGCATTTTCTGTCCGATGAGCACGATAAGCGCGACGGCAAGGGCAATCACCGCACCGTAGCCGTTGGTGGGGTAGTACAACACGCCCGCCAGAATAAAAAGTGCGGTCACTAAATTCGATGAATTTTTGATGTAGCCCTCGGCGGGCGGCGCTTTGATGAGGTCTTTGAGTTTCATGCGGAATCCGTTTATTGGTGGCGTTGTTTATGGATAGTGTGCGTCCCGACGCATACTTTTTATTCTAAAATGCAGAAGGCACGCGTCAGGAGACCACAACTGTTCGAAACATTGTAACTATTTTATATAAAAAGAAAAAAACTTGGTTCCCCTCGTTCACGGGGGGAGCCGGGCGAAGCCCTGAGGGGGGCAAAATCTCAATTTTTAAGCATGATCTTGTGAAAACATCAAGATAAACCCCCCCTTCCGCCCTTCGGGCACGTTATTCGCAAGCTCGGAAACTCACTTGCTCACCCCTTTGGGGTCGTTGGCAAAGCCAACGCTCAAAACGCATTGCGTTTTGTCCCCCGTAAACGGAGGAAGGCAAGGTATTTAAAAATATCAATGAATTACGATGTTTCGAACAGCTGTGGTCGGGAGACGCTCGCTATCTGTTAAGTGTTATCCATTAGGAATTATCTACCAAACTGCCGCTATTGATTAAAACACTTTCTTAAACGGTTTAACAATCACTTCGCCATATACGCCGGCTTCTACATAAGGATCCTGTGCTGCCCAGTCTTTTGCGGCTTGCAGGCCGTCAAATCGGGCGATGACGGTAGAGCCTGAAAAACCCGCGTCGCCCGGGTTTTCATCATCAATTGCCGGATTCGGACCGGCGGTGAGTAAACGATTTTCCGCCTGTAATTGGGTTAAGCGCGCGAGATGTTGCTCACGCACGCTCAAACGCTGTGCTAGGGTATTCGGTTTGTCTTGCGCAAAAATAACGTAGTACATGATTATTTCTCCGTTTGATTGGCTTGAATTTGTGCTAAGGCGTTATCCAATTCGTGATTGTTTTCACGGGGAATCGCTCTGGATTTGCCTTCGTTATTCACGGCGACGAAGGTAAATACCGCTTCGGTAACGCAATAACGTTCGCCGATGGGTTCGCTTGCCACTTTTTTCACCCACACTTCCACTTTGATTTTGAGCGAACTGCGACCCACATATAAACAACGTCCATAACAGCACACCACATCTCCGACCGTCACCGGACGGATGAAGTTCATACTTTCTACCGCTACGGTTACCACACGCCCGTGGGCAATTTCTTTGGCGAGAATGGCGCCGCCCATATCCATTTGCGACATAATCCAGCCGCCGAAAATATCGCCGTTGGCGTTGGTGTCGGAAGGCATTGCCAAGGTTCTTAACAATAACGTACCGTGCGGTTGGGCGTTTCTTGGATCAACCGGTTGATGTGCCATAATTTATTCCTTTGTTTGTTCCTGTTCGTTTTTAGGTAAATAACGGTAAATATAAAGACCGGTAATGAAAGTGGCAACAAACGTCATGCCGATAATACCGAAGGATTTAAAATCCACCCAAATATCGTCGGAGAGATACTGGCTGATATAAATGTTCACCAGCATACACAAAATGAAGAACCCGCTCCAGCCGAGATTTACATTTTTCCACACGGCTTCCGGTAATTCGATTTCTTTACCGAGCAATTGTTTGATGAGCAGTTTTTTGAAACCAAACTGAGCGATTAATAATACCAAAGCAAAAAGGGCGTAGATAATCGTGACTTTCCATTTTAAAAATTCAAGATCGTTGAAATAAGCGGTCAGCGTACCAAAGAAAACCACCGCGCCGGCAACGAATTTTTGCTGAGTTTCAATTTTGCCGTATTTCACTTTTAAAATGATAAATTGCACAATGGTGGCAATCACCAAGGTGACTGCCGCTTCGCGAATACCCATTAATTTGTACACGGCGAAGAATAAAATAAGCGGAATAAATTCAAGGAGTTGTTTCATTTGTATTATACCTTTTGAATAAAGCGTGTGTAAAAACGGTAGGTGACAATTAATGCAAAGATATTCAAGAATGCCACCATGATACCCGTAATCAACGCCATGATTGAATTAGTTGAAAAACTGACAAGAAAATTTTCTGTCATTGGTATGAGAACATAGATGAGTAAGCAGAAAATAACTAACATAGAAACGCGCCCGATAGCAGCGCGCCATATCGTTTTTCCGGCAGTGCTCATGGTGTCATCTGTCAGCAAGTAATGCACCGGTGCTAAACAGAGGCGAATGTATAATCCAATACCGATAATGATAGCAAGTAGTGAGACGATTGATGGCTGTATTTTCTGTTGAATTGCAATTATCGCTTCGGTTAGTCCGATGAAGATTGGAATAAATATCACAAAGCTAATCAAAATTACTCCCCAAATACGTTTTAAGGTTATGGAGAAGCTGTGTTGCAATGTATTAAAGTGACGCAGACTGATTTGGTGAATACTCACCAAGCACCATGCACTGATAAAAATATAGATAATTTGTTTCAGAAAAAAGAAGATTACTAAATCTATAGCTTGTCCTTCTGACATCGCAGGAGAGATTTGTTTTTCGGTTAAGGAAATAATGATTTCATTTGGCAGCATTGACGATTGCAACAATGCTATGGTGATGATGGCAAAGAAATAGAGTGTCGACAATATAATGACGTTTTGTTTTTCATTTTGTATGAAATGGAAGCTATCTTTCATGATTTGGGTAAAGTTAATTGACATTTCATCTACTCAATTTGATGTGAAATAAAGTGTTTAATTATACTGTCCTTTTGAGATAAAAGCATAAAAAACTCCATTTTGATTTAAAACAATGCTTTCCTTACGAGGTATGAGGTAAAAATGATGTAGATTCTCCAAATTATTTTCTCTAATTTCCAAAAATTTGATTTCACATATCGGATTACTCATAAAGTGGTATATTTCACCGCGCTTAATAAACACATTTTTATTAGGGATAAACATTACAATAATTTTTAGGAGTTCATTATGCAAAAGCACAAAATTATTTTAGGTTTGGCGTCTGTTTTAGCAATGGGAGCGGTAAATGCCCATGAAGCAGGCAGCTTTATTGTTCGTGGTGGTGGTATTTTTGTTTCTGCCAACTCCGATTCAGTCACTAAAACCCCGATTAATGTGAATTTAGATGTTGGAGATAACGCACAGTTAGGTTTAACCGGCACTTATATGTTCACTGACAACTTTGGTATTGAGTTATTGGGTGCAACGCCTTTTTCCCATAAAATTAGTGCAACTGTACCGGCGCTTAAATTAGGTTTAGGTGATGTGGTTAAACTTAAACAATTGCCGCCTAGCCTGTATGCTCAATATTATTTCTTAGATCAAGATTCCGGTTCCCGTCCTTATGTCGGGGCAGGTATTAACTATACCCGCTTCTTTAGTGCAAAACCGATGGTAAGTGCTATTACTGATCTTGATGTGAAAAAACACTCTTTCAGCCCTATATTAAATGCTGGTATTGATATTAAATTAACCGATAACGTGTATCTAAATACCGCGATGTGGTACACCAAAATTAAAACAACCGCTAAATTTAAAGCGCTAGGGGCGTCTCATGAAGTAAAAGTTAAATTGGATCCTCTTGTATTCTTCACCGGTTTAGCATACCGCTTCTGATTTTCCTTCTTTTGTTTCTCATTGAAAAATTGGGCTTTCGTTGCCCAATTTTTTGTTTTCTTTTATTGTGTCGAAGTATCTAACATTTCCTGTGCGTTGGCTAAAACAGCATCGGTGATTTTGCTTCCGCCCAATAATTTCGCCAACGCTTTCACCCGTTGTTGGGCGGAAAGTGCGGTCATTTTTGTTTCCGTTTTTTGATCGACGGTGGATTTTTCCACAGAAAAATGATGTGTGCCATGGCAGGCGACTTGCGGCAAATGGGTAACGCAAATGACCTGGCATTTCTCACTGAGTTTTCGTAATAATTTTCCGACCACGTTGGCGGTGGCTCCGCTGATACCCACATCAATTTCGTCGAAAATTAAGGTCGGAATCGCCGTTTGGTTGGAGGCTTGCACCTGAATCGCTAGCGCAATGCGGGAAAGCTCACCGCCGGAAGCGATTTTGGCGAGTGGTTGGGCGGTTTGCCCCAGGTTACTTTGCAACGTGAATGTGGCGAAATCCGCGCCGTTTGCCCCGATTTTGTCGTAGTCCGTGCTCAACGTAATGAAAAATTCCGCGTGTTCCATGGCGAGCTGTTTAATGGATTTGGTCACTTGTTGCGCCAGTTTTTGCGCGCCGTTTTGGCGACTTTGATGGAGTGCGGTGGCGCTGGCAAGCATTTTTTCATGCGCCGTTTCCGCTTGCTTAATGAGTTCGTCTTCGCTGTCGGAAAACGCTTCCAACGCATTTAATTCCGCTTTTAATTGGTGGTGCAATTCTACCAATTCCTGTGGTTTTACATTATGTTTGCGTGCCAGTTGAACCGCTTGTCCCATACGTTGTTCAATATCCGCCAAGAGAGCAGGATCCTGTTCAATATTGCTGCTTAACGATTGTATTTCCGCTGCGGCTTCCTGCACCTGAATCATCGCCTCGTTAAGTAAATTTTGTACTTCCGCATAACGATTATCCAGTTCGCAAAGCTCGTCTAAATGTTTTGTGGCACGATAGAGCAGGGAATCTACGCTCACCGTTTCATTTTCGCTTAACAGTTGTAATACGGATTGCGAAAGTTGGGTCAATTCTTCGCTATTGGACAAACGGTTATGATCCGCCTCCAATTCCGCATATTCATTGGCTTTCAAATTGAATTCATCCAGTTCGCTGACTTGATATTGCAAAAGTTGCTTTCGGGCTTCATTTTCCGCACATTTTTGTTGAAAAGTTTTTACTTGCTGTTGCAAATCGCGCCAGGTTTGGTAATCCGTTTGCATCTGTTGTAAAAGGACGGGGTGATGACAAAAATTATCCACCAGCTGTAGCTGATATTCATTTTTTAATAACAATTGTGAGGCGTGTTGCCCGCTGATTTGAATGAGGTGTTGTCCGATTTCTTTGAGCTGTGCGGCAGCGACGGGAATGCCGTTAATAAAACTTTTGGAACGTCCGTCATGATTAATCATGCGACGCAAAATACATTCTTCGGGATTATCTTGATCCTGCAAGTCGTGATCCAGCAGAAATTGGTAGGCGGGATTGTTTCGGCTTATTTGAAAGGTGGCGCAAATGTCGGCGCGTTCCTGACCTTCGCGCAGCATGGCAGCTTCCGTGCGTTGCCCCAAACAAACGCCCAAGGCATCGATGGCAATGGATTTTCCTGCACCGGTTTCGCCCGTAATCACGGACATGCCTTGCATTAATTCAATGTTTAAATGGCGTACGATAGCAAAATTATTGATAGTGAGTTGGGTTAACATAAACAATCCTCTTTACTGTATGTTTGTCAGTATAATACTGTTCTAATATACAGTAAAGCGGATTTTTATTGTGCTAGGATTTATTGCGTAACCAACCTAATTTGGAACTTAATACTTTGTAATAATTGTAGTTTTTTAGATGCAGTAAGCGCAGTTTATGTTCGCTTTTTTGAATATGCACCACATCATAAGGGGAGAACGGCATGGCGATTTGGCTGTCGCAGCCCACTTCCAGTTGTGACGTATTGTATTCGGCGAAACGCATGGAAATTTTGCTGTTGCCGTCAATGACCAAAGGGCGTGAAGTCAGGGTGTGCGGAAACATCGGCACCAACGCAATGGCATCCAGTTTCGGCGTTAAAATCGGACCGCCGGCGGACAGCGAATAAGCGGTGGAACCGGTGGGGGTGGAAATGATTAAACCGTCGGAACGTTGGGAAAAGGCGAATTGATCGTTAATGTGTACATGAAAATCAATCATGTGGGCGATTTTTGCCGGGTGAATGACCGCTTCATTAACGGCGATGCCGCTTGCGACAATTTCATTATCCCGCTCAATGGAGGCTTGCAATAAAAAGCGTTCTTCCACAAAAAACTCGCCGTGTTCCAAACAGGCTTGCAACTGTGCGTAGGCGTTTTTCGGGTCAATGTCCGTTAGAAAACCTAAGTTTCCGCGATTAATGCCGATAAGCGGAATGTCGTATTTGGCAAGGATTCGCGCACGCCCCAGCATATTGCCGTCACCGCCGATAACAATGGCAAGCTGCGCTTCGCTGCCGATTTCATCGACGGACGCCAAGTGTTCTGGCGGAAGTTCGATTTTTTCCCCGATTTCCCGCTCAACCAGAACGTGATAACCGTGCTCCAACAGCCAAAAAAACAAGTTTTTATGCATTTGCAGGTTTAGGTCATTTCTCGGTTTCCCCACCAAACCAATGGTCTGAAATGACGTGTGTAAAGTTTGCGGTTTCACCGCATTTAAGGTATCCATATTTATCTTGTGATTAACTTGAATTCGGAAAATTGGGCATTATATTACAACAGAACGCCTTTTGCTTGCCAGTCGGCGCACATGGTAAGTTTAAGATTTTTTGCTATAATCGCCCAAATTTGACTCAAGGAGAAATAAGAATGACAAACCACCAAAGCGCAGATAATCAGCACGAATTGGAACAAGAGATGCAACAGGAAGACGTTGTTGATGAGGTAAAAGAACAGGGTGAAGACCCGCTGGAAGAAGCCATTGCGCGCGTTCAGGAGTTAGAAGCGCAACTTGCCGAAACGTCAAAAAAAGAACAGGATTTATTGCTACGCACCCGTGCCGAAATTGATAATATCCGTCGTCGTACCGAACAAGACATTGAAAAAGCGCATAAATTTGCTTTGGAAAAATTTGCCAAAGACATTTTAAATACCATTGATAACTTAGAACGCGCACTCGCCACCTCGGCAAATACCGAAGATGAAAGCGTAAAAGCGCTGTTTGATGGCGTTAAACTGACTTTAAAAGAATTATTGGCAACGGTTGCCCGTTTCGGTATTGAACCTGTCGGCGCCGTCGGTGAAGCCTTCAACCCGGAATTACACCAAGCCATTTCCATGCAACCGGCGGAAGGCTTTGAAAGCAACCAAATCACCGCCGTATTACAAAAAGGTTATCTATTAAACGGACGAGTCATCCGCCCGGCAATGGTGATGGTAGCGGCGTAAACTAATGCCAAATCAAATAAAAGTGCGGTCGTTTTGAAAAACGTTTTTTAAAACGACCGCACTTTTGAGGCAAAAGAAAAGGGGAAGCGAGGGCTTCTCCTTTTTGTTTGGTTAGAATTCAAGTTGCATTGAAAGTCTATAATTACGACCCGGTGCATTGAAGCGGTTGATACCCAATCCGCTCTTTTGGTCAATCAGATTACTTGTACCAAACGGGCGAATTGATCTTGCAGAATCCCAAGTAATATATTTTCTGTTTGTGAGATTATATACTCCGGCCCTTAAAGTTAAGTTTTTGATTGGTTTAATATAACCAAGTAAATCAATCGTTGTATAAGAATTACTACGCCATTTGATGGAGCTGTCCTTTTTACCCTCCTCTTTGTGGTACATGTTGTAAGTATCTTTAGCTTGTTTTGCTCCGGCATGAGTTATATATAAATCTAAACCGAATTTATCATCAGAATGAACATAACCTATACCATAAACAGCAGTTCTGGGCTGAATTGCGTTCATCGGAATACCGCCATCCATTCTCCCTTTTTGGTAAGTGTATTTATAACTTAAATTAAATCCATTAAGGATTTTTGCCAAATCATTCAAAGAAATTTGAGATACGATTTCAAAGCCCGTTACTTTTGCATTAGGTCTGTTTATATTTTGATATACATTAAACGGGCGTAACTTGGAATGCCCTTGTAGTTGTTTGTTGCCTTTGTATACCAAATCAATGAAGTTATTATATCGGGTCTCAAACACAGACGTAGAAACATAGCCCATATCATTATGTAAGGTTATAGACAATTCTTTAGTTTTTGCTGTTTCTTGCGCAAGATCCTTATTGGGTAATACAGAGAAATCAGGGTGTTTAAAGGTAAAATAAATTTCATCACCAGTTGGCGCCCGGAATGCTTTGCTATATTTCGCCTGCAAACGTAACCAATCCAGTGGATCTACCGTCGTATTCAATGAATACGAGCTGGCAGAGAACTTTTTCGGCTGTGCAATTTTTTTGATATTCGCGTTTGCGTTAGCTTCCCGTCTTGCCTGATTTTCAGGAGATGTTAAATCGGATGGATCAAACTTTGGATCTGTTATATACAGATTAGTTACCAGATCATCAGGAATTTTTGGAGTGACGCCGGGGATATATTCCGGATTATATTTCACACGGTCATAACGGTAACCGATACCGAAACTTATGTAATCATTTAATTTGAAATCGTCAATAAAGTATAGTGCGCCTGTTTTAGTTTTCACAGGAATTAGGAAAGAATAAACATTCTTTCTATTGCAAAGTGCATTGTAGCGATCCGGATTACTTATTGAAGGTGAACAATCTTTAGGATATTGAGCCCACCACTTTATATTTCTAGCACTGATGCCTGAAATATTTATCATTTCTTTTTTAGACTCTGCCCACAACCCACCATAGGACAGATCATGTTCTGTACCGGAGATTTCAATATGCTTTGTTAAATCAATATTGATCTGCTTTGTTTTGGTTGTAAGATCACGCTGAGTCCATAAGTTTTCTTGATAGCCGGATTTATTTGGCACGAAGAATACCGGTCCGCTTAATTGATCCTTACTCATTATTTTAGTTTTGGCATATTTTTTACCATCACGTTCAAAAACTTCGAATGGAATATCAACCGGTGTTCCATCACGTTGAAAACCTCCAATCGTTTTTTTATTACAGTTTATAGCATCACAGCTTAATATATGTGAAGTATTTGTTGTCAGAGTTTGTTCATCACCAATGACCTCTTCCGATTTTAAATCGTATTCTTTTCCGTTTATTTCAAAGGATTTTTTAGCCGGTGCTCCGGGGATTTTCAATTCAACAGTACAGAAATTACTCGGATCTGTTTCGTCTTCTTCACAGTATTTAGAATATTTTACCCCCGGATATTTTTGTTCCAGTACATGCCATTGTGCTTTTTGCCACCGGTATTTTGCAGTGCTACTTGGATCTAAAGGGACTTGCTCTTTTATTGTTTTTGTTTGTGCCGGAGTATTTGTATATTTGGCTAATTTATTATCACTACCGACAAGTTTATTGTCCTCATTATATTTCATACCTAACTTATTTTGTGAGGTAGGGCACTTATCATTTCCATCGCAATAATCATCTGTTCTTGCTCGGGTTGTAATTTTTTGTTGGGAATAGGTGATTTTCAACGTATCCCAAAGCGGTGTTGTTGTGAAGTTTTCATAAGTAAAGGCGAATTTTTACGTTCTACTTTATCATTGGTGTGACGTAACTCTTCCTCATCATAGGTTCTAAATTGAGTATTTGGCTTTAATGTGTAAGAAAAATCATGTCCTTTAGAGGTTTGCTTATATAAATCTGCCATAACGGAGAAACGGTGATTATCTGTTGGTTGAAATGCGAATTTCAACAATGTACTGTCTAAGGTACGGCGATAGGGATCGGCCTTCTCTCTGGTTTTTCCCTGAACTCTCTCGTTGTAGTTTTTGTAACCGAAGTTTTCTAATTCATGTCCTTTGCGTGATGTAAGAACAGCAATCGCGTCAAAATATTTATAGCGACCGGCAAGCGTTAGCGTATTGAGATTTTGATTATCTGCTGTGTTGTAGCCCCGCTTGTAGGAAGCATAATAGTTTTTATCGGTCAAATAGTCGCGTGCATCTTTGGTTTCAAAACTGACCGAACCACCTAATGCGCCACTACCTGATTTTAAAGAATCGGCCCCTTTTCGGATCGTAACTTGTTTTAGTGTCTCAATTTCTGCACTATTACGTGTATTATTAAAATTACCGTAACCTTCAAATAATTCTTTAAAACCTTGTGATGAGATGGTTTCTGCTTGTGCCAGTCCGTCAATTTGAATCGCCACCCGATTTTCTTCCACACCACGCACAGCAAAGCCGCTATTGCCGAAACGCCCAGCTTCGACTACCGTTACACCGGTGTCATAACGAACCAAATCTTTTACATCTTGAGCTTGTTGCTTTTCTAATTTTTTCGCACTTTTAACCGTTTCACCGATTTTGGGCGGGGTTCTATCATCAGAATTTCCATTGCCTTCACTGCTACCTGAAACCACAATCTCATTTAATTTTTCCTGTTTGTCGTTTTCGGCATAGGCAGTTGAAATACTTAAAGCAAGGAAAATAATATGAGAGGAGAGGGTAGGTAGCCTAAATTTTAATTTACTCATATGTGACCTTCGGTATGCGAATTTTACTTCTGTGGATAAATGAAAATAATTCGCGTAATGATAATGAAATTCGTTTCCTTTGCAAGGATAAAGATAAGTTATATTAGACTTATTTGATATATGTCATGATTGTTTGGGTTTTGCAGAAAATCAGCCTATTCGCTGGAATAGGCTTTCATATCATGCAGGTATTTAGAGATTTTCAAGAGACGTACCTTTCAGCAGTTTACGTATCCAGCTGCGACTTGCTGATAGGTGGTGAATTAAGTTTTCACTCAGCGGGAGCGGTTCATTGTGGATTAATGATGCCAAGGTTTCGCCCAGGATCGGAGCGGAGGTTAAGCCGCGTGAACCGAGGCCGCCGATTAAGTAAAGGTTCGGATAATAGGCGGCGGGTGGGATTGGCTGTTTGCGGCGACGGAGATTAAATAGATTTTTGTAATCCGCACATTGGCGATCGAAGTCAGGTACGTTGCCCATCATCGGAATACGATCCCGTACGGCGCAACGCACGCCGATTCGTGCCAAATTGGCGGAGGTATCCACGTCCTTCACCCAAGACATTTCGGCTAAATTTCGTTGGATTTTTTCCTGATTTTCCCGCTGTTCCTGCTCTCTAAAGCGACGATCGGCGCAATCACGCACATGACTGGCACCGATGCAATGGCTGGTTTTTGCCCGATCCGCCGGGGTGAGGTAACCGTCGTAACAGAGCACGGATTTCAGTTTCAGTAAATTTGCCGAGGTAGGAATTTGGCTGACCTGACCGCGCACGGCGTAGAGCGGCAAATGTTGTGTTTGCGGGAACCGATGAAGCTGATGACCGTTCGCCAGCATCACAATTTGATGCTGAAATTGCTCACCCCGTTCATTGGTGAGTTGCCAGTGTTCGTTCCGCCATAAAAGTGCGGTCATTTTTTCCCGCGTTTTTATGGTCAACCCCTGTTTTTCCAAATGCGTAAAAAGATTTTGCACCAGTTGTTGTGGGGCGAGCCATGCCCCTTGGGGGATAAATCCACCGCCACAAGGCAGCGGCAAGCCGACTTTCTCGCTTAGTTCTGCCTGCGTTAAGGTTTGATAAAGCGCGGTGGGCAAGCGATATTGCGAAATGTGGTGTAATTTGACCGCACTTTTTTCGTTATAGCCGCACAATGCCACGCCGCAAAATTCATGTTCAAAGTCAATTCGTTTTTCCGCTTCGTGTAGCAGTTGTAAGCCGTAAGCAAAGGCGTGAATGTAAAAGCGAATGTTGCGTTCGTCATCATCACTAAGTTGCGGATAAAAGGCGCCTTGTTTGTTGCCGGAAGCGTTCATCGCCGGTTGCGGGTCTTCGCAATATAAGGTGACTTTAGCACCGCGTTGCATTAAGGAAAGGGTAGTAAACACCGATGCCACGCCTCCGCCGATAATGGCAACATCGGCTTTTTCTTGAAACTCTGCCGCTTGCGGAAGATACCAGGGCGTAAAAAGTGCGGTGGGTTTTACAAGCGTTTTTTCGCCCGCCAGACATTCCCGTTTTTTGCCGTAACCTTTGCGTTTTTGCACGCTGAATCCCGCATTTTCCAAGCCCTTGCGCACCGCGCTTGCTGTGGTGAAGGTGGCGAAGGTGCCGTGCGGTTTGGTATAGCGATACATTTGTGCGTACAGTCCTTCGTTCCACATTTCGAGATTTTTGCTCGGCGCGAAACCGTCTAAAAACCAAGCGTCGATTTTCTCCCGCATATAATCACCAAGTTGCGGCAAATTAGCGTGAATATCGCCGAACCATAAATCAAGGGTGGTTTCTTCAAAATGAAAACGATAGCAGCCTTCAATGGGTTCCAGCCAATACGCCTGTAGTTGTTCGGTGAGGGCGGTAAATTGCGGGTAATGCGCATGAGCGTGTTTTAAGGCTTGCGAGCTCAGCGGGTATTTTTCAAAAGAAAGGAAAAATAAACGTTGTAATTTCGCTCGTGGAAATTGGTGGCGAAATTCGCGAAAGAGGGTAGTTACGGCAAAAAAGTTCAGCCCCGTGCCGAAGCCGGTTTCCGCAATGACGAAATGTGCCTGTTCATGGTGTTGCCAGCGCTGCCATAATCGGTTTCCTTGTTGGAAAACGTAACGACTTTCTTCCAATCCGTCCTGATTGGAAAAATAGACGTCATCAAATTGGTTGGAAACGGGCGTGTTTTCTTGGTTAAACCTGATGTCGGCGTGAGTAATAACGCGCATTGGACTTGCTTTCCTCTGTTAATTTTCAAGATGGCTATATGATACGCCGATTCTGCCTAACTGGTCTAACGTTATAATTAATGCTTGCAATATTTTGATTTCATAGTAAATTGCCTTTCAGCTAACATATGTAAGTCGAATTTCCCTCTAACAGATTAAGGAACAGAGAATGAAAAGAGTCGTAATTACCGGATTTGGTATCATTTCAAGTATTGGTAACAATAAAGAAGAAGTATTGGCTTCGTTAAAAGCCGGTAAATCCGGTATCGAAGTGGTTCCCGAATTTATCGAAATGAAAATGCGCAGCCAG
Organism: Aggregatibacter actinomycetemcomitans; assembly: GCF_003130205.1. Classification (GTDB taxonomy): domain Bacteria; phylum Pseudomonadota; class Gammaproteobacteria; order Enterobacterales; family Pasteurellaceae; genus Aggregatibacter; species Aggregatibacter actinomycetemcomitans_A. The sequence goes on from NZ_NRDF01000009.1 coordinate 61,829, forward strand.
GTGGCGGGCACCGTTAAACTTAACCCGAGCGAGTTAATTGATCGCAAAATTTATCGTTTCATGGGTGATGCCGCCGCTTATGCGTATCTTTCTATGAAAGAAGCCATCGAAGATGCCGGCTTAACGGAAGAACAGGTCTCTAACGAACGCTCCGGTTTGGTGATCGGCGCAGGTACGGGTTCCGCCCATAACCAATTAATTGCTTGTGACGCCGTACGCGGTCCGCGCGGAGTGAAAGCCATCGGCCCTTATGCGGTAACCAAAACCATGGCGTCCAGCGTGTCCGCCTGTTTGGCGACCCCATATAAAATCAAAGGTGTCAGTTACAGTATCAGTTCCGCGTGTGCCACTTCCGCACACTGTATCGGTAACGCTTACGAATTAATTCAATTAGGCAAACAAGACATCGTTTTCGCCGGTGGCGCGGAAGAGTTATCTTGGGAATGCGCCACTGAATTCGACGCCATGGGTGCCGTTTCAACCAAATACAACGACACCCCGACCAAAGCCTCCCGTGCCTACGATGCTAATCGTGACGGCTTCGTGATTGCCGGCGGCGGCGCGGTTGTGGTGGTAGAAGAATTGGAACACGCGTTAGCACGCGGTGCGAAAATTTATGCGGAAATCGTGGGCTATGGCGCCACTTCCGACGGCTATGATATGGTTGCACCGAGCGGTGAAGGCGCAGAACGCTGTATGAAACAAGCGATGGCAGGTTTGGATGCGCCAATCGATTACATCAACGTACACGGTACCTCTACTCCGGTGGGTGACGTGAAAGAATTGGGTGCAATTAAGAATGTATTCGGCAATAAAATCCCGGCAATTTCTTCCACTAAATCCATGACCGGTCACTCTTTAGGCGCAGCCGGCGCCCATGAAGCCATTTATACGTTGTTAATGTTACACAATGATTTCATCGCGCCAAGCATTAACATTGAGACCCTGGACGAACAGGCGCAAGGTTGTAACATCGTCACTGAAACTGTCGAAAACGCCGGTTTGCAGACCGTGATGTCCAACAGCTTCGGCTTCGGCGGTACTAACGCCAGCCTCGTGTTCAAACGTTACAACGGTTAATCTCTCGGGGTGATTTTTCTCTTAAAGTGCGGTCGAAATTCACAGTGTTTTTCGACCGCACTTTTTTGTTTGTGCAAAACTTCTCCGCATATTTGCTGTAGGGTACAATACCCACCGTTTTTCTCTTGTTACGGAATGCTATGAAAAATCTTAAAGACTTTGTTCGACGCTATGTGGATTGGGTGATCCGTCTCGGGCGCATTCGCTTTTCTTTGCTTGGCGTGATGGTGCTGGCGGTGCTTGCACTTTGTACGCAAATTCTGCTTAGTTTGTTGGTAATGGGGGAAATTCTTTGGGCAGATGTGGCACGCTCCATTGTGTTCGGTTTGATTTCTGCGCCTTTTGTGATTTATTTTTTCACGGTATTGGTGGAAAAACTGGAACACTCCCGTCAGGCGCTTTCGTGTTCCGTAGAAGAGCTGCGCAGAGAAGTTCAAGAACGGGTATCGGCGGAGAAAAAATTATCGGAAGTCTTGGATAACCTGGAAAAAATCAACCGCGATAAAACCACTTTGATGACTACCATCAGTCACGAGTTACGCACGCCGTTAAACGGCATTATCGGCTTGAGCCGCATTTTATTGGAAGAAAATCCCTCCGAACGACAACAAAATTACCTTAAAACCATCAACAGCAGTGCCCTTTCTCTCGCCCATATTTTTAGTGACATCATTGATTTAGAAAAAATTGATGCGAAACGTATTGAACTCAATCGTAAAGCCACGGATTTATACGCGTTGCTCAATGACATTGCCAATTTCGCGTTATTAATGACGGAAGAAAAGCATTTGCAATTTCAATTGGCTTGCCCGCCGACGCTACCTAATTGGCTGATGTTGGACGGCGTGCGGTTAAACCAAGTGCTGTGGAATTTAATCAATAACGCGGTGAAATTCACTCAACGGGGCAGCGTTACCTTATCTGTGGAGCAGACAGCAGAGGAAGAATTTGCGTTGCGCGTAATCGACACCGGCATCGGTATTGCCGAGCAGGATTTGCAGAAGATTTTTGAACTGTATTATCAAGCCGGTTCTGATGCTAATAAATCCTTAGGCAGCGGCATCGGGTTGTCCGTGTCAAAAACCATTGCACAACTGATGGGCGGCGATTTAACCGTCAGTAGCGAAGTAGGCAAAGGTTCGACCTTCTTATTTACGTTCAAAGCCCGACAAGCTATCAAGCCGGTAGAAGAAGACAAATATTTGCCGCTAAAACTAAATATTCTTTTGGTAGAAGATATTGAAGTGAATGTGGTGGTGGCGAAATCTATGTTGGAAAAATTGGGTTATCAAATTGATGTCGCCATGACCGGTGCCGAAGCCATTCGCAAATTTGAACAAAATTACTACGATCTGGTGTTTCTGGATATTCAGCTGCCCGATATGTCAGGCTTTGATATTGCCACCCATTTCCGCCAAAACTACGAAAACGGCGCTTATGATTTTCTCCCGCCGCTCATTGCACTTACGGCAAATGTGGTGCAGAAAAAACAGGAATATCTGGCGCAAGGCATGGACGATGTGATTCATAAGCCGCTCTCTTTGGAGGAACTGAGACATTGCCTGCACGATTATTTCGGTGAAGAACCGGCTCAATTCAACTTGCCGAACAATAAACTGCAAGCGGAATCTGTGGAGCTGGATACGAAAATGCTCACGGAACTGGTGGAAATGCTGGGGGCGGATTTCGTGAAAAACAATCTCGCTTTATTCGAGCAAACCATGCAGGATTATGTCACCAAGCTGCAACAGACCTACCAGGCATATTTGAACGATCCGTACACCCAACCGGAGGTGCTTTCCATCGCCCATAAAATCAAAGGTGCGCTGGCTTCCATGGGGCTAAAACGCTTACAACTAATTGCCGCACAGGCACAGAATGCCGACACGCCGGATTGGCAGGGCAATATCGCCCATTGGGTGAGTCTGCTGGCAAAAGAATGGCAAACGGATGTAGCGAAATTGCGGGCGTGGCTGGCAGGTTATTAATCGAAAAACGGTTGGAACAACGACCGCACTTCAAAAAGTGCGGTCGTTCTTTATGGCGTTTTTCTGCAGAAGATTATTTTTTCTTCGCGTATTTCAAGGAGTCGATGGCAACGGCAAGGATGATGATACTACCTTTGATGATGTATTGCCAGTAAGGGTTGACACCGATGTAGGTTAAGCCGTAGTTGATGACGGTGAAGATAATCACCCCGGTAATTACGCCGATAACCGTGCCCACACCGCCGGCGAAGGAGACGCCGCCCACTACGCAGGCTGCGATGGCGTCTAATTCGTACATGAAACCGAGGTTGTTGGTGGCACTGCCGATACGACCGGCTTCCAACATACCGCCGAAGGCGTAGAACATCCCTGCGATGATATAGATCACCACGAGGTTGCGCGCTACGTTGACGCCGGACACTTTTGCCGCTTCCGGGTTGCCGCCGATAGCGAAGATGTTTTTCCCGAAGCGGGTTTTGTTCCACATGACCCACACCAGGAAAGCACAAACGGCGGCGTAAATGGTGATGTAGGAAAGTTTAAATGAGCCGATGCGGAAGAAACCTTGGGCAAAGGTGGAGAAGTTTTCGCTGAAACCGGCAATCGGGGAGCCGCCCACGGCATCGTAATACAGGGAGTTGAAACCGTACACGATGATCATGGTGCCCATGGTGGCGATAAACGGTGTGACGTTCAGATAAGCGATAACCAAACCGTTGATCAAACCGATAACCGCACCCACGGCACAGACCGCAAGAATGACCACCGGAATCGGAATTTCACCCAAATCCGGGAACACGCGGTTCATGTTTTCCATGGATTGCAACATGGTGGCGGAAATTACCGCCGCCAAACCGACCTGACGACCGGCGGATAAGTCAGTGCCTTGTGTCACCAACAAGCCGGCAACCCCAAGGGCGATGATTAAACGCACGGAGGATTGGGTGAGAATGTTACTGAAGTTCATTAAGTTAAGAAATGACGGATCTTGTGCGATGATGATGCCAAGTAAAATCAATAACACAAAATAAATCGCATTCTGTTTCAGAAAATCAAAGGATTTATTTTTTTCTAAAGCACTCATAATGTACTCCTTTCTTATTTATAAATATTTTGCCGCAAGTTGCAAAATTTCTTCTTGTGAGGTTTTCGTCGTTTCCACAATACCGGCGACTTTACCATTACTCATCACCAGAATTCGGTCGGTCACCCCAAGTAATTCAGGCATTTCGGAAGAAATCATGATGATGCCTTTGTCTTTTTTAGCGAGTTCCTGAATGAGTTGGTAAATTTCAAATTTTGCGCCGATGTCGATACCGCGGGTCGGTTCGTCCAGCATGAGAATTTCCGGTTGGGTTAATAACCAACGTCCGATAATCACTTTTTGCTGGTTGCCGCCGGAAAGGGAGCCGATGGTGGTTTTGTGGGACGGTGTTTTTACGTTCATGGAATAAATCACCCATTGGGTGTCGCTACGCATTTTTTTGTTGCTCAGTAATTTCCAGGGAGTGAGATAAGATTTCATATTGGAAATCAAGGAATTGAATTCAATACTTAAACTGGAATAAATCCCGGTGGAGCGGCGTTCTTCGGTCACCAGCGCAAAACCGTTATTGATGGCTTCAAGTGCGGTGTGATTTTTCACTGTTTTTCCGTGCAAGGTAATGGCGCCGCTTTTTAGTTCACGCACGCCAAAAATGGCTTCCACCACATCCGTGCGTTTTGCCCCAACCAAGCCGGCGATACCTAAAATTTCGCCCTTGCGCAAATTGAATGACACGTCTTGGATGGACGGCTGATTAAGTGCGGTCAGATTTTCTACCGTTAAAATCACTTCTTTCGGCGTATTGGTTTTTTCCGGGAAACGTTGGGTCAGTTCACGACCTACCATCATGGAAACGATTTGTTCCATGGTGGAGCCTTTCACCGGCACGGTGTTAATCCATTTGCCGTCGCGTAAAATAGTGATTTCGTCACAAATTTTGAAAATTTCATCCATTTTGTGGGAAATATAAATAATGCCGCAACCGCGATCTTTGAGTTTTTGAATGATTTTAAACAGATGCTCCACTTCTTTTTCGGAAAGGGAGGAGGTGGGCTCATCCATAATCACGATTTTCGTGTTATAAGAAAACGCTTTCGCAATTTCGATCATCTGCATTTGAGAAACGGAAAGTTTCGCCACTTTTTCTTTCGGATCAATATCAATATCCAATTCGTCAAAAATGGCTTTGGTATCACGATACATTTTGGCGTGATCCACAAACGGGCCTTTCAGCGGATAACGACCGAGCCACAGGTTATCCATTACGCTGGTTTGACGCACCAGATTCAATTCTTGGTGCACCATGGAAATGCCGTTTTCCAGGGCTTCTTTTGAGGTTTTAAAGTTAACGGGCTTGCCTAAAAATAAAATATTGCCTTCATCTTTAGTATAAATACCAAATAAACATTTCAGCAGTGTGGATTTACCCGCACCGTTTTCCCCCATCAATGCGTGTACAGAATGTGAACGGACGGTCAGATTTGCGTGATCTAAGGCTTTGACGCCCGGAAACGATTTGCTGACATCCGTCATCGTAAGCAGCACTTCACCGCTTTGGCTTTGGTTTCCGCTTGGACTTTGATTTTGTTCTGTCATATCCAACCTCACAAAAAAGGGGGAAGAGACTTCATCAGTGTCTATGCCTTCCCCCTGAATTTAAAACAAGTGATTTATTTTAAGAATTGAGACAAGTTGTCTTTATCTACACCAACATAAGGAATGCGCACAACGCGATCTTTAAGCTCCCATTTGGTGCTTTCGGTCGCCGGTTTGCCGTTTGCCAGGTTGTTGGATAAATCCACAATCGCTTTACCTTGAGTCGCGCCGTCATTCAATACGGTACCTGCAATGTCGCCTTTCTTGATGAGTTGTAATACTTCAGGCAACGCATCTACCCCGAAAATCGGTAATTTTTTGTCGTGTGCTTTGGTTGCTTCCAATGCGCCCATCGCCATGCCGTCGTTGTTGGAAATAATGACTTCAATTGCATTGGCTTTAGAGCTGGATAACCACGCATCCACTTTGTCTTTCGCCAGTGCCGTATCCCACATACCGGTGTCGATAAAGAGCTGTTCCGTTGGAATGCCTTGTGCATTTAATTGCTCAATCACATATTTTGTGCGCGCTTCTGCGTCGGGGTGACCCGGTTCGCCTTTTAATAACACATATTGGATTTTGCCGTCTTTATTTAAGTCTAATGCCGGCATGGCTTTCCATTGTTTGGCGATTAAATCCCCTTGGATTAAACCGGATTCTTTTGGATCCGTACCCACATAATAAGCGTTTTCATAGCTGCCAATGACTTTTGCGCCCGGATCTTTGTTGAAGAACACCACCGGGATATTATCCGGTTTGGCTTTGCCGATAATTGTCGGTGCGGCAGAAGGGTCAACCAAGTTGATGGCAAGCGCTTTCACGCCTTTGGAAAGTAGCACGTCCACCTGGTCGTTTTGGATAGATTGTGCGTTTTGAGAATCATTCATCAGCAGTTTTACGTTTTGTAATTGTTCTGCATTTTTTTGAATTTCTTTCCGCATTAAAGACATGAAATTGTCATCATATTTGTAAATGGTTACACCGATACGGGTTTCTGCTTGTGTTGTACTGATGCCGATACCAAAAACTATCGAGAAAACCACCGCACTTAATACTGTTTTTTTCATACTAGATGTTCTCCATTGACTGTTTTAAAATTGGAAGAGGTATTTAACATGATAATTTTTAAGGAATTATTATCAATTCTTACCTTTTACACTGCAATCGGTACTCAGGTAATTGGGCGTAGAATACAGTTTTTTATGTTTCAAGACTGTGATCATATTCACATTTATGAAAACGATTACATCTTTAATGTAAAAAATAGTTAAAATTTAGCGTTATTCTCCCGTGTGATGTACATTTTCGACGGAAAAACGTTGAACCAAGGTCGGATTGAATTGGGGGTTAATGGGCAGGCAAATGTCCATATCCACCAGACCTAACGCCAGTTTTGCTGCATAATTCGCCATGAGATCAATGGGATAGCGAATAGTAGTTAGTTTCGGCACCAAATAGCGGGCGATAGGCATATCGTCAAAGCCGATAATGGAAAATTGCTTCGGCACTTTGATATTGTTTTCATTTAAGACGGATAATGCACCTGCCGCCATAGAATCGTTATACGCTACCACTGCCGTGAGATTATCGTTATAACTCAATAGGTTAATCATGGCTTCTTCCCCGCCTTCAAAATCCGGTGAATTATGCACAATGGCGTTTTCCACAATGGGAATACCGTGTTCGGTCAGGGCATTCAAATAGCCCTGTTTACGTTCCGTTTCATCGTTGATTTTATGATTGGAGCCGATGTAACCGATATGCCGATGACCGGCTTGAATCAAGGTGTTGGTGGCGATAAACGTGCCTTTTCGGTTGTCCAGACTGACGCAGCGTGATTCATAACCTTGAATGCAGCGATTGATAATCACCATGCCGGGAACCAAATCCAAGTATTCCGTCAGGGTTTGATCGTCTAAAGCTTTAGAATGCACCACCAAACAATTGCAACGTTTACGTAACAGGGTATCAATGGCATCGCGTTCTTTTTCCGCCTGATGGTATCCCATGCCGATCAAAATATTTTTACCGTGCTCCATTGCCACATGATCCACTGCTTTGACCAAAATGGCGAAAAACGAATCCGTTACGTCGGTCACCACCACGCCTAGGGTATCGGAACTTTGCGAAGCCAGTGCCTGCGCATTGGCATTAGGACGATAGCCCAATTGCTCAATGGCATTTAACACTAAATGACGGGTTTTGTCCTTCGTTGAAGGGTGATTGTTTAATACTCTGGAGACCGTTGCAACAGATACGCCGGCTTGGTTGGCGACATCTCGAATTGTGACCATGGAATACCTTTATTATGTCGTTAAAATTAGGCAAATCATAATCCTAAATTTTTCTTTTTGAAAACGCTTACTTTAAAAATTGCCGGGTTTGTCACAAAATTTTCCGTGTCTTTATAATAAAACATAGGCTAAATTTATTTTTGTGATCCCGCTAACAGTTTATTTCGTTAAATATGGTATGGTATGGCATATTTTTTGTAATCGTTTTCATAAGCTAAAAATCAATTTATCGAGGCACATTATGACAACCGTTTTTGACCCGACCGAACATCCCCATCGCCGATATAACCCGTTGATTGACCAGTGGGTTTTGGTTTCTCCCCACCGTGCCAAACGCCCTTGGCAAGGGCAGCAGGAAAAAGTGAATGAAGAACAAAAACCGAGTCATGACCCGAGCTGCTATCTTTGCCCGTGTAATAAACGTATTACCGGTGAACCGAACCCTGATTATCACAAGCCTTACGTATTCAAAAACGATTTTTCCGCGCTGTTGGAAGATACGCCGGCGCCGCAGCAGAACGATAATCCGCTGTTCCAAAGTTCGCAAGCCCGTGGCGAAAGTCGTGTGATTTGCTTCTCGCCCGACCACAGCAAGACGCTGCCATTATTGACCGCACTTGAGATCGAAGAGGTGATAAAAGTATGGCAGGAACAACTCCGTGAACTGGGGCAAAAATACCAATGGGTACAGATTTTTGAAAATAAAGGTGCCGCAATGGGTTGTTCCAACCCGCACCCGCACGGTCAAATCTGGGCGAACAGCTTCCTGCCGAACGAAGTGTCCAGGGAAGATAAAGCGCAATGCCAATATTATGAAAAACACGGTGCCGTGCTGTTGGTGGATTACGTTCAACAGGAATTGGCACGAAAAGAACGCATCGTGGTGGAAACCGCACATTGGCTTGCTGTCGTCCCTTACTGGGCGGTTTGGCCTTTTGAAACCTTGTTATTGCCGAAAGCGCATGTTAAACGCCTAACGGAATTAAACGATGCACAAGCGAAAGATTTAGCGGTGATTCTGAAAAAACTCACCACTAAATATGACAACCTGTTTGAAACCTCCTTCCCGTATTCCATGGGCTTCCACGCCGCCCCGTTTAACGGCGAAGAAAACGCATATTGGCAACTGCACGCCCATTTTTACCCGCCGCTTTTACGTTCCGCCACCGTACGCAAGTTTATGGTGGGCTACGAAATGCTCGGTGAAAGCCAACGCGATTTAACAGCGGAACAGGTGGCGGAAAGATTGCGTGCGTTGAGTGACGTGCATTATAAAGTGCGGTGAAATTTCACATCGTTTTGTAGATACTGTCTCCCAGCCCCAAAGTCAAATGTTTTTTCACTAAGCTAAACAAACTTGTGGTTGGTAAAAAGTTTT